>CAZIDG010000081.1:8917-19289 GCA_964538065.1 uncultured Verrucomicrobiota bacterium
GCCGGCCGCCGAGCGCGGCTCCAGCGTGTGTGATCAAGGAATATCAATTACCCAGTGCGAGGATCGGACGTCTTACAATTCCTTCAACCGGATATTCTTGAACTGGACCTTCATCGGCGGCCCAGGATGCATCTGGAGTGCAATGACGCCTTTTGACGCCGCTTGTTTCTCATCGTGATCGGTGAACTGGCACATCAAGGTACCGTTGACGTACAGCTTGATTTCCTGGCCGCGGCAAATGATCCGATAGGTGTTCCAGTCCTCCGGTTTGTAGATTTTGAGGAGCTCAGCGGCATCCCCAAGCTTCTGCACCTCGCGTTTCCCGTCGCCTCCGATCGTCACCTGTTCACCACGCCCGGCAATCAGCCCGCGCGTGTGCTCGTAAACAAAACCGACCAGACCGCCGTCGCCACTCATGTCGGCTTGATAACCCGAGGTGTCCCAATTAGGCAGAGCTTTAGAGCGGAGCTGAATGCCAGAATTGCCCTGGCCGCTGAGCCGGAAATCGGCGATCAACTCGAAATTGGCAGGCTGGCCTCCACGCCAGACGAGGTAATTGCATTCCGCACACGGCTTGGCCGTCGTGCTCTCTGCGGTCAACGCCCCGTCCTCAACGGTCCACCAACCCGGCTTGCCGTCCCAACCGGACAAATCCTTGCCATTGAAAATGGAAGTGAAGCCCGCCTCGATCACGTCCTTCGGCACCTTCGCCAGCACATTTCGGGCACGTTCGGCAAGTTCCTTGTTGCCCGTCTGGACCTGCTGCATCGCTTCGGCCACGTCCCCCGGGCTATTGGCCACGATTTTCTCCGCCACGGCGACCGCAGCCGCACTCGCTTCCTCCTTCAATCCTTCGCCCGAAAGGTACGGGCGGATCAGCGCCAGCGACCCGGCCGTCGGCAGGTTCCCAAGAGCGGCTAGAGCGAGCCTCTTATCCTCCTGGCGTTCGAGCGCAGGAAGGATCTGTTTGATTTGTTCAACTTTCTGAGCGTCGGCCACGGCCTGCAGCGGAATCAAGCGGACCTGGCCGCCCAAGGCGAGTTGCTTGATCTTCGGATCCGCAGTTTCCCTGGCAATCTTCGCCAGGTCGGCCAACGCCTCGGCGGAAGGCCAGTCGCATAGTACTTGCTGCGCTGTTTCCTTGACGGACGGATTTGATTCGGCGGCCGCCCCGCGCACCGCGGCCAGCGCTTTGGGGCTGCCGACTGTGCCCAACAGGCGCAACAACGCGAGTTTGGGTTCGCCCTCGGCCTTGGCAAAGCCAGGCAGGAGCTTGTCTGAGACAAGCGACTTGTCGGACTCGCGGGCACAAACTGCCTCCAGGGCCGATTCGGCTGGTGAAACGGCCTTGGTCTGGCACATGACCTCCACCATGCCGGGAATTTCCTCCATCCCACCGAGCTCACCCAGGACCTTGAAACCTGCACGCGCCACACCAGCATCAGGATCACTGGCCAGCTTTAACAATGTGGGCAACGCGCTCATGATGCATCGCTGGCCCACCGCCTCAATTCCCATGGTACGGATTTTCGCTTCCGGCTCCTGCAGCAAGGCCAGGATTCGTTCCTCAGCCTCCTTGCCGGGAAAACCGGTCAACCCGGTCAGAGCCGCGCTCGCCACGGTCTGCTGAGGATCCTTGACCAACGCGGCCAGGATTGGCAGCGACGACGGATGTGCAAGCTGGACGAGGCTGCGAATCGCCGCGATGCGCCGATTGACTGAACCGGTCTGCGCCAGCGGGATCAGGGCGGGCACCGCGGTGGTGTCGCCTCGAAGGGCCAGTGTTTGCAGGAGCAATATTTGTTTATCCTCGTTCGCCCCCCCAAGTTCCCCGATCAGCGCCTTCGTGACCTCCGCACCCGGGAGGTCCATGGAAATCCGATTCGCATCGGCGGCTGGCACGTAGGATTCGGTCCGAATGGCCTCGGCGAGCAGCGGCACGCCATGGGCACCCCGGCTCAGGATCGCGCCACGCAAGGCTGCCACGCGCACATGGTGCGGCAGGTTCGGCAGCGCGCGCAGCTTGTCGTAGATGGCCGTGGCCTCAGCGCCGGACATCGTCTCAGCACATCGGAGCAACCCTTCGCACACAGCGAGTTGGCTTGCAGGGGAAACGCCGGATACGGCGCGCTCCAGCGCCGGGGCTGCCGCGCCACCCATGCGACCCATCGCCCGCGCCGCGGCCTGAGCCACGGATGGATCGGGATCAGTCAGGAATTGGGCGAGCGGCGCAACGGCCTGTGTGTCCTTGCGGACGCCCAAGCTGTGAATGACACCGACAAGCGACCGGCCTTTGAGTTTGCCGAGAGCTTCGCGCAACGCGGCATCCGCGGAGGGATCAGCAATCGACTCGAGGGCGAACCGTGCCATCTGGGAGAGTTGTTCATCAGTGAGCAGGGATGCCAGCACGGGCACAGCCGCCCCAGTGCCGATGTGAGCCAATTCCTGGCAGGCGTCGGCTTTGTCCTTCAAGGGCGCGTCTGACTTAAGCAGACCGATGAATTTGTCTTCCTGGGCGAAAACAGTGCCCACCAGAAGAAGGAAGGTGAATAAAATCGATTTCATGGGTGGATATCGTAATGGATTTGCATCAGGCCGTGTAGGGGGCACGCATGGCACGTAATCGCAGCCGGTTGGCTTCGGGATCGCCGATAAACTCCGCCTTGCGGAGGTCGAACTTCAGGTTGCGTTTCAATTGTCCGCAGATGTCAGCCGCCAGGCAAATGCACATGGAACGGTACATGACTTCAGGATTCGCCACCGGAGCCCGGCGCGACCGAATGCAATCCAGGAAATCCCTCACGTGGTCCAGCGGCCGCTGGGTCCGGGCCGTGTATTCTGCGAGCACTTTCTTGTAGTCGCGCATCAGCTCTGGCGATGAGACATCGGTTTTGGAATATCCATCGGCGGCAGCGGTCCAGCCTTCGGGACCCTCAAACCGTTCCCCGCAGGCGCCATGCCAGTACTCGCACGGATCCCACACCGAGCCGCTGACGCGGTAGAGCACCAATTTTACCCCGGAAGACAACCGTGTCACCATCGTGGCGTCCGGCCCGGCATACTCGAAGTCGATTGAGGTAACGTTGGACATGTCGAGCCCGGCAAGGGCCTGCGCCACCGTATGCGCGCCCCACATGGCCACATCCGTCGCAAAATCATGAAAGCGATACCACCCGGAGCTCAGGTAGCCACGGTTGAAGGGCCGCCAGGGACTGGGGCCGAGGAAGAGATCCCAGTCCAACTCCTCCTTGGCAGGTTCAGGCTCCGCCGGCAACCAGTCACGACGCAGACCGTCGCGCCAACGACAGTCGGCGTAAACCGTATGGATGGGCCCCAACCGGCCGGAGCGGGCCATCTCAATGGCAAACACATGAGGACGCTCGCTCAGACGCTGGGCGCCCGTTTGATAAACCCTCCCATACCGGCGGGCGGTCTCCACCACCATCTGCCCCTGCGCCATCGTGAGGCAGGCGGGTTTTTCACAATAGACATCCTTGCCCGCCTGCATGGCCCACACCGAAGCCAGCGCGTGCCAGCGATCGCCCGTCGCGATCACGACGGCATCCACGTCCGTTCGTTCGAGCAACTGGCGCATGTCACTATACGCTTTGCAATCCTTGTTGGCGTAAGCCGTATCGATGCTGTTCCTGGCTGCTTCGCGCCGCTCTTTCACGACGTCGCAGACAGCCACCCACTGCACATCCTTGTGGGCCAGCATGACCCCGAGGTCATAGGAACCACGCCCGCCGAGTCCAATGCCGCCCATCACGATGCGTTCGCTGGGCGCCACGGATCCGCCCCGCCCCAGCGCCGAGGCTGGGATCAACCACGGCATCGCCAGGGCGCTGGCCGCCGCTGCGCTCCGGGTGAGGAACTTGCGCCGCGTGAGCGACGTCGAATGATGACTGCTCTTTTGGTGTTTTATCATGTTCGTATTCATCATTGGATTATTGGACATCGACTTCATTTCATCAGGTTCCCCATAAAAAGACAGAATCTTTTTCTCATCCCCGCCATATCAGAGTGGGTACCGTGAATATGGTTCACAGCATGCTCGTACTTTATCGGTAATCCAGTTGGGCCGTGGCAACGACATCCGCGGCGGATGTCATACGCATCCAATAGGCCTGAAATGCAGCGGGAAAATCATGGTTGGTTGTTTTACCAGGCGGCACATCAAACGAGCGATATATCACCCAATCGCCTTCGCCCGTGATATCCGCTTCCACGGTCATCGAAACCGTCTCCGAGCCCTGGTGCGAGAGGGACAGCGTTTTTTGATCATAACCTGTCATCAGATACGGATCGGATGGCACGCCTGCCTTGACGGATGTTTTGCTCCAGGGACCGCCCCTCCCCACGGGCTTGCCCAATTGCCACAGGTCATCAACTGCGCCCACCCACACCGCCGCCTTGCCATCTGCAGAACGTATGACATGGCGATTCCCCTGCCCGCCCTGAATGCCCGTCAACACCAGAAGGCCACGCCAGGAACAGTAATCGGTGATGCGTCGCTGGTGACTGGTGATGGGACGCACCTTGGCGAATCCGCCAGCGTTGTCCGCGGGCAATTCATAGAAGGTGCCATGGCAATTGAAGAGATCGCGTTCCGTCACAACCTCCCGGTCGATACGCGACAGTCCCATGCCGGTCAGGTCGTCGAATGCAGGATCCCCCTTGGGGAGACGCCAGCGATGGCCGTCATCGGATACGTAGATCACCGAGGCGGCATCCACACTTAGAATGCCCGTGGGAATGGCAGCGTTGGTTTTGAGCCAGGCATGCAATCGGGGATCGTTCACCTTATGGAGATTCATGGATTCATTCAGCTCATAGTACCCGACATCCTTGCGGGAACGTCCCTCAATGGACTCCGCCGCCATGTGGAGGGTGCGGGTATTGTTTCCCTGGCAGCGCACCAGACCACCCATGAATGAGGCGTCGGCTGGCTTTGCCAGTCCATCAAACAGGGCATCCGGCGTGGCGGGTTGGCGGTTCATGTTGGCATAGGTGAAAAACACCGAAACACCGGTGCCGTCCTTCGATGTCCGCACCCGAATCCATTCCCCCTTGATGTCCGAGGGAAACTCGATCCAGGCATAGCCTTTGGACGGAACAACAATCGACTGGAGCCACTCCCATTGGCCGGTTCCCTGCCGATCCACCTCAAACTCGAATTGCAGGGGCTCTGATCCTTGATGCGTCAGATGCGCCGCACGGCGCATGAAACCTGCAAATAAAAAGGGATCCGACCAGGTGTTGGCGCGCACTTGATCGCGCAGCCACACCGCGCCCCGTCCCAGAGGCGCGCCGAGGCGGCCTGGAGTGCCGGGATCGGTGAACCAAAGGCCGGACTGGGATTGTCCCGGCCCCGCCAGCTTACCCTTGGCCGCGCGTTTGTTCAGAAACTCCGATTTGGCGGCGTCGTCGCAGCCAAAGACGAGCCGGTCGTTCCACCGGCAGAAATCGCCAATGACTTTGAGGTACGTGGAGCGCGGCCGTATTCCGGAGGTGTTCAACGCGGAGAAATTCCTTGGAAACCGCCAGAACATTCCATGCATGGTCATGAGAAAATCGAACTCGCCGATGTCGCGAATGCGGGGCCACTCCGTATGCCAGCCATGGGCACCATCATACGTGTGGGTGGCCTTGGGCAACCGGAAGCAATGCCATTGTCCCTCATCGAGCACCGTCAAGAGTAACGAACGGTGGTCCCAGCCCACGCTCCACAAGGGATCGTGAGCGGGATCGGCATTTCCCAAAAGGTCCCCCGGTCCCGTCACCTCGGTGAACTGGTTGCGCCGCACCACGCGCCAGTCCTTGCCATCCCATTCGGCCAGACAGCCCGAGTCGATGTCAGGACGCTTTTGCGCCTCGGGAGATAACTCTCCGTTATTGGCATACACCAGGCGCCCCTGCCCTGAATACAATCCTTTGCCATGGTATCCCGGCAACAAATCCCCCGCGTGATTTGTCAGGTGGTTGGCATCAGGATACAGCTCCTTCACCGCCAGCGATTGGACATCCACCTCGTAAAACCCCTCCTCCATGGTGGCGTAATAGATTTTATGAGCCGGATCGGTCAGATGCCGGGCGTTGCCTGTGAGCCGTCCGGGCATTGTATCATAAGGTATGGTCCTCACCTTGAGATTCCGATCAATGACATAAGGTCCAATGAACAACTGCACGGATTCGCGGTGCACCATCCGGTTGGCAGGTGTCCCCCCAATGCTCTCCGGACGGATGGCAAGCCCCAGATTTGGGTCAATTTCGTAGAGTTTGTCCGAGGAACCCTTGGGCAAATGCGGCCCATAGGTAATGACCCAAAGGCGTCCCCCCCAAGGCACAACGGCGCCCGTGCCACATTCATCCTCCTGGTTGAAGAACGCTAGATGCGGGTAGATGCCTGACCACTCGGGATACTCGGCCGCTCCAGCCGCACCCAGAAGACCCCAGCCGCAGGACAACCCTGCTGTAAGCCATACGATAAGGAGCCTCAAAACACGTGTGTACTTCCAGTGGACCATCGAGAGATTCTCCAGATTTACTTGACCGCGTAGGGCACCCGGGTGGAGCGGATCTTCAATCGCTGGTTGGCCTCCCTGTTCTTGAGGAAGGTTTGCTCAAGTGGATCCCATGTCAGTTTCTGGCCCACCCGCGTTGCAATATCACTGACATGACACAGAATGTCTGCCTCCACGGCATCCTCAATGGAACAGATGGCCTGGCCGCGTTTTTTCACGGCCTCAAGGAAGTTCTGGGCGTGGTTGGAACTCTCGATCAGCCGCACCCCCTTGGCATCGAGCCTATCCTCGAGCAGTTTCTCAGGGTTGGTGCGAATCTGCGTGCGGTCGACAACCACCCAGCCGTCTGTCCCCTCAAACACGGTTCCATGATCGACCAAATTTCCAAATCGATCGCCCCATGGTTTGAGGTTGTTCATGTCATTCTCCTCCTTCAAACCATTGCGTGTACCCCGATAATACATGTGCACCCCCGAAGCGAAGGAGAATTGGACATCCCAGGCCACAGAGGTGTTGCAGGCGCCTTCCTTGGGAATGATGGCCTTACCTTCAACATCGAAAGGAGCACTCATCATTTCGGGAAATCCCCACAGGGCGATGTCGAGGGGATGCACACCCCACCCGGCGATGAACCCCAGGGCATAATCGTAGTTATACCACCACGTCTTCCAGGGTTGAACCGGTGGAGTATCGACACATTTCCCCTCAGTATGCGGCGTCTGAGGAGCCGGTCCCAGCCATCGCTCGTAGTCAAGCCCCTCGGGTACGGGACCGGGTTTGGTCGATCCGCCGGGCTGGCTTGCCGCACTCCAAACATAGATGTTCTTGAGCCTGCCGATCTTTTCGTTGCGCACCAGCTCGCATGCCTGTCGGAACTGGCGGCTGGAGCGTTGCTGGGTGCCAAATTGGAAGACCAGCCTGTTCTTTTGAATGGCCTTGCGCAACAATCGATCCTCCTGGACGGATAACCCCATCGGTTTTTCCAAATACATGTCCTTTTGAGCGCGGGCCGCCGCCAGCGCCACCGGAACATGCCAGTGATCGGGCGTAGCGATCAAAACAGCATCAATGTCCTTGCGCGCAAGCAGTTCCTCAAACTCGTGATAGGTGGCACAATCGCTGTTTTTATAGTGGTCATTCACCTGCTTGCGAGCCATCTCAAGGTGAGTCTTGTACACATCGCACACAGCGACCACCTGACAGATCGACTGGCCCAGAAAGTTTCCCATCACACCCCTGCCCTGCGGTCCGTTGCCAATGCAACCCACCACCACCCGTTCGCTGGGCGCGGTCTTGCCCTCACGCCCCAGGGCCGAGGCGGGGATGATGCTGGGGAAAGCGGCAGCCGCCAGGGCGGCCGCTATGTTGGTTTGTATAAAACGACGCCGTGTGATGGTGGTGCTCATGTTATGCTTGGTTTTGTGCATAATAGTCGCAAGGCTGACACAAAACCAGCCTATTTCCTCATCGCCCGCAGCAGCGCATCCTTGCCACCTGCCGCCAAACGTGGCATGTTGGCGTTGAAACTATGAAACAGGCTGACCTCAAATCCATTACCAACGACTACCAGGATGCGCGGCTGATCAGTCTGCGCCATTGGAAAAATGCAGCCTCAATTCCAGATCGAGATGCCAATGGCCCTTACATTGTCGGGCAGGAGGGATATGATCCACAGGATGTCCGAATGACACCGGACGAATTTGTGCTGTGCAAATCCGGTCACTGGATGTCGACGACGGAATTTTTCAAACTGCCCCAGGAGGATCAACGTGCAAAATTCCTCTTTATGACCGTTGCCGAGGTCATGCAGACCATGGCCAACCTTCCCTCCACAGTCAGCATCCTACGTCCCGGCGTTAAAGAGGCTCCAACGGCCGGGTGTGGACAAACCAACGACTTGAACGACGCTGTAAAAAACGCCCCGCATTCCTGAACCACCATGAAACGCGCCAAGATCGCACGATTGTTTTGCATCAAGCCTGGATCACATTTTCGCATCAAGGACCACGATACCCATTTTGAGGCCTCCAAAGAGTTCCAGGCATTGTGCGGCGACAATCTCAAGAACCATGCCCAGGCCATGGTTCAACAGAATTTGAATGACCTCGCCCAAGCCCAGGAATTGCTCTATGCCAACGATGTCTATTCGGTCCTGATCATCTTCCAGGCCATGGACGCGGCAGGCAAGGATGGCATGATCAAGCATGTCATGTCCGGCGTGAATCCCCAGGGCTGCCAGGTCGCCAGCTTCAAGCGACCCTCCGATGAGGAACTCGACCACAATTTCATGTGGCGATACATGAAACATCTGCCGGAGAGAGGCCGCATTGGCATTTTCAATCGGAGTTACTACGAGGAAACACTGGTCGTGCGCGTTCATCCCGAACTTGTCGAACGGCAAAAGCTACCTCCCGGAAAACGCGATAAGCAATTCTGGCGCGACCGCTACGAGGACATCAATGCCTTTGAGAAACACCTGGTTCGCAACGGAACCCTGATCCTTAAGTTCTTTCTAAACATCTCCAAAAAAGAACAAAAACGGCGCTTCCTCGACCGCCTGACCAATCCCGAAAAACATTGGAAATTCAGTGCTGCCGATCTCGCCGAGCGCGGTTTTTGGGACGACTACATGGCCGCCTATGAAGAGACCATTGCCGCCACCAGCACCCCCGAGGCCCCGTGGTACGTGATCCCGGCCGACCACAAATGGGTCGCACGAGCAGTCGTCTCAGCCATCATCACACATGCCATTACCGATCTGAAGCTCAAGCCGCCTGTCCTCACCCCCGATCGCATGAAGGAAATCGCTGCCGCCAAAAAAGCGTTGCAGAGCAAGTAATATCGCCTGCCAGGCAGCCCTTTGAATCATTCCGCAACGCTCGACCGGCCCAAAGCCACCGCAGCCAGTTTTCTGGCATGGTCGCGAATATCGACCGGCCAGGACGCTGTCCAATGATCGAACCGCTCCTGGTGACCCGCATACAGAGCCCGCAACGCCTCCTCAAATCCAGCCAGGTTGCCCGCCATTGCTGACATGAACCGGTCACTCGCCTCCTGGGACGCACGGATACGGTCCTTGTCGGCGCTGGAACGCCTGGCCTCCTCCACCAATTTGCGGAGCGCCACCGAGGCTCCCCCCGGTTGATGATTCAGCCATTCCCAATGTCTGGGCAGGAGCGTCACCTCCCTTCCGATCACCCCTAACTTCGGACGTCCCGGTCCACTTGACACGCTCCCTTCCATGACAGAAGGGCTTGGGCGGCTTTCGCTTGGCCCCTCGGGCAACGTGCGCAAGACATCCTCCACCGTGCCACGAAAATCGACTTCAATCAGCTCGCTTGTGCGATCATCGAAAATCAGGATGGACGCGTTCTGATTCTGATCGAGCACCTTCCTGACCTTCATAGCCACCTCACCCAATTCGCCGGATCCGATGCAATTCGATCCGCAAAACGCGGTGCAACGTGTCCGTCGGTTCCATTCGCTTTCGGTCAAGTTGTGTTTCGGCGTCACCATACCCACATTTTTACCCGGGTATTATTATAAAGTCAATATTACCCGGATAATATTTATCGATGAGCGTAAGACACTGGCTTCGAGGATATTATTACTATTGAAGATGGATCCGATGCATAAAACATCTTCTCGGAACACGACAAATGATGCCGAAGAGGGTTTACAACTGAACGTCCACACATAGAACCATATCAACTGGGAAATACGATGTGGAAGTATATGAAGATATCTGGCGGAGAGGGGGGGATTCGAACCCCCGATAGGGATTTAGTCCCTATAACGGTTTAGCAAACCGTCGCCTTCAGCCACTCGGCCACCTCTCCAACCAATTA
>CAZIDG010000082.1:0-18877 GCA_964538065.1 uncultured Verrucomicrobiota bacterium
CCTCTTGTGGTAGGAATCTTATGCTTAATCATACGTTGGCAGGTGTAGCGCTTTTTAGCCTCGCCTGCCAACAACCATGTCATCTACCCCCTGGCGGGCATTCATGCGCTCTGTGCCAATATCGTTCGCCCCCTGGCGGACATTTATGGTCCCCGTTCTGGCCCTGGCTTGTCTTCGGCCTGTAAGGCCGGAATGTTATAGCCTGGGGTGGAGAGCGCCGGGCGCGGAGCCCCAGGTTACGTGCGACAAAACATGTCCAAGCCCTGTCAGGGCGCGACCTCCAGGTGTGCCGGATTTCCTTTTCCTTTTTGCGCGTTTTGCGCCTTTTTGCGGCCATTTCTTTTGGGATTTTCATGGGGTGGATGTCCCCGCCCCATGTCACGGCGCACGCGCGGCTCGCGGCGGGCAGCGGAGTGCCCGCCCCACCCCCTGGCGGATGTTTACGTGCTCCGTGGCATGGGTATGGTCGGTGCGGTTGGGTATCACCTGGCGGACATTCCTGCGGCCCGTGCCAAAATCGTTCGCCACACACAGGCAGATATTCCAGGACACGGGCTCAAATGGCTGTATGCGAAAATAACATTTGGTTTCGGGGAGGAGATGTAAGTCGTTGAAGAAGTGGTGCATCCGTCTGGAGTTGAACCAGAAACCTTCTGATCCGTAGTTGATTTTATGTGTATTCAGCACCTTTCAGACGACTCCAATTGCCCCATGTAAGTGGTTGAAAATGTGGAGATAGCAGCAAATGTGAAGTTAATTGAAGGTGGTTGGAAGCTCCTGAAAACGTGTGCATGTCACGACTACCCTGACGACTACTCGAGGTTTTGCACGCGTTCACGTCCAAATAACCCAATGCTGCCGTTGCAGATCGGGAGTCCAAGACAATCAACTACGCCAGACGTAGTGCCGGGTTTCTGATCAAACCCCGATTTCAGGTCTTCCGCCAATCGGTGGGCCAATACTTAGTTGTGGCCAATCTAATCCCATAGGAGTTCTCCCGGCTTTGCCGGGGAGGCTCCCGGAATTTGACAGCTCTGGGAGTGACTTGAGAATCCGCGTTGTGAACCGCTCAAGGTCAACAACAGAAAACTCAAGCAATGAACGAAGAGGGCGTAAGACAAAATTCTTCATTCAAGCGGCCAGAGCCAAAGCATCATTGCGCGCGGCTTTCTGATTGAGCCTGTATTTCCAGAACGCGTCCAGGCGATGGCTGGCGTGGATGCAGCGCAGGGCAAGAATGTTTTCCGCCCCGGTGCGCTCCAAAACATGCCGGATTGTTTGCAGTGCGCCCCGACGACGGTTTTGCAGCCTGCTTCGATGACGCCTGACCCGATAAAGAAGCCCTGTTTGCGAAATGTGCCATACTGCATCCGCTGGATGTTCCTCTCAAAATAGCCCAATGCCTCCTCCACGTTCTGCGCTCGGCCCTGCTCAAGGGCTTCGGTCCGGGCCTTCTCGATGAGTTGCTTGACCTTGTCTTTGAGCAGTCCTTTGGCCCACTGCTCAAGACGGCCTTTGTATTCGGGATGTTGTTTGCTGCCCAGCAGCGCCTCAATCACCCCCCCCCATGTTCGAGGGCATGGTAAAAGTCGACGATTTGGGTGGCGTCTTTGAAACAGTCATGGCCCATGCTCTCCAATCCGCTGGATGACCCGCTGAATCTGGCGTCCCTCCACCCCAATGCCACCCGTCTCCCGCAAGAGGTTTTCGGCCTTTATGAAACTGGTTTCATCGGCCCCCTCCAGGCAAATGAGCCGGGCCAAGGCGGGCGTACAGCCTTCCTCCAGTCCCAGGGCGGCATCCGCCGGATAAAACCCCGGCTTCTGGCCCGCATGGTAATAGGAATCCCGCATCAGTTCAAAGATGCCAAAAACCCCCTGTACCTTCACCGCCACCCGGCCCTTGCGCACCCAGCCCGATTTGGGCTGGCAAGCGGCATCGATCCGGTCGGCGGCCTGCTGGAAGAGCACACCCGCCAATTCGTTGGCCGGCTTGAAGATGGCGGCGCGGATCAATAGCTCCAGTTGCTGGACGGCCGGACCATCGGGACTCTGGCTGGCAAAGCCTTGGATCAATTGTTGGATTTTCTGGTTTTGCGCGAGTGCGATTGAGGCGGTTTCGTTTTTTTTTGAATCTGGCCTTCCCGCAGGGCGCGGCTCTGGGTGGCCACCAGTTCGACATACTGGTCAACCAAGGCTTGGAATTGCTGAAAGTTGGCGGTGTGGGTCTGGGCCAGCTCAAGTTGGTCGCGGGGGATATAGCGAGTGACGTTTTTGCCCTGTTCGCGGCATTGGAGATTGTAATAGGGCCCATTGGGCCCCTGCCGGATGAGGCACAGTTTGCCGGGCTCCATGGATTCAATTTGAGCGATTTGAGCCAAAAGCGATTCACGAGAAATCGAGTTCATGGGGAAAGTATATGTCTAAGTATATATATTGCAATCAAAAAAAGGCCTTTTTTGCACAATTGTCAGATTTTTGTCCTACGCCTGAACGAAGATATGCAGTCTTTAGTTCGTTGACATATACGCACATTGAGCGCTTAAATGAATTCATAATATGAGAAATGATGCCACCACGTTCGAGGGTGCTCTGTCGTTTGTTTCGATGGCTCAATATCATGCTTTCAATGCACGCAAAGGATCCATTGATCAAGCGACTTTGTGGTGGAGATCCGCGTTCCACCTTCCATATTCAAGACTACTTACGTTCCTCCTCGGTTTCTTCCTGATTTGGATTCCAGCGGTGCAAGCTCAATTCACGCCGATTCCAGTGTCGGGAGGCGGCTTGGTAAAAATGGCCGCCGATCTTCAGCGCCCATATATCTATGCGATACAGGCGCCCGTTGCAGTCGGGCAAAAGGGTAATCTCTTATTCATCAACACCACCAATAACACCATCGAGAAAACGCTCCCCATTGGGTCATATCCCACGGATCTGGCCATCCATTATGGCGAAAACAGACTCTACATCGCCAGTTGGGGCGAGAACGTTACATACGTCGTGGATCTGACGACTCAATCGCTGCTGCCGTCTCTGAATCTCGGAGTGGACATCTATAAAGTGACTGCAGGAAAGTCCGGACGAATTATTACGGAAGGAGGGAATCAAGGGTGGAATGTGAACTTTGTGGATACCACAACGGGGAGAGCGTTTGAGTTATATTTCATGACCATGTCTCCAGGGGATGGGGAAATGGATTCCAGTGGGACCTGTTACTACCATTGTGACGATAACATCTCGAGCGCCCATATCCATAAGTTCCAAATAGAAAATGACACGACCACCGAGACGGCCAATAGCGTTGAGCATCCGTACGGATCTCGCAATCTGGTTTTATCCGCTGACTCCAGCACGCTTTTCTGGCGTGGTTATGTTTATGACACCAATCTGATCGAAGTTGGTTCTCTGGGTGAGGAAATCCATGCCACAACCGCTCGCGGCGATTTCGCCCTTGGCGTTCAACACGTCTTCAATGTTCGAAATGGCCAAACGATTTATACCTGGCCGTTTTCATGCCAGGCCATGGCTGTTTCAGGGGATCAGCGAAAGGCCTTTCTATTTGACAGCGTTTCGAACCAACTGGCGATATTTTCGATGGATGCGATTGCCCCGGTGAGCGGCCCGGCATTGAATCCTTCCCCGGCCAATGGCGCTGTTCTAAGTGTTCCACTGGCTCAGTTATCCTGGACAATCCAGCCGCTGACAGGGGGGTATCAAGTTTACCTGGGTACCAACAGGGATGACGTGGCGGCGGCGGACGCCCAATCCCCGCTTTATCTGGGAATAACCCACAGCAATGTCTTCACATTATCCAGTATCACAAATACGGGCATGACGTATTATTGGCGTGTGGATTCCATGGCTTTGTCCGGGTCAGTCACTGGATCCGTGTGGTCATTCACGACGTCGGCCCTCACGGTATCCCCGCAAATAATGACTTTTACCAGCGTGATCGGATGTCCCATTCCCCAGCAATCCCTATCCATTGGCTCCCGATTTTCGACGTTGTGGAATCTGGTCATCGAAGAGCCGTGGCTGTCCGCATCGTCCACCAATGGCGCCACTCCTTCCTCGGTTACCATCCGTGTCGACACCGCCCATCTCGAATCTGGCTTCTATACGAACGGGATCACTTTAACGGGGGACGGGCCCCCGCTACATATTCCCGTTGTGCTGCAATTGTTCGATCTCAAGCCTTCGAAAATGGTGACGGACCCCAACCGCGATTATATCTATGTGCTGCACCCGGGCAGTGGCAATGCTGATGACGCGTTAGTGCTGTTCATCAACACTCAGAACGGCGTTGCGGAGAAGGTGATCCCCGTTGGAATCAATCCCAGCGATCTGGGCATCAACCGGTTTGATGACCGCCTTTATGTGGCAAATCCGGGCCAAAAACAAACGCGCATTGTCGATTTGAAGACCCAGATGGAAGTGGCATCGCTTTGGCTGAATACTGATGTTTACATGGTAAATGGCAGTCTCCCTGGCCGGATCGTTATCGAAGGGAATGACGTCGGGGGTATTACAAGTGTGATCGACACCGCCCATGGGACATTCATTGCGGCGAAAAGTTTGTCACAAGGGGATGGCGAATGTGATCCAAGCGGGCGCTTTTATTATCATGCATCTTCCTTCAGTTGGCCTGGCGAAATCAGCAAACACAATATCGAAAATAACGACTTTGTTTACGTGAACAGCGTTCAGAGCAGCATGTCGTTTGTTAATAATGCGCGCAACCTCGTCATGAGCCTGGATGGATCCAGATTGTTTTGGAAGCAGACTGCGTATGACACAAATATGCTGGATTTGGAAACATTCGGAACAGAAATATATTGCTGCACCACCAATGGCACGGCCGCGTTCAGTGATCGATATGCCTTTGACGCCGCTTCTGGACAAAAGCTTTATAACCTGCCCGTTGCATCCACTGTCATGGGCGTTGATCGTCAGAATCGCAAACTCTGGTATTTCAACGATAACACCCACCTGGTTGAAAGCATTGCACTGTCCGAAATGCTTAAGCCCACCCTCGTAAATCAACCGACAAACCAGGTTGCGTATCGCGGTACGGATGCGGTTTTGAGCGTCGCGACAACGGGGCTTTCGCCCATGAGCTACCTCTGGTTCTTCAAAAATGCAAACTTCGTCATCACCACCAACGCACAGGTTACGATCGCCAATTGTCAACCCTCCCAGGCAGGAACCTACAGCGTCGTGGTGTCAAACGCCTTTGGAACGGTTCAAAGTTCCAACGCCTTGTTGGCAGTGGAAAACGCGGCTCCGATGATTACGGCTCAACCCTCCGGTGTGACCCGTTTTGAAAATGAGAATGCGACATTCGCCGTCGAAGCGTCCGGCTCTTTGCCGATGAGCTACCAGTGGCTGTTCAATGGGGCTAAGATCGACCTGGCAACCAACAGGGTATTGAACGTGGCTGCGGTCAATCTGGCCAATGAAGGAACCTATGCGGTTGTCATCACCAATGCTTTCGGATGGACGATCAGCACCAATGCCTGGCTGAATGTGTGGGATATTTCGGATGGGTTGAATGCCACGAACCTGGCATGGAGCACCAGCGGTAATAAGCCCTGGTTTATGGAATCCACCATCACGCATGATGGAGTGGCGGCCCTTCAAAGCGGTGCGATTGCCGCGGGAGAGAATTCCCTGCTGCAGACCACCGTCAACGGCCCCGGAACACTGACGTTTTGGTGGTCGGCATCGACAATGTTGGATGTCAATGAACTGATATTCTGCGTGGATGGAGTGGAAACGGATCTCATTTCCGGGTCCGTGCCCTGGGAACAGAATAAGTATTATCTGATCCCTGGAACGCATGCCCTGACCTGGGCTTATTCCAAACACGCCCCAGATAGAATCTCGTCTGATTGCGGGTGGCTGGATCAGGTCTCCTATATTGAGGGCGGAACAGGTCCGATCCTCACTCTTAATCCGACCAATCAGGCAGTCAGCCTGGGTTCTAACGTTGTGTTTAATGCCCAGGCAACCGGTACGCCTCCTTTGAATTATCAATGGTTCCATAACGGCGTCCCCCTCTCCGGTGAAACCAATGCCAGTTTAGCGATTCATGATTTTCAAGCCGTTCAAATCGGATCGTACACGCTCGTGGTCACCAATGATTACGGAAGTGTTACGAGCGAGCCGGCTCAGCTTGATGCAATGAATGTTGTTTTGTGGGGAGCCGGAGAGACGAAAACCGGTCAGAAAAGTAATTATGGCCAATCCATTCTCCCCGACAACATATGCGCCACGTCCATTGCCGGTGGCGGATTTCACAGTCTGGCCGTGCAACCTGATGGGAGAGTCAAGGCATGGGGAAACAACAACTGGGGCCAGATCAATGTGCCAGCGACGCTGACGAATGCCTCGGCCATCTCCGCAGGTTTGTATCACAGTCTGGCTTTAAAAAACGATGGCACAGTGACCGCCTGGGGTTCCTCTTCATACAAGGTGACAGCGGTGCCGGCGAACGCGACAAATGTGATCGCCGTTGCGGCAGGCTGGTATCACAACCTGGCACTTCGAAGCAATGGCACCGTCATCGCCTGGGGGGCGGGAACCTCTCAAGGTGCTTCTCCCAACTTCGGGCAGGCAATGGTTCCCACAAATCTGACAGGGGTGGCAGCCATTGCGGCAGGGGGATGCCACAGCCTCGCCCTGAAGAAAAATGGGACCGTGATTGCATGGGGTTTGAGTTCCTCCGGACAGACGGATGTGCCCCCGGGCTTGAGCAATGTGGTGGCCATCGCCGCTGGCGGTTCGAACAGTCTTGCACTCACGGCTGATGGCACCGTGGTTGCCTGGGGTGATGATGAATATGGTCAAACGGACATCCCCGGTGGTTTGAGCGAGGTGGTGGCCATTGCCGCCGGAGCAGCACACTGCATGGCGCTTCAGTGGGATGGAACATTGATGAGCTGGGGTCTGAATGACAATGGCCAGACGGATATCCCCGAGACATTGGAGAATGTCACCGCGATTTCCGCCGGCGGCTATCACAGCATGGCCATGGTAAATACCGGCCCGGTGACATTTCCTGGGCAGCCCAACAACCAGAAGGTCTATCTGAACACCAATGTAGCCTTCAGACCGGCTGTTTTGGGAACATTGCCCATGACTTATCAGTGGCTGAAAAACGGAACGAACCTGCCCGGCGCCACAAGCCTTTCTCTTACCCTCCATGACGTGCAATTCTCCGATTCGGGCGTCTATCAGCTCGCCGCAAGCAATATGTTTGGAACGATGCGAAGCGCCGGGGCCAGATTGACGGTCACGGATATGGCGCCCTTCTTCGATGATCAACCGGTGAACGTGTCGATTTTTCAGAATTCGAATGCCACTTTTGAACCCACCGTCAGCGGAGTTCCGCCGCTGTCCTTCCAGTGGCAATTCAACGGGACCAATATCCCCCTGGCAACGAATTCGGTTCTCACTCTGACCAATGTTCAATTTGGAAACGAGGGTTATTATTCCCTTGTCGCCAGCAATCAGTATGGGATCACTGCAAGCTCCAATGCATTCTTAAATGTCATTGATTTATACGACGCCCTGGATGCCACGAACCTGGTCTGGACGAGTTCCGGCCAGATGCCATGGTTTGCGCAGTCCACCAATACGCATGATGGCGTTGCCGCAGCCGCGATCGGGCCATTGGCGTACAACAGTCCGATGACTCTTCAAACCAAAGTGACCGGGCCTGGCGCCATCAATTTTTGGTGGGCGGATTCGATGAATGCGACGTTTACATTCATGATCGATGCGGTTGCTCAAGCCTCGTGGCGACAGTACAGCAGTTCCAATTGGGGGAATGCCACATTCTATGTTGGGGCGGGAGCACACTCCCTTACATGGAAGGCAGTCAACAGCACGTCGGCGGGATCTTATTATGCCCTCATGGCTTATCTTGACCAGGTCACGTTCACCTCCGGTCCCACACTTCCATTTATTACGACCCAGCCTCAAAACCAGACTTTTGCCGCTGGAAACAAAGTGACATTCAACGTTGTGGCTGCGGGCACTCCCCCGCTGAGTTATCAGTGGTGTTCCAATCTGGTCATCATACCCGGGGCCACGAACGCCACCTACGCGATAACCAATGTTCAATCAAACCACGCCGCCTCCTATAGCGTGCTGGTGTCCAATGCTTATGGCCAATGCATCAGTTCCAACGCCGTACTGGCAGTGATCCCTTCCGGACCGGTCATCCAGATTCAGCCGGCCAATCTCCACATCCTCTCGGGCCAGCAGGGAACCTTCAGTGTGAGCGCCATGGGTTCCGAACCTCTGCGGTATCAGTGGCTATATAATGGCACTCCCCTTGCAGGAGAAACAGTGTCTTCGCTGACAAGGAGCAACATCCAGATTGCTGATAAGGGCGCTTATTCTGTTGTGATCAGCAATGATTTTGGCTCGATCCGGAGCTCCGATGCTCTGCTGGAAGTTTACACTCCCAACGATTTGACGGACGCTCTTGATGCACCAGGAATAACCTGGACCACCACCAATTCGTTCTGGTTTCCGCAGACCAATGTGACCCACGACGGTGTCTCAGCGCTCCAAAGTGGAGTCATCTCTGACACCATGCCGTCCACGCTTCAAGGGGCGGTTGCAGGACCTGCCACACTCACGTTCTGGTGGAAAGTGAATTGCGACTCATTCTGGGATAGCCTGGCGTTTTCGGTTAACGGCACGATTCAAAATTCGATTGCCGGAACAGTGGACTGGCAACAGGCGAAGTGTTATGTGGGCACTGGCAGCCAGAAAGTGAGTTGGGACCTCTATGCGGTGCATTCTTTCATGGGAGGTGGAACGGGATGGCTGGATCAAATAGAGATCACCCCTGGCGGCACGGGGCCCCAAATCGCCTCCCTCACCAGCGACATTGCCACCAACGCCGGCAATAATGTGGTGTTTTCGGCCACAGCTGCGGGCACGCCGCCTTTGAATTATCAATGGTGTTTCAATGGCACCAATTTATTCAGGGCAACGAATGCCACGCTTTCCTTGGTGAATGTTCAGTCCACCAACGCTGGAAAATATACCGTGGTAGTGACGAATGATTTCGGCCTGGCTGCAAGTTCAAACATAACGCTGACCATCACTCCGGCCGCGCCTTCAATAACAGCGCAGCCCGCAAGCCAAGGAGCGGTGTTTGACGGAAGTGCCAGTTTTTCAGTGGCCGCAAAGGGCTCCAGTCCGTTCCAATATCGATGGCGTTTTAACGGGATCGACATTCCGGGAGCGACAAACAACTCGTTTTCGCTTGCGGGTCTGCAATCCACCAATGCCGGTAATTACAGTGTGCTCGTCAGCAATGAAGTGGGTTCTGTACTCAGTTCCGATGCAATATTGGAAATCAATAATACCGCTGTCCGGGAATATTGGAATGCCTCTCATCCACGTTATTCAATTCCATTGGGACTGAGCAATTTGACGGCTATTGCGGCGGGAGCAACTCATTCCATAGGTCTGCGAGAGGATGGCACTGTCGTTTGCTGGGGCATGAACACTTACGGACAAACCAACATGCCGGCCGGTTTGAGCAATGTCATAGCCATCAGTGCAGGACTATATCACACAGTGGCATTGAAATCTGACGGAACCGTGGCGGCGTGGGGGGATAGCGCATACGGACAAACAAGTGTTCCTGATGGATTATCGAATGTCATATCAATCGCGGCGGCGGGAAATGACACATTTGCCCTGAAGAGTGATGGCACGGTAATGGGTTGGGGTGACAATGCAAGCAATCAACTCAATATCCCAGCGGGACTAAGCAATGTGGTCTCGCTATCCGCCAGTCCTTGCAACGGATTTGCGGTGAAAGAGGATGGAAGTGTTGTGCAATGGGGGAATGGTCCCACTCAACTGCAGGTTCCCGCCGGGATCAGCAATATCGCATCCATTGCCGCTTCAATAACAACCGCACGCTTGCTGTTGAACGATGGCACCGTAAGAAGTTTCGGAAATTATGACGATGAAGCGCCCGGGAATATCGCAGCCATGTCAATGGGGTGTTACTCCGCGATATTTATGCCTGAGGAATACACGCTTTTTTTACGAAACGATGGGATGATCCTTAAAGGAGGATATTCCTTTTATACGCCGCATATCCCCGATGATATAAGCAATGTGGTTGCCATCTCAGCCGCATATCAACATGCCGCAGTTTTGATCAACAACGGCGCGCCAAGGGCGGTAATAAAACCTGTGAACCAGATGGCTCAAAGCGGCGCGACGGTCATGATGGGTTCCGGCCTGGTGGGAGCATTCCCGCTGCAATACCAATGGCAGTTCAACGGCGTCAACCTCGAGGGCGCCACCAATGTCACATTGGCGCTGACCAATGTCTCTGCTCAAAATGCAGGCAAATATAGCTGCATCGCAAGCAATTCGTTTGGAACCGTCACAAATGCCGGAGCCATGCTCAAGGTGCTCCGATCGGCACCTGCGTTTGCGGGCGCCTTCCATCTGTCCAGCGAAGGATTTGTCTTCCAAATCAATCAACTGGATGGCCATGGAGATATTGTGATCATGACCTCGACGAATCTCATGGAGTGGGCTCCCATTTGCACCAATCCGCCGGTGTCGGGATCGCTCCAATATGTGGACCCTGACGCAGCAAAACACCCGCGCCGCTTTTATAAGGCGGTCGAACAATAACAGGGTCCGGCCGCCCTGCGGCCTGCGCCACTTATTTGGTGGTCACTCTGAAGAAAGCGGAGTCACCCATTGGCACATATAAAGGGAAGGCCATCTGGCTGCCATCGCCCTGGAGCGTTCCGGGCAGCGTGTGCCAGCCATCGGTCGTCAGGTTGGTGCGGGTTTGCACCTGGTAAATGGCGCCAGGCTCGGATTGAAAGCGGATCTGGAGCCCGCCAGTATTCGCTGCCATCGAGAGGACCGAAGGGGATGGTCTGTCGTCGTTCTTGATTGTCAACAATCCCTGGCTGGATGCGAAACCGGCATTGACCGCTTCCAGCAGCACGAAACTGGCCGTTTCGTTGGGCTCGTAAATCGTATCGCCAATGACGGGAACAGAAATGGTTTTGACCGTTTCGCCAGGATTGAAGTGGAGCCAGCCCTGACGTGAAATGTAGTCCAAATCCGGAGTCGCGTTGCCGGGTGAGGTTTGGAAGCGCACATCGACAGGGAATGGGGCCGACGCGGACAGGGTGACTTTGAATCCGGCATTGGTGATCGCTGAGTTTCCCTCGATAACAGTGACATTTGTAACGCTCACCTGGGGAAAGTCATCGTTAAGGATGGTCAGCAGCGCATTGCTGCGAGCCAGAGACACATCGCTGGAGGCAAAGGTCAGGATCGCAGTTTTGTCCAGCTGTGGCAGATAATGCGCTGCGATGGGTGCGCATGTGGCCGTTGTCTGGCCTGCGGGAAACAGAAAAACACCAGACGTCTCCGAGAAATCTTTGGCTTGAGCAGTGAGAAGTGAAATGTTCCAGGAAACGCGGATATCCTTAATTGCCGGGCGGGAAAGCCGGCCAGCCAGGACGGCATGCTGATAGGCAGCCCCGTCGAGCACCACGGTGTCATCGAAGAGGAAGACTGGCGGAGCCATCACATGAACGAGCAGCTCCTGGTGGTTGTCCGCAGGCGCAAGGTTCACGAGGTCGTTTGTCACTGCCGCGTGAATTTCGAACAAGCCATTCGTGAGGGCCGACACGAGAAATGTAAGGTTTGTGCTGCGAGAAACCAGCCCCAGGTCAATTGTTGCGGAGTTGGTGCCGTCAAAAGCGCTTCCCGGCGCAAAAACGAGTCCTGAGGGCAACTCAAGCGACAACATGGCTTGTGATGACGCCCATGGGGATTTATTTGTGATCGCCACTTGTATTGGGAAAGGAGTGGACGTTTCAGGGGCGATCGAACCGGTCGAGAGCGCCAGTCCAAGGTCGGGTTTTGCGGGCCCCATTTGTTCCGGGTGCAACAGCCAGACCTTGTTTCCGATGATGGCGCAACCATTCGTTCCCATGGGGAGGATGCGACTGATATCGGAGTATGGTATTGGAAATTCCTGGCGCCATTGCAAGGCAAGGGTTGCGGCATCGAAACGGCTGATCGTCATCGGCGCCCCCCCCCAGAGAATTCGGCTTCCGGTTGCCGAGTATGCAAAGCCCGTTTCATCATCTGCAACGAGCAAGGCTGAATTCAACAATCCGTCATCAATCACAGAGGTACTAAGATCGACAACCCTCCCGGAGGCAAAAAATAGCCGGCTGGAAGCATAACTGAGGGCCAGATCTGAATAGAGTCCGGCGGAGTCCAAACGCTGAACTTCCGCGAGTCCATCCGGGGTGACCTTGAGCTCCCTGAGAATTTGGGAGGAGGCCATAAAGAGCCGGCCATCGGGCGTGAAGAGCATGGGCTCCCCGCCTCCGGACCAGCCCAGGGGTCCGTATCCATTCGGCAGCCGCCGACCGTTATCAAAGGCTTCCAGATGATTATTCCCGCGGCAACCAGGGTCCAAGGCAACCACCAGAATATTGGACTGGCCGGGAGGCGTGGCGATTGAATAGACGGGAGATTGGGCGGGGTCATAGGCAAACTGCTGGTCCAGAGCGCCGGTTTCGAGGTTGACTCTCACTGCGGAGCCGGCGGCCAGTGAAACCCAGGCATGTGTGCCGTTATTGCACGGCGCGATGAATTGCGCCCCACCGGGCAATGGAATCTCGCTCACTGGCTTCAGACTGGCAGGGTTCAGGATGAATAGCGACGAGGAGTTGTTAGGGAATATGGCGAGCACCTCCTGGCGCGATCGATCCCAGGCTGTGATCGAGCTGTCCGGAAGCAGAAGTTCTGTGAGCGATGGATTGCTCTGATCTGGGGAGACATAGACAAAAGCCGTGCGTAGGTCATTTGTCCAAACCGGATCCGGGACATTACCATCATAGCTGGATACAGAGACAGGAAGAAGGCCTTGCTCCAGGGCCTTATATCGAAGAACCGCAGTTTTGGTTTCACCGGCTTCGACGGTGCCCAGAATCAGTGCGTATTCATTTGTGGGAAAAGTGTTGCCCACGACACCAAGGAATTGAAGGCCCTTCGTCGCCTTTGGCAGCATTGCGGCGTGCATGGCGGGACCGGGGCCGGCATTGGCAAGGGCAAAGGTGACATCAAATTCCTCGCCCACTTGCACCTGCTCCGGCGCTGAGATCAAGCGCATGCTCAAATCCACCGGCTGATTGAAGACCGGCACGGAAACCGTGGCGGTGTTGTCGTTGGGGTTGGTGTCGGTGGCGGCAGTTTGAACGCTGGCGGAAAAGGTGATGTATTTCTCATAGCTCCAGCCGCGTATTTTGACCGTTGCAGAAGCATGCGCAGGCATGTCTCCCGCGTCATAGAGAAGCGTTGAGTAGAAGTGATAGGAGTAGGATCCCTCGTATTGAATATCGCGAAGATCTCCCATGTTGACTGTAAGCATCGTGCGTGGGGCGGCCTGGTCGGAATTATTTGTCAGCGTGATCGACCACTCCGCCGTTTCGTAGGGAATCGGTGCGACGGGCGGGGTGATGGAGACACTCAGGTTCACTCTGGTCGCATCGGGAACAAGCGGCGAACGGACCATGAGCAATTGCTGACCAGCGCGGACGGCCAGCCCGTCCTTGCCCCACCGCACGGGATCGTAGAGGGACGCCCCGCTTGACTGGGAAAACCATTGTTCGCCCAACAGTTGATAGTCTTCCAACGAGAACTTGCGCATGGTATTCCCCACCTGGGTGAAGAGGCAGCCATTGGCGGCGTCAACGCAAAAATGATCCCCCATCGACATGTCACGTCGAAATCCTGTGGCAGTGTTGAAAATGGCACCACAGAAGAAAAGAGTGGTTCCATCACTCGCGAATGGATAGTAATCCGTGACAAGACTAAATGTTCTGGATGAGATTTGCGATACACCGGAGGAGGAAAGAGCGAACGATTTCAACATACCGGGTTCCGCAACCCATACGTTGCCGCCGGCGTATCCCAGATAGCGGCGATCAATCGAGCCCCGATATACCACAGGACGCATTTGATCGTCATCGAAAACTGCAATTCTCGCCGAGGTGGCGACCACGAGGCTATGGGGGGATACTGGAACAGGCGCAAAATCAAGCACGGTTTCATTGGTAAAACAGATGGAAAGATCATTAGTGCTGGTCTTCAGATTCCACCGGACCAGTTGATTGGTGCCAAGCAGGGCGTATAGATGGCTTCCATCAGACGAAATGGCCAGATGCTTTGGATCCAGCCCGATCGGCAGAATCTGTTCCACCGTTCCTGTTTCCGGATTTACAACCATGACACCATCAACCAGCTCGCCAGCAGATTTGGCGACCGCCACATAAAGGCGGTCCCCGCTCGGGGAGGCGATCAAATGGGTCATGCCAAGAATCAACTGGTGCGCCGAGGGCATCTCCTGCTTTCCAACACGAGTAACGACCTTGACGACATTGTCTTGTGGATTTGAGTCTGGAAGACTGGATTCTACTGTGGCGATGGCTCCAACGATTCCCGTATCGTTACTGCCTGATGGAATGGTGACCGAAGTGCCTTCGCCTGGCGCGAGGGTCCCAAGGTTCTGAGGAACGCCGCCATTCAAGCTGATCTTGACCGCTGGTGCGATTCCAGACCCGTGGTTGGTGATTCCAAACTCCCAGTTGAAGTTGACGATCGCGCCATCGGAGGGCAGCAGAGCATGTGCGGGCGCCTGCACCGTTACCACCAGGTCCGGCAGGTTGGTGGTTAAAAGCGGCGTTTGGAATATGGTGAGCGACTGGCCGGGAATGAAGGTGGCAAAACCTCTCTGACTCCAGCGCATGAACCGGAGCGCACATCCGGATGTATCCGGACAGGAGTGTGAGCCTTGCACCTGATGGCTTGCCAGATCGTAAGCCTTAAGAAGATTCCCTTCAACGAACAAGGCCTTGTTCACGTCCACGCACAGGATGCCAAGGACGGTGGGAGTTGTCGGAAATGGGTCCGCACTTTCCAGCGTGTCAGACAAAAACATTTCTCCCGTCCCCCGCAAAAGCCTGCCGTCCTCGTAAAACAGGTTGGGATTCGACCCGTAGGAATAAGAAACAAACACCGCCCGATCCAACGCAATTCCATTTGAGACAACCAGGAACCGGCTCAAATAATCATAGGACTGGCAGAAAACCTCACCAGCGCGTCCCGAGACAATTGCTGTAATGTCGCTCGATCCTGGCAGTGTGGCGCTTTTGGCAAGCGGTTGCCCATGATCATAAAGAACCATCTTATACGACATATTTGAGTAAATTGCGGCGACGAAGCGTTCAGAGTCTCCAGGCAGGACAGCGATTTCAAATGCAAACGCATTGGTGTTCAAGACATCGATTGGATACTCGCGGTCGAAATGCCAGGCCGCCAGATCTATTCGTTGAAAAGTATTTGCGGTGGAGGCAAGCCAGGCCACCTGGCCGTCGTCCGAGACGACCACGCGTTTGGCCGCTCTGGGCAAATCCATGGTTCGCCCCCGAGCACCTGTCAAAGGATCAATTTCAGTGAGCCGGGCAGGCGCATTGGTTCGCTCTGCCTCCACAACCAGAAATTTGCCGCTGGTCCGGTTCCAGGCGGCGTCGGAAAGGGCGATGGGAACATTGCAGCCTTTTAATACATCGAATTGAGAACTGTTGACTTGAAAACCGGCTGCAGAAACATTGAGATGCAGTCCGAAACCCTCCCCCTCAATTTGAATGTCGTTTGCCCATGTTCCATTGGTAAATGAGATGGGGTTCTGGGGCAGCACAAGCCGGGCCCCCTTGCCGGCTCCAACCAGGTCGATCTGCCCTAGGGCATTGGTAAATTGAGGTTGCTGGGCGGGATTTACAAGACTGGCGTTAAAAGCAAAAGGCTGGCCTGAAAACACAACTTCTGGAATCCACCTTGCGACCACACCAAAAAGCTCGACCTCATTATCTTGAATGGCAACCGTCTGGGAAATCGGGGATTGTCCTTCTGTTTGAGCCGATACCTGCACCGAGACGCTGAAATTGGTGGCAGTATTATCCACAGCCTCGATCACAAAGTTTGTGCCAAGGGTCCCCGCCGCCAGCGTGACCTTTGCCGGAACGCGCAAGGCGGCGTCGTTGGAAGTCAGGGTGAATGTGGTATCCGCCCCATGGGGGGTGTTCACCAGAATCTGACCTGTTGCAGTGGTTCCCTCCACCATTGAAGAAGGCAGTTTGAAGGCAAAACCGCCCTTCTCGTCATCCATCAACTGGATGACACCCTCAGCCCAAGGCCAATTGGCTGCCTGTGCCTGAACACGCGCCTGCCATGGGACGGGATTAACAACGGCATCGTCAGCAACGCGCAAGCGAAAGGAGGCGGACAATGACCCTTTTGGAATAATGAGTGTCCCTGGAACCGTCACGGGGGGATCTGACCTCAATTGCACCTGCACATCGTGTCTCGCCACTTCGGATAAGAAAACCTGTCCCTCCAGGTGGCCGAAGCTGTAACCTTCCGGCAGGGACGGCGGCACCACCATAAAAAGGGTGCCTGACTCGGCATCCGTATTTGTCAGCATAATGGAAGCAGTGTGATAGCCGGAGACAGTCGCGGAGACAGTTATGATGGCGTCCCCATCAGGAATGCCATCATTAATATTGGTGATCGGCACCTGGACAGCACTCGATCCTGCCGGGACCACGACCTGACTGGGGGTGATGAATTCATTTGTGTCGCTGAAGGTGATTGTGACTGGAAGATCGTTTGTAAGAGCCGAGGGCAACACAACGGTCAAATTCCCAACAAAGCCCGTCTTGGACTCCGAAGAGGCGCCAAAGTCGGAAAGAACAGACAGTTTATTCCCCAGGTTCTCGACCCATTCGATGGGCTGGCTTATTCCCGATATTCCCCCGTCACTGGCTGCCTTGAGCCAAAACAATCCATTTGTCACATTAGAAACAGAGACGAAACCACTCCAGACACCGTTGGTCATTTGGATCTTGGATGGCGAAACGGCAAGAAGCCGGTTTGCGTTGGTCCATGGCACTGGGAAGCCTGGATTCATGACTCCCGGGGAGGGCGTGTTGGTCCGCCAATCCAAACTGTTAAAATGGTTGGCAAGTCCAACGCGGCTATAACTGACATTGGCTGGACAATCCGGCAGTCCATGCCCCTTCCAAAAGGCATTGGCTGGCGCCAGTTCTGAATAATTCAGATAAACCTCATCCACTGTAACACCCGCCGAATTCAACAAACGGGCAATGCCAAAGCCGGCACTGGGAGTGGAAAACCGTCTGGGGCTGACAAATGCCTGGAAAGTGCCGGGAGCCACCCCTGTATCGGACCATGTCAGGACACTTTGGCTCTGCAAGACGGTGCCGGGTGGAAAATGCTGCTGGGCGTTTGGCGCAAACGGAGTGGTGTAATACGCGGGATAATATGGCAACACTTGAAGTTCCCAATGACTCAGGTCGATTGGCTCCGTTCCGGGATTCCCAATTTCGATCACGCCACCCGCGCGAAAGACCTCTGTAATGACTGGGGCGCCTGGTTTTGACACCGCCGCGGTGATTTCAACCTGCCCCTGCCAGTTTGTCGCCGGCAACCCATCAATGCCCATCGCCTGCAAGGCTACCACGAAGGGAACTTCATTGGTGACAAAACCGGAGGGCGTATTGAAGGAAAAATTGCAAATGGGCTGCGCCTTGGTGAGAAACGGAAGCATCAAACATGCGATACTCAATACAAATCGAAAAGCAGTTCTTGTTAACATGCAACTATTATTATATTTCCATTGGATTTACATCAATCAATTACTTTCGGAGTCCATGCGCCTGAATCCAGATGTCTTGCGGAATTCTCATGAATGGCACATGAGCGCCGGATACGAATTCCATGATTTCATGTCATGGCGCTACGCCAACATAAAATATTAGACCTTATCTATGCCTGGTCGATTGAGAACTAGTTTTCGGTCTGGAAATTTGGCCGAACAACCGTATTGGCGTGGCCAAAGCCATCTAGTTTTCCGGTGTGGGATTGGTGCAGGATGGCGGGGTGAAGCAAGAATGTCTTTTTGAGGGTTATGGGGGCCGCTCTTCCAAGGATCTGGCCCGGTTGTTGGCGGATTACGAGCGCAGTGGTCTCACCCAGCGGGAGTATGCCCTGCAGGCGGGCATGGGGTATTCCACCTTGACGTTGCGGTTGCGCCAGGCGCGCCAGATTGCCTCAGCGAGTCCCCCTCCGTCCCAGGTGTCCTTTATTCCTGTAAAGGCCCCCGTTCTTCCTTTAGCGCCTGCCGACCTCTACGAACTGCGCTGGCCGGGCGGGTTCTCCCTGCATCTGGGCCGGGGGTTCGATCCCGAGGAGGTCCGCCAGATTCTCTCCCTCCTGCCGCCATGTTCGCCTTGAGCCCCGCCACCCGGATTTACCTCGCCGCCGGGGCCACGGACCTGCGCCTGGGGTTCGACGGCCTGGCCTCCATGGCCAAAACGGTCTGGAACGCCGATCCCTTGAGCGGGCATCTGTTCCTCTTCGCCAACCGGCACCGCAACCGCATCAAGGCCCTCTACTGGGATGGCAGCGGCCTGGTGAATTCTAATTGTCGCCGTACAGGATGGTTCGGCATGGATTGGCTGACAAACTCGATCCATTGTGTTGCGGAGGCCGATGGCACGGCCAAGTTGAGGGTATCTTGGTGGCCGGAGCTACTTAAGGCCGCCGGGATCATTATGATCCTCCGGATGGTCTCCGAAGTGTTCCAGTGAGGCGCGTTCGGTTTCAACAGTAGTCGCAGGCCCGTCAGGAGATTGTGTGTGAGCGACGCTGACCTGACCCCAAAAGCTGGACAGATCATAAGTAGAGTTCCGCTCTGGTGTTGA
>CAZIDG010000083.1:0-18672 GCA_964538065.1 uncultured Verrucomicrobiota bacterium
GGCGTTCGAGGGTCAGGGGCTGTGTTGGTGGATGAAAAAAGGCGGCCCTTGCGAGCCGCCTGTGTGTTTTCGAAATGGGGGTCTGGGTTACAGCTTGACCACGCGCACGTTGGTGATGTCCGGGTCTTTCTGGATTTCGGCCAGGAAGTCGGACGGGGGCACGCTGTCCAGGTTGAGCACGGTGAGGGCCTGGCCACCGGCGGCGTCGCGGCTCAGGCTCATGCTGGCGATGTTGATGCTGTATTTGGCCAGGAGCGAGCCGAGTTGGCCGACGATGCCCGGGCGGTCCTTGTTGTTCATGAGGAACAACACGCCCTTGGGCACGATCTCGACCGGGCGGCTGTTGATGCGCACGATGCGCGGGTGATGCCGGGTGCTGAAGAAGGTGCCGGCGACCGATGCCTTCTGGCCGTCATGGTGGACGGCGACGTGGATCCATTCGCTGAAGTCGGTTTCCTCGTTGGATTTGGTCTCTTCGACCAGGAGGCCCAGGGTGTGGGCCTGCATGAGGACGTTGACGTGGTTGACGTCGGCGCCGACGACGGGTTCGAGGAAGCCCTTGAGGACGGAGCGGGTGATGGGGTCGGTGGGCATTTCCTTGGCCTTGCCGCCGTAGCTGATGACGAGGCGTTCGTTGCGGCGGGGGGCGATCTGCGCGAGGAGCTTGCCGAGTTTCTCGCCCAGGCTCAGGTAGGGCTTGACCAGTTCAAAGGTCTTGGCGTCCAGGTTGGGGACGTTGACGGCGTTGCGGATCTCGCCTTTGAGGAGGAAATCGGTGATGGCTTCGGCGACTTCGATGCCGACGTTGTCCTGGGCCTCGGAGGTGCTGGCGCCCAGGTGGGGGGTCATGATGACCTGGGGCAGGTCGCGCAGGGCGAAATCGGCCGGGGGCGGTTCCTGTTCATAGACGTCCAGGGCGGCTCCGGCGACCTGGCCGCTCTTGATGGCGGCGTAGAGGTCGGCTTCGTTGATGATGCCGCCACGGGCGCAGTTGACGACGCGGACGCCCTTTTTGGTCTTGGCGAAGGCGGCGGCGTTGAGCATGCCGCGGGTCTCGTCGGTCATGGGCATGTGGACGGTGATGAAGTCGCTGTTGGTCAGAAGTGTATCGAGATCAACGACTTCGACCTGCATGGCCTTGGCGCGGGTGAGGGACAGGTAGGGGTCGTAGCCGAGGACCTTCATGCCGAAGGCCTGGGCGCGTTTGGCGACCTCGGAGCCGATGCGGCCCATGCCGGCGATGCCGAGGGTCTTTCCGTACAACTCAGTGCCCTGGAATGCTTTGCGATTCCATTCCCCGGCCTTCATGGAGGCGGTGGCCTGGGGGATCTTGCGGGCCAGGGACATGATCATGGAGAAGCTCAGTTCGGCGGTGGACATGGTGTTGCCGCCGGGGGTGTTCATGACCACGATGCCGCGCTGGGTGGCGGCATCGACATCCACATTATCCACGCCGACGCCGGCGCGGCCCACAACCTTGAGTTTGGGGGCGGCTTCGATCACCTTGCGGGTGATCTTGGTTTCGGAGCGCACCACCAAGGCGTTCATTTCTCCGACGAGCGGGATGAGTTCCGCTTCGGAGTGTTTGCGGTTGAGGACGCTGACCTTGAACTCGGACCGCTGTTGCAATAAAGCAATGCCTTTAGGTGAAACGGGATCGCACACTAAGATGTTCATAAAACCTTTTTCGCAGTTTAGTTCAAACGGGCCCGAGGGGTCAAACATTCCCGCCAAAAAATGTCAAAGGCCACGGAACGACCGGGGTGATGGCCGTGCAATGCCTTGAATGCAAGGACATTAAGTGCTGTCACTATTGTGCGGGTTTTGGGGAAAAAGGGGCTGTGGGGGTGTGCCGCCAGAGTCCCAGCCGGGCGGCGCGTGTGCTCAGAAACGCACACTTTGCAGTCGGGAGCGTGCGCGGTTAAGCTGTGGATGGAATCTTTCGGGGTTGCTGGGGTTGAATAGGTTTGCAATCAGGTGGCTTTTTCGTAAACTGATTGGTTCAATTACATAGGCATGAGACAATTTGCCACGATAACGATTAACGCCTTCATGGAGTTGGTACGGCAGCCGGTGTTCCTGCTGCTGATGACGGCTTCGGCGGTGTTTATGGTGTTTCTGGCCTGTGTGCCCTATTTCGGCTTTGGGGATGATCCCAAGATGCTCAAGGATAGTGTGCTGGCGGTGTGCCTGCTGACGGGGCTTTTTGGGGCGGTGATCAGCGCGGCGGCGTCGGTGGCGCATGAGATCCGCTCGGGGACGGCGCTGGCGGTGCTGGCCAAGCCGGTGGGGCGGGTGCAGTTTTTGCTGGCCAAGTTTGCGGGGGTGGCGGCGGCGCTGACGGTGATGGCGTATGTGAACACGATCGCGGCCTTGCTGGCGAGCCGGATGGCCTATGATGCGTATTCGGGGGTGGACCAGGGGGCGCTGGCGATTTTTGCGGCCTCGGTGGCGGTGGCGTACGGGATCGGCGGGTTCACCAATTATTTTCTGCGGCGGCAGTTTGTGGCGGACGCGGTGTTTGCGCTGGTGGTCCTGGTGACGGTGGGGTTTGTGGTGATCATCACCACGACCTCGCACATGGAGAGCATGAGCACGGTGTCGAAGGTGGACTGGCGGCTGATCCCAGCCTCGATCCTGATATTGTTTGCCTTGTGGATTTTGGCGGCGCTGGCGGTGGCCTGCGCGACGCGGCTGGACATGATCCCGACGCTGGCCATTTGCACGGCGGTATTTTTGCTGGGATTGTTCAGTGATTATTTGTTTGGACGGGCGGCGCAGGAGGGGTCCTGGTGGGCCTCCATACTATATGGCGTGACGCCCAACTGGCAGTTGTTCTGGATGGCGGACACGCTCGAGCCGGGCAAAGCCGGGGTGCCCTGGACCTATGTGGGCCAGGCGCTGGGGTACATGGCCGGGTATCTGGGGGCCATTCTGGCCGCTGCATTGTTCTTATTTGAGGATCGCGAACTCAGTTGATTATGGACAGGGACCGCAACATACAAAGCCTTGGGCTGATAAACTTGCTGATACTCGGGGTGGTGGGCGCCGCCTCGGAGATGGCGGCGTTGTACGGCAATTCGGCCACCGGCCAGGCGGGCATGGCATTTGTCCTGATGGGCGTGCTCGTGGCCGCGGTGAGCTATTTTCAGATGCGCCTGGAGAACCGGGAGCGTCTGGAACAGCTTGAGTTCGATGAGCTTAAGAAATCCCCCGCCGGGGCCGCCCTGTTCACCCAGGAGGCGGAGACCTTCCCCGCCCGCCGTTCGCGCGAGCAGTTCGAGAAATTCTTCATTCCCGGTTTTGCCATTGCTTTGTTCCTCCTCCAGGGTGCGGCGGTGTTCGGGCTGTGGAAATGGCTCGCCGCCGCGCCCATGGCGGACCATCCCAACGCGACGGTCACGATGGCGCTCTCGGCCCTGTTTTCGCTGATCTTTTTCATGCGGGGCAAGTACGTGGCGGGGATCGCCCGGCTGGAGGGGCATCGCCTGCTGCGTCCGGGGGCGAGCTACATCCTGGCGGGCTCGGTGGTGACGTTATTGATGACGCTCACGCAGGCGGTGGCGTTTTTCGGCTACTCCCATATTGATGTGATTGTGGCGCGGGTGCTGGTGGGGCTGCTGGCGGTGGTGGCGCTGGAGAACCTGGTCACGCTGGTGTTTGAAATCTACCGTCCGCGCCTCAAGGGCCAGGCGGCGCACCTGTTGTATGAGAGCCGGTTGATCGGCTTGTTCGGCCAGCCGGGGGGGCTGATCACCACGGCGGCGCAGGCGCTGGACTACCAGTTCGGCTTCAAGGTGTCCGAGACGTGGATGTACCGGTTCATGGAGAAGGCGCTGGCGTGGATCGTCCTGCTGCAGATGGGGCTTTTATTCCTCTCGACGAGCCTGGTGGTGGTGGAGGCGCCGGAGGAGGCGGTTTTGGAGCGGTGGGGCCGTCCGGTGGAGGGGCGCGAGGTGCTCGGGCCCGGCCTGCATTTCAAGTGGCCCTGGCCGATTGACAAGGTGTACCGCTTTCGCAGCCATGAGATCCACACGGTGAATGTGGGGTACGAAGCCGACCCGGCCATGGAGGCCCAGCCGGTGATCGTGTGGACCCGCGCCCACCAGAAGGAGGACAACATGCTCGTGGCCAGCCGGGAACGGACGGTCATCAGCGATTCCCTGAGCCACGAGACCGAGCAGGTGGTGCCGGTGAACCTCCTGGCGGTGAACATCCCGGTGCAATTCCGGATCCGGAACCTGCACGAGTGGGTGTATGGGCATTCGGATGCGAGCAACCTGCTGGCCCAGGTGGCCAACCGGGAGATCACGCGCTACCTGGTGAACATCGATGTGGAGCAATTCATGGCCAGCGGACGGCTGGCGGCGGCGAGCACCCTGCGCGAGCTGATCCAGAAGCGGGCCGATGAGAACCGGCTGGGGGTGGAGGTGGTATTTGTGGGGTTGATGGGGGTGCATCCGCCGGTGAAGGTGGCGCCCGATTACGAGGCGGTGGTGGGGGCGCTGCAGGACAAGCAGTCCAACACCCTGGCCGCCCAGGCGTACTGGGCCCGGAAACTGCCCCAGGCCCATGCCGACGCGAGCAACACCGTCTATCGGGCCATGGGGGAGAGCGTGGCCAAGGTCAACACGGCCGCCGCCCAGGCCGCCCAGTACACCAACCAGATCATCGCCTACAACGCGTCGCCCTCGGTGTACATGCAGCGTTCGTACCTGGAGACCCTGGTCAAGGGCCTGGGCCCGGTGCGCAAATACGTGGTGGGCGCCACGAACACCCAGGATGTGATCCTGATGAATCTGGAGGACAAGGTCCGGGCGGATCTGCTCGATGTCCCGATCCCTCCCTCGAAGTGATGATTTTTGTGTGAACGATCCTTTGGCACTATGAAGAAGAATCTGATTACCTACGTGACCGCCGGTGTGCTGGCCGTCATTTTCGGCCTCATGCTCTTCACCTTCCAGGTGAGGCAGACGGAGATCGCCGTGCTCACCTTCTTTGACAAATATTCGCGGAGCATCACCAACGCGGGGTTCAACCTGCGCCTGCCCTGGCCCGCGCACAAGGTGTACCGGTTCGACAACCGGGTGCAGAACTTCGAGCGCAAGTTCGAGCAGACGACCACGCGCGACGGCATCAACGTGCTGGTCACCGTGTTCGTGGGCTGGCAGATCGCCGACCCGCGCAACTACCTCGAGAGCTTCAACGGGGACACGCTCAAGGCGCAGCAGGCCCTGGAGCCGCTGGTCCGCACCGTCAAGAACGGCGTCCTGGGCCAGCACGTGTTTGGGGACCTGATCTCGACCAACGCCGCGGAGCTCAAGTTTGACCAGATCGAGCAGGAGATGCTCGCGGGGATGAAGGACGCGGCCCGCAAGAATTACGGGATCGATGTGAAGTTTGTCTGGATCAAGCAACTGGGCCTGCCCGAGGGGATCACGGCCAAGGTCTTTGGCCGCATGAAGGCCGAGCGGCAGACGCAGGTGGCCCGGTTCCTCTCCGAAGGCGAGAAGGAGGGCAAGATCATCCGGGCGCAGGCGGACAGCACGGCCAACCAGATCCTCTCCGAGGCGCGGGCCACGGCGATCCAGATCACCGGCGCGGCGGAGGCCAAGGCCTCGGAGTACTACAAGGTGCTCCAGCAGAACCCCGAGCTGGCCAACTTCCTCTTCCAGCGCAACGCCCTGGAGCAGTCGCTCAAGGAGCGCACCACGCTCATCCTCGACCAGCAGACGCCGCCCTTCAACATGCTCAGCGGCGCCTTCATGGGCACGAACAACGCGGCCCGCTCCCACTGATCCTCCGGAGGTAACGACACATGAATCCGGAAAAACCAATTCTTGATCCCAAGGCCGGCCTCCAGCCGCCGGCCCCGCCTGCGGAGGCCGCCGCTGCGCCCGCCCTGACCGAGGACGCCGGCGCGCGCGCCCTGGCCGAGGCCCTGAACTCGAGCTTCAAAATCGTGAAGATCCTCATGGCCGCCCTGGTGGTGGTCTTTGCCTGCTCGGGCATCTTCACGGTGAACCCGGGCGAGGTGGCGGTGGTCCTGCGCTTTGGCCGGCCGGTGGGCGTGGGCGAGGAGCAACTGCTCAAGCCCGGCCTGCATTTCGCCCTCCCGCAGCCGATCGATGAGATCGTGCGCATCCCCGTGGGCCAGAGCCGCTCCGTGCTGGCCATGGCGTGCTGGGCCCCCGACCTGGACGACACGAACCAGACGGACACGCTGATGAGCCGCCCGTTGCGTCCCGGGGTGGACGGCAGCGCCCTCACCTCGGATGGCAACCTGATCCATGCCCGGAGCCTGCTCAAGTACCGCCTCCAGCCGGCCGGGGTGCTCAACTTCGAGTTCAACTTCATCGATCCCACGAACATCCTGCAGAATGTCCTCAACAACGCGATGCTCTATGCGGCCGCCCATTACACGGCGGACGCGGTGATCTTCCGCGACAAGACGTCCTACACGGACATGGTCCGCCAGCGGGCGCTGCAGTTGATCGACGGCCTGCAACTGGGCGTGGCCGTGGAGTCGCTGGATGTGGAGACGAGCGCGCCGCTCGAGGTGCGCACGGCCTTCAACGAGGTGCTCAACGCCCAGCAGACCAGCCGCACGATCATCAGCGAGGCCGAGGCCTATGCGCGGACCACGACCAATGGCGCCATCGGCCAGGCGTCGGTGCTGGTCAACGAGGGGATCACCCGCAGCAACCAGATCATCCGGACCATGGCCGCCGAGGCCCAGTCCTTCCAGGACCAGTTGCCCTACTACATGGCCAACCCGTCCCTGTTCCAGCAGCGGCTGCTCATCGAGACGATGGAGCGGGTGCTGACCAATGCGCAGGACAAGTTTTATTTGCCCGCCCGGGCCGATGGCAAAACCCGGGAGCTGCGCCTACAGTTGAATCGTGAACCGCAGAAAGCCAAAGCGGGAACGCCCTAGGAGTTTTTGAGTTATGCAGGTAACGTCGCTATTGAGCCGCGAACAAGATGGGAAGCCCTGTTGCGGTCATGATCACGACCATGATCATGATCACGGCCATGACCACGAGCATCATCATGACCATGACCATGGCCATGAGCACATGCCGGTGCATCTGCCGCAGACGCTGCTGGGCCTGATCCTGGTCCTGAACTCGTTTGTGCTGGAGTGGGTGTTCGAGAAGGGCAACCGCGTGGCCGGCCTGAGCGCCATGGCGGGGGCCATCGTGCTGGCCTACCCCATCATCATGGTGTCCTTCAAGGACCTGCGCAAGGGGACCCTGAGCATCAATGAGCTGGTCACCATCGCCGTGCTGGCGGCCTTCGCCTCGGGCGATTACCAGACCGCGGGCGTGGTCGCCTTTTTCATGCTGCTGGGCGAGATCATCGAGACGCGCACCGCCGACGGCGCGCGGGCCTCGATCGAGTCCCTCATCAAGCTCACCCCCACCAAGGCGCGGCGCGTCAAGGGCTCCCAGGAGGAGGAGGTCGCCGCCAAAGACCTGGCGGTGGGCGATGTCATCCGCGTGCGCCCCGGCGACAACGTGGCGGCGGACGGCGTGATCGCCACCGGGCAGGGCACGCTCAACCAGGCGAACATCACGGGGGAATCGCTCCCGGTGGATAAAAAGCCCGGCGATGAAGTCTTTGCGGGCACGATCAACCTTACGGGCGTGCTGGAGATCCGCGTGACCCGGGCCGGCCAGGACACCACGCTGGGCAAGGTGCACGACCTGATCCTGGCGGCGGAGAAGACCAAGCTGCCGTTCATGCGGATCATCGACCAGTACATGGGCTTTTACACGCCGCTGGTGCTGGTGATTGCCGCCCTGGTGTGGTTCTTCACCAAGAATCTCAACAACGTGATTTCCGTGCTCGTCGTTTCGTGCCCCTGCGCGTTCATTCTGGCCTCGCCCACGGCGATGGTTGCCGCGCTCTCCGTGGCCGCCCGCCTGGGCATCCTGATCAAGAACGTGGGCGACATCGAGCTGGCCGCGCGCATCAACGCCTTTGTGTTCGACAAGACGGGCACGCTGACCACGGGCGACCTGGCCGTGAGCCGCCTGGCGCCCCAGGACGGGACCACGCCGGCCGAGCTGCTGCGCCTGGCTGCCTCCGCCGAGAAGTACAGCAACCACCCCACCGCCCGGGCGCTCGTCGAGCTGGCCGGGGAGGCGGGAGTTCCGCTGGCGGAGCCGAAGAATTTTGCGGAGACCGCCGGACGGGGCATCAAGGCCGAGGTGGATGGGCAGGCCATCATCGTGGGCCGCGCCCAATGGCTGAAGGACAACGGCATCACCGAGGATGTGATGAAGCTGGTGGACCTGAACGAGACCGAGGGGTTCAGCCTCATGTTTGTGGCCCGCGGGGGCCGCTGCATGGGCTGGATCGGCCTGCAGGACGCCACCCGCACCGAGGCCCGGACGTCGCTGGCGGAGCTGCTCGAGAGCGGCGTGCGCCGCATCGCCATGGTGTCGGGCGACCGCGAGCCGGTGGCCCGCCGCGTGGCGCGAGAGATCGGCTGCGAGGAGGTCGCCGCCGAGTGCCTGCCGCAGAACAAGGTGGAATTTGTGCGCCAGATGAAGGCCCGCGGCTACCGCGTGGCCGTGGTGGGCGACGGCGTGAACGACGCCCCGGCGCTGGCCGCGGGCGACATGGGCATCGCCATGGGCGCGGCCGGCAGCGAGGTGGCCCTGCACAGCGCCACGATCGCGCTGATGAACAACGACCTGCGCCGCCTGCCGTTCCTCATCAAGCTTTCGCGGGGCACCCGCTCGGTGATCAACCAGAACTTCATGTTTGGCGTGGTCTTCATCCTGGGCGGGCTGACGCTCGCCTCGTTCGGGCTGCTGCATCCGATTGTGGCGGCGATGTTGCACAACGTGGGCTCGCTGGTGGTGGTGTTCAACAGCGCCCGCCTCGTGCGCCAGGGCGAGGAGCTCGATCCCTATCATGGCCATGCGCTCCAGGCCCGCCCCGCGGCGGCCGCCCCCAGCATGGCGCCCACACCGGCTTGAAACGTTGACGGACTATGAACCTCGCTGAATCCCCATCCACCGCGGCTGCGGCCGTGGACCCGGCAGAAGTGGTGGTCGCCGTGCGCGGCCTCACCAAGGTCTTCAAGGACTTCTGGGGCCGCCCCAAGGCGCGGGCCGTGGACAATGTGAACTTCGAGGTGCGCCGTGGCGAGGTGTTCGGCCTGCTGGGCCCCAACGGCTCCGGCAAGTCCACCACGGTCAAGCTGCTCCTGGGCCTGTTGAACCCCACGCGCGGTCACATCGAGGTGTTTGGCAAGTCGCCCCGCCACGTGGCCACCAAGGCGCGCATCGGCTACCTGCCCGAGGAATCGTACCTGTACCGCTACCTGGATTCCCGGGAGACGCTGGAGTTTTTCGGCAGCCTCTTTGACCTGTCCACCCCCGAGCGCCGCAAGCGCGCCGAGCAGTTGCTCGACATGGTGGGCCTCAACCAGGTGCGTTCCCGCACCGTGGGCGAATTTTCCAAGGGCATGCAGCGCCGCATCGGCCTGGCCCAGGCCCTCATCAACGACCCCGACCTGGTCATCCTCGACGAGCCCACCTCCGGCCTGGACCCCATCGGCTGCCGCGAGGTGAAGGACCTCATCGTGGCCCTGGCCCGCCGCGGCAAGACCGTCATCCTCAGCAGCCATTTGCTGGCCGATGTGGAGGACGTCTGCGACCGCGTGGTGATTTACTACGGCGGCAGGATCCAGGCCATGGGCGCCCTCAAGGACCTGCTCGCCACGCCCGATTCCCTGCGGATCACCACCCCGCGCCTGGGACGCGACACGCTCGAGAAGGTCCTGGGCCTGATCCGCTCCGAGGTCGAGGCCGACCGCGTCAATGTGGACGTGCCGACGCAGAACCTGGAGAGCTATTTCCTGGGCGTGGTCCAAAAGGCGCGCCGGAGCGAGTCCGAGACCTCGGGCGCCACCTCGGGCAGCCACGTGGCCGCCTATCTCGCCGGCGAAGGCGCCGCGGCGCCGCGCCCGGACAGGATTTTGGAGCGCCTCACCGCGCCCGTGCCCGCCGAGCCGGTCAAGGTCGTCGTGGCCCCCTCGCCGGAACCGGCGGTCAACTCGCAAAAGCTCGATGCCCTGACCAAGGCCGCGCCCGCCCCTGCGGCGGCTCCCGCTCCCGCGCCGGCGCCCGCCCCGGCTCCGGAGGCCAAAGCGGATTTGAAGAAGGCGGATGAGAAGCTCTCGTCCCTCCTGGGCAAGCCCAAGTCATGACCCCCGATGAACGTGTGACCTGCATCCCTGCGCCATGAAACGTGTGCTCGCCATCGCCCGATTGACCTTTACCGCCGCCCTGCGCTACCGCCTGGTGCTGGTGCTGGGCCTGGTGCTCATCGGCGCCGTCGTGGCCCTGCCCATGCTCGTCAAGGATGACGGCACCGCGCAGGGGTTCACGCAGATTTTGCTCACCTACACGCTCTCGATCATCACCGCCATACTCGGGTTCACCAACCTGTGGCTGGCTTGCGGCTCGCTGGCGCGCGAGGTGGAGGAGTGCCAGTTGCAGATGGTGGTGGTCAAGCCGGTGGCCCGGTGGCAGATCTGGCTGGGCAAGTGGCTGGGCATCATGTTTCTGAACGTGGTCCTGCTCGCGCCCTCCAGCCTGGCCATCTACGGCCTGCTCGAGTGGCGCGCCCAGAGGCTCCCCCCCGCCCAGCAGGAGGTGCTGCGCAACGAGGTGCTCGTGGCCCGAGGCTCCATCCGCGAGGAGGTGACCGATGTCGAGAGCGACGTGGAGAAGATCTTCCAGGCGCGGCTCAAGGAGGCGGCGATCCCGCCCTCGGAGCACCGGATGCTGCGCGAGCAGATCCGCCAGCAGGTGCGCGCGGGCATGCAGATCGTCCGCTCCGGCTACATGCGCCGGTGGGTCATCAACCTGGGACCCGTCCTGGGCACCGTGCGCGACAAGCCGCTGTTCATCCGCGCCCGGTTCACCGTGGCGCAGGAGACCTCGACGGTGGACGAGCCGCGCACCTACGACACCATGTGGCAGGCCGGCGTGCCCCAGACCACGAAGTTCTGGCAGGAGAACAAGCGCCTGGCCTCCCAGACCTATCACGAATGGGCCATCCCCCCCAATTTGTTCGACGACAAGGGCGTCATCACCATCGATTGCGCCAACATGAGCGATGGCGACATGCTCTTCCAGCTCGATGACGGGCTGGAGCTGCTGTACCGGGAGGGCGGTTTCGGGCTGAACTTCTTCCGCGGGATCGTGATTGTCTTCTGCTGGCTGGCGCTGCTGGCGGCGATCGGCCTGGCATCGGCCAGTTTCCTGTCCTTCCCCGTGGCGGCGTTTCTGGCCATGGGCATCCTGGTGGTCGGGCTCTCCAGCGGCACGCTGGCCCAGGTGGTGGAGGAGGGGGGCGTGTCCGGGGTGAACCATGACACCGGGCGCATCGACACCCCGCGCATGATCGACCGCGTGGCGGTGCCGTTGTTCAGCGGGATGCTCAAGGTGGTGAACCTGGTGCGGGGCTTCTCGCCCATCGACAACCTGAGCACCGGCCGGAGCATCACCTGGATGGCCATGGGCCAGGCCGTCTTCCAGATCATCATCGTGCTGGGCGGATTTTTCGCACTATTTGGCATCATCATGTTGACGCGGCGCGAACTCGCCACCGCTCAGGGAAACCAATGAACAGGGGCAAGCTATACAAATTCATGCTGGTGGTCCTGGCCTTCGTCCTGCTGGGCGGGTCCTCGTTCATGCAAAAGCGCATGAACCAGGCGCGGACCGATCTGGGCCTCACGCGCATCACCCCCCTTGAAAACGCCCCGCCGATCCTTGCCTTCACCACCGTGGCCCTGGGCGGCTTCCGCGGCCTCATCGCCAACGCCCTCTGGGTCCGCGCCATGGATATGCAGGACCAGGGCAAGTATTTCGAGATGGTCCAGCTCGCCGACTGGATCACCAAGCTCCAGCCCCACCTGACCACCGTCTGGGTGGTCCAGGCCTGGAACATGGCCTACAACATCTCGATCAAGTTCCAGGACCCGCGCGACCGCTGGCTCTGGGTCAAGCGCGGCATCGAGCTGCTGCGCGATGACGGCCTGCGCTGGAATCCCAAGGAGACCCTCATCTACCGCGAGCTGGCCTGGTTCTTCCAGCACAAGATGGGGCAGTACCTGGACGATGCCCACCTCTATTACAAGCAGGTCTGGGCCGAGCAGATGATCCCCCTGGTTGGCAACACCAACCACGTCGATTTCGAACGGCTCATCCACCCCGCCACCGATGAGGACAAGGAGCGCGCGCGCATCCTGCGCATGGAATACAAGCTGGATCCCCTCCAGATGAAGGCGGTGGACGACAAGTATGGCCCCCTGGACTGGCGCCTGCCCGAGGCGCACGCCATGTACTGGGCCTGGATCGGCCTGGCCAACGCCAAGCCCGAGGAGCTCATCACCCTGCGCCGCGTCATCTACCAGTCTGTCCAGCTCGCCTTCATGCGCGGCCGCCTCTACAGCTCCAAGCACGGGCGCCTGTTCACCTTCGGCCCGAACCTCGATTTCATTGAGAATGCCAGCAAGGCGTACCAGGACATGATCGAGCAGGATGTCGAGTTCCGCGACGGCACCACCCGCGCCTACCGCAACTTCCTGCGCGACGCCGTCTATTTCCTCTACGCCAACAACCGCCTGGAGGAGGCCGCCCGCTGGTTCAAGGTCATCGGCGAGAAGTTCCCCAACGACCCCCTGGTCGGGGGCGACCCCAATACCGTTCCCGGGAAGATCTCCCTCGAGACCTACGCCCTGAGCCGCGTGACCGAGGACGTGGGCGAGACCTCCATGGACCGCACCAAGGCGATCATCGAGGGGCTCTACGTCAACCATTTCGACAACCTGGCCATGGGCTTCAACGACCGGGCCGTCAACTTCGAGCTCATGGCGCGCCGTGTCTGGCAGCGCTACCAGCGGGAGATTGAGGGATCGGAAAAACGCGTCGGCCTGCCCGCGCTCAGTGTCATCCGCAAGGAGATCCTTGATTTCAAACTCGGCCCGCAGAGCGATTTAGGCGACGAGCTCAAGGCGCAACTGCGCACCGAGCTGGGCCTGCCCGCCGAGGCGCCGACCCCTGCGCCCCCGGCAGCCCCCGCCAGCGGCGTCGAGACGAATCGCCCGTCCGCTCCTTAGGTGTCAAAACGGAAAAACGGCGCGGGCGTTCCGATCCATCCCGGTTACAGGGCAACCCCTTGAGGGTGTTCCTTGAAGAAGCCGATCGCGATGGCCTGCTCGGCCTGGTCGCACCAGAATTCGAGCCAGTTCATGACCGAAGGATGCGCCTCCGTCACCTCCCACTCGCCGGCCGTGAACCCGAGCACCGGGGCATCCTCGCCTCCCTCGCAGCACAGGTACTCGTAGTAATCCCCATAGCGGGAATTGATCAGCAGGGTGTTGGTGGGCAGTTGAAGCGGCACATGATCATACAACCGTTTCCAGGCATCGGGTTCGGCGGCGGTCAGCGCCAGCACCCAGGGATAAAACACCGCCAGGTGGTCGTGCGTGAAAAGACGGCCCGATTTGTGGCCCATGAGCTGAAGATACTTGCGATAGGTTTCCGGGAGACAGAGGCTGTATTTGTCCTCCAACTCCTTGATCTCCTCCTCCGAGCAGCCGATCAGTTCGTGGGGCGAGGCCACACCATTGTTCGCCATCCGCTCGCAAAAACCTTCAAAAAACTCCTCAATCATACACACATCCTACACCCAAAACCGCCGCAGCGCCAGCAGACCGGCCTGTGGGCGTTCATATTCAAGACGCTGGCATACTCTTCAAGTTGAGGCCATGGGTTCAGAAATGCGGCGAAATGCACCGGCACGCGTGCCTCAATGGGCAAAATAAAACGTCCACACAGCCCACACGATCATGCCACTACCCGCCAATAGAAAAATGACATTGCATGCCAGATATATATAGTCGCGGAACTTTGATTTATTTGGCGCCTCCTTTTTGCGGGATAAACCCAGTAGTCGGCACAAGCCTTCGAACAAGAGGCACACCAGATCAAAAAGCATGGAATTCATGTCCAAGGATCCTCTCGGCATGCATCCGGGTTGGCACATCTGGCACGTGACTCCATGGTGCTTAGTTGGATTTCGACTTATTTCTTTTCAGCGGGGGCGGTTTTCTCGGGTTCGGAGGCGGGCTTGGCGGCGTCGCCCGTTGTTTGGACCGGCTTGGCGGGCACAAGGATGCCCGGTTCACCAAAGGCGTTGGTCTCGCCCGCCTGCTGGAGGACGAACTTCTGCAGGGCCTCAGTCGAGGCGGTGAAGATCAGCTGGTCCTTGTTCCCCCGGTGGGCGATTAAGTCCGGCTTTTCCTCAACCACTTTGGCCAGGCGCTCCAGATCGAAGAAATACATGTCGAGTTGCTTGTCCTTGATCTCCAGCTTGAAGAAGCCATGCAGGCGCGCCAGGTGGATCTTGTAGAGCCCTCCCGTCTCCATCTTCTCCAGGGCCGCCTCGGTCGGGTACAGGTCCAGGAACAGGTGATCCGCCAGCTTGACCAGGCGGGCCTCGAATTCGGACTTGAGGCCTTCGTCGTCCGTGACGACGAGCTTGTACTGTTTCTCACCCGCGGCGGTGAATTCCCAGACCTCCTTGTCACTGCTTTCCTTGCCGGACCAGCGGCCCACAAGGCCGTCATTTGAGACCAGATCCTTCTCCGTATAAAGAGGTTCCAGGGATGTGGGCAGGCAGCCCGTCAACAGCAACAGGACCGTGGCCGCCATGGCACACACGGTCAATCCGAGGGTTTTTTTCATAAAAAATCCTTTTCTCATGGGTTGGACCGTGGTGGTTGACATTTTGTTCATCCACCCAGGAGGCCCCACCCCTTAAGGGGCCTTGAACCAGCCCGCCACGGGGCTCTCGGGCGCCAGGCGGTAATCGCGCCGGGCGGCGTCGATGAATCTGGGATCGGCCACCACGGCATGCGCTTCCAGGCCCTTGGACTGCATGAAGGCCTTGAACTCCTCCTTGCCGATCGTTTTGTTGTCCCACAGCACGAACGGTTTGCCGTCCTGGAACCAGCAGTTCTCATCGAGCGCGAGCGCTGCCGTCCAATCCCGCCCATGCAGGCGCATGAGGGAATCCACGGAGCGGGCGAAGATGTTGTGGCGGATGACGACGTTGGTGGTTTGGGCGGCATTGTTATAAAACATCAGGTGGCGTCCATTGGGATCGGGGCGCTGGCCATGGCCCCAGCCATACCCGGCATCCACGCATATATTGTTCTCGAATAATATGTTGCGGGTCACGCTCTCGGGGCCGCCATTCCAGTATTCGAAGGAATACTCGCTGTTCCAGATCACATTGCGCCGGTAGGTGATGTTCTGCTCCACGTTGGTCCCGCTGCCCTGGTTGGTCAGGGCGGCATCGTAAATCTCCCAGATCCGGCAGTCTTCCACCAGGCAATCCTGCGCATCGGCCCAGAATTCCACACCGTTTCCGTAGCGCACAGGCACGCCGTCCTGGCGGGTGAATTGGTGACCGCCCCCGATGAAGGAGAGATCGCAATGGCGGACCGTGATGTGATGGGTGCTCCCGCCGCCAATGCCGTGCGCCGCCCCGTAGCGGAGGTCCAGGTTTTCATAAGTCACATAACCGCAACCGCCTTCGTCAATGATATGACGGCACAGGGCCAGTTCGATGCTCGAGTGCTGGCTGGCCGGATTGGCGTCGCTGCGGAGCACCACCTGCATGGTCCGGGCATCATAATAGTAATCCCCCGGCGCGCGCAGATCCTCCTGCTTCCACTTCTTCACGCCCGTGGGCGCGGCGTGATCGAAGATGATGTTTCCCACGTCCACATCCAGCGGCTTTTCCTGGGAGGCGCGGGCGGTTTCGAGGCGGATTGACCGCAGAAAGAGCGTGGCATCGGCCGGGAGCGCCCCGCCCAGGAACACCGTGAGACGGGCATCGGATGCGGATTCGCGGGCATGGAAACGGAAGGTGTATTTGGCCCAATTCGTTCCAATCACGGGAGTTGTGGGTTGCGCGCTGGCATAGGAGGTCCAGGGCGATGCGCTTTTCATCAGCGAAAAGGAGGCAGGCGCAAAGGCGCGGGTGGCCCGTGCCTCAAATCGAAGGAGGTAATACTCGCCATTTTTGACCAACAAGCCGCCTGCCGAAAGCTGGATGTGATGGGCGGCGGAGCCTGGTTTGCGTCCCTCAATCTTGAGGCTCTTCGGCTGGCCTTGTGCGGCATCCTCCACGGCCAGAGCCACATCGGCCCCGCCCTCGTGATACTCGCCCCAGCGGTCGGCGGGCAGGTCCACCGTTTCCCCGGTGGGTTCAAACCCCAGCGGTGCGGTGGCCCACAGACCGGCTCCTGCCGGCTGCCAGTCCGTGGGACGGTTCATGGCGGCCGAGCCCAGGAAGGCGGGCTTGGGACCCGAGCCATACGCCCCATAGGTGATGACGCCATTGGTCGATCCGCTCTGGGCGCGGAGATGCCCGCGCCAGGTCAGGCCGCGCCGGAACAGGACCTGGTCCCCCGGAACGAGCCGGGTGCGATTCACCTTGTCCAGGGATTTCCAGGCATTCTTCTCGCTCAACCCATCCCGGTCATCCCCGCCGCGAAGGGCATCCACATAAAACGTCCGCGCCTGGGCCGTGACGGCCAACAACAGGCCCAGTCCGAGGACTGAAACCCGGATCAATTGCATGGTCATGGGCGTAGGATTTGCCCGCGCCTGCGTGGAGTCAAACCCAAAGAAGGGCAGTCACGGGCAGGGAGGCGGCGCGGCCTGAGGCGGGAACCCTCTTTCTGCTGGCGTCGGCGCGGGCCCTTGCGATAAATTTGCCCCACTTTATGGCTCATATTCGACCTTTTGCCGCGCTGCGGCCCGCCGCGGGACTCGCGGCCCGGATTTGTGAATTGCCCTACGACGTCATGTCCTCGGACGAAGCCCGGGTCATGGCCGAGGGAAATCCGCTCAGTTTCCTGCGCGTCAGCAAGGCCGAGATCGAGCTGCCTGCGGGCACGGACGTCCACAGCGATGCCGTCTATGCGCACGCCCGGGATAATTTCAACAAACTCATCGCCAACGGCGCGCTCGTGCAGGACACCAAACCCTGCTTCTACCTCTACCGCCAGGTCATGGGCAAACACTCCCAACTGGGCGTGGTGGCGGTGGCCAGTTGCGAGGAATACGGCTCCGGCATCATCAAAAAGCACGAGCTCACCCGCCCCGACAAGGAGCTGGACCGCGTGCGGCACATCGACACCCTGGACGCCCAGACCGGGCCCGTCTTCCTGACCTACCGGGCGCGTCCGCACCTGGACGAATTCCTGGACATGGCCACCAGCGCCACGCCGACGGTCGATTTCGTGGCGGCGGACGGCGTGCGGCACCAGGCGTGGGTCCTGGGCGACGCGAAACAGATCCGGATGATTGAGGATGAATTTTCGAAAATCCCCGCCCTGTACATTGCCGATGGCCACCACCGCAGCGCCGCGGCCCACCGCGTGTTCAAGGCGCGCAGTGGCGCGGGCTCCAGCGGGTGGTTCCTGAGCGTCATCTTCCCGCACAACCAGATGCGGATCATGCCCTACAACCGCGTGCTCAAGGACCTCCATGGGAACACCCCCACGGGTTTCCTGGACCGCCTGATGGCCGTCTTCGACCTCCAGCCCCAGGCCTCGGCCCAGCCCGCGCAGCGCCACGATGTGTCCCTCTACCTGGGCGGCCGCTGGCACCTCCTGCGGTTCAAGCCCGCCCTCGTGCAAAACCCCGATCCCCGCGAGCGGCTCGATGTGAGCCTCCTCCAGAACCTCGTCCTGCAGCCGATCCTGGGCATCGACGATCCCCGCACCAGCGAGCGCATCCAGTTCGTGGGCGGCATTCGCGGCACGGCGGAGCTGGAGAAACTCGTCAAGGAAGGCCGGGGCGCCTGCGCCTTCAGCATGTACCCCACGGGCATCGAGGAATTGATGGACATCGCGGACGCCGGGGGCATCATGCCGCCCAAGAGCACCTGGTTTGAGCCCAAGCTGCGCGACGGCATGTTCAGCCACCGGATCGCCTGACCCGCTAGAACAACTGGCAGCCGCGGTGGAGCAGGATCGACAGGATCGCCACCGTCGTCAGCGCATAAAAGATCGGAAACACCCAGCGGAACTTCGGGTAGCGCAGGTGGGACTGGTTGTCCGCGCCCATCGACATGAAATCCGCCTGCTTCACCGTCACGAGGATCCGCTCGATGTTGGCCAGGCACTCCTCCAGCTCCACCTTGAGCCGCAGGCTGGTGAGGAGGCCGATCAACGAAAAGACCAGCAGAAACACCAGCATGAACAGCTCGGCGTGGCTCTGCTCCTTGAAGGCGTTCGTGAAGGCCAGCGCCCCAGCCGTCACCACCGCGTAAATGTTCGTGAACGTGAGCCGCTCATTCTTGATGTGGCGCACGTTCTCCCAATTCTGCCGGAACACCTCCTGTAACATCGGGCGGTCCAGCGGGTCCGGGTTGGCGGCGTTGGCGCTGTTGGTCTTGTCTTGCATGGTCATGTCGTGCCTCGGTTGATTCATGGATGCCCCACCACCCCCGTCCTGTCAACCGGCGAGTTGCGTCCCGCCGTCCCAGGGATCCGATGCCTGGCGCGGGCACATTACCGGCATGCCTTTCGATACGGGCTCATGAATGCCCGCCAGGGGG
>CAZIDG010000084.1:0-18276 GCA_964538065.1 uncultured Verrucomicrobiota bacterium
GCGCGCACATGCCCACCGGCGGAGGGCTTTGGCGGGCCCTGGAACGCGGGGCTGCTTGATCCTGCATTCGTCTTCCCTCTGGAAGACAGATGGAGAAGGCTGAATTCTTATGCCGCATCAATTATTCATTGCTGCATACACGCCTTCGCCCCTCTGCGGGTAGCTCTCGTAAATGTGTTCAAAGACGATGGAGCACTTCTGCTCGTAAAGCTCTGGTGAGTAGGCTCTTGGCAATCCAATATCCAACACGTCCTTGATGGTGTTCCGCACCTTGGCCTGTGTGCTCTGACGTTTGCGCCAATCCAGCACCAATAATGCCTTGAGCCTGGCAAGCAGTTGTTTGGCGACCTTCTTGATTTCGTTCCGCTCCTCGGCGGTCAATTCGGGTGCAGGCCTGGTCAGGATGTCCAAAATCACCAACTCCTCTTCGCTCATGTTTTCCCGCACATGGCGTTGCTCCTCCTGACTCAGTTCACGCAGGAACTCCAGCAGGTCATCGATGTTTTTGCCGCCCGTGTTGTATGCCTCCAGCAGCTCTTCAAACTTCTTGCCGAGGTCGGTGCGAGTGCGGTTCAAGCTGATCAGCTTTTCCAACTGTGCCCGAATCGCCGCCTTCAGTACTTCAAGGTCGCTATTCTGGTGCTTGGACTTCTTTAGCCGCTTAGCCAAAGCCTCAAAATCAATCTTGGATAGATCAATCTGCGCCGTGGGCTTGTCATGGATGGCCACCCCTTCAACCGCATCATCCAGCACCCTGGCGATGCCCCCCATGACTTCTGAGATGTCCACCGGATTGGGATTCAACTTGGCGCGCATGGCATCCCCAAGGGCCATCAGACACGATACCACACTGTAAAACTCCAGTGAGGCAGGGTCAGGTTTGACGGCCCGATGCAGGGTGTTTACCAGCCGCTCGTGCCCAAAGAAATCACGGCGTATCGGGTCGGGGGCAATCAAGGCATCCACGGCATCCCCCACCAACTGCAAGCGTTTCATGCTGGCCACGGGGGATTGCTCAATGTCCGACAGCACCACGCCACGGCTGGTGCAAAAAGCAACGGCCTCCTTCACGGCCTTGCGTAAGTCGGACACCAGTTTCTCTTTGTCTTTGACGGGGTTACCGTCGCCACCACCTTTGCCGTAGATGGCGAGTGCCGTTTCCAGCGAGGCGAACACGTTAGCGTAATCCACAATCATGCCGCTGTGCTTGTTGGGATAGACACGGTTTGCCCGTGCGATGGTCTGCATCAGCGTGTGGTTGCGCATCGGCTTGTCCAAATAGACCGTGCTGCAACTCGGGGCGTCAAACCCCGTCAGCCACATGGCACACACGAACACCAGCCGCAGATTGTCCTTGGGATCCTTGAACTTTTCATCCAAGGGCGGCTGCGAGTCATTCATCCGTTTTCGGTGCGGTTGAATGTCCAGCCCGAGCTTCTTCATCTGCTCAATCTCGTTCTGGCTCGGGGACACAATCAACGCCATGTCCGTCGTGTTGAGCACCGTCAATCGGTCCAGCAATTCGTCCTTCTTGTCGGATGCCAGGCTGTAGTTGCCGAGCTCCTTTTGCACCCGCTGCTTCTCGGCCTCCCAGTATTTCCGCACCTTGTCGTGCATCCGCAACGCCGTGGCTTTATCAATGCTCACCACCATCGCCTTGCCTTGAAATCCACGACCAAGGAAATGCCGCACGATGTCTTTGGCGACGGTCTCCAGTCGGTCATCACGGGTCAAAATGTGGTACTGCCGCCCCAACTCACGTTCCAACTTGGCTTCCTGCTCGTCATCCAGCCCCGCCGCATCAATCACGTCGTAGATGGCATCATTGAGGTCTGGATTGACCAACTGCAACTCGGGGGTGCGATTCTCGTAGAACAACGGCACCGTGGCACCATCTTCCACGGACTGCTGAAAATCGTAGATGCTGACGTAATCGCCAAACACCTCCTTGGTACGCTCTTCACCCGCAATCAACGGTGTCCCTGTGAAGGCGAGGAACATCGCCTTGGGCAACGCCGCTCGCATGTTCACGGCCAACGTGTCGTATTGGCTGCGATGCGCTTCATCCGTCAGCACAATCACGTCGCTGCGGTTACACAGCATCTCGGGTGACTGGAATTTGTGGATGAGCGTGAAGACGTAGCGATGATTGCCCCGCAGCAATTCCCGCAGATGTGCGCCACTCTCGGCATGACACCCCACGGCATCCGTAACCGCACCACAGGCGGCAAAGGTCTTGGCAATCTGGTCATCCAGTTCCACACGGTCAGTCACCACCACGAAGGTCCAGTTGCCCGCGAGCTTTCGCAGCACTTTTTGGGCGAAGAACACCATCGAAAAACTTTTGCCGCTGCCTTGGGTCTGCCAGAACACACCGCCACGGCCATGACCCAACGTGCGAGCTTGGAGCATGGACGCAATGGCGTTGTTCACGCCCAAATACTGGTGGTTCTGGCCGATGATCTTGACCAGCCCCGCCTTGTGCTCGGAGAACAACGTGAAGTTCTCCAGGATATCCAACAGGCGGTGCTTGTCGCAGGTGCCACGCAGCATGACCTCCAGCGACACCCGCCGTGGTTCACCCTCCTTTTTGATGCGCTTCCACTCAAAGAACCGCTCCCAATCCGCCGTGAGCGATCCCACCCGGCTGTCGGTACCATTGCTGGCAATGAGCAGGGCGTTGTAGAAAAACAACTGCGGGATGTCGCTCTTGTAGCACGTCAGGTTGTCGTCAAAGGCACTGCGAGCCGACACACCCGGCTTTTTGAGTTCAATGATCACCAGGGGCAACCCGTTCACAAACCCAACAAGGTCAGGCCGGCGGGTGTAGAGTGCGCCCGTGACACTGAATTGACTCACGACCAGGAAATCATTGGCAGCGGGATTCTCCCAATCCATCACCCGCACCCGCTCCGTCCTTTGCCCGCCATGCCCATCAGGTACGGATATTTTGATGCCGTCCTTGAGCAACAGGTAAATCTCACGATTGGCCGACGCCAGTCCCATGGCTCCACGGTCACGGGTCAATTCGTCCACGGCGGCACCAATAGCCTCGCCGGGCAGCGTGGGATTCAACCGCTTGAGTGCCGCCCGTAATCGCGGCACAAGCACCACCTCGCCACTCGTCTCGCGTCCGAACAACCCCAAAGCATCCACGACCGCTCCCTCTCCCACTGGAAAAGGGCCGGGGTGAGGGTGTGGCCACACCACTTGCCAACCAAGCTCTGCAAATAACCCGATGGCGGGCTGCTCAACCAGTTGGTCTTCGGTGTAGGGGTGAGGGCTCATGGAGTTCGACCGGTTAAGCTCTTCTCAAGTTCGGATACCGAGGGCCCAGCATACCAGAGCCGGTCTGCGGACGAGTCGAGTTTGTCCAGCAACAGGCAATGATGCTTCCATGGCAATTGTGCACCCGGCTGGTGCACAATGGACGCCACTGCTTGTGCAAATGGCGTTTGGGCAGCGGCCTGCCTGGCTTTATGGCCACCCGCTATGGGTGCGGCAGGCGGCTGAATCGTTACCGTTTCCGGCCACGCCTCGGCAAAGGACCGCATGTATTTCAGATTGCGTGGCGAAAAACCCTGCTGGCCGGGAAATGCCTGCTGCAAATCCAGCGCCAGCCGGTCAATCACCTTCGCTCCCCAGCCTTCCCGCCGCTGTCGGTCCAGAATCAGCCGCCCAATGTCCCAATACAGCGCCAGCAGTTCCCGGTTGGCTGCCAACCCTGCCTTCACACGGGCTGTTTGCACCCGCGCCTTGATATCGGCCAGCAATACCCCATAGTCCGATGTCAGAGCCACCGCTAATCCCGCTCCCTTCTGAGTTCGCTTGCTCATGGCTTCAGATTTTATCCTTTCACCGTTCGCCATACAAGGGCGGGCTGCTCAACCAGTTGGTCTTCGGTGTAGGGGTGGGGCATGGTCAGTTCACGTTGATTTGACCCGACATCAACCGTGGCAACAGCAGGTCACGGGTCTTGCGGAGGTTCTGGATTTGGCGATTGAGCGTATCCGCTTCTTGCTCAAACGACTCGGCGAGATGGCAGAATTGGACAACAAGTGTTGAAGGGGGAACAAGCACTTCCAAAGCGTATGCTTGATTGCGACTCAGACCCGGGACAGCAGCATCACTATTGATAAAATTCAGAGCCGGCAAAACGTAAAATAAGAAGCGCAGAGGTAGGGACGACGTGACGAAATACGCCGTGTCTATCACGAAGAAATCTTTATAGCACCAAAACACACTGCCCACGTTTCCCTTACGCCCAACAATAATTCCCGGGCCTTTAACAAGACTCGCCTCGTGAGTTCCAACAATGCCGCTGGAACCAAAAACAGGATATGCTCCGTCACGACGGTCTTCTTTCTTGAGTGCCTTGCCGTAATTCAGTTCAGCAACCTCACCAAGCTTCTTCACTTCCCACCCCTTCGGAATCTTCCCCATCGGTGAATCCACCATGGGCGTCTTGGCGTGGTTGGGAAAACGGAAGTTCACGAACCACTCACGGTAAAGACCACGAGCCATCTGCTCCAAAATCTTGATGCGGCTTTGGCAGTTCTCGATCAACTCGTCGTAGGCGGAAAGGATGCCTGCGATGCGTTCTTGTTCCCGTCGGTTTCCCGTATAACTGACTTGGAACGAGCGAAGGTTTGCCAAGCTGATGAACGGCTGGGCCGAGCCTGAGCGAACATTCATTATGTTTGCCCTAAACTCTGGACTGAGAACTAAGTAGTAAAAGTATGACTGGCAGACTTTACTTGAGTCGGGCCGAAACAGGGCAACATTTTTGATGCTGAACTCTCTGTCATCTCTAACCACTGCGGTATCCCCGACCGAACCGATGTTGCTGAAGAGGACATCCCCACGTTGCGGCTTTACACGTTTACAAGCCTCGTTGTGGTCTTCAACGGTAATGAAATCACAGGTAGAGAAATCAATGGTGCCACCAGAAATGTTCTTCCCCTTGATGAACGGAACACCCGATTCTTGAAGTCTTGGTGAGTCGTGGGTGCCGTCTGTGACCAATGCACAGAGTTCTTCCATTTTTGCTCTCAGCAGATTTCCCATGCTTCACCCCTCCAAAATCTCCGCTACGTTTTTGGCGATGGTCTTTTCCAGCTTGCGGGCCTCGGCGTTTAACCTCTCAAGCTCGTCGTTGAGCTCCTCCAACTGCTCCTTAAAATCCTCGTCAGTGACTTCTTCACCCGCTGCCACGCCGACATAACGCCCCGGGTTCAACGACCACCCTTGCGCCTCAATCTCCTTGAGCGTGGCCACCTTGCAGAATCCTGCAACGTCGGCATACTTCGGTTTGACCCCAAAAACCTCCTTCACCCTGGCCTTGGCTTCGTCGCCACCCAGCGTGAAATCCAGATCCTCGCCCCGATACAACTGCACCACATTGGCGATGAACCCAATCTGGGCATACGTCCATTCCCGATGGGCACGGTCAACTTGGCGGTAGATGTGTCGGGCATCAATGAAGAGCACGCTCTCAGCCCGTGGCGTCTTGCTCTTGCCCTTGTCCAAGAACCAGAGGGTGCAGGGCAGCGTGACCGTGTAAAACATGTTTGGCCCAACCGCCACCATCACGTCCACGGCCTTTGATTCAATCAGTTTCTTGCGAAGCTCCATCTCGCTGCTGCGAGCATCGGACGCGCTGTTGGCCATGACGAATCCCGCCCGGCCCGTGGGATTCAGCGACGAGTAAAAGAGCTGAATCCACAAGTAGTTGCCATTGTCCGTGTTGGGCAGGCCAAACGGATAGCGACGCCCCACCCCCACCATTTCCTTCAGACGGTCCTTGTCCACGGCATTGACGTTGAACGGTGGATTGGCGAGCACGAAGTCAAACTTGCCCACGGCATCATGGGGGTCATCGTAGTAGCTGTTAGTCTGGCCACCATGCTTGATGTCGCCCTCCAGGCCGTGCACCGCCAGGTTCATGCGGCATAAACGCCCCGTCTCGTCGGTCTTCTCCACCCCATAGATGCTGAGCTCGGAGGTGGGATTCTTTTTATGCTGCGCCACAAACCGCGCGGACTGCACAAACATGCCGCCCGAACCACAGGCAGGGTCAAGGATGCGGCCATGAAACGGTTCGATGACCTCCGCCAGCAGTTTGACGATGCTGGAGGGGGTGTAGAACTCGCCCCCACCCTGGCCTTCGGTCATGGCGAACTCGCCCAGGAAATACTCGTAGATGCGCCCAAAGGCATCGTAGTCCAGCGTGGCGGGGATCTCGGACACCAGTTTAAACAACCCCTTGAGCAGCGTGCTGGTGAAGAGGTTATACGTCTTGGGCAGCACGCCGCTGAGCTGCGCATTGTGCTTTTCAATGTCCCGCATGGCGTCGTTGACCTTGGCCCCGATGTCCGACGCTTCGGGCAGGTTCAGCAGGTGGTCGAAGCGGCAGTTGGGTGGCAGGTACAGAATGCCGTCGGCCTGATAGGCGGTGGGGTCATCCACCCGCGAACCGCGGCGGGAGGTGGCGCTGGCCTTTTCGAGCCTGGCGCGTTGTTGCGAGAACCGCGTTTCGGCGAACCGCAGGAAAATCAAACCAAGGACGGGCTGGGAGTATTGAGCGGCACTGAGGCTTGAATTGGCACGAAACTGGTCAGCAGCCTCCCACAGCCGTTTTTCCAGCGTATCCGTGCCGGCATCTTTTTCCGATGGAGCAACCCATTGCATAAAACATCCTGCATGTTAGCCGGAGACTTGTTCCAGGGTAAAGGAAAAGGAACAAGCCTGAATCAGGCCGGGCGCATCTGAAACAGCGCCACTGAAACAGCAGGTGGACACGATTCCAGCCTGCGTATAAGCTCTCGGGATGCTTTTTGGCGCGCACATGCCCACCGGCGGAGGGCTTTGGCGGGCCCTGGAACGCGGGGCTGCGCTCGGCTGCGACGTGGTGCAGTTGTTCGTGAAGAACAACATGCAGTGGTTGGGCAAGTCTCCTGCTGAAAATGACATTGCGCAGTTCCTGGGCCTGCGGGAGTCGCATGACTTTGCCTGTGTCTTTGCCCATGCGGGCTATCTCATCAACCTGGCCGCGCCGTCCTCGCCCAACCGGGATAAATCGATCGAATCGCTGATCCTCGAGATCCAGATCGCCAGCGCCTTGGGATTGCCGTTTATCGTTTTGCATCCCGGGGCGCATCTGGGAACCGGCGATGCCGCTGGTCTTGCCAGCGCCGCTCAAGGTCTCGACCAGGTCTTGAAAGCCACCCGTGCTGCCAAGGTCAGGATCGCCTTGGAAAACACCGCCGGACAAGGGACTTGCCTCGGGCATCGCCTGGAGCACCTGCACGACATCATCCATCAATGCCAATACCCGGATCGTCTGCTCGTTTGTCTGGACACCGCTCACTTCTTCGCCGCTGGGTTTGAAATCCATACCCCCAAGGGTTGGGAACGGACCATTCTGGAGGTGGACCGCCTCGTGGGCCTGGATCGTGTGGCGGCCTTCCACTTGAACGATTCGAAGGTGGACTTTGGCTCGCACATCGACCGCCATGCGGGCATTGGACAAGGCAAGATCGGCAAAGCGGCCTTCCGCCACATCGTCAACGACCCGCGTTTTAACCGCACTCCTGGCTGCCTCGAAACCCCGAAATCACCCGATCTTCATGAAGACGTGGAGAATCTGGCCATCTTGCGGGGACTCACCAAAAGCAGCCGCAGCCGGACTCCGTCAAAAGCCAGGCATCCCTGATTTTTTTAACCTGTCATGAATCATCCTACCTCCAACACGGTCATTGACTTGCGCAGCGACACCCTCACCCTGCCCACCCCGGCCATGCGCCAGGCGATGGCCACCGCCGAGGTCGGGGACGATGTGTTCGGTGAAGACCCCACGATCCGTCGTCTGGAACAAACTGTGGCCCAATACCTTGGCAAGGAGGCAGGGCTTTTCATGCCCAGTGGTACCATGGCCAATCAGGTGGCCCTCCGCACCCACACGGAACCGGGTGATGAGGTATTTCTGGAAGCCAGCAGCCATGTTTATTTCTACGAGGTCGGTGCCCCGGCAGCCTTGTCAGGCCTGATGTGCCGCTGTCTGACAGGCCAGCGTGGCATGTTCACCGCCCAGCAACTGGCCGAGGCGCTGCATCCGGCCAACATCCATTTCCCCCGCTCGCGCCTGGTGAGCGTGGAGAATACGTCGAATCGCGGAGGCGGCAGCATCTGGCCTTTCGAGCAATTGAAAGCGGTCGCCGATCTCACACATGAGCAAGGACTTAAACTTCACATGGATGGCGCGCGACTTTGGAATGCATCCGTCGCCGCAGGCATCCCGGAAAAGCAGTACGCCAGCCTGTGCGACTCCGTGAGTGTCTGCTTCTCCAAAGGGTTGGGCGCGCCTGTGGGCTCGATGTTGGTGGGGACCGTGGAATTCATTGAACGGGCGCGCCGTTTTCGCAAGATGTTCGGTGGCGGCATGCGCCAGGCGGGAATCCTGGCCGCCGCCGCATTGCACGCCTTTCAACATCACCGGGAACGCCTGACCGAAGACCATGCCCATGCCCAATTGCTGGCCCGGTGCCTGAGTCAGTTGCCCGGCGTCAGGCTCAACTTGAAGGAAGTCGAGACCAACATCCTCATCTTCGACACCCCGACCCATCCGGCGGGCGATTTGGTCCACTGTCTTGAAAAGGCAGGTGTGCGCATGATGGCGATTGGTCCAAACAGGATCCGGGCGGTCACCAACCTGAACGTGACGCGCACCGACATTGCGACCGCCTGTCAGATCCTGCAAAAGGTGTGGCCCATCAAACAGGCAGCTTGAGGGGCAAGCCTGGGCCACCAACCCGGAACCGGGCGATCGAGTTTTCTCCCGTGACACGATCCCAAACGGACGTAATGGCTTCATCGCCAATCCGTTAAAGCACACAGTCACCCTCCTCCAACACCCACACACGATAGGTCACCATGTCACCACGTTGTGTACCTGTGGGACAACGTTGTGAACCTATGGGACAACGTTGTGAACCTATGGGACAACGTTGTGAACCTATGGGACAACGTTGTGACTCGGAGACGGTTTTCAAAGTCGCTCTATATATAGAAAGAAACAAAGAAAGAGAGAAGGGAGCCCTCGAGGCCAACCGCCGGGATGGTTGGACGCCTTTCCCCTCTCCTCCCACGATATGACACAGTGTCATAACGTTCTGCCACCATGTCATAACGTTCTGCCACGGTGTCGGTTTTCAAAGTCACTCTATATATAGAAAGAAACAAAGAAAGAGAGAAGGGAGCCCTCGAGGCCAACCGCCGGGATGGCTGGATGCCCTCGTACGTTCGGGCTCATCCCCGCCCAAATGCTGGCATGATTCACGGGATGGCCCACACGCGTTCCAAAGCCAAAACCGGACAAATAGACCCCTCCATTAACAAAACCTCCCAGCAGCCATCCTGACGCAAAAGCGGGACATCCTCGCGCACGGTTCCGCCACCCTGGAGACAGAACGAAAACTGAACATGCCTCATGCGATCCTGGGCGGTACCACGATGGGGGACCCACATAGAGTTGACATAGGGTTTCGACCGCTCGCCAAAGGCAAAACCATTCGTAAGTGCCTTGCTTTGTGGGGATTTTGTTGGATCTGGCGGAGAGGGGGGGATTCGAACCCCCGTTGCATTGCTGCAAACGCGCTTTCCAAGCGCGCGCATTCAACCACTCTGCCACCTCTCCGCAGCGTGTGAGTTCAGTCTGCAACGTGAACCGCCGCATTGCAATGTTTTTGTGTGGTTCATGTCGGTTCAATGGCCGAGCGCTTTTGGGCTGATCCCCTCGCGGGTTCAGGCCGTGACGCGGCGGGGATCCGCCCCTGGCTCCCCCTCCCCCTACCCGCCGTGCCCGCCAAGTGATCCGTGTAAACCATTGATTTTGACCTGCTGAGGAGTAGAATCACAGCAGGATATTCAACCATGGGCAAACCACGGCTATTGGTGATTGAAGACGACGACCTGCAGTACGAGGTGTACGAGGAGGCGTTGACCGACTACGAGATCACTCGTGCCAGAACCGGGACCGAAGCCCTCGCGCTCATCAGCAAGAGGATCCCCAACGTGATCATCCTCGACCACATCCTGGCAGAGGGTGAACTGGGTTTGGATTTCATTCCTGAGTTGCGGGAGATCATTCCGTTTGTGCCCATCATCATCGTGTCGGGCGCCCTGGAGGCGCACCAGCAGATCAGCGCCCTGCAGGGACCGCGCCGCGCCCATTTTTGCATCACCAAGCCCGTGGATGTTGAAGAGCTCAAAAGCACTCTGGAAATCGCCCTCAAGGAATGTGGCGAGGCGGAGATCGTGCGCCGATTCGAGGCCCTGGAACGGTCCAAGCGGGTGGACATTGAATCGCTGCTCAGCCGGTCCACGGATCGTTTGAGCCGCCAGAATGAGATTTTGACCATCGTCAAGCGCGAGCCAGGCCGACCCAATGTGTCCGCCCTGGCCCGCCAATTCCGAGTGGCGCGTCGCACCATTATTCGGGATTTGCAGGAATTGATCCGTCGTGGCCAGTTGTCGGCCGACAAGTTCCCCAAATGGGAAAACGACGAGGATGAAGGAGGATTAGAGCCATGAAGGCCATGTGCATTCACGCACACTATGATGATTATGAATTTACCGCTGCCGGGACTTTTGAACTGTGGCGGCGGACCTTGGGAAATGACTTCAAGAGCCGGGTGCTGATCTGCACCGACGGCAAGGCGGGCCATCATCAAAGGACCCGCGAGGAGACCGGCCGTGTGCGCTACCAGGAGCAAATGGCCTCCGCCCGCACGGGAGAGTACTCCTGCGAAGTCCTGCATCTGCCTGATGGCCAGGTGCCACGCGAGGCCTGTCTGGATCACACCCCAGGATTCCTGGCTGCCTTGTGGAAGGCCATCCGCGACTTTGAGCCCGATTATCTCTTCTGCCCGCCCATCCCCTCGGATCCGCTGGCCGGGGTGCACCTGGATCACCTGGCCGTGGCCGAAGCCGTGCGCAAGGTTGCCTATCTGATCAACGTCCCGCACTGCTTCACACCGGAATACCCTGAAGATGAAACGGTTCCCCAATTCCGCCACACACCCGTCATCTTGAACACCTTCGATGGCTACATGGGGGGCGCAGGCAATTTCGATTTTGCAGTGGACATCGAATCGGTCTTTTCCCGGATCGCCGCCATGTCCTTCTGCCACCAATCCCAGATCATGGAATGGCTCCCCTGGGTGGGACGTCACTCCATGAAACCGCCCGGATCCCTGGAGGAATGGCAGGGGGTGCTGCGGACGCGCTTTGAAGGTCAAAACCGCTCCTTGAACATCCAATCCCCCCATGCGGTGGAAGTTTTTACCGTCACGGGTTGGGGCGTTTTGCCCACCATGGACCAGATTCGCCACGACTTTCCCAACCTGACGCCATCGCTCTCGCATCTGGATCGCCTGGAAGCGCGTTTGAAGCTCTGGCTCTAGAGGGTTCCCTGCTCATTGCTTAAGGGTTAAAGTCCGCTCTCCATGTCACGGGCATGGTGAAGGATTTTCCTTCAGATACGCCATTTACCATGAAATGGCCCGATTCATGCTATCTTCATCCTTGTCCATTGGTTGCGACAGGAACGGGCGTGGTGAGTTCCACCCCACAACGACGAGGTAGCTTATGATGAGGACATGGAGCCAACTGAGTAAAGAGCGCCAACCGCTGTTTCTGAATCGGAAGCGGCAGAGCCCATTATTCTCCTCGAGCGGAGCGACAGACACCGAGCCCACCTCCTATGTGGTTGGCTACGGCATGACAACCATACAAAGCACTGCCCACAAAGCGGTTGCACCAAAACGGGATACCACTCAATCCTCGAGGCTTTTCCTGGTGCGGCTGCACCTCAAGCAGGCGGAGTCCAAACTCAAGAAACTCTGGAGGCGCGATGCGCAGGATCAGTCCACGCTGACGTCCACCTCTTTGAACCCCACCTGAAGCAGCAGCGTTCTGAGTTGGAGCACCGCTCGCTCCTGGGCGTCTTTGGTGATGCCATTGGCACGGGCGGCTGTCCTGATTTCATCCACAGCCGTTTTGCGGGCATTTTGCTCCAAATCCTTGTCAAATTCGCGCAGAATGCCCGTGGTACGCTCCACAACCTGTGTCTTGTTTTCGTCCAGATAGGCATCCGTGATCACAGGACGCGGTAATTTGATGGCAATTCTTTCACCCGAGATGGTGATGCGATCGGCATTAAGCTGATGCAGGTCCACGCCCGCCTTGACCACGCCATGGGCAACCATGAGCACGCGGTTTTCACCATACCATTTCACATCCTCGACGATGAGGATCTTCTCGAGCACGTACTTGACGGTGACCAGTTGATTGAGGTCCTGGACCTGTTTGAGGACGGTGGCCGTATTATAGATGCGCGTGGAGGAGCGCTCAGGCATCAACCGCGTGAAAACCATTCCCAACAACAAACCTGCACACAGGATTGCCAGCATCAGAAACCATACCATCGCAGATCGCAAGGATTGCATGGGAGCCAAAATATGCGCGAACCCGAACCACATGCAACGCCGAAACGGTCCCCTCCGTGTTTCCTTGGGGCGATGCGCCACTCCTTGAATGGCCGCAACAAAAAAGCCATCCGCTGGTCTCTTCCAACGGATGGCTCATGCTAAGAAAAACCCCAACCGGGGCCTGCCTATCCCTTCAAGGCATCCAGGGCGTTCTGGGACTGGGCACGCTTGGCCTCATATTCGGCCAGGCGCTTGCGCTGCTCCTCGAGCACATGCGGCGGCGCCTTGGAGACAAAAGCGGGGTTGTTGAGCTTCTGCTGGATGCGCTCCATCTCAACCGTGATCTTTTCCAGCGCCTTGCCCAGGCGGACCTTCTCAGCCGCAATGTCCACAAGCCCTTCCAGGGGCAGATAAAGATCACCCAGCTCACAACGAACCGCCGGGGTGCCCTTGGCGGGCTCAAACCCGGCATTGACGTCCAGCGGATCCGCGTTGAGCAGGAGCTTGATCACCTCGCGTTCATGGGCGGACAGCTCCATCGCAGGTTTGAAGACAAAGCGCGCCTTCTTGTTGGACTGAATGTTGCCCTCGCGGCGCAGATTGCGCCCCTGGGTGATGAGGTTGTACTTGGCCTCGTTGAACTTCTCGTCCTTTTCTGTGAGCCCGTAGTGCTGCTTGAAATCGTCATCCAGCGGCTTGGGCCAGCGGGCGAACATGATGGTCTTGCCCCCCTGGTTTTCCGGAAGGTCCTCGCGGAAGCCCATGCCCAGCCAGAGTTCCTCCGTGATGAACGGCAGGAACGGATGGAAGAGCCGCAGCATGTTCCCCAGGATGAAATCGATGACCGCCAGGGTGTTGGCCTTTTGGGCCTCATCACCCCCGTTGAGAACCGCCTTGCAGGATTCGATATACCAGTCGCAGTACTCGCTCCAGAAGAAGCGGTAAAGCACCGTGGTGATCTCATTGAAACGGTAATCCACGTAGCCCTGGTTGATTTCGCGGATCGCGGTGTCCAGGCGCATGAGGATCCATTTGTCGTCGCTGGTGAGCAGCTTGGGATTGATCTCGCCCTCCACCTCGCCGCCCTGCATCTGGCGGAACCGGCAGGCATTCCACAGTTTGTTGCAGAAATTGCGGCCCAGCTCGACATGCTGCTCGTCAAAGAGCAGGTCCTGTCCGAGAGGAGCGGAGCGCATGACGCCAAACCGCAGGGCATCCGCGCCGAAGCGCGCAATCAGATCCAGAGGATCGGGTGAATTGCCCAGGCTCTTGGACATCTTGCGGCCCAGTTTGTCGCGCACGATGCCCGTCAGATAGACATCGCCAAACGGCTTCTCGCCCGTGTACTCAAAGCCCGCCATGATCATGCGCGCCACCCAGAAGAACAGGATCTCCGGCGCCGTCACCAGGGCCGTGGTGGGATAAAACTTGGCGCGGGTCGCCTCGTCCATGGTCGCGAACGGCCACAGCCACGAGGAGAACCACGTATCCAGCACGTCCGTGTCCTGCACCCAGCCCTCGCCTGGAGTCTCGACCTGGCAGCGAACTTCCCCATTTTTATACCACACGGGAATGCGATGGCCCCACCAAAGCTGGCGGCTGATGCACCAGTCCTGGATGTTCGACATCCAGTGGTCATAGACCTTCGCCCAGCGTTCAGGGAAAAAGCGCAGCTCCCCGCTGTTGACCACGGCGCGCGCCTTGTCCTGGCTCGGATACTTCAAAAACCATTGCTCGGACAGGCGGGGCTCGATGGGCACATCGGCGCGCTCGCTGAATCCGACGTTGTTTTGATAGGGCTCGTCCTTGTCGTAGGCGTTGAGTCCCTTGAGGAGTTCGACTGATTTGGTGCGGGCGGCAAAGCGATCCAGGCCCGCCAGGTCCCGGCCAGCCGCGGCGCTCATGGTGGCGTCGGCATTGATGACCTCGATGAATCCAAGCTTGTGCCGGTGTCCAATGTCAAAGTCCGCCTTGTCATGCGCAGGGGTGACCTTCAGCACACCTGTTCCAAAGCTGAAATCCACGGCCTCATCCCCCACGATGGGGATCAATTTCTGCTCGCGCGGCAATTCAACGGGCAGCGGACGCACCACGTGCCTGCCAATGTATTTGGCATAGCGCGGGTCCTTGGGATTGACCGCCACCGCCGTATCGCCCGGGATGGTTTCGGGGCGCGTGGTGGCAATCGTCAGGAACGTGCCGGGCTCCTCCGCCACCTCGACTTTGAAGTAATACAGCAGGCCCTTTTGGGGCTTCATGATCACTTCCTCGTCGGACAAGGCGGTCTGGGAGACGGGGCACCAGTTGACCATGCGTTTTCCGCGATAGATCAAGCCCTTGTTGTACAAATCCACAAAGGTCTTGCCCACCATGCGCGAATACTCGGCATCCATGGTGAAGCGTTCGCGCGACCAGTCGCAGGAGCATCCGAGCTTCTTGAGCTGCTCAATAATGATGCCGCCGTGCTTTTCCTTCCACTGCCAGACCCGCTGGATGAACTTGTCGCGGCCCAAGTCGTGGCGGGAGAGTTTTTCTTCCTTCTTGAGGCGCTTTTCGACCACCACCTGCGTGGCAATGCCCGCGTGGTCGGTCCCCGGCAGCCAGAGCACTTCACGGCCTTCCATGCGCGCCTTGCGGGCCAGAATGTCCTGAATCGTGTTATTCAACACGTGGCCGAGATGCAGAATACCCGTTACATTCGGCGGGGGGATGACAATGGAAAAGGCAGGTTTCGTGGATTGAGGATTGGCTGTGAAACAGTTCTCCTGCAACCAAAACTGGTACCATTTGGCCTCAACGGCCTGTGGTTCGTATGCTTTAGGTATCTCTGACATATAAAAATCCATCCGGCCCCGGCCGGCACGCTCACCATGCTCATTCCGGGTCACAAGCGATCCGGGATGAGCATCGTTCTCCGGAATATCTTCCGGATTGTCCGGCCATGATAAACAAAAAAGGGGCCGCAAGGGAATCCCCTTTTGCACAGCCGTCCACACCCTCATCCGGAATGAGGCATCTGCCCCATCCTACCACTTTTTCATGAGGTAGTATTCGATGCTGTCTGAAAGCGCCTGAAGACTGGCCTCGATGATATTGGCGCTCACCCCGACGGTCCCCCACTCGTGCTTGCCGTCGCTCGACTCGATCAAGACGCGCGTCTGGGCAGCCGTCCCTGTGGTCGAATCCAGAATGCGCACCTTGTAATCGCGCAAACGCACCTTTTCGAGCTGCGGATAAAACTTCACCAGCGCCGATCGCAAGGCGGCATCCAGGGCGTTCACCGGGCCATCGCCCTCCGCCACCGTATGGGCATCCTTGTCATTCACGCGGACCTTGATCGTGGCTTCACAGATGGAGTGCTTGCCGGAGCGCCGCATGGAGACATGGTAGGCAACGACCTCAAAAAGCGCCTCGATCCGGCCCAGGGATTTGCGGATCAGCAGGTAGAGCGAGCCCTCGGCGGCCTCGAACTCGTATCCCCCATGCTCGAGTTCCTTGATGGAATTGAGCACCGGCTTGAGCTCGGGAGTGTCGTTGTCCACCTTGAAGCCCAGCTCCTGGGCCTTCATGACGATGTTGCTCCTCCCGGCCAGATCGCTCACCAGCACCCGGCGGCAGTTGCCCACAACCGCTGGATCGATGTGCTCGAAGCTGCGCGAGATCTTTTGCACGGCATTGACGTGCATGCCGCCTTTGTGGGCAAACGCGGTGGCCCCCACCCACGGCTGGCGGCTGTCATGCCGGATGTTCGCGATTTCATCCACGTACTGCGACAGCTCGCGCAGCTTGGTCATCGAGGTCTCCGGGATGCTGGTTTTCTTGAGCTTGAAGACCACATTGGGCATGACGGATGTGAGGTTGCAGTTGCCTGTCCTCTCCCCATAGCCGTTGATGGTGCCCTGCACCAGGACAGCCCCTGCCTCCACCGCCGCCAGGGCGTTGGCCACCCCCATGCCGATGTCGTTATGGGTGTGGATGCCCAATGGCGTTTTGATGCGCAAGCGGACCGCCTCGCAGACACGCGTCACCTCGCTGGCGACACAACCGCCATTGGTGTCGCACAGGGTGATGTAGTCCGCACCGGCCGCTTGAGCCGCCTGCCACGAGGCCATGGCATAGTCGGGATTGTCCTTGTAGCCATCAAAGGCATGCTCGGCGTCATAGACCACGATCCTGCCATTCTGTTTAAGAAACCGGATCGTGTCGGATATCATGGCCAGGTTTTCCTCGGCCGTTGTCCGCAGCACTTCCTTGACATGAAGCAACCAGGTTTTGCCAAAGATGGTCACCACCGGCGTCTCGGCTTTTAGGAGCAAAAGAACCTGTTCGTCGCTGGATGCCGGCATGCCCTTGCGGCGGGTGGATCCGAAGGCGGCCAGGCGCGCCTGTTTCCACTTGCGCTTTCGGGCCAGTTCGAAAAATTCAATATCCTTGGGGTTCGACCCCGGCCAGCCTCCTTCAATGTAATGAATGCCAAAGGTATCGAGTCTCTCGGCAATACGAAGCTTGTCCGTCACCGAGAAATTGATGCCTTCACCCTGGCTGCCATCGCGCAGGGTGGTGTCGTATATCTCCACACTTGGTTTCATATTCAATAAACCTGCAGGAATCCTATATCTACGCCATAACGCACCCTCCTGCAAAGTGCAAAACATGCACCGTCCAGGGATGGTACTCACGGCATCCGTCAGGCGGAACAGCAGGCCGGGGGCATGGCTGCCGCCGATTCCGATGGAATCTGGCAGATGGACATGGCCATGGGACGATCATGATCCAGAAAATCGCGGCACAGCGCGGCAAAATCTTCATACGAAGTCAACCGCTGCGCCCGGTACAGGAAACGCCCCTCCGAATCAATGCCCGGCGCGATGAAATTAAGGTACTTCTTGAGCCGCTCCAGGTGCAGGCGCGTGCCAAGGGTCGGGAAACCCGTGGCTTCATATAAACCCTGAAGATAGGCGGCCACCTCATGCCCGGTGGGCAGGATCGGCGTGCGGCCCTCGCAAGCCTCCCGAATCTGGCGAAAGATCCACGGGTTGCGCACCGCCCCCCGCCCCGCCATCACCCCCTGGACACCGGCGTGCTTCAAAACCCACAGGGCCTTGGCTGGCGAGTCAATATCCCCATTGGCCACAACCGGGCAGCGCAGCAGGCTGGCCGCACGCGCAATCCACTCGTAATGAACGTGTCCGCGATACATCTGGCGCACGGTCCGGCCATGGACCGTCACCAGGTCCAGGTTGTGCGCCGCATAGATGTCGAGCAGGCGCGCAAATTCGTCCGGCGATTCATACCCCAGTCGCGTTTTGACCGAGAAAGGCAGCGTGATGTTCTCCCGCAGCGCACGCAGGATCTCATGGATGCGTTCCGGATGCTTGAGAAGTCCCCCGCCCACACTTTTCCGGCACACAATGGGCGCCGGGCAGCCCAGATTGAAGTCGATACCCGCCACCGGATGCTTGTGAAGTTCCCGAGCGGTGCGCACCAGGGCCGGGATGTCCTCCCCAATAATCTGTGCCACCACCTTTCGTCCCGTGGTGTTCTCGACAATCGACTGCAGAATCGATTTATCCAACCGCGAGCACGAATGCACACGGAAGAACTCCGTCACAAAGACGTCGGGCCCACCACACGTCATGGCCAGACGCCAGAATGGCAGGTCCGTGATGTCCTGCATCGGCGCCAAAGCAAGCATGGGATGCTGTGCTCCAATCGACTTTTTTTCAGAAAAACCAGTCACCGCCCATTAGGTTACTGGTAAATCCAAAGGGAGGTAAACGTTTTTGGC
>CAZIDG010000085.1:0-18160 GCA_964538065.1 uncultured Verrucomicrobiota bacterium
CGGGTGGTGTTGAGATTGGTATGGCCGTTGGTTTCGACGGTACGGTACTGGAGGATGGCGCCCGTGTTCGTGATGTTAATGGCTGCGGCAGAACCATCAAAGCTTGGCACCAGGGCCAGGTTGGTGCAGACCAATGGCATCTGGCCTTGCTCACCCCGAAAGTCCGGCCGATCAAATTTCCAATAGCCCAACCGTTGCTGGGCGTTGACAGTTGGATGTGCAGCCCATGTCGTCAGCAGAATGACAACCCACAACCAGCATCCTCCACGGATAATCGTCATATGGCTATTGTTAAGACGTTTTTGTCAATGTGGCAAGCAAGCGGCTGCATGGGGGGAATGTCGGAATATGCCCTTTCGCATGGCCGGCCAGCAGAATAAAAGGAATGACAGGTGGTTAACCGCCCTTTACTCTCTGGGATTGTAACTTTTGAAATGAATGAAACGTCTTACCCAACAAAGCCCCGGTTGTGGTGGAGAACTTTTCCATTGGGTCGGAGTTGTATATAACATGAGTCTGGTTTGGATACGGCGCAGCGCCCGAAAAGTCGCCTCCCGTCGCAACGGGTGGCTGTGTGCTTGTTTTCTGCTCGTTGCCACCCTTTTTCTGGATGGTTGCACCCGGAAGCATTACCAAAAGTCGGCGGATAACGAGGTGTATAAGGCCATCAGTCAGAAGAGCACCAATGTGCCTGGCATGGTGTCGAATTTCACCATTCAAACCAATCAGGCGATCAAGCTTGATGACCTTCCGACGCTCAACACCAACGAATTGGCCATGGGCACCGAGGGCGAGATGGAGAAAGATGCCCGGGTCATGTCGTTAAACCGTGCCCTGGAAATCGCCTTCAAAACCAGCCGCAACTATCAGACACGCAAGGAAACTCTTTATCTTGAGGCGCTTAGCCTTACTTTGGCACGCCACAAATTCACCCCCATATTCTCCAGCGGCGCCAGCACCCGGTATTATCGGCAAAAACGCGAGGATGTGGTCAATGGTGTGGATAAACTCACCGAGGAGCATCGTGTCGAAGGTTCCGCCACGGTGGGGATGGATGTCATGCTTCGGAGCGGAGCCCGGATTGCGACGGATTTCACGACTGATTTTACACGGTATCTCATCGGGGATACCAGTGTGGCCACCGGTTCACGTCTTGCGGGGACCATCACCCAGCCTTTGCTCCGGAATGGGGGTTATAAAGCCACCATGGAAAACCTGACTCAGGCTGAGCGTAATTTACTTTATGCCCTGCGTGATTTCACTCAGTTCCGGCAGGACTATGTGGTGCAAATCGTTACCGCGTACTACAATGTGCTGAGCGCTCGTGACAGCATGCGCAATTCCTACCTCGGCTACCAGGCGTTCAAACGCACCGCCGCCCGCACACGCGCCCTGGTGCAGGAAGGGCAGCAAAAGGCCTCCGAGCTGGGCCGTCTTCAACAGGAGGAATTGAACAACGAAACCAGTTGGATCAACTCCATCCGCGATTACAAACAGGCCATCGATCAGTTCAAGATCACCCTGGGGCTGTCGCCCGACCTCAATATCGTTCTGGACGACCGGGAACTCGAAAAACTCAAGATCAATCATCCCAAGATAAACCAGGAGGATGCCATTCGGCTGGCACTGTCGCACCGCCTGGACCTTTATAACGAGCGGGATCGTTTTGAGGATGCAGCTCGGAAAATTGATGTGGCTGCCAATGGTCTAAAACCCGACCTCGACCTGGTGCTTCAGGCCAATGTCGGCAGCAAACCGGGCAGCGGATTGCCCGAATTGGACTTTACGCGCACCACGTGGAACGGTGGTTTTGATCTGAATCTGCCTCTGGATCGCAAGGCGGAGCGCAACAACTACCGATCCACCCTGATCACTTACGAGCGCACATTGCGTGAATTGGAACTCAAGGTGGACAACATCAAGCTCGATATTTACGACGGCTTGCGCCGTCTGGAACAGGCCCGGCGCAACTATGAGAGCAGCGAAATGGGTGTCGAGCTCAGCAAGCGCCGCGTGCTGGAACAGAACATTTTGTTCGAAGAAGGGCGGGGCACCGCAGAAGAGCAGGTGGCCGCCCAGAACAGTTTAACCTCCTCGTTGAACCAACGCACCCGGCAAATGGTCAACCACAATACCACCCGCCTATCGTTCTGGCGCGACCTGGGCATGCTCACGGTTGATGTCAATGGCCAATGGCAGGAAATCACCGAGGTGACCAAGAAGTAATTCCATGAATTTGATTCCAAAAAAACCTTTGTGGCGACTGTTGCTGGCTGGGGCCATCATCCTTGTTGCCTTGTTTTTTGTTTTGAGACCCAAGGGGACCAAAGCCACAGGCACGACCTTTGCCGCCCGGCGGGGACCGCTTCAAATCGCTGTTCTGGAAGGAGGAAGTGTCGAGGCGCTGGAAAGCCAGGAAATCCGTTCTCAAATCAAGGGTTACCAGGGGACCAAGATTCTCAGCATCGTCGAGGAAGGATATCTGGTGACGGAGGATGACATCAAGAACGGCAAGGTGCTCGTTGAACTCGATTCCTCGGATCTGCGGGAGCGCCTGACCACCCAGGAGATCCAGTTTCAGTCCACTCTGTCCGGCTTTATCGAGGCGCGGCAGGCCTATGATATTCAGCTCAACCAAAATCGAAGCGATTTGAAGGATGCCGAGCAGAAGTCCCGTTTTGCCCGCATGGATGTCGAGAAATTCATGGGCGTGACGTTGGCTCAGCAGATCTTCGATAAACTGGGTTTGAAGGAAACCCCCTTTACCAATGAGGTGGACATGGCTGCCCTGGAGGCCGCAGCACTCCAAACCAGCCAGGATACCTCCAGTAGCTGGTCCGTGCGTTTGATGAACACCAACCAGGCGGGCGCCCCCGGCGTGAATCCAGGTGGCCAACAACCCTCCGCTGCCCGCATGCAACGAAGCGATGCGCCTCAGACCAATGGTGCTCCTGCAGGTGAAACGGGCGAACGTCCCCGTCAGCGTCGTCCGCGACCCGAGGGTGCTGGCGCACCCCCTCAAGGCGGAATGCCTCCCGCGACCAATGCGCCCATTGCCTTGCTCTCGGCCAAACCGGATGTGGCTCCGGCGCCAGCGAAAGCTCCCACGAAGATCCTGTTAAGCGATCCCGATACCGGCCAAAAACTCGATTTCAGCCAATATGCCAAGGAGGAGCTTCTGGGGGATGGCTCGGCCCGGCAGCAGTTGCGCAAACTGCAGGATGATTTGTTGGTGGCCACCCAGGAAATGAGCGTGGCTCAGATCCACCTCCAGGGCACCAAGCGCCTTCTGGCCAATAATTTCGTGACCAAGAATGAATACGACTCGGAACTGCTGACCATCCGGCGGAACGAAATCAAGGTGCAGTCCGCCCAGACAGCGCTTGATTTGTTCATCAAATATGAGTTCGTGAAATCGGCCGAGGAGTTTGTGTCCAAGTATGACGAGACGTTGCGCCTCCTGGATCGTGCCCGCAAGGAGGCGATTTCAAAGCTGGCCCAGGCCCGTGCCCGCTTGAAATCGGCCGAGGGCCGGTATCGCATCGAGGTGGAGCAGCGACAGGAGCTGGCCGACCAGTTTTCCAACTGCGTCATCCGGGCGTTGCGACCAGGCCTCGTGGTCTATGGCGGCAGCGATGAGCGTCGTTTCTTTGGTGGGGAGGAGCAGATCCGCGAAGGCGCCACGGTGCGGGAACGCCAGTCCATCATCACCATTCCCGACATGACCCATATGGCAGTCAAGGTGCGCATTCATGAATCACACATCAAGAAAGTGTCAAAGGGGCTCAAGGCGCGCATCACCGTGGATGCCTTTCCAGACATCAAGCTGGAGGGCGAGGTGATCAAGGTGGGCGTGCTGCCTGATTCTCAAAATCGCTGGATGAATCCGGACATGAAGGTCTACCTCACCAGCGTGGGGGTCAACGGTGTGTACGATTGGATCAAGCCGGGCATGAGTGCCAAGGTCGAGATTCTGGTCAGGGAATTGCCTGACGTGGTGTATGTGCCCATTCAGGCTGTCTCCTCTGTGAAAGGCAAACAGGTTTGTTTTGTGGCGCATACCGGCGGCGCGGATCAGCGTGAAGTGGAAGTTGGCGAATTCAACGACGAGTTCATTGAAATCAAAAAAGGCCTGAAGGAAGGGGACAAGGTGCTTCTGCGGGCTCCGGAAGGCGTGGAAACGGACGTGATCGCTGGGGGGATTGCCGGTCCCTCCGAAGTTGCTCCCGACAAGAAGTCTGGCAACAACGATTCCTCCCGACCTGCATTGCCTGCCGGTGGCTCGGAGTCGCGGAGGCAAACTCAGGCGCCTGACGCAAAACCCAAATAACGGGTACATGATCCCATGGGCGCTGAACCAATAGTCCGATTGCACGAGGTGCGCAAGACCTACCAGATGGGGGAGGTCATCGTGGAGGCCCTGCGGGGCGTATCGCTCGATTTTTTTCCTGGCGAATACGTGAGCATCATGGGGCCTTCCGGTTGCGGCAAATCCACCATGCTCAATATTCTTGGCTGTCTGGATCGTCCCTCCGATGGTCATTATTACCTGGGCGGGGAGGATGTGTCGCGCATGGAGGATGACAAGCTTTCCTCGGTGCGAGGGGCCCGTCTTGGATTCATCTTTCAATCCTACAATCTTATTCAGCAGTTGACCGTGGTGGAAAACATCGAGATCCCCCTTTTCTACCAGGGCCGTCCAGAGGCTGAAAGCCGCGCGCTGGCGATCGAACTGGCCACGCTCGTCGGGCTTGAAAAGCGTCTGCACCACCGGCCCACCGAATTGTCCGGTGGTCAACAACAGCGCGTGGCCATTGCACGGTCGCTGGTGAACGACCCTCTGGTGATATTGGCGGACGAACCCACCGGCAACCTGGATTCCTCCTCGGGAACCGAGATTCTGCTCATTTTCGACGAGCTTCACCGCCAGGGCAAGACCCTTATCATGGTGACGCATGATGAGGATATTGCACACCGCACCAAGCGCAGCATCCGGTTGCGTGACGGTCGTGTGGAAAGCGACACCCTACATTAAATGCCATGCCGATAACGCTTTCCAGCATCGATTTCAAAAGGGTTGCGCGGGGTGTCCAGCACCACGGCAACATATTCCTGTCGCCTGCCCGCTTGAAACGCACCGTGCGCCTGGGCCTGAAAAGTCTCTGGCTTCACCGTCTGCGTTCCATGCTCACCGTCCTGGGCATCGTGTTCGGTGTCTGCTCCGTCATCGCCATGCTTGCGATTGGCGAAGGCGCGAGTTACGAGGCGCAGGAACAAATCAAAAACCTCGGCAGTCAGAATATCATTCTGCGCAGTGTCAAACCGCCGGACGAACAAAAGGTCACGGGCAACCAGAGTTTCGTGCTCTATTACGGGCTCACGTATGCGGATATCCGGCGCATCCGTGCCACCATACCTGGTGTTACCGTGGTGGTTCCCGGGCGCATCATTCGCGAGTATCTCTGGAATGTGGGGCGTCGCGTGGACGGCGAAGTTGTGGGCACTGTTCCCTGGTATCCTGAAATGCGCAACCAGCGTGTGGCCGCCGGCCGTTTTTTCACGGAAACCGAGCTCGAAGATACGACCAGTGTCTGTGTCATTACCGCCGAAGCCGCAGCCGTTCTATTTCCCATCTACTCGCCGATCGGCGAGACTGTGCGCGTGGGGGGCAATTACTACCGCGTTGTTGGGGTGATGGAACCCCGGTCCAGGGGTGGCAAGGCTGCCGAAGGTGCCGAGGGCGTGCAGGCCGGCTCTGTCAATCGCATCTTCATCCCCCTTACGACAGCGCTGGCACGCTTTGGCGAAACAGTGGTCAAACAGCGTAGTGGGAGCCGTGAGGCGGAGCGGGTTGAACTGCACGAGGTTACCGTCAAGGTCGAAGATCGCAACGAGGTCGTCAATGTCTCCCAGGCCATCAAGGACATCCTCAAGAGCAATCATAAGAAGGAGGATTACGAGATGACCGTGCCCCTGGAATTGCTCAAGCGCGCCGAGCGCACCAAGCAGATCTTCAACGTGGTGCTGGGATCCATCGCAGCGATTTCGCTGCTTGTCGGCGGCATTGGCATCATGAACATCATGCTGGCCAGTGTGACGGAACGCACCCGTGAGATCGGCATCCGGCGTGCCTTGGGCGCCAAACAGCGGGATATCATTGTGCAATTTCTCATTGAAACGGTCATCCTCTCCGGTGCGGGCGGGTTGATCGGGGTCAGCCTTGGCGTCGCCATTCCCTTCATGGTCACCTGGTTTGCGGGCATGGTCACGATTGTCACCTGGTGGTCTCCCGCCCTGGCCTTTGCCATCTCCGGCATGGTGGGTGTGGTGTTTGGCATTTACCCCGCCTTGCGCGCCGCTAACATGGACCCCGTGGAAGCGCTTCGCCACGAGTAATCGGGAGCAACGGCCTTGCTTGCGGTCTGCTCCCACCGTATAGTGGACACTGCCATGTGTGGTATGGACAATATGGGCTCCCTTGTTTCCCGATGGGGGCTTGCCATCGTGTGGAGTTTCATCCTTGCTGTGGATACGCCGGCTGTCATTTTCCAGTCCACGGAGGATCCGTTTTTCAATACGAGTGCCCCTGAGGGGGCCCTTGCCGACAGTGGATGGCAATACCAGGGCCAGTGGAGCGTCTTTCAGGGCACGGTGATTGCCCCTCAATACTTCATCACCGCAAACCACATTGGGGGCGAGGTGGGGGATTCCTTCATTTTCCGGGGGGTGAGTTACATCACCACCGAACGCATGCACGACACAAATACGGATCTTACCCTGTGGAAAATATCGGGGACTTTCCCTGACTTTGCCCCCCTCCATACTGGCACGAACGAAGTGGGGCGGTCCCTTGTTGTCATGGGCCGTGGCACCCGGCGCGGGGTTGAAATCCGGATGAATGATGTGCTTAAAGGATGGGAGTGGGGCATTCAGGATCATGTCATGCGCTGGGGCGAAAACGTTGTTCTCGAAGCCTCGGATTATGGCATGGACATGGGGTCGTTTCTGTGTGCGAGCTTCGACTTTGGAGCCAGTGCCAATGAGGCCTCATTATCTTCAGGCGATTCCGGTGGGGCGGTGTTCATGCAGGAGGACGGCGTCTGGAAGTTGGCGGGGATCAACTATGGCGTGGACAGTCCCTACAAACGATCCCCGGATGATGTTGCGCGCATCTTCGGCTGTTTGTTTGACCAAAGCGGGCTCTACATGGAAAGCGGTACCAACTGGGTTGCCATTCCCGATGCCATACCCGGCTGTTTCTATGCCTCCCGAATCTCCACCCGGCTGGACTGGATTTACAGCGTCATACGTCCCAAGCCATCTCCGCAGGCCATGGTGACCCTCCTGGGGAAACATGATGGCGGGCTCGATTTTGGGGTCAGTGCGCCCTATGCAACAGCATGGCTGCTTCAGAGTTCCACCAATCTGATGGATTGGACGACACTCCGCACCCAGCCTTGCATCATTCCCCCGAATGGCTCCAACCAGATTACGACCTCACTCAATCTGGCTCCTGCCGTCTTCTTTCGTTTGCTGGCGGTCCCATAGCCGTGAAAATGGCGTTGAAGTCCTCACCAAGTGTATTTGATGGATAAAATGGGACCCGGATGGGAGTCGTGTGGACTGTCAGGCGCACGCCTGACGGACGGTCAAAACAAAGATTGAAATCCCTCGACCGCCCCAGCATTGTTCGAGAATGCAGGATGCGACGCATAATGCTCTGGCTGAGAAGCTGTTGTCCAGAGTTCCGGGTGTTTGTCTCTATGGTTTTACGCCCCCCAAGCAAGCGACACCGCCGGAGCAGTTGGCGGCGGTCGTCGTCCAGCAGGTCGAACGCATTCAGCGGATGCCCCTGGATGGCCTCATCATCTATGATATCCAGGATGAAGCAGAGCGTGTGGCGGGGCCACGTCCCTTTCCGTTCCTACCCACCTTGAACCCGGACGAATATGCGTATAAGCATCTGGGGCAAATGATGTTGCCGAAGGTGGTTTACCGCTGTGTGAACAGGGATACCCCCGAGGGATTTGTACGATGGCTGGAAACGGTGCGATCGCTTTCGCGCATCGCGGTGCTGGTGGGAGCCCCGAGCAGCCATGCGCAGGTGGGATTGCCCATATCCGAGGCCTATGCATTGGCCCAACAGCACGCACCCAACCTCCTGCTGGGTGGCATCGCCATAGCCGAGCGCCATGCCCGCAAGTTGAATGAGCATGAGCGCATCCTGGCCAAAACCAGCAAAGGGTGCCGTTTCTTTGTGACGCAGGCCGTTTATGATGTGACCTCCACGAAATCGCTGCTGTCCGACTATGCGCTGGCCTTGGAGCGGGCAAACGAAGTGGCCCGGCCGATCATCCTGACGTTCTCACCATGCGGCTCGCTCAAAACGCTGGCCTTCATGAAGTGGCTGGGGATTTTCTTTCCACGGTGGCTCGAGAACGATTTACAGTATGCACGCGATCCCCTCGCGAAGTCCGTGGAGTTGTGCGAGCGCACGTTTGCCGAGGCGTGGGAGTATGCCCGCGAAAAGAACATTCCGCTTGGAATCAACGTCGAGAGCGTCTCGATCCGCAAAGTCGAAATCGAGGCGTCCGTGGAGCTCTTCACGCGTCTCCATCAGCGCATTCATTCGCGGTAAACCACCGCACCGCCGTGTTTCAAACGCATACCGGGTGTCGAAGATAGGCACATTGAACACGGAGGCGTTTCGGTCCAATACGACGTCCATGTATGGGTGTGTGTAGCCTTCTGTCGCAAGTCATTTCTCTCTGAAATATTGGGCATGGGACACACACGTTGTGCTGTTTTCGAGTGAGCCACGTGGAGGAACAAGCCCCATGAGCGTGTGCGCTTCATGATGCCCGATGGGTGGAGTGTTTCGATGCATGAACATAAATGGCATGGCTTCCTGCATAGTCCATACGGACCTCCCGCTCAAACGGCGCATGGAGATGAACACCTTGGGCTTCAACGTGTTTTATATCACGACACGCAACCGATATGAACAGCGCCTTTTGCGTAAAGGCCAAGTTCAAGTTGTTGAACAGGAATCGTGATAGCCTCTGGCCCAGCGGATGATTGACATTCGCGAGAGCCGGGTGCTAGGCTTATGCATGTAAACGGTTTGCCGCTATGAACTCGGTTTTAAGTCAACCGGTGCTGGTGCTGAACCGTCTGTGGCAGGCGGTTAATGTGTGTACAGCACGCAGGGCTTTGGTCCTTCTGTTCCAAGGCCACGCCCAGGTTGTCTTTGGCAGCGAGGATGGTGATTTCGAAACCTATAGTTTCACTCAGTGGCGTGATCTTTCGCTGCAATCTCCTCACCCCGAAAGCGTTCACGGCATTTCCTTCAAGATCCGCATTCCACGGGTCATCATGCTGCTGGTGTTTGATCGCATGCCCAAGAAAGAGGTCAAATTCACCCGCCACAACATTTTTGAGCGTGATCGGAACACCTGCCAGTATTGCGGCAAGGTCTTTGATCGTTCAGAGTTGAATCTCGACCATGTGGTGCCCAGGGACCGTGGCGGCCCCACGACGTGGGACAATATTGTTTGCTCGTGCATCGAGTGTAACACCCGCAAGGCCAACAAGACCCCGCAGGAGGCGGGGATGCGCCTCATTCGCAAGCCCAAGCGGCCCAAGTGGCGTCCGTTTGTCCAAATCAATATTGGCTTGCCATATCCGGATAGTTGGAAGCATTTCATCGATATCGCGTATTGGAACGTTGAACTTGGCGAGGAAGCGCGTTAGGGTGTTTTGCTGACACTAATTTGGACGCAATCGACATGATGGCCGCTTTTCTGCAGAAGGTTCGCAATCCGCATCGCCGGGACAGGGATTCCAGGTTTACCTTATTACAAACCTTTGTTTTTCTAGGTGTTGCAGCTTCGTTGTGCCTTCCCATCCAGGGGATGGCACAATCGGACGGTGAAAGCGCCCCGTCTGAAGCTGTGGTGAGTAACGCTAACGTTACCAATGCTCCCACTCTTCTTCCTGAAAGTTCAGAAACCGTGGTTTCCGATGCCACGCAAACCAATCCTGTGACCAATGTTGCGGTGACGGTGCCTTCACTGTCTCAGCCGCACGAGCCTTTCCTTTATGCCCGCCCTGTCATCCGGCGTTCGGATATCACATCCGAGGGCAACGACCGCGAGAAACGCTTGATGGAGTGGATCATGGATCGGGCAGAGGAGGGGTCGATATCCGCCCAGTACGAGCTGGGAATTCGTTATTTGTCAGGCAAGGGTGTTGTCAAAAATGAGGATCTGGGCCGGGGTTGGCTCCAGAAAGCCGCCAAACTGGGCGACATGGACGCCTATGAGAAATTCAAGAACACGGATTTCGAGAAGGAGATTGTCGATAAAGAGGGTCGTGTCGTGCAAAGCACGGATTCCCGCCGTCGTTTCATGGAGCAATCAGGTTATCCCCAAGGCCGGATTGGTTACGTGATCTGCCACCTTGTCCCCGTCTATAATGGTGGTTTGGATACGGTGGAAAACATGGTTTGGCGGCCCATTAATGAGGCCTTTGCCCAGGAACCGTGGAATCTGCGGGGGTGGGTCAATAATTCGGATTAACGGTGAGGCCGAAGCTGGGGCAGGGGATAATCCGTACGGGCCACGAGGATGTTCGGATGCTTTAATACATTGGCGCCGTGTATTTTGCGTGAAAATGGGAGTTGGCCGGTTTTGCCAATCCGCTGGTTTTGAGCTATGGGTATAGGCGTCTATGGCAAACCACACGATGCCATCCCGTTTGGGAAAGAACCATTCTGGCTACGCCGGTGACACCATCGACATTGATGCAGTCCTGCAGGAGGTGATCGAGGCTGGCCGACATCACCAGTGGCAGGTTGAATGGCAGGATCTTGCACCAGATCTTCGATTTCCCATGCTGCAACGCTCCCTGAGCGATGGAGTATGGAATGCCTACATTTCAACAGGAATCCATGGTGACGAACCAGCGGGACCACTCGCAGCCCTGCATCTCCTGCAAACCAATGACTGGCCCGATCACGTGAATCTCTGGCTCGTTCCCTGTTTGAATCCACGAGGTTTTCGGCATAACCGCCGCGAGAATCTGGAGGGGATCGATTTAAACCGGGACTATCGCAATCCGCAATCGCCTGAAGTAAATGCACATTTGGATTGGCTGAAACGCCAGCCACGTTTCGATCTATGTCTCTGCCTGCATGAGGATTGGGAATCGGGCGGTTTTTACCTCTATGAACAGAACCCGCGCAACCAGCCCTCGCTGGCAGATGCCATGCGCGATGCCGTGGCCCAGGCATGCCCCATCGAACAGGCGCCGGTGATTGAGAATCGCCCGGCTACAAACGGCGTCATCCGGCCCAACCTGGACCCAGCCCAGCGGCCCCAATGGCCGGAGGCATTCTATCTGCTCATGAACAAGACCCGGCTGACCTACACCCTGGAAGCTCCCTCGGATTTCCCCATGTCCACTCGCGTTGCTGCGCTCACAGTGGCCGTGAAGACTGCATTGGGACACAAATTCGCCTAAAATATTGATGGCGAATAGGATGTCGCTCTGTTTCCTCTTAGGACTGCATTTTTAACCACTGATCAAACTGGCGGCGCTTGGGCAACTCGCCGGCCTGGCATTGCGTGGCGGCGACACCGGCGGTCACCCCCCATTTCAGCCAGGTTTCCGGCGGAGCGTCTTGCTCGAGACGGCTGGCCACGCCTGCCAGAAGCGCATCACCGGCACCCACGGTGGTTTGGATTTTCAGGGGGGGAGGTGGCGCTTGAATGAAAGTATCCAAGTCGTTGTGGACCAGGCATGCGGGCTTGGGGCCTCGCGAGACGAGCACCCATCCACCGGTCTGACGCGATAGCTCCATCGCAGCCGTTTTCAAGGCCTTGTCCGTGCGCAACGACCGTTCGCACCACTGTTCAAGCTCGTGTTGGTTGGGCTTGACCAGAAAGGGACGTTCCTTGACGGCGGCGGCAAACGCGGGACCATCGCAATCGAGCAAAACACGCACGCCGGACTGGCACGCGCGTTTTACGATACGGGCATAGAGGGTTGGTTCGGCGCCACGAGGCATGCTGCCGGAGATGATGATCTGGGATGATTTGCGCAGTTCCTGATCAAGCACCTTGTCGATGTTGCGCCATTCCGCGGTTGATACCAGGGGGCCGCGCGGATTGAAGCGCAGTTGTTTCGTTTCGACAGTGGTGACAATGATGTCCTCCCGCGTGGCTTCCTGGATCGGCACAATGTGGACGGGCAATCCCTCGGCGCGAATCCGGGTCACCAGTTCCCTCCCGCTGCTCCCTCCGGCGGGCATCAGGAGGCGCGGATGCCCTCCCAGAAACCGCAGCCAACGGGCCACGTTGACACCCTTGCCCCCCGCCCAACGACGTTCGGATTCGATGGTGTTTTTCTCCTCCCACCGGACTTCGCGGACCTGCCATTCCAGATCGATGGCGGGATTCAATGACAAAACGAGCGTTTGCACCGCAACAGCATGGCGGGCCACTGCCTGCTTGGCAAAATGATTCGCTTTGCATCCAGCGCGAAGCGGGTAGTATGGCGGCGCATGGAACAATTGGATCAATTGCGTGAGATGTGGCGGATGCAGCGTTTGCTCAATGAGCGCATCGGCGTCCACACCGATAAAATGAATGAGGCCGAAAAGGCTCAATGGACTTTGAACTATTGCCGGGCCATGACTCAGGAACTGGCGGAGCTGACTGACAGCGTTCCCTGGAAATGGTGGGCGAAGTACCAGAAGTTCGATGAGCAGAACGCGCGGGTGGAGGTTGTGGATTTATTTCACTTTCTCATCAGCGCCGCCCAGGTGTTGGGCATGAGCGCCGATGACGTTTACCAGGCCTACTTGAAGAAAAACGAGGTCAATTTCAAACGCCAGGAATCGGGTTACACGAAGAAGGACGAAAACGATTCGCGGCACATTTGAGCGCATGGGCGGGGCCTGCCCGCCCACTTTCAACTCACCCTCGTCAGGGCTATGGCGCCAATCACGGCCAGGAGACCGCCCGCCAGCGACAGGGGATGTGGCTTGTCTTTCTCGATAAAATAGGCAAACGGGATCACGACCAGAGGTGTGGCGGCCACAATGGGAAGCACCACGCCTGAAGGGTATTGCTTCAGAGCTAGTTGATAGAAACTCACCCCGATGGCCGGGCCGGCCAGACTGTTGGTCAACAGCCATGGGAAGGCCTTTTTCCAGGGGCGGCGTGCAGCATCGGAATGGCCATGATCTGGAGCGGGAGCGGAGTTGCGTCCCATCCATTCGAGGACCAGGATGATCACCACACCAAAGAGCACCCCGCCCAGCATGCGTTGATAGGCAGCCGTGGGGCCGTCAATGATCTCGCCATGGGTGGCGGCGACAGCAAAGGCCTTGCGGCTGATGACCGCCCCAAAACCTTGTCCTGCTGCGGCGATGATGCCAAAGAACGTCCCGGTGATCACGTGAGGTGCAGGCATCGAACCTTGTCTGTCGGGGGCCAAAGCCACGACGACTCCCACCAGGATGACAGCCCCCCAGGCCATCTGCGCCACTGTCATGGTGGTTCCCATCCACAGCCACTCTGCCAGGGCGCCCATCGGGGCGGCCAGGCATTGAGCCAGCAGCACGGTGATGCGTGCGCCCAGCCGGGGATAGGCCTGGAAAAGCGCGGCATCGCCGATGCCGAAGCCCACGATCCCGCTGATGAAGAACATGTAGAATGCCGAACCCTGCACGCCGCTCCCCAGCGTATGGGCGTAGATGCCCAGGAATAACCCTGCCAGCAAAAGTCGGGCGATATTGGCTGTATTTCCCCCAAGTAAAAGGGCGCTGCGGCTGCCTCCGATGGCGGAAAGGGCAAAAAGGACAGTGGCGGCGACGGCTTCGAACACAGCTTACTTCTCGAAAACGCTCACCCGCGCGGGCGGCAGATTGAACCAGACGACTCGGGAACGCACGAGGTGGAACATGGCCATGAGGTTGGAATTATGTGCGGCAATCTGATAGCTGAATTGCACCATCTTCCCATGGGGCGCCAACACATCATGCACTGCCGCAGCTATCCCACGCGCAATATCCGGTGGAAAGTTCAGCAAGGGAAGCCCTGAGATGACCAGGTTGAGAGGAAGCGCCTGGGGCGATATCTCCGCCACCAGCCGTTTCATGTCCAGGGCATCGCCCAGGACAATATGCACGCCAGGAAAGCTTTCCCGAAGGTGTTCCGCCAGGGTGGGGGATTTCTCGATGGCAATAAGCCGGTCGGGAGGAACCCCGCGCTCCAGCATGACGCGCGTGATGGCGCCTGTGCCGGGACCCAGTTCCAGAACGTACTGGCCAGGGTTCTCCGCACAGCAATCAGTCATGCGCCAGGCCAGCGCCCGGGAACTTGGGGCCAAAGCACCCAGTTGCCGCGGGCGTCGAAAGACCTCGCGTAAAAACAATCCCCAGGAATTATCCTTTGGTGCCGCCATGCATTTGATTCGAATCGATAAAGCTTAATTAGGGCTTTCGATTTCATCAACTTGAAATGCATGCGGCAATGAATCCTTATTTGTCGGAGGTCGACTGGCGGTGTTGGCGGATTTTTTCGAGTTTTGGCCGGATGACGTTGTAGCAGTAGGGAGCCTTGGGATTGTTGGCGTAGTAATCCTGGTGGTAATCCTCGGCAGGATAAAAGGCTTCAAAGGGCTTGATCTCGGTGACAATGGGCTGCTGAAAGACCCCCGAGGCTGCCAGATCGGCCTTGGATTTCTCAGCGATGCGCTTCTGGGCTTCGGAGTGATAAAAAATGACCGAGCGATACTGGGTGCCCACATCATGGCCCTGTCGATTCAGGGTTGTGGGATCATGCACACTCCAAAATTCCTCCAATAGGCGCCCATAGGACAGAATTGTTGGATCGAATTCAATTTGAACAACTTCCGCATGTCCTGTGTTCCCTGAACAGACTTCCTTGTAGGTGGGATTCACGGTGTGGCCTCCCGAAAAACCGCTGGTGATTTTCCTGACGCCGGGGAGGTCTTTGTACGCCGCTTCCACACACCAGAAACACCCCCCTCCCAAGGTGGCCAATTCGGCATGCACTGTTGAGGATGTTGCAGGGGTTTCTTTGGGGCTTTGAGTTGATTGAACGATGGAGGTCATAAAGGCACAGAGCAAGAGTCCAATGGCAGCCATGGAGCTGAGCACGATCATCTTGCGTCGATTCAACATGGGCTTAATATGCGCTATCAGAACAAAAGGAGCAAATGGGAGCAGAAAATTTGAATGTTGTGCATGTCCTGGCCTCGCTTAAGACAGTTCAGGAGGGCTGGTGCGATCCTGACCGCCTTCCCGCGCATCGGGTTCCTGACCCTCGATCTCGGTCGAATCCAGGTGTTCACTGATGCGATGCTCGCCATCCAGCCACTTCCCCAGGTCGATCATTTTGCAGCGATGCGAACAGAAGGGGCCGAAGCGCCCTTCCAGCCAGTCACCCTTCTTGCGACAGGTGGGACATGCAATAATCTTTCCCATGTTCAATGCTCAATGAAGGCTAATACAACCCATGCCGTCTGTCCATGGTCTGAAGCATGATACATGGGGCATGGCAGAGGTTTGACTTTCCTGATGTTCGTTTCGTACAATAACGGCCATTAACACCCTGGGTCTGGTCATTTCTGACGCGCTTTATGCCGTGCGCGTGAGCCGTTGCCACCGGGGCCAATGACAATCTCGAACCAAAGGAATTGCTATGCCGAAAATCGCCATACTGGGAGCGGGAAGCCTGATCTTCTGTAAAACCCTCATCAATGACATCCTGGCCACGCCGGCGTTGAACGCGAGTGAGATCTGCCTCATGAGCGTCACCCGGCCCAAGTTGGAAAGGATGGAGACATTCGTCAAACGCATGATCGCCGACAATGGTAGCAAGGCCAGTGTCTGGTCCACGTTGGATCGCCGTGAAGCCTTGCGCAATGCCGATTATGTGATCGTCATGATCCAGGTGGGCGGTGTCGAGGCGTTTCGGTTCGATTATGAGATTCCCATGAAATACGGCGTGGACCAATGCGTGGCCGACAGCATTGGGCCCGGTGGGGTGTTCCGCGCCCTGAGAACCATCCCCGTGCTGCGGGACATCGTGGGCGAGATGGAGGAGTTGTGTCCCAGGGCGTTGCTGCTCAATTACGCCAACCCCATGGGAGCCAATTGTACCGGCCTCGGACGCGCAGCTTCAAAGATTCAGTTCATCGGTCTGTGCCATGGCGTTCAAACCACGCTCGACTTGATCAGCCGTTATGTGGAGGTGCCCAAGGAGCAGATCGATTACTTGTGCGCGGGCATCAATCACATGGGATGGTTTCTCTCCCTGCGCGACCGCCGGGATGGTCGTGATCTGTACCCCATGTTGCGCGACTATTGTGAGAAGCCTGAGTATTACGTCACCGAAAAGGTGCGGTGCGAGGTGATGCGCCATTTCGGCTATTTCATGACTGAGAGCACCGGTCATCTCTCCGAGTATGTGCCCTGGTTCCGTAGTCACAAAAGGTCTCTCGAACGTTTTTGTGACCAGCCGTCCTTTGGCGGCGAAACCGGCGCCTACTACAAGTATTGCAGGATGATCGCTGAGAAGTATGGCAAGGTGGACTACCTCACCCTCGAAAGCCCCAAGGTGGAAAAACGCAGTGTCGAGTATTGTTCCTACATCCTCGAGGCTGCTGAAACGGGCGTGCCCTTTAAGCTCAATGGCAACGTGCGCAATGACGGTTACATCACCAACCTGCCGCAAGGCTGCTGCGTCGAAGTGCCCGTGTATGTGGACAGGCTCGGCCTGCATCCCTTGCGGGTCGGGGCGCTGCCCCCCCAGTGTGCCGCACTGAACCAGAGCAACGTCACCGTCCAATCCCTGGCGGTCGAGGCGGCTTATACAGGTGACCCGGAATATGCCATGCAGGCCATTGCCATGGATCCGCTGACCTCGGCCGTGTGCACCCTGGATGAGGTGCGGGCCATGACGATCGAATTGATGGAAGCCGAGCGACAATGGCTGCCCGTGTTCAAGGGCCGCCAGCTTGCCCCCAAACCGATCATCAGCATCCCGGCGAATGTGACGCCTGTGGACGTGCCGTTGGATCCAGCCCTGGCCATCGCGAATCGTTTTGGCCGCCTGGCTACGCAGAATACACGGTAAAATCAGCGGTTTTACGCGGCGCGCCCCGGTTTCACCCGAAGCCGGGGCGCACGTGTTTTTAGGTGGCGGCGAGGAGCGGTGGGCAGGCGTCGGAACGAAGCCAGGGCGAGGGGAAGATGTTTCGCTCGATATAATTTACTTATTGTATTAGCAATATTATATTTATTGGAGTGACTGGCAGGGAGGTATCCAGGGAGTGGTTTCCAAAAGGATCCTCGCAAGGCTCCGGAGGGGCAAACCGGCTCATGGCAGCGATCCTGACGATGTGGCGGACGCCCCCTTTCAGGGCTGTGAACGCAGTGGTTGAACGCTCGAATCACCCCTAATGAAACCTCCTGGTCCGCATCGGTGCATGGTGGCACGTCAGCCAGTGAGTCAGGCTGGAGGACATGACCAGAGGGAGGCGAAAAACGGCAAAGCCAGACATGAATCGTATACTGATAATTGTGTTAGTAGCTGTATCAGAATAGGTTATATAATTTTATGCAGGGTTTTGGGGGCTGTCATGAAAGATCGATGGGCCGCCATGAAACGAACGGCAATCAGGAACTTGCCGATGCCTGGTGGGCACAGCAGACCAGGTGGAGGTTCAAACACCGGTTGTGATGCCGGCAAAACCAGGCAAAGGAGGTCCAATATTTTCGTTTTTGCATGGATTGCCGTCAGGCATTCCGCAATTCCGGACAATTTTCTTTAGTTGTATAACACTGGTGTGTAATGACTTATGACTATCTTTAAAAATATTTCAAAAAACTATTGCACGCGCGACGGAAATCAGTAGCTTGTTGCCACGTTGTTCGACGGTAACGCGGACAACACGGTGATAGAGACTGGTTAAGTGGCTGGCTGAGGCCGGCCTAAAAAACTAAAAAAAGTTTTGAAACAGTGTTGACAGTCTCGGTGAGCACGATAGAGTGTTCGCAGCTTTTTGAAACAAACTGAGAAGCTGATCCAAAAGTCAGCCCTCGGTATTTTTGTCCCGGTTAGGG
>CAZIDG010000086.1:0-11130 GCA_964538065.1 uncultured Verrucomicrobiota bacterium
GAGACCATGCAAGACGAATTGCTTGATTACGTGCCGGATGGGGTTTTCACCGTGGATTCCCAATGGCGAATTGTATTTTTCAATCGCGCTGCGGAACAAATCACAGGTATTCCTAGACAGGAGGCCATCGGACATCGGTGTTGCGATGTATTCAGGGCCAGCATATGCGAAAGCGCATGCGCCCTCAAACAGACCCTGACCGCAGGGCGGCCTGTGGTGAACAAGGTGGTCTATGTGGTGGATGCGAGGGGTCAGCGTATTCCGATCAGCATTTCCACGGCTGTTCTCAAGGATGCCAAAGGCAGGGTTATCGGCGGGGTGGAAAGCTTTCGGGATTTGCGTGTTGTGGAGGAATTACACCGGCAAGCTCAGGAGCAGAACCGGTTTGCGGACATTATTGGACGAAGTGCGTCCATGCGGCGGATCTTCGAGATACTGCCTGCGATAGCCGAGAGCGATAGCACCGTGTTGATCGAAGGGGCCAGCGGCACCGGAAAGGAGTTGTTTGCACGGGCCATTCATAACATGTCCAAGCGAGCAGGCAAACGGCTGGTGGCCATTAATTGCGGAGCTCTGCCGGATACGCTGCTGGAATCAGAATTGTTTGGCTACAAGGCCGGAGCCTTCACAGATGCCAGGCGAGACAAGCCCGGACGTTTTGCTCAGGCTGAGAAGGGTACGCTGTTTTTGGATGAGATCGGCGATATTTCGCCAGCCATGCAGTCGCGTCTCCTGAGAGTGTTGCAGGAGCGTGTTTATGAGCCGTTGGGCTCGGTGGAATCCGTCAAAACCAATGTGCGTGTCATTACGGCCACCAACAAGTCGCTCAGACAGTTGGTGGACGATGGGAAATTTCGGGAGGATTTGTTTTACAGGATCCACGTGGTACGCCTGGAGTTGCCAAGCCTGCGGGACCGTCGTGAGGACATTCCCCTTCTGATCGATCACTTTGTGGCTCAATTCAACGGCCGACAGGGCAAGAGTATTTGTGGTGTGTCGGATATCGTTTTGGGCAGGCTTATGGAATACGATTTTCCGGGTAATGTGCGTGAATTGGAAAATCTCATCGAACACGCCTTCGTATTGTGCCAGGGCAGTCTGATAGAAATGGAGCATCTGCCACCGCATCTGCGTTCCACCACAATGGAAAGTTCCGTGCCGCATCAGCCAGGCATGTCACTGCAGGCTGTGGAAACTGTCATGCTGCGGGACGCGCTTCGCCGGAATGCGGGCAACAAGGCAAAGGCGGCCCAGGAACTTGGGATTGATGCCAGCACGCTCTTCCGGAAGCTGAGGATTCTTAAACGGGATGATCCGAATTTTGGTGCATAGCAGAATCATGGATCTTGAGCTCGGAGCGTTCTTTCTGGACCGTTTTTCAGCACGTCGGGGCGACTGGCAATCTATGGTGCGCAGAAGTTGACAATCACCAATTTGAACAACAGGGACATCGGCTCTTTACGGTCATCCCGACAATGAGGGTCCCGGTTTCCCTCAATCCCTTTTAACAGATTGCATAGCATTATGCCATTAGCCGACAAACCACCGTTGCATATTGCACTTCTTACATTAACTACTCCTCAACAGCGTCGATTGTGTAACATGTTGCACTCAAGGAATATGTATGTCGGTCTATCTAAAAAGTCGCTGGGTGGCATGCCATTAGCTAATGCTTATTTGTGACGATCGTAATACCTGTATGGGATGGTCGCATATCGCCGGTGCTGGATGTGGCCGGGCGATTCCTGGTCCTTGGTTTTGAGAGAGGTCGGGAAGTGAGTCGCCGGGAATGGGTGGTTGGCCGGTGCCAGCCTGGTTCCATGGTAAAGGCCATTCAGGAAATGCGGGGCGATGTATTATTGTGCGGCGCCATATCCTCAGAGATTGCAGATGGCCTTGCCCGGGCGGGGGTTCATGTGCTCCCGCATTTATGCGGTGAGATTGAGGCCGTGGTGCAGGCATTTTTATTGAACAAGATGGATCGGAAGGAGTTCCGCATGCCGGGGTGTTGTCTCCGATTGTGTGGATGCCAGAAGGCATGGAGACATCGACGATGCATCCCCGGAAGTCGTCCATCAAAAACAAAACGTTGATTGTATGATCTATGTAGTCAGTGCGAAGGGAAAAGAGAAAACGGCCCTTGTGGACCCGCGGTTTGGCCGCGCCCGTTATTTTCAAATCACCAACAAAGAAAGCGGAGAACATACGGTCATTGATAATGAATCGGGCGTGAACGCCCGGCAGGGCGCAGGCATTCAGACAGTTCAAATGCTTGCAAAGCTTGGGGTGCAGGCCGTCGTTACCGGACATGTTGGTCCTAAAGCATGGACGGCCCTCCAGACAGCAAACATCCCAGCCTACGGAGTATGTGGAGAGTGTACAGTTGCCGAGGCCATGCGGGCTTTTGAAGCGAATGAACTCCAGCCAATGACCGGTGCGACTGTGGCAGGACACTGGCAATGAACACGGCGCTTGATTGCATTCCATGTTTCTTGCGACAGAGTCTCAGGGTGGCTCGTCTGTCAACTCAGGATGTTGCTGTGCATGAAGCTGTGCTGCGTGAGACATTGAAGCATGCAAACCAATGGGATCTTTCCCAACCTCCATTGCTGGCGCAATGGATTTATCGACAGGTACGCGAACGAACAGGGGTGTGCGATCCCTATTTGCCCATCAAAAGAGAATCGAATCGTTTGGCCTTGGAGTTATACCCGGCATGGAAACAACGTGTTCTGGCGTCAGAGTTTCCCCTTCGTGCGGCGGCGAAACTAGCCATTGCGGCCAATATCATTGATTTTGGTGTTAACGGAGATCTGGCCACAGAGGACATTCCTTCCATCTTGGAAGAGTCGTACCACTCGCCTATTTGCGGAGATGTCAATCGCTTGTTTGATGCCATCGCACGCGCATCAAACATTCTCTATCTGGCGGATAATGCTGGGGAACTCGTGTATGATCGGCTCTTCATTGAATTGTTAGGACGGAGCAACATTACAGTAGTGGTCAAAGGCGGTCCTGCCATCAATGATGCCCTGTGGGAGGACGCCAAGGCTGCGGGATTAACGGATATTGTTGAAGTAATCGACAACGGGGTCGATGGAGCGGGGACACTTCTCGACACGTGCAGTGCAGAGTTTCAAAAGAGGTTTGCTCAGGCTGGAGTCATCATTGCCAAGGGGCAGGCCAACTACGAATCCTTGGCGGAAAATCCCAGAGAGATCTATTTTTTATTGAAAGTTAAATGTCCTCTCGTGGGTCGTCACATTGGTCATGCTGTTGGCAGTCTGGTTGTTCATCGCACAGGACCTGCGCTGGAAAATATAAGTTCATGATCATGTATCGGTCGGGTCAAATCGTAACATCATCGATAATTGAGAAATGATCGCATTATTCCAGTCATTTCAAAACCTTTTCACACTCAATAACAGACAACGAAAGGAAAATGTTATGCCAGGTGGAGATCAAACAGGCCCGATGGGCCAAGGCCCTACTACCGGACGTGGAATGGGGTATTGTTCAGGCTCACAACAACCCGGTTTTATGAGCCCTGCTGGAGGCAGAGGCATGCGGAGGCGCGGTGGTGGTGGCGGTCGGGGACGATGTCTACAGGGGCAGTCTGACCAGTATGCACCAATCGTTCGTCCAGCTTTGGAGAAACCGGTCGAAGCTACAAGTGCAAGTATGGCGGCGAGCATTCATGATCGTGATGTTGCTGAACTCAAGGAGAAAAACAGTCAGATGGAAGCAACTCTGAGGCAGATTCAAAGCCAGTTGGCGGATTTGTCGAAGAAAGCCAGCACCCAGTAGGCGACATGAAGATCGCGATCGCCAGCGGCAAGGGAGGAACTGGAAAAACCACAGTTGCCACCAATCTCGCATGCCTTGCGGCCAAGGCGGGACTGGCGACGGCTTATCTCGATTGCGATACGGAAGCACCCAATGGCCACTTGTTTCTCCGTCCTGATGTCCACAGTCGCCAGGAAGTGGCACGCATGATTCCGAAGGTTGATACAGAGCGCTGCACAGGCTGTGGCCTGTGCAGTGAATTGTGTCAATTCAATGCCATCGCACTCCTTGGCAGAGGCGCGGTGGTCTTTCCTGATCTGTGTCATGGCTGTGGAGGGTGCCGATGGGTTTGTCCCGTACAAGCCATTACTGAACATACACATAACATTGGCGTGGTGGAAGCGGGTGTGTGCGGAGGGTTGCGGTTTGTGCAGGGGCGTTTAACTGTGGGAGAAGCTTCGAGCCCCCCATTGATAAAGGCAGTCAAAAAGGCGGCTCCGTCAGTGGACTTGGCGATTTTTGACGCGCCTCCCGGCACGGCGTGCCCAATGGTGGTCACGGTGCTCGAAAGCGATTTTGTAATATTGGTGACTGAGCCAACCCCATTTGGCCTCCACGATCTCCAATTGGCGATTCAGGTTCTCAACACCCTAAAGCTCAAGGGAGGCGTCGTCATAAACAGGGCGCAGGGGAAAATGCAGGAGGCGCGTGAACTGTGCGAAAGGGCGCACATGCCCATTCTTGCGGAAATACCCGATATGATGGCCGTTGCGGAAGCCTATTCCAAAGGTCATCTCGCGATTGATGCAGTGCCAGAACTAAGGGGCATATTCGCTCAACTTCTGTTGGACCTTATACCCATGATTCGAATCGGATTCTTGTCCAAGAATGTTCAAGTCAGCCTTGAACAAACCATTAAGTCATACTCCAGGCACGCCCCGGCGGGAACCATGCATTCATGCGCATCCTTCTTGCGCGATGGAGAGTCGCCTGCTTCAAACCATGAGTGAACTTGTTGTCATCAGTGGCAAGGGGGGGACTGGCAAGACGTCACTGCTGGCTTCCTATGCCATTCTGGCACGCCAGGTTGTGCTGGCCGACTGCGATGTGGATGCCGCAGACCTGCATCTTATACTCCATCCCAAAGTGCAACAGCGGAAGCCATTTGTGGGTGGACGTAAGGCACACATCAAATCCGGCCACTGCATGGCGTGCGGTAAGTGCGAAGAGCTTTGCCGGTTTGATGCGATTTATTTGGATGGTCCCGGCAATGGACGGGTGTCTCGGACCTTTCGCATTGATCCTGCGGCATGCGAAGCCTGCGGAGTGTGTGCCTGGTTTTGTCCAGAACGCGCGATTGAATTGTCGCCTTCCGAAGATGGCCAGTGGTTTATATCGGAAACGAGAACCGGCCCAATGGTTCACGCTCAATTAAATCCAGGGGCGGGTAATTCGGGGAAATTGGTAACCTTGGTGCGTTCCGAGGCTCAGCGTATTGCCCGTGAACAAGAGGACAGCATAATTCTGTCCGATGGTTCACCAGGTGTAGGATGCCCAGTGATTGCATCAATCACAGGGGCGTCACGGATTCTTTTGGTGACAGAGCCCACCCTGTCCGGAGAGCACGATTTGGAACGAGTGCTCGAATTGATCATACATTTTGGCATTCCATCCGCGGTGTGTGTCAATAAGTGGAATATCAATCCGGAGCTTACTCAACGCATCGAAATTAAATCCCTGGCGGCAGGAGCCATCTTGCTCCCGCGTGTTCCATATGATTCCGCCGTCACCGATGCTCAAAGAAAAGGTATTGCCGTGGTGGAATGGGGGGACACCCCAGCCACGCAAGCCATTCGTCAGGGATGGACCCTTTTATCGAAAATCCTCACATGACAAAACCTCATCAAGTACCAGGTAATTTCGGCCCACTGAGAGGGGCCAATGCAAATGCACGCATCACAGGCCCTTGCGGCGATACGATGGAGTTCTGGCTCCGGATCGAAAACGATCTCGTGCTGCAGGCCACGTTCATTACGGATGGGTGCAAAGCATCCGTTGCCAGCGGATCCATGGCCGCCAGCATGGCTGAAGGTCAGGATCTAACCAGCATTTCCCGTATCGCCCCAGAACAAATCTCACAGGCCTTGGGAGGTTTGCCCGACGATCATAAGCACTGTCCCGTGCTCGCGCTCAACACATTAGCGGCGGCCATCGGCGATTACCATGCCAGGCACATGCAGACAGAAGGGAAGCCTTCACCTGGTGGAAAAGGCGTGCCGTCCAACACCGGCACTGCGGCTGCGTCTATGCCCCATGCGGGACAAAACCGCGGGAAGGAAGCGACGGAGGACAAGGGCTTTGCTGAACGTCTGGCAAAAATCAGGCTCAAAATCCTGGTTCTTTCAGGCAAGGGAGGTGTGGGCAAAAGCACCGTCGCGGCAAATCTGGCCACTGCCCTGGCGGCGGCGGGCAGGAAAACCGGTTTGCTCGATGTCGATGTGCATGGCCCAAGCATTCCCAAGCTCTTGGGGCTCGAAGGGAAATCGCTCGCTTTCGACGGCACTCATCTCATGCCTTTGGTCGGGCCTCACGGACTGAAGGTGGTTTCCCTCGGTTTCGTGCTACAGAATAGCCGGGATGCGATCATTTGGCGCGGTCCCAAGAAATACCAGGCGATTCGGGAGTTGCTCGGCGGTGTCGCCTGGGGAGATCTGGATGCGCTGGTGGTGGATTCGCCACCGGGGACGGGCGATGAACCGTTGGCCATTGCACAGTTGGTGGGCCGTCCGGCCTGTGCCATTGTAGTAACCACCCCACAGCAAGTTGCCGTGGCCGATGTGCGACGTTCTCTCACCTTTTGCCAGCAGGTCAGTCTGCCAGTTCTGGGGATCATTGAGAACATGAATGGGTATGTTTGCCCGAAGTGTGGGGAAACGACAAACGTGTTTAAAACAGGTGGAGGACGAGAATTGGCGCTTGAGATGCAGGTGCCGCTGTTGGGAAGCATTCCAATTGATCCTGCCATTGTTGAATCAGGTGACAAGGGCATTCCCTTTTCCACAGATCCATCTCAAGGGCAGAGCACCAAGGCTTTTTTACCCATAACACAGTCCATCATATCTCGAATACAGCAATTATGAACCATCAGGAAACTCAACAGAATCAAAGCACACTCAAAATCGCCGTTCCACTGGCGGGAGGACTTTTGGCGGACCATTTTGGCCACTGCGAACAGTTTGCCTTGATTGAGGCAGATGCGGCAGCCAAAACCATCATTCGAGCCATCCAAGTGACACCGCCGCCACACGAACCCGGCTTGCTGCCGCGTTGGCTCCATGAACAGGGCGTTCAAGTTATCATTGCGGGTGGAATGGGACAACGGGCGCTTGGACTCTTCGCTCAAAATGGTATTACGGTCAAAAGTGGGGTATCCGGTAAATCTGCTGATGAATTGGCCAGACTTTTCATGGAAGGAAGGTTGACCCTCCTTCCCTCTGGGTGCACGCAGCATGCACATGGTTGCCACGATTAATTAAGATGAACAGCACCCCCAAGTCAGTCGGAGCAGGGCGTCGGATGATATGGAAAATCTCGGTGATTGGCCTGGCATTCCTGTCTGGAGGTCTCGCCGCAATGTTCATCTGGCGGTGGTTTGTGCTGCCCATTTACGTGGGGATACTGGCATGGATGGGTTTGCTGGTGTTCACATTGTACTTCTTTCGCGATTACACCCCGCACGTTCCGCTCGATGCGGGGGCATTGGCTTCGCCTGCTCATGGCCGGGTGGATACTATTGATGAAATTGATGAACCAATCGTCATGGGGGGCAAGTGTCATCGTGTGTCGATCTTTCTGTCGATCTTCGATGTGCATGTGCAACATGCACCCGCAACTGGTGTTGTGGAGGTTGTCAGGCACACACCAGGCCGTTTTTTGAACGCATTGAACAAGGAATCAGCCGTTCAAAATGAAAACTCGCTGATGGGCATCCGTTCATCGGAATGTCCCGGTGAACGAATTGGTGTGCGTTTGATAGCAGGGGCGATTGCGCGCCGGATTGTTGAATGGGTGAAGCCTGGAGACGTGGTCCAACGAGGCGACCGGATCGGATTAATTCAATTTGGTTCGCGTTGCGACTTATACATGCCTTTGCACTATCGAGTATGCGTAAAAACAGGTGACAAAGTGATTGGTGGCGAAACGATCATTGCGGCGTCAACCTTGACCTCTTCCCATTCCAGTTTGGCACAACAAAGTCAAAAACATTAAGCTAATGGATGATCATCAAAACATTTTAAACATCACACCTGCCGCGTTTGACTCTGGCGTGCGGCAGTCTGCCGTGCCCGTGGTTGTGGCCGCCTTCCGTGGAGCAGAAGGCATCTGTTCGGCAAGGCTGGCACTTTTGGAGGAAGCTGCCACACTTGCCAGGAGGAGGGTGGCATTTGCACAAGTCGACCTGACGGAACATCCAGGAATGGCGGCGAGTCTGGGTATATCAACCACGCCTTCGCTGCTTCTATATCAAGCTGGTGAAATCGCCTATCAGTTCGCCGGACAATGGTCCCGCAGAGAACTGTCTGAGATCCTGTTGCGGTTGGGATTATCAGAAAGGCCCAGAAAACACGAGCAAGGCAATATTTGAATAAAGCCAAGTAACGAAAAATCGCATTATAACATGATAATAAACAACCCGATTCAAGAAATTCTCGATCGCGCACTGGAAAGTCATCCGCCCAGTCGGGAGGAGTGCAAAATGCTCCTTGAATTGGCGCCGGAATCGCTGGAGTCGGCACAATTGCGCGCCGCGGCGGATTTTATCTCCCGTCGTCGTTTTGGAAATAAGGCCATTCTGCTTGGTCAAATTGGCATCGGGACTGCGCCTTGCCCTGGAGATTGTTTATTCTGCGTTTTTGGCAAGAGCCATACGAGCTTTCCTCGGGAGGAGTTGTCGATGGAGGAAATCCTCCAAAAGGCTCATTCATTTGCTGATGCAGGCGATTTGTTCGCGCTTTTCCTGATGACCATGCACGATTTCGAGTTGGAGCGTTTACTGCGGATCATTGAAACGGTCCGGAAAACGTTGCCATGCCACACTCAGATCGTGGTCAATATCGGTGACTTCGACAGGACTCAAGCGGGTGAGTTGCGAGCGGCAGGCGCTAATGGCGCCTATCATGTTTGCCGGTTGCGTGAGGGGGAAGATACCGCGCTTAATCCTCAGGAGCGGAAACAAACCTTTGCCGTGATTCGAGAGGCCGGGTTGGATTTCTACTACTGTTGTGAGCCGATTGGACCAGAGCATTCCGCGCAAGAGCTTGTGGATCAATTGTTTCTTGGAATTGAGTATGGTTGTTTCCAACATGCCGCCATGCGGCGCGTTTATGTTCCTGACTCGCCGCTTGCCCGGCGTGGTCAAATCACCGAGCAACGATTGGCACAGGTCGTGGCCGTCGTAACATTAGCGACCTTGGGATGCGCGCAGACGAAAAACATCGCAGTGCATGAACCAAACTTGCTGGGTCTCGCCGCAGGGGCCAATGTAGTATATGCCGAGTCAGGAGCCAATCCGCGCGACACCCACAGCGATACATCGGCCAACCGAGGCCTGGATATGAAGGCCTGTCGGAAAATGCTATACGAAGCGGGTTTTGATGGCCTGCTTCGCGGGGATGGTTCTTCCATTCAGCTTGATGTGGACTACCTTTTAGAAGCCGAGAAGGATTGTTAACATGAAATCCCTATCCTCAACTCCATCTCTACTGCTCTTCCTGTACTGCATGTTTGTTTTCCTTGCCGCATTGGCTGGAGGATGGTTTATTCTTGCGCTGAAGCTTACCCACACACGACTGCAGATGGCAGTCAGCTCAGTCGCAGGGTTGATGCTTGGCATTGCTCTTCTACATTTTATTCCACATGCGCTTGAGCAAAGCCGCTCGCCTGGTCAAACCATGCAGTGGGTCTTGGCTGGCTTCCTCCTGATGTTTTTCCTACAGCGCGTCTTTCACTATCATCATCACCATAGTGTCGAAGATGGGGCGGAGTGTCACAAAGCAACATGCGAGCAATCCGGGCACTCAATAAGCGCTCCTGGTTCATCGATCAATCATGTTTCAAACCTTTCCTGGATTGGAACTGCCATCGGCTTGTCGCTTCATTCCATAGTGGATGGAGTGGCTTTGGCTACAGCGGTATGTGTAGGCATTTCAGGCCACACCATTTTCACAAGTCTTGGGGTCGCCTTGGCAGTCATTTTACACAAGCCTTTTGGAGCTATGGCGATATCAACCTTGATGACAGCGGAAGGCTGTTCCCGTTCTTTGAGGCATCTCGTTATCTTGTTGTTTGCTCTGGTGACACCTTTAGGGGCGTTGGTTTTCTTTTTCGGTTTGGGGAGCTTTTCAGGGGGGAGTGATCTGTTATTGAGTCATGCTCTGGCTTTATGTGCCGGGACGTTTCTATGCATCGCATGTGCTGACCTATTGCCGGAACTCCAGTTCCATTCCCATGATCGATTCAAGCTTACGGCATCTTTGATCGCGGGTTTGATCCTGGCCCTGTTGCTGGGCCACTTTGGACACCCTGACCATGAACACCACCACGACACCCAGGCGCCTCCTGGCGAGAGTCATCCATGAAAGCCCAGAATTACCAGCCACACAGCAACTGTGGTAACAGTCAGCAGGGCAAACAGATACATTGCGTGTTTGGACCAGTGCCTTCGCGTCGACTCGGCAGGTCTTTGGGTGTGGATTTGGTGCCATTCAAAACGTGCACCTATGACTGCATCTATTGCCAATTGGGGCGCACTACACACAAGACCGTGGAACGAATGGAATGGGTTCAATTGAATGATGTTCTTCGGGAGCTTAAACCACGCCTCAACAGCCACCCTGATTACATCACCATAAGTGGCTCAGGAGAGCCCACGCTCCATTCGCGCCTGGAGGAACTTATTGGTGCCATCAAAGACATGACCGATATCCCGGTGGCGGTACTGACCAATGGTTCGCTTTTATGGCAATCTGAAGTTCGGAAGCAACTCCTCAAGGCCGATGTGGTGATTCCCTCGCTTGACGCAGGCGACGAAGTGCATTTTCAGGCCATCAACCGCCCACACCCACAGATATCCTTCGATCAAATGGTCAACGGACTCAGGCAATTTCGGCAAGAGTACAGGGGGCAGTATTGGTTGGAGGTGTTTCTTTTGAAAGGTTATACGGCAATCCAGGCTGAAGTTAAAAAACTGGCGCAGTTAGCCTGTTCCATCCACCCCGATAAGGTACAGTTGAATACTGTGGATCGGCCACCGGCCGAAGAATTTGCGCTACCCGTCCCGCTCGA
>CAZIDG010000086.1:11230-16786 GCA_964538065.1 uncultured Verrucomicrobiota bacterium
TGGCCCAGAAGGCTGGCGTTGATATGAGCACGGTAACCAACCGCCTGCAGGCCAAAGGCATCATCGGCTGCTCGCCCGATATCATGGTGCAACAACTCGCGGATAACAACCGACTCTCAGCCCGGCAGCTTTATGAGCTAATAATAGCCGAACCCAACGGAAACCGAACTGGCCGTGGTCAAGGCCAAGGCCGCGGTGGAGGTGGGCAGGGTGGTGGAACGGGCTTTAAGACTTTGACACAGTTCTGCGCTGAAGAAGGCCTTTCGCTTACAAATGCCTTGGCCCGTTTGCAGGCCAATGGCCTCAAAGCAACACCTGACCAGACCCTTCGGGAGATTGCTGTGAACAACGGATTTAGCCGACCCTATGAAATTGTTGAATTATTGCGGGCTAAATAGGTGCTCCATGCTACGAACGCTCCATGATCTGAGGATCCTGTCCGTTCATATCGTGACAGGGCGTTATATCATGGGCGAGTACCACGACAAGACTCCCCACCAAGATCCAATTTACGCAGAGGAACACAATAAAGAACCTAATCATTTATGACCAATCAAATGGACATTCTATCCAAGGCATGGGAAGAGCGGGAGGGTCCGGCCGTTTTGGCTACAGTGGACGCTTCAGGAAATCCCAACATCGTATATGTTGGCGAAATTCATTATGATGTCCGGGAAGGATTCATTGTTGCCGATAATTATTTTCACAAAACTAGGGCCAACATAAAAAGTGGCACGAGGGGAGCCATTTTGTTCCTCACCAAATCACGAAAATCGTTCCAGGTGAAGGGATCGGTGTCCTACTACACGGATGGGCCTTTGTTCGAGAGCATGCGATCGAGGCATGACCCGAAACATCCTGGGGTTGCCGCCGCGGTCCTGAAAGTGGAGGAAGCGTACAGTGGCGCGGAACGCTTGTGTTAAGCGATAGACAGGCATACCCATGACTCGCAATTTCATGGGCAACAGGTCCTTGCCTCTCCGAATTCAATCAGTCGCATGTTTGCTCATCATGATCAGGATATCCGGGGGGCGTGCCCCCATGATTCAAGGCCCAGCTTTATGCATATGGAACACCGCTCGATATGAATTTGGATACACATGCACAACCGGTATCGGGGCAACTAAGTGAAGCAGAAATGGCAGAGCTTGAACGTTTTGTTGAGCGAGAAGCTCAAATGGCGCGCTTTGGTTACGATTTTGCCGCAGGCATTGATTTTGTGCTGTCGCACACCCTGCCCGTGAGGGGGGCGGTGCTGGAAATCGGCACTGGCAAAGGCCGATTCATGGTGGCCCTGGCCCCATTTGTCGAAACGATGACCACTGTGGATATCTCAGCTCAGGAACAGCGTTTTGCCCGTCTCCATGCACGCCGTGCAGGTGTGGAACCGAAAATTCATTTCGTGGTGCAGGATGCGGCGTGTCTGCCATGGCCGAACCGGTCATTCGATGCGGTTGTGACCATGAATGCCATGCATCATATGCCTCATTTTCTGGACGTTCTTGAGGAGATGAAACGCGTCGCCAAACCCGACGGCAAATTGGTACTTGCCGACCTGAGCTCGCATGGCTTCGATATTATGGCTCAATTTCACCAAGGTGAAGGCCGTGTCCACGAGCGTCATATCCACGATTTTCGCGCCATCCAACAGCGCCTGTGCGATAGTGGCTGGAAGGCTCGAATTTATACGACCCTCCTTCAGGAAGTCCTCGTGGCTCAAATCGAAACAGGACGAAAGGAGATAACCGAACAATCGGCCAGACCATGTCGTTCCTGAGGATCCATGAAATAAATATGGGTCAGCCCGTACGAATGCGTTCGGAAATGAGCCAGGTACAGGGCATTCCCATGCTGTACTCCGCCTTGGGGTTGTGGACGGGCATTCGGCGTGGCGCCACACAGGCAATTCGCCTTATTGTTGTGAAAGGCTGGCAAGTTCATCCAGGCGACGCCCGTCCAACTCTCCTGGGAGGCCTCTTGTTTGGCATCGTATTAGGCAGCCTCATGATTTTGAGGCCGCTCAGGGACACCCTTGGCATGGCGCGCGGCATTGAGGCCAACCGCCGCTTGTTTCTTTACACTGTCGGCCTCACATTGCTTGTGACGCCGCTATTCGGATGGCTCGCTTCATGCGTGCCGAGGCGACGGTTAATCGCCATAGTGTTTCGGATATGCTCGGTGTTGTTGATGCTCTTTTATGCCGGATTGACATGGACGACGGATCCATGGAGAAGCTGGGTTGCCTCGGGTTATTATTTTTTCTATTCGGTGTTCAATCTTCTGGTGGTTTCGTTGTTCTGGGCCTTCATGGCCGATCACTTCAGCCTTTCCGAAAGCAAGCGTCTTTTTCCAATGTTCGCCTTCGGAGGTAGCATTGGAGCCATTTTGGGTTCGGTGATTTCGGGGCATCTGGCCCATTATTCGGGAATAGGCTCTCTTTTTCTACCAGCCGCCGCACTCCTGGAAATTGCAGTCTGGATATCCGTTTTGTTCACCCAGCATCGTTCGTCTGAGCCCCATGTATTGTATAAAGGCACATCGCTGGGTGGCCATTGGTGGGCCAGCCTGAAAGCCGTTTGTCAATCTGCTTATCTCAGGCAGATAGGAGGCTATGTGGCGATGACAGGTATGATTAGCACCTTCCTTTATTTTACCGGACTCAGGCTGGTGGCAAATTCAACCGATTCCCCAGAACAACAAACCGTCCTGTTTGCGAGTTTTAATCTTTGGACACAAGTGGCCACGCTTTTGGCTCAAACCTTTTTGGCTGGCCGCATCATGCGTTATGCCGGGGTGGGCATCGCCCTGGCCATACTGCCGATGATCGGCCTTTGTGGCGCCATGGCACTCGCGTTGGCACCCACCATCCTTGTGTTTACTTTAGCAAACGCCGTGTTCCGGGCCGTGCAACAAGGTGTGGCGGTCCCCGCCCAGGAAACGCTTTTTACGGTGCTGAATCGAGAGGATAAATACAAGGCAAAGTCATTTCTCGACACGTTTGGTTTCCGGTCTGGCGATATGGCTGGTGCTCATTTCGAACGTGTCGTCTCCCTGGGAGGATCTGGCGCCATTCCGTTTGCTGTGTCCATCCTGGGGCTGACTGCTTTATGGACAGTGCTGGGCCACGGTTTGGGGAAAATTCAAAACCGTCTGGCTTGTATTCTGCCACACACGCAACCGGACGCTTCCACAATTGGCTCCGCCAGTCACCGGCAACAAATCGAGTTGGCTCGTGCATCTGATTCATTATGAACATCCAACCGATTGGCATCATCCACTCCCCGCACCGTCAGGCGTCCAAGACGCCGATTCAAAGCTGCATGGCCCAAGGCATCAAAGGCAGCATTGAGATATTTCCTCCATTTGACACGGCATTGCTTGATCTCGATGGATTCGAGCGGATTTGGTTGCTGTACTGGTTTGACCGCAGTGGCCCCCAGCAATTGGTGGTGACACCATACCTTGACACCGCAAAGCACGGCGTGTTTGCCACGCGCTCTCCAGTGCGGCCCAACCCGATCGGTTTGTCCTGCGTTCGACTTCTGTCGATCAAGGGAAGGTTCATTTACATCAGCGATCTTGATGTTTTAGATCGAACTCCGCTTCTTGACATCAAACCTTACGTGCCCGCTTTCGATTGCTTCAAGGTGGACCGCGTCGGCTGGCTGACCAAGAATGCAAACACACCAACGCTGGCCGACGATCGTTTTTGTGACACTATTCCAGCACCTGTGGTGCTGGAAACGACCTCAAAAACAAAACCAACAAACAAAGGAAATCCATGAATACTACCAATCCAGGATCGGCGGTAATGAGCGAGAGCCCATGTTCAAGCCGCGTGCCGCTAATCGGCGACGACGCACCCTCATTCAAGGCCCTTACGACGCAGGGCCCCATTCGTTTTCCTGAGGATTACCACGGTAAATGGGTCATTCTCTTTAGCCATCCGGCAGATTTTACGCCAGTCTGTACCACAGAATTCATGACCTTCGCCACAATGATGGCGGAGTTCAAATCTTTGAATTGCGATCTCATTGGCCTGTCCATTGACAGTCACTATTCGCACATTGCATGGCTGAGAACCATCAAGGAACGCATCCAGTATAAGAACATGAAAAATGTCGAAGTCACTTTCCCGGTGATTGCCGACATCAAGATGGAGGTTGCGCGACTTTACGGTATGGTCCAGCCCAACACCAGTGACACACAGGCTGTGCGGGCAGTTTTCTTTATTGATCCCAAGACCAAGGTGCGCGCGGTCCTGTTCTATCCGATGAGTTGCGGACGCAATTTCCAGGAAATCAAACGTCTTTTGATTGCGATGCAAACAAGCGACGCGCACGCGTGTGCTACGCCTGCCGACTGGCAACCTGGCGACGATGTGATCGTACCGCCACCGGGTTCGTGTGGTGTGGCCAAAGAACGGGTGGAAAGCAAGGATCCGTCTGTCACGTGTCACGATTGGTTCTTCTGCACCAAAAAGATAACGTAGTCTGCGCTTGCGTGTTCAATATGTCACCCTTGCCATGCCAAACCACAACGGGAGGTGGGCGTTGTCCACCTCCTGCCTTACGGACACACAATCAGGTGACGAATTGGACATCAAAATGGGAATATCCAATAACTGATAACACAGACCTATAATCATCATCATTCTTTATGAACTCGAACATCTCATTGTCTGTTAAGGACCTGGAACATGAACGGGATATGATGCACCCGCACTGTGTCGTATGTAATCCATCTAACCGACATGGACTCCGAGTCGCATTCATGACTCAAGCCGATGGTAGCGTGACAGGGGAGTTTTCTGGAGGGACCGCATTCGAAGGATATCCCGGGTTGTTGCATGGAGGCATTGCCGCGGCGCTGGCGGATGGAGCCATGACAAACTGCCTGTTTGCCCATGGAATCGAGGCATATACAGCCGAACTGATGTTGCGTTATCGTGAGCCAGTCGATGCAGGCCACAGCATCGGAATTCGTGCAAAGATCATGGAATCCCATGGCCGTCTCCACATGCTGCAATCTGAACTCCGGCAGGATGGCCGCATCAAAGTGATCGCAAAGGCCAAATTCATGGAAAAGCATGTGTGATTCAATCATAGTGACGATGTGGGCTGAAAACAGTGAGGTGGCAGGGAATTAAATTTCCAATCCGGTCTTTCGTGCCACATGCAAAGGGACAAGACTTGTGGCTAACCTTGGTATCTAATAAGCGGTTCAAAGCACGCGGTTCTTGCACCCCAGGTAGGGAGGCAATGATCGATGTTAATCATGTCATATGAAAGACAGATCGAAACCGAGGACTGATTCGTTGCTGACCGTGCTGCAAAAGCCGTCTCCATATCCCGCCTCAGGCGACAGTACGCCCAGTTGTGATACTCTATTTTGAAGAACAATCTTCAGAATAATGGGGTCAAGTAGATGAGGAACATGAGGTTGGCAGAAAGAGAGTGGGAAGGAGATCGCCCAGAAGAGGATCTTGCTGTCCCTTTTCGGCCCAGATCGTACCCCGTGAAAGCCGTCCTGTTTTTGAGGTACCCCCCAGATGTC
>CAZIDG010000086.1:16886-17953 GCA_964538065.1 uncultured Verrucomicrobiota bacterium
ACCTTTTGAAGCGGGTGACAACGTTCCAAGAGGGCATGTGGTGCTGGAAACAGTTCCTTCGGCGACAGCTTCAAATGCAGGCAGGTGATTGTCTTCCGACGCACTCTGCAGATTGGTAAACACTTTGACCAGGTCAGGATATGCGGCGGCATCGGCAATCAATTGGTTGTACATCAAGATGTTATCTTCTTCGATTTGCACCCCCAATAATGCGGCGTCCACCAGATTGTCGGGGACTTCAATATTTGTCCACGGATTCGCAGGCACAGAAACACCGTATTTCTGCATTTGCGTAGTAAGAGCGGCGATGTGCTTTAATTCTGCGTTCAGAATATTCACAAAGGGTTGCACCGGACCCAGTTTATCGATCACCGCCTTGTAGGTTGAATAGGCAGCGTATTCGCCACTTGGCCCCGCTAATGCCGTGGTGAGCATGGTCGTCACCGCAGCATTTGGGGTGCGGGATCGTTGCGTCATTCGCTGGGCGATTGCCGTGGAGGCAACCATGGCGAATGCCAATCCTGTAAGAATTATCGTTCGTATCTTCATAGCACGTTGAGTTAACGGTTTATGAAGTGGCATTCACGAACCATGTTGAGTCCAACATTTTCAGATTCCATGAATCACCAGCTTCTATGACTACTAGACCTCACTAATGTTAAGATTTGATGTGCTCACGCGGGGAAAATTGTTAAGGAAATGTAAATTTGAATGCTAGGCACATAGGAAACGGCGAGCGAAAGGGGCAGTATGATTACGGTGTCTTTGAAAAGGGTGCCCTGATGACCTGCCCGCGAAAGCTGTAAAGATCATAAGTAGATCCTCTATGGAGTTGATCTTTTTTTCCTTTGAATTCGGGACGAAGGGAGAGCGTAGTCCGACCGCAGACCCGAACTGAATTTCTCCACCGCATATTCCGAAGGCGTTTGATATCCCAGCGAGTTGTGCCGGTTTTGGTTTGTGTTGATTTTCAACTGGATTGACATCCATGACATCCGGGCTCTGGGCAGGATGAACCATTTGATCGCCATCTGGCTCTTATTGAGGCGCCTCCCTTCATCGTGTTC
>CAZIDG010000087.1:0-17903 GCA_964538065.1 uncultured Verrucomicrobiota bacterium
TGGCCCATCATGTCTCCATTGCCTTTCGGCGTTCAGCCCTTTCGGGACAAGCTAGCACATTGCATCATTTTAGTGTAGCTAAAGTAGTCTCCATTGCCTTTCGGCGTTCAGCCCTTTCGGGACTTGGAATGACAATCGGAGAAGCGTTGAAAGCCTGGCGAGGTCTCCATTGCCTTTCGGCGTTCAGCCCTTTCGGGACCCAGCAAAAACCGCAGCAAGATCGTTCGTGAAGCGCTCGTCTCCATTGCCTTTCGGCGTTCAGCCCTTTCGGGACGGCGCGAGGAGCGCGGACTGAAGCAGGTCGACGCGGCAAAGTCTCCATTGCCTTTCGGCGTTCAGCCCTTTCGGGACTCTCTCATATGGTTTACTTTGCATGGCCATTGGCTTTGTCTCCATTGCCTTTCGGCGTTCAGCCCTTTCGGGACCTGGCTATCTATACAGTCGATTGGCAAACCATTTGTCTCCATTGCCTTTCGGCGTTCAGCCCTTTCGGGACAACTGTTGCCGAGTCAAACATTCTACCTTATTTGGCTCGTCTCCATTGCCTTTCGGCGTTCAGCCCTTTCGGGACATTAGCTCGCGTTCCGGCACATTGCACACGTATTGAAATGGTCTCCATTGCCTTTCGGCGTTCAGCCCTTTCGGGACACAATAAACAACACAAACAACACGCTGCATGATATGATTAAGTCTCCATTGCCTTTCGGCGTTCAGCCCTTTCGGGACATAACTGGGACGACGTTAAACGTCGCCAACCTATCGGGACGTCTCCATTGCCTTTCGGCGTTCAGCCCTTTCGGGACCGCGTTTAGTCTAGTTACGTTACCCCAACTAACCAATAGTCTCCATTGCCTTTCGGCGTTCAGCCCTTTCGGGACTTACGACGGGCCCAACGATTATTTAGTCGGTCCAACGTAAGTCTCCATTGCCTTTCGGCGTTCAGCCCTTTCGGGACTAGGTGGATGCGCCGTAAGCGTGCTCAGGCACGTAAAGTCTCCATTGCCTTTCGGCGTTCAGCCCTTTCGGGACGAGCGTTTAGCCTAGTTACATTGCCTCAGCTAAATAATCGTCTCCATTGCCTTTCGGCGTTCAGCCCTTTCGGGACCCGTGCACAAGCACGGCTGGGGTGACGGTTTTGAATAGTCTCCATTGCCTTTCGGCGTTCAGCCCTTTCGGGACGCGGTCAAGCTGGCATTCAACACAATTTGTTGTTGGGTTGTCTCCATTGCCTTTCGGCGTTCAGCCCTTTCGGGACAAAGTGACCGCCATGCGCGAGCACGGCTGGGGAGATGGAGTCTCCATTGCCTTTCGGCGTTCAGCCCTTTCGGGACTTAGTTACTTGGCAACGTCCCGCCAAAACTTTGCAATGTGTCTCCATTGCCTTTCGGCGTTCAGCCCTTTCGGGACAAAGAAACATATAGCAACATGATGGAACGCGAAGGGCGAGTCTCCATTGCCTTTCGGCGTTCAGCCCTTTCGGGACAGACCCGAAAGGGTCAACACGCCTTAGTTACTTGGCAAGTCTCCATTGCCTTTCGGCGTTCAGCCCTTTCGGGACTTACTTGGCCGGAATTAATCATGACACTGTAGAAAGCGTGTCTCCATTGCCTTTCGGCGTTCAGCCCTTTCGGGACCAATTCAACATGCTCCAATCAGAAAACGACATGCACGCGTCTCCATTGCCTTTCGGCGTTCAGCCCTTTCGGGACAACAAAAACAACAAGTATTTTAATTGCGAGGTGACGAGTCTCCATTGCCTTTCGGCGTTCAGCCCTTTCGGGACACCCGAAAGGGTCAACACGCCTTAGTTACTTGGCAACGTGTCTCCATTGCCTTTCGGCGTTCAGCCCTTTCGGGACATATGGCAAAGAATGAATGTGGTAAGATGCGAGACGTCTCCATTGCCTTTCGGCGTTCAGCCCTTTCGGGACTTTATTCATCGACGTTAACGAAAGATTTATTACTTTCTGTCTCCATTGCCTTTCGGCGTTCAGCCCTTTCGGGACTCCACGATGGAAAGATTCATAAGAGAATTGCTGAAAAGTCTCCATTGCCTTTCGGCGTTCAGCCCTTTCGGGACTACTATCAAATGGCCGTGAAGCCATTATTAGTCGCAATGGTCTCCATTGCCTTTCGGCGTTCAGCCCTTTCGGGACACCAGCATCCTATCTTATTGTGCTGGAATATGGCAAGTGGCGCGTAGGTCGGGAGGGGTGTTTGGGATTGGCACGTTTTTTGAGGCAGGTGTGGCTGTTTTGTGTGTTGTTGGCATAGGTGATTGGTGTTGTGGTCGTTGTGTCAGAGGTCAGGAGGTCCCTGTTTTGGGGGGTATTGGGCTCGTGACCTGGATTTGTTGTTGGGGGTCAGACAAGGTAGCAAACGGCTTTTTCGGAGCAGATCATGGTGCCGGCGGTGAGGGTTTCGCGGGCGGAGCGGGAATCGATCTTGTAGGCCACGAGGCGATCCTGGTCTTCGTCGATCTCGCAGAGGAGTTTGAGCCAGAAGTCCTCGAATTCGCTTTCTTCGAGGTGACATTCGAAGAGGGAGTATTGGACGCGCACGCCGTAGTCTTCGCAGACTTTGGCAATGCGGGCCAGGCGTTTGTGGTCGGTGATGTCGTAGGCGACGAGGGTGAGCATTTCGTGTTGTCCTGGCGGGTTGGATTGGTATGGGAGTTGGGGGAAGGCGGTGTTCCACCAGTTTTCGATGGGTGTTGTGGCCATGGCTCAGTTCATGAGGAAGGGTTCGAATTGGGCGGGATCTTCAAGGGCGGCCTTGTACATGACGGCTTGTTGTTCGACTTGCTGGCGCAGGGTGGTGCGGTGTCCGGCGGCTTCGGAGAGGAACTGGCGTTCCATGCGGCGTTCGTATTGAAGGATGAGTTTTTTGCGTCCTTCGTCGTTGAGGTAGATGCCGCCGTTTTTGGGTTCGAAGTGTTTGGAGTCGAGGATCTGGTGGCTGAAGAGGTCCAGCGCAAGGGCTTCGACAAGCACGGGGCGAAAGGGTTCGAGCAGATCCAGTGAGAGGGACCAGCGGCCATCTTCGGTGGCATGGAGGAGCCCCAGGGCGGGATCGAGGCCATGGGCGTGAACAAAGGCGGTGATCTCGGAGTAGAGCAGGGTGGCGGCAAAGCTGATGCAGGCGTTGACGGGATTCAGGGGAGGCCGGGTGGAGCGGCGTTCGAAGGGGAATTCGGCCGGGAGGAAGGTGGCCCAGGCCTGGAAGTAGCGCGCGGTGGAGGCGCCTTCGAAGCCGCGGAGTTCATCGACGTTTCGGGCCTGGGCGAGCGTGGCCATGAGGGAGTCGAGCCATGCGATGGTGGCGGTGGTTTCGTCGGGGGCTGTGGGCGGGCGGTTGGCGGCCAGGCGCTGGAGGACGCGGCGTTGGTTGTAGATCTTGGCTGTGGCAATACGGCCGGCCATGCGCAGGAGGAATGCGGGATCCTGGGTGCACCGATACTGGCGCAGGCGGGCCAGTCCGTGGGTGTTGGTGGCCGGGAGGAAGGAGCCCAGGCATTGGCCGTTCCAGCCGAGGATGCTGACGGGGATGTTGGCGCGCAGGAGGGCGGCCAGGGCCTGGGAGGTGACTTGCACGGTTTCGCCCACAATCAGCCGGTCGAGGTCGCGCATGGGCACCTGGCGCAGGGTTTCCTCGTGATCGTGCGCCTCATTCCAGCCGATGATTTCCAGGCGTTCAGATTTGAGGTGAACGGTGCAGTCGGGTTGGTTGATACAGGCTGTGGGCATGGTGGTATGGGGTTATGGGTGGTTGTTGCCTTTACGGAGGTTGCAGGCGGCACAGAGGAGTTGGAAGTTATCCAGCGAGCGGGTTCCCCCTTTGGAGAAGGGGATGATGTGGTCGATATGGCCGGAGCCGTCGCTCAGATCGACATGACAAATGGCGCATTGGTGATTGTAGCGTTCTCTGACGATGCGACGCCATGTGGGTGGGATGGACCGGGAGTATTGGGCCAATTCGTCCCGGTTCAGCCGTGGGGGTGTGACATGGATTTTGGGCCGGGAGCGAATGACAGCGGAACGTTCTTCCTTGCTCATGTGAACACCAAAGGAATCGATAATCGGGATGAGGATGGGGTGCATCTTACGGATAAGGGCACGGTAGAGGGGCAGGAGGAGGCCAGGTAGACGCGCGGGATCCGCCGGGAGGTTGAATGTGGTCATGAGTTGGAGACCAGAGTCGGTCTCTTCGTATTGAAAGGGCGCCGGACAATGCCGGGGCATTTCGCGGAGGAGGGTTTTGACGATATCGGCCCTATGGTGGTAAAGGCGGATGTGGTTAATCCAAAGGTGGAGGTAACCGTCCGGCTTGGTTGTGCCAGCATGGTTGCGCAGGTAACCGAAGCAGTAGCAGAAGTGGTCCCGATGGAGGGCGTTGGTCTGGTGCTTGTCCCAGATGTTGAAGAGCAATAAATTGCTCCGGTTGCCGTGGAAGCGGACGGCCTCGCTATGGGTGAGGCGGCCGCCCATGGATTCAGGGAGTTGGCTGGCCAGGTCTTCGAAGGCGGCCAGAAGCCAAGGGGTGAGTTCTTCCTTGGTGTATTGATGGGTATTCATGGTGGAGTGATGGATTAGTCGTTCTCGGGGAGCTGGAGCCGTTCGATTTCCGGCAGGGCGTTCTGGCCCACGATGCCTTGAAGGCCGCCGTAGAGTTGCGAGGTGCCCAGCAGGACGTGATCGAGCTGTTTTTCACGTTTGGCCCAAATCTTCTGCATGGCGCGTTTTTCGGCGTCGAGGTCCTGCTTGAGCGTGGCAAAGGATTCAACGATGGTCTCGACCTGCTGGCGGAAGGCGGTGCTGGTAAGGTATGAGTAGAGGACCTCCATTTTCTCGTTCTTGTTCGTTTCCGCGCTATGACTCATGGCGATGCCGATCAGGCCCTGGCGCAAGGCGGACGCCAATCCCATGGCACAGGCGTAATCCGTGATCCAGACGCCGTCCTGCTGGGCAAAATGAGCACAGCCACTGGGCATGGCCTGGGTGAGGAGGATCGCCGCTTCGGCCTGAAGCGAGCGCTGGTCTTCCTTGAGCTTGCCGATCCACGCAGGAGCCCAGTTGCGGGTGCGCTTGGCTTCCCACACGATGGCGCCACAGGCCTGGCCGTTGGAAAGACGGACGGTTTGGAGCACGTCTGCGCCGCGCACCCCTTTGGCGACGGACTGGATGTCGTCGTGAGGGAAACGGCTTTTGAGGAGTTCCTCGAGTTCGAGTTCCAGAACCTCGCCCTGCAATTGCTGCGAGCCTTGTTCGGCCTTTTGCTTCAAGGTGTCGATTTGCTTTTGAAGGTCGGTTATGAGCTTCTCTTTTTCGCTCAGTCGCAAATGCTGTTCTTCCACGGCATGCCGGGTGGCTTCCTCCTGGATGCGGGTGCGCTCGGCATCAAGCTTGCGGGCGATTTCAAGTTCGAGCGATTTCTGGCGCAGTTCAAGATCGCGTTGTTTGTGGCGCAGGTCCAGTTCGGCCTTTTCGGCCTCAGCCAGTTTCTTTTCGCGTTCGGCCAGACTGGCCTTCAGGTCGTTAAGCTCGCCAGCCAGGTCGGCACGTGCCTTGTTCATGAGGCGCTGTTCGAGGACAGCCTTCTCAGCGGCCAGCTTGCGGGCCAGTTCGGCGTCGAAATCGGCGCGAGCCTGTTCGAGGGCTTTTTGCTGTTCTTTGAGTGCTTCGATATTGCGAGCCAGCGCTTCCTCCTGGGCTTTGCGTTTGCGCTCGAATTCGGCGGCCATTTCCTCGCGCAGGGGGGCCGCAATGGCATCGGTGAGGGCGATCTCAGCCTGGCAACGGGGGCAGATGATGGTGGGGTTCATGATGTTGGAGTTGGTGTTGTTCATGGTCATAAGAGTTTAGGAGAGTTGGGCCAAACGGTCGCGGAGTTTTTGTTCAAAATCAGTTCCATTCAGGTGTGCAATGGTGCTGTATCGGATATCAGGCAAATTGTACGATGCGGGCAGTTCGGGCAAAAGGGGCGTCAGGACACCATCCTTGAAATACACGGCACAGGTACGGGGAATCTCCAGGGTAGGCCAGGGATGCATCATCGCGATGTCCAACAGAAGGCCATCGGAATGGCGCTCCACACGGCGGAAGTCGGCAACGTCGAGAGCGATTTGGATGACCTCCTTTTCGCTGAGGAGTTTCGCCTCGAGCATGCCCAGACCGCGCATCAGAGCTACACTGCCATAAACGGTCCCGCGGCGCTCACAATGGCGACGATACATGTCGCCATTGTGAAATACGGGGCCGATGAGCATCCAGCCAGCATTGCCGCGGGTGTGGAGGAAGCCGGGGGTCATCATATCGGCATCGCGCAGTGTACGACCGAGGATGGCCTGCGCCAGACGGCGCTTGTTGAAATGCTTGTGATTCCAGGTCATGTCTTCGGTCGGTGTATTCAGGGGCACGTGGCCTTTTTGTTTTGTCGTCATGGTCATATTGTTATCCTGGTTGTTCGCACGGGCGTCTGGCCGATGCGCGGATGCGTGAGCCACCAACGACACAGGCCGTGGGGATTATTCATGTTGCCCCGATCAGCCTGCGGCGGTGGTGGCCACCGCATTCATTACGGATAAAAATATACCTCAACAGCACGCGGCTGTTGAGGTATTGGACGTTCCGGGACCGTCAGGAGGCGTGGGACTACTTGATGTAGATCATCGAGGGGGGAACGTCGAGTGAGCAACGGCCTTTTTCAGGGAGGCATTGAATGAGATAGACCGCATCCCCTCCCGCCTTGTACAATTTGGCTTTGATGCTGTTTTTCAGTTTGCGAATATCCTGATCGTCATTGTCTCTTATGACGGTTTTGAGGCCATCGGCATGTCGCCAATCGGAGTAATTATTCTCGGGCGCACCTTCCACGACAGTTTTGCGAAATTCTTCCAGTGGCGTGAGTGCCTCGAAATAGCTGGACAGGATGACGGCCGACTCTTTGGCGCGTCTGGCCAGAAACAGCATGAACAAATGCTCACGAGGCGCGAGGGTTACTTGTGTTCCATTGACTTCCATGAGTGGCCGGGCGGTCTCAATGGTGAGCTTCACCTTTTCAGTGGCTTGTTTTCGGATGCCCTCCCGGCAGGTGTCCACCAGCCGCGAGAAGCTGCCCGCCTTGCGGTTGAGCTCGCGCACAAAAAGATTGCGCAATGGCACAAACGGGACATCCGCAAGTTCCACCTTGGCCTTGCGCGCATCGACGTTTTTCCCCGCCCGGTCGGTGAGCTTTTCCGCTGGTTGACCCGGGAAGAAGAAGTCCGGCAGGGTGTCGAAAGGTTCGTTGACCAGCACATGCGTAAGGCGGTCGGTCTCGCGCGCCGCCAGGTTCATGCAGGCATACAGGAGCGCGCCCATGGTCTTGCGTCCGCCCGCCAGGGAGGCGATGAGCTGCTGGTCGTCATTTTCGACGATGCCGCGCACCTGATCGAGGAAAAAGTTGGCGGCTGCTTCATTTTCCACAGGTGTGCGGATGTCCTGCAATTCGCTCGATTCTCCTGTGGACCGGTTCGATGTTGTCATGACGCGGATGTCATCATGCGTTTTGCCGAAGATAAGGCGTCCATCGAGGTCATGCCCCTCCCTTTTGAGGGAGGAGCGCAGGGCCTCCCAGGCCGTCTGGCCTTTGAACTGTGGCAATGGGGTTAGCAAACGCTGAACGATCTCCTGGCGTCCGCGCACTGTCGTGACCACAATGACACGTCTGGGAATAACCGGCGACTTCTCATGCGCCAGCGCCCACACCGTTTCCGTCAAAATAGCCGGCGACATGCCCGTGACAGCCAGAAGGACGGGCTCGGGATCATCATTGACAATAGTCGATGTTGAGCGAAGGTGGCGTTCCGATTTCACCTTTGATGGTGTTTTTTTATTTTTCATATAATAGGATTATGATCGTCTTGGAAAAGACGGCACGTAGGTGGGCCCATCTCATTTTATAGCATCGTTTGATCATGCGGCCGCTCCTGTTCGAGCTCTGGCCAAAGTCTTAAGTTGCTCTAGTGAAGCAGGTTGATTGGGGTGTAAAAGGGGACGCAATGCTGAGACCAGTCGGTCTTTTAATACGACGTCCAGGCCGCGGCTTTTCGCATATTCCGCCGCCTGCGGTTCAAGCGGCGATCGTCTTACACAAATGGCTCGTCCCAGAAGCCCTCCAACTTCCGAAACAGCAAGCAAATCCTCTTTCAAGGGCACGAGTTGACGGGCTTTGAGATCGCTTTCTATTTTTTCCAGTTCGTCGCCCAAGTCAGGTGTTAAAGTGTACTGTTTTAATAATTCAGTTCTGAGATTTGTTATGCGTTGTTGTGCACTGATACGGTCCTTGCAGTCCACGACCCAGAGTTTTCCGGCCCAGTTGAAAACGAGGTCTAATTCGCTTTCTTGCATGCCAACACCACGCAGAACGCGCGGTTTCAGGCGCACACTACGCTGTACGCTGGGAACACCCAGTTTGAGGAGTGCCAGGGCGGTGGCGTATTCGAGATTTGTTCCCGCATTCTTTTCATGCTCAGGCACATCACAGTGCAGGAATTTATGGAAATCTTCGTTCTTTTTGAGAAGGGGACCGATTTCATGTTCGGGTAGTTTGGACCCTTTTTCATTCAAAAGAAGTTTCTGTCCTTGACTGACAATTTCAGCGCCGTCCAGTTGGCAACGGAGGAGCGCGGTCGCGTCGATGAAATCTGCCAAATGTTGGTTTAGCTGATATTCTGGCTGTGGAAGAACATCGTTTCCTTTGGTCACAAAAGGGAAGACTCGATAATCACGTTCGAGATAGAAAAAAGGAACGCCTGCAAGACGACACCACTCCGCTGCGGCCATGGCCATTATTTTATTGCCACCTGTAAGATTCAGACGGCAATTGGAGTCATCAAGCTCCAAGCGTTCCGCCACTCCGCCGATGGCATCGGTGATGGCTCCAAAATGGTCATGAGGAATCAGCGCCAATTCCACGGCATCGCTGCCTAAAAGACCTTGGGTGACGAACAATTCCTTGAGCCGTTCGGCAGGCCTCTTGGATTCCGATTCCTGGCTGGTATGCAAGAGCACCAGCCGTTTCGGCTTGGCGTTTGATACAGTCAACACCTGCGGCCAGATTTGTTTGGAGGCTAGGGAAAGCAATGTAAGGTTATTCATAGTTGAATGACTTTAATTCGTGAGTGAGCGAAGGACTGGTGCTCCACAACGCGATCCGATTCCAAGAACACGCTCGGACGGCGCTTCAAACAACACAAGAGAATAGGTGCCGTCCACCATGCGAATCGGTCGTAAATAAACAGCGCTGGTTTGGCGCGGTTTTGAGGAACCCAAGGGAGATTGTTTGTCTCCGCTCTTACCCGCAGGATATTTTACGCGGAGATGATTTTTGAGCATATCTCCGGCAGAGTTGATGGCTGATAACCAGTCTGGTCCAAGATTAACATCGTTATGATACCACTCAAAGCTATGATCTTCAAGTTCCTTACGTTGAGAGGCGATATTGTCGTTAGTGGCAGGCCATTGTTTGCAGGAGAAGGCTCCCAATCCACGCGTGACACGCATTCCCAAGGCGCCAAGCATTAAAAAAGATTTAAGAGCGGTCTGGAACAAATCATTCGCTTCCTTTGGAATAGAACGCATTTGTCTGATTTGAATTTCAAATTCGGTGCCTGGGGAGAAATTACCTTTTTCAGTCCAACGAGATTTATTATTCGATTCGCTGGCATAGTACCAGATATAGGCATCGATGAACTGGGGATTAACCTTGGGTGGCACCCATGGGATACCGGTTTTCGTAACCTTTGTTCGAACTTGCAGTGCGCTTGCTGCCACTTTTTCATGTATGGACCCGAAAACGAAAGATTCCTGATCCCATGTGCCTCCCAAAGCGCGAAACCACCAGCGCAATTGGCCGCGCACCTCGGAGGCGCGAAGTTCCGCCAGTGTTTGAGTCGCACCCGTGCCAAAGCATGGAGTGATGAACTCGCATTGGTATATTTCTGAAATCATGGCATTTTTCCTTCCTTGCCGGGAAACATTTGTTTGGATATTTGACGAATAAGTTGCTCTGTCTGGGCCCATTTTCCACCTTTCTTTTGAGCCTTACTCTTTAAACCTTCCCAGTGCGAGCGGCGGGAGCCGGATTGATCGGGTTGGAGCCGCAAGGCGCGGACAATGGCCTTTTGCTGGGCTGGCTCCTTTCTGACAAAATCATCCAGCAAAGCGCGAATCTGATCATCGGAAAGCCCGGCCAGCATGTAATCATCCTTTTCTTCAGGAGTCATGTTGGCGGTTACGGCCTTGGCTTGTTCAATTTTCAGAAGGCGATCCTTCTCTGCGGCCTTGAGACGTTGCTCTTCATTTTGTCTTTTTATTTCCTCTAATCGAATTCTCTCCGCGTCGGCCAACGCTTTTCGGACATTCTTTTGGAGGTTTTCGCTGGAATCAAACCATCCGTAACCGGCATTGGTTTTAGCGCCAATGCCGAACGTGGCAAGACCAGCCGCCAGCCATTGATTGGCTAAATCATTTAGTGTTGTGTCTGCACGGGATCGAGATTGCATTTCACCTCGTATTGGCAGAGGCGTAAAAACAAAGATCGCTCCTGTAGCCACGGTCGGGAAGACAACCGGATTAGGGGGTTCATTGTCAAAAGCGACGGGCATACGAACTCGGCCCCTTTCTTTTTTTTGCGAGTAGTAATCAGGATGGTGGCAGGTGACCACGTCGAGCTCCATTTTCCCCAGCTCGGGTTCCATCTTTATGCCAGTTTTAATCGGAAACGCGGGTAGAAAGCTCACGCGACCACAGAAATTGGGCATTTGCTCGCTTAATGGTTTATCTGAATCCGATGGCTTTAATCCCAAATCATTGAATATCAAGGTGGCTGCTGCTTCTGCGACCCTGTTCCAGCGGTTGTTTCGTTCTGTATCGGCGGAGGAACCGTCACCCTCAGCCATCGCCCACCAAAAGTCCGAAACGGGGTTCTCTTCCTTGCCATTTCTATTCTTGTTACGCCCACACTTCCAATCCGAATCGCCCCAACCAAAGATCATGGCAATATCGGCAAGAAGTCCGGCCTTTTTATCAACGGGGGCTTCCAGGAGCAACTGGGTGGCCATCCGGCGGGCACAGCCTTTGACAGCACTGCCAGGGATGTATGGCATGCCAAAGCGGTCGAGGCAAAGGCCCGCATTTTCCATCACGCCCCCGGACATGTTGACCATCAGGCGGGATTGGAGCTGGGCGTAGAGAACGTTGTGATTGGAAAGTGATCGGATCCAAATTGATCTGCTCTGACAAATGAGCTTTTCGGGCACTTTTTTCAGAAGTGCGGCGAACCAATCTTGCCGTTCCTGCTTTTTTGCGCTCGGATGAGCAAAACGGTCGAAGTAAAGAGATCGGCTTTGGCATCGTTCTCCATTTATGCCTAGCACGTTCTTTGTATCTTGAGGCATCAGGATGGGCATAATCTATTCCTCGGATCCGTTTTGTCCTTTTTTGGCAAAGCGCTTCAAGTACGCGATGTAGGCTAATGCCTCATCTGTTGCCAACTGGAGTTGGTGTGAATCCCGTTTAGCAAGGTCATCGATGAGTTGCCTTGTGCTGGTGGTATTATCGGAAACAAAATGCCGTTTGGCCAAATGTTTTGCTGTGGCGTCGAGAGCCTCTTTCATGTCCTTGCGGTTGTCACCTCCACCTTCGGCTTCACAAAAGGCTGCCGTCGCCAGCAACCCATTGTTAATGATCATGGCGGGTAGTTTGTTCACCGCTTTGCGATCCAGCGGTTTGCGATCCGCCGCTTTAGTTGCTTCGAGGGCGTTGACCGCCCGGATTTGTTCAAGATTTTGCATGGTTCAATCCTCTTTCTCTATTTGAGTATCACCGTGCAGTAACCGAGGCCGGTCGAGGCATCGCCGCCGAATTGGAAGGTGTATTTGGCCTTATCGAGCCGTTCCGTAAAAGCATCGAAAGCTTGTTTGGGCGTCTTGTCTTTGAAATTTCCACCGCGGCCAGGCATGCCGTTGACCGAGGCGTAAAACAACGTCTCGCTCGGCACGTTCTCCTGGTTGAACAAGGCGGTGCCAGCGGCCGTTCCTGTTTCATCGTCGATGCGGACGTGCTGGGCGACCTCGCATGCGTTCCGTGCGAAATAGCTCATCATGCCGTTACTCAGGATGCCAAGACGCGAGGAGACCTCCTTCCATACAGGTTCGTCACTCAACAAAGTGGACAACTTCTCACTGAGATTTGACAATCCCATCCAGTTAACGGCCTTAAAGGTGTATTCCTCCAACACAACGTCGGTATTCAAGGCAAGTTTCGAGTCCTTTCCCGAGTCGAAGACGGCTTCTTCATCCTTGGGTTCAGCAAGCCCATTTATCAGACTTGCGTCAATGACGCCATCCCTGACCGCTCGCTGTAACATCATGGGACAGGTGATCCAGGCAAAGCTCCCCTTGGCGGAACGGATCGGAAAGGCCAGAAGCCTGGCTTCGGAGAATTGGAGCGAGCCGGCGCAGGCATTATTGGCGTCATCGGAGCCAAACAGCCAGGCGGCATCTGTTTGGCCGCGAGTCTTTTTGCCTGGATCACCAACCAGGCACCCATTCCACTCGTCGGCAAAGGTTCCTTTGAGAGAGGAGGCGGGAATAATCGGAAATCCGGTATGGCGCTCGCGGATGATCGGTTGATCGATCGCGCCGACACTGGACCCGGCCCCCACATGGAGGGGGGTACGCGTGAAGATGAGTAAGATGCGTGTTTGCATGCCTTTGTTGTTTTCGTTGTCGCTCATATTTTTAAAAATGTTATTGGTTTGCTGATGTTCAAGATAGTCCGGGAACGTTCAGGGACGTCTGAGGCCTTCCTTAGCGTTCCTCCTGTTTGGCCTTTTTGTAAAAGTCCCATGTTCCACAGACGCCCAGACCGAAGCCTTTTTCACCCAGAAGCGTGCTACGACGGTTTTTAATCGTGGTGGGATTGGATTCCGCACCATGCCAGTTGAGGGCCGCCGCGAGTTTGTTGGCCTCCTCTGTGCTGTCGGCTTCGAAGTAATACACCGCCCCGGCGGGCACAGCCAGATGTGTGCTTTTGGCTCCACCTTCAGGGCGGTCGATTTCATTGGGAAGCGCCCATCCGGTGACGGCAAGTGGCTTGGAAACGATGGCTGCCACCAACCTGGCGGCAATGGATTTGGCACCGCCAGCATCTGTTGGATAGCCTTTGCTGTCATAGTTTAGGTTTCGCCTTCTTTTTCTCTCTGTGGAATCCACGGTATGAAGGAGCACCTGTCCGTCCTCAGAGGCAATCCAATTAGGCAACCATCCTCCGGGATGGTACTGAACCTGGGTGCCGCGCTTGGACGTTCCTTCTTCTATCTCCGGCCAGATGGAAGGGGTGAGTAATATCCATTTGACCAGATGTTTGTTGCTGTCGGCGCATTTGCGAAAACCTTGTGTCATGCCTCGGGGTAACTGTATGGGGTGTCCATGCTGAATCATGGCCGTGCATATCCGCTGTTGTCCACCCACGATGATCCGGTGAGGTCCGCCGCCTTGGAATAGTACTTTGACAAGGTCGTTTTCCCCGGAAGCATTACGAAAATCCTTGTCTTCAGCCTTGGCCAGGAGTCCCATTTTCCAGCCATCGCGCAACCGTAGATACTGAGCAGAATATATTTTTCCCTCGGCTTCACCTTGACCGGCGGTCTGGGTGTCACGGTCGATTGTTATCCCAATGGCGTGCTCAAAATCGACAAAACAGGTGTCATTACATCCTTCCTTATGTTTGCATATGTCATCATATTCTTCTTTTTCTTTGATCCTGTAATCCTGGCCGTCCTTGGGATTCAAATATCGCTCAAATGCCGTTTTATTGAGCCATTGTTTGGCAACGGAATTCTTGCTGGGAGGAAGACAATTAGCCACCGCGTATTCCAATGGATCGGGGAGGCTGGAATCAACCGAATCGAATCGGTCTGTTGGCACGAGGTTGGGATTCAGGCCCGCGGACTGGAGATCTGCCGGGCGCGGGAAAAACCACTGGCCTTCTGGGGAGACTGGAAACGGACCAGCCGTGACCAAATTACCGAACTGGCGCTCGCGTTGATCCTGGCCGGAATAGACGCCCTTATGTCCACGGCGATGAGCGTGGACGCCTTTGAATTGAGCCCGATGAAGAGCGGCGTGCAGGGCGGCGTCCGTGACATTAGGCAACGGCCAGGCGGCGCTATGGCCCGCCAGAGAACCCTCCATGGGGCGGCCATCACGGAAGAAGAGAATGTCGGTGGGTTGTAATAACAGGGTATTCATGGTTTATGCCTTTCGGCTGTCATCGTTGGTGTTACGAGATACAAAAGCCACTGTTTGACAAAGGCCGATGATGGCTCGCACCTTTGTTTCAGCGCCATCCAAAGAGGAAAGATATCGGGATAATGAATCACCGAACGTGTCTGGCGTGGTTTTGTCCCACTTCGGCCCCCGTTGTCTGGAGCACACATTATCCCATTCACGCTGGATGATCTCATCAATCACTGAGGTGAATGCATTGACCTGTTCTTCTTTGGTCAATTTGCTCCTGTCTGTGATATAGGGTTCAATCAACTCGACCATCCGATACGGAAACTTGCTGCTTACCCTTTCGGCTTTCAATGTCTCGAATAGCGCATGGTAAAGATCAAGTCCGCCACAATCCCATTTGGATCCCCACTCGATGGTTTCCCCGGATCGTTTGAAGAGTGTCACCGCTACGGCGCTACGTTTCAGTTCTCGTTTTGCACGTTTTTCCGCAGTTTGTGCCTCTCGCACCACGTTTTGGAGTGGCGCCTTGAAATGCGCGATGGCGATGCCCACCGAACAATCGGCCTTGGGGCCTGGAACAATGAATGGAATTTCATGGCCCTGATCATCCTTATAGCTTTTGCCCGTCAGGAATCCCAGCGCTTTGCATTCAAAGAGCGTTTCCCCATTTTGCCCAGTGACTGTTTTTCCTTGGAACGCTGAACGCAAGGCTTTGGCGCAATCCAGCGCGGCATCCGCGGGTAGAAGGGCCAGCACATCGTCACCTCCTGCATAAATAAGCCTCCCATCGAAGGCTTTCACAATATTTCCAGCACAGCGCAAGGCAAAGTTGGAAAGGGCCTCGCTGAATTGAATGTGATAACTCGGTGAAAGAGGACGTTGTTCTCTTAAGAAAACTCTCAGGGCTTCGTGCCGCTCAAAATAGGGCTTGGATCCGAAACCGGCATTTCCAGAGCCATCCTGGTAGTCCGCCAACTGCGTTTCAAATGATGGCGTTTTCTCGCCACTTACCCACTTGCCGATCTCGTCACCATCCAAGGCAAGAACTGCAAAGTACTTTTCGGCGGGCGATGCGTCATCGGAGGTTTCATCGTCGCCGCAATCCTCGTTTGGGTGATGAACCGCCACACCACGTGTATTGGGCATGGGGAATTCAGATGGTGTGGTATCCAACTTCCATGGCTCCGCGGCGAGGTAGGCATAATGCCACAGGCGCTTAACCAATGTCGGTGCGCTGAGCCAATCTTCATGCTTAAAAAGCGCGTTCCACGGTGCACCCAGAATATCCTTTGACCTAATGGCCCAGTTCTTCCCGCCAGCCACGGCCTCCTCTCGACCAGTGAGCACGTCCTTGTTATTAAAGGCCCCAATATTCCATCCACCCCTGCCGACAGAAGCAAATTGCCGGGTTTGCCGCACGGCATCCAGTTCCCATCCGTTAATCGCCAGGATAATGGACCAGCCGAGTCCAACATTGTTCAGTGTCGTTTTAGTTTTATCCGTATAAAAACGGCCATCTCGGTCTTCCAATGGCATCGTTGTTGTTGCCATGGTAATCACCTTTTGAACTCGCTGGCGGGCGATTTGAACTGGCATTTGATCGGCAAAGCCATCCGCCATCTGCATGGCCTTTTCCAGAGTCTCCGGCCAGGGGGTAATCTGCCAGGATAGCGAAAGGAAGCGGCGGATTTGTGAGTCAAAACGCGCTCGTCTGGCCTCTGCGGAAAAGCCGCCATCCTCGCCTGTCAGGCCATTTTGTTCGCACGTGGCCCACACGGCATCTGAAATCCTGTTCCATTCAGCCTGTATGACTTCACAGACACGCTCAGCCAGTTCGCGACCTTGATCCTTCGGCACAATGGCCAGAAACACGTTTGGCAGATTGGGCGTCAAAAGGTCGCGGTTTTTCCAACCGAGTGAGTCCCAGACGCTCGTTTGAGTGCTTATGCCCACCTTGCTCCAGAGGTCTTTGCGCCAATGAAGATCAAAGAGCGGTTGTTCCCGCAAATTGGGGAAAATGACGGCATCAGGCCCCACCTCTGCCGACAGTGCCTTCAATCCAGCGGCCATCAACCAGGAAAGAAGATAGCTGCCACTCCAAAGATCGCGCGTGCTCCGTGCGGCCGCAATGAAATCCTGGACGGGGCCGAGTTGGAACTTGAGAAAGGCTGGTTGCCATTGTCCGTCTTTACCGACACAGCCCGCCAGAGCAGAGACCACCTGCATATGGGTCCAGATCGTGTGGTCCGGAATTCGCGTATCCGCAGGAAGCAAAGCCAATCGGTAATCCTTGTCGCTCGCATGTTTGGGCCAAAGCCGCCAATGCGCAAAATACTTTGCCCTCCATCTTTCGTTTTCCGAAAGACTATCGAGGCTCTCCGCCGTCAAAACAGGCTGTACCGTCTTTTCGCCCTCGATTCCTTGAGCTGCTGATCGAAATTCTGAGTGAAAGGGCACCGCCGTCCCGCACAAAGGGTGCCGGAAGGCATTGCGTATGCCATCAAAAGCACACTGCAACCCACTGGCCTGAGAGTTGGGGAAGGGGAGTCGATCCGCGGCGGCTTCTGTGTGATCGGCAAAATTGAAATAGTCACCCACTTCACTATCTACAAACCCAGCGGCCTTGAACGCCTCATCAGATCGTTCACCATGAGTTCGTATATCGAGAGCCTTGCTGGGAGGGTCGTGCAGGAAGGCGGCCAGTTTGCGTTTCCAAATATCACTCATAAAATTGTTTTTTTAATGATGACAGGCAGTTTATCACGGCGGCAGGGTACACGGGGAAGGTAAGACGTTCGGGGACGTCCGTTGAGGTAAATCATATGCTGCTTTCGCCTCATGATTCGAAATTAAATTTAAAGTCGATATAGCGTCAATAATATATTTAAATGCAATTGAATAGTATTCTGTGGCCATGTGTGTTTGACATGACTAAATGAATGACACTTTGTATCGCTTTGGGAGGAGAGCATGGGGTATGACTTGCCGTGGGGGCGGCCACGGGTGGTGGGGTGGCCTTTCTCCCACGGCAAATGCGCGCGGCAATGAAGAGTGCCGTTGAATGGCAGTATGTAATGGCCCGCTGGTGGCCGCTTGCGCCAGCAGGAATCCTCCTTTTTGCTGATGATTGTGCATTCATCATCAGCCAAAAGGTTAACAGCATGGGTGGGTCATAAACTGTCCAATGGTTGAAATATTTGAAAATGCCAAAAGCGATGATAACTGATCCATTTGCGAGAGGGGATTAAATGGTTTGAAAAGAATTGCGATGCCAAGGTGAAGTATTGGAAAACGACTGGGTACAAAGCAGTTTATTCGGGCGGCATAATGGGCGATGGCAAAGCCAGTTCGGAAGCCTGGCTCAGGGCCCCCACGGCTCGGCGAACTTGGAGCGTGTCTCCAAAGGTCGCTGGCGCAGGTACTCGTCAAGGATGATGCCCTTGCCAGGGGTAGCAATGAGCGGCGGTTCAAGCCGATTTGCGAGGGTGTGTTCATCTGGTGGGTGGGCTACGCCTCCGGTGAAGAGGCTGAATGGTTCATTTATGAACATCCAGGCTCTCGACAGTGTGAACCATTTGATCGCCATCTGGCTCTTATTGAGGCGCCTCCCTTCATCGTGTTC
>CAZIDG010000088.1:0-14009 GCA_964538065.1 uncultured Verrucomicrobiota bacterium
GGCAGAAGTGGATTGACCGGTACCAGGATTTGCGGGGCAACGTGCTGGCCAACACTAATGTATATGGGCTGATCGACAGGCTGAGCGGTGAGGTGAGCAAGGCTCAATCGCGAGAATTTACGCGATGGGGTTACCTTACCGGACCTCGCTCGGGGTCATGGAGTGCCGCGGGTGTCACCTATAATTTCCCTGGGACCTATCAGGGGGAAGTTGAATTCATGAAACGGTGGTTTTCCAACCGGCTTGACTTCATCGACACCAATTTTGTGAGACGTCCGGCCATTGCTGAGACGGGTGGGAAGGTAACGCTCAGTGCCGAGACCGGAGTGCCGATTTATTACACGCTGGATGGAAGCGATCCACGGTTGGCGGGTGGCAGCATTGCGACGGGGGCCAAACTCTACAGCGAGGCCATCACATTCAGCGGCAATGCGCGACTGGTGGCGCGGGCGTACGATGTGAACCACCGGAATCTGACGGGGGCCAACAATCCGCCCTTGAACAGCACCTGGTCGGGGGCGGTCACCCTGCTTCATGTGGAGGCGGTGCCTCCGCTGGTGGTGACGGAAATCATGTATCATCCAGAGGTGGACGGCACAAACGACGCCTCCCTCTATGAGTACATTGAATTGCTGAATCGCGGAACCAACACCCTGAACCTGGCAGGATTCCGCTTCACGAAGGGGATCGATTTTGTCTTTCCATCAATGGATCTCGCAACAGGCCAGCGAGTGGTGGTGGTCCGGGATCAAACGGCGTTTAAATCGCGCTACACCTCAAATGCCTTGATCGCCGGTTCGTTCACCAATCAACTGAGCAATGCCGGTGAGCGATTGGTGCTGGTGGGGCCATTGGGGGAAACAATCCTGGATTTCGCGTACAACAACAGTTGGTATCGGACCACGGATGGGCTTGGCTTCTCACTGGTTGTAGCTGATGAGCAGGCTCCCCTGGCCGCATGGGGGGACAAATTGAACTGGCGTCCGAGCAGCACCTTGCAGGGATCGCCTGGGACAATAGATGCAAATCCTCCAGCGATACCGCTGGTATTGATCAATGAACTTCTCGCCCATCCCGAGGCATCGCAGTGTGATGCCGTGGAGTTATATAATCCCGGCGCCGCACCGGCGGACATCAGTGGATGGTTCCTTAGCGATGAACTGGACACGCCCAAGAAGCTGCGAATTCCTCAGGGTACGATCATACCGCCGGGGGGATGCGTGGTGTTTGATGCGTCCAGTTTCACCAACCTGGGGGCGTTGAGCTTCCGGTTCGCCTCGGCGGGGGATTCCGTCTATCTCTTTTCGGGCGATGCCAGCACCAACCTTACCGGCTATTCGCATGGTTACACCTTCGATGCCTCGCCCATGGGGGCATCCTTTGGCCGTTACCTGACCAGCCAGGGACGTGAACTTTTTGTGCTCCAGTCCCGTGTGACGCTGGGCACGAACAATATTGGTCCCCAGGTGGGACCGGTGGTCATCAATGAGATCATGGCCGATCCCGCCCCGGTGTATCTGACCAACAACAACACAAGGGATGAATACATCGAATTGCACAACATCACCTCGCAGCCGGTTCCGTTGTACGATCCGAATGCAGAAACGAACACCTGGCATCTACGGGGCGGGGTTGAATTCAATCTCCCGATGGGCGTTGTCCTGCCACCGCACGGATATTTGCTGGTGGTGGGTTTCGATCCAGCATTTGATGCGGTGAAACTGAATGCCTTTCGCCGCTGGTACGCCCTGGATACCAATACGGTCATTCTGGGCCCTTATTCGGGACAACTCAACAATGCCGGGGATTCGGTGCGCCTGTTGCGGCCGGATGCACCTGAAGCAAGTGTTGGTCCGCTTGCGGCCGAGGTCTCCTATATCCTCGTGGATGAGGTCGATTATGACGTGACGGCCCCCTGGCCGACCAATCTTTCGGCTTCGAACAATTCACTGCAGCGCATCGCCGGTAGAGTCTTTGGAAATGATCCCGTCAATTGGAGGGGGGATGTGGCCACGCCGGGAGCATCCAATGCAGGGGCGAGTGAAGACTCCGATGGTGATGGCCTGCCAGATGAGTGGGAACTCGCACAGTTTGGAACATTGGCTCGCGATGGACAGGGGGACTTCGACCAGGATGGGTTGTCGGATGCCCAGGAATACCTGGCGGGCACCAGCCCCGTGGACGGCGCACAGTGTTTACGGATTGAAATGGCCTCGCACGAAGCGGGGCAGTGTGTGGTGAGCTTTTATGGAGTGGCGGGCAAGAAATACACCGTGGAGTATCGTGACACCTTCTCATTGGGCGACTGGCATAAACTGGCCGATGTACCCGCGCCTTCAGCGGATGGCATGATTACAGTTACCAACAGTCTTGGTGGGAACGATGTTGCCCGCTATTACCGATTGGTCATCCCCGCGGCCCCATAACGAGAGCCCGCGCTTTACGAATTACAGACGTGGTTGAAGCCAGTCCCATAGGGCGGCCCATGAGCCGCCCGTGCCGTCGTCATTGGCAGGGTCGAGCCTCCAGGTTTGCCATCCCTGGGCGGAGGAGGGATCCAGGTCGTTGTCCAGGCGGTCTCCAACCATGAGGGTTTCGCCGGGCGCAATCGACATGTTGGCCAGACGGAATGACAGAAGCCGGAACACGTGAGGATCAGGCTTGCTGAAGCCGTGTTGGAATGAGAAAAAGCAGAGCGATTCGCTGAAGGAGTCCATGCCAAGGCCTGCCGATGCGAGCGACTCGTCCAGCTCGCGCAGCGTGTATGCCTGGGCATTGGACGCGATCCCCAACGGCAGTTTGCGACCCATCAAGCCACGCAAGACCTCCGCCGCCCCTGGCATGAGTTGAACGGTATGCCATAGCTGCACCTGGCGATAGAGGAACTCCGCCTGTTGAATTTCCGTCAAGGATGCGAATTCGGGAAGAACTTCAGACACCACCTCAGGCCAGAAAACCTCGGGATAGGCAATGCCCTGGGCCCGGGCCTGTTCATGCAGACGCGCAATGACCTTTTCGCAGGCCTGTCCAAAGGCGCCCAGATCCATGCGGGGTGACGTGTTTAGATGGGATTTCCACAATATTTCCCACTGCACTGCCGCATTCGATGGCGCAGGAGCGACATCAAGAATGGTTTTATAGATATCAAAAATGACGGCGCGGATTTTCATGAGACATTATGCATGAGAAGTGGGTAGAGCATTTCAGCCCTCACTTTGAGGCGGATGAAATCCATGAGACACTGATGAGGCGTGCCAACACCGGAGCGCATGTCAGGCCTGGAGGGAGTGTTTTGCCAGAAACGGGCTGCAAAGCCGTCACCGCTGAGCTGCGTTCGCGCGATGCGTGGCCAGGCGGTGGTTTGAAGCGTCCCCCTGGCAGCACGGTTCCGCCAGCGCTCAAGCCAGGGATTAAGAGGCAGGCACCGGGACCATGTCTCGTCAAGGGGATGGTGCAAAACCTCGAGCTGTGCCGTAAGCGTCAGGCGGCTGAATGGAATGGGCGCAACTTTTGAATGCTGCGCCAGCGGTGGCGGTGTGACATGTCTGCGGCAGGACAGGGGCAGATTGGAGCGCCACTGCCGGAAAAGATTTTCCTGACGGTGGACCTCGGCTTGCGAGTCGAAAAGAGAAGGATCAATCCACAGTTCCTCATAATACTGGGGGAAGCGGAATCCCAGGTTGGCCAAATCGGGAGCCACATTGGGCAGAGAGCGGGCAATGAGTGGTTTGCGGGCCAGGGCAGCTTCGATGTAAGGAAGACCAAAGCCCTCCTGAGCCGATGTAAGAAGGACAGCCTCAGATGCCGCCATGAGGGCGGTCATGCTGGGTTTGGGACTGCCATCCGGTCGCAGGATACTCAGGCGCAAGCGCCACTCATGGGCTTGTGCCTCCTGCTCCAGGCGGTCTGCATAGGTTTGTTCATCTGGAGAACTTGGGGCACCTGTGGTGACAAGCCAGGCCTCAGGGCGCAGCAAACGGGCCAACAGCAACGCTTCGGCAATGTTTTTGCGCCGGAGCAAACGGCAGGGAACAAGCCAGACAGGCGACGTATCGCCCAACTGTCCGGTGAGCCATGCCCGTGCGTGTGCCAGGTCCCGGGGAGGCAGGGCGGGGGGGGTGCCTCCGGGGTTGGGCAGCCAGGCCGCCTTGCCAGGGAGCCACTTGGAAAGCAGGGAGGCATCCTCCTGATTGATGCAGAAATGGCGCGTCCAGGCAGGGTGCAGGAGGGATTTGGCAACGGATTGGAGGGTGGAATGTCCATGGGAGCGGAACTCCGGCCAGCGTTGCCATCGATTATCGAACCACCAATCGTGGTGGTGGGCCACAAGACGAAGATTATGCCTGAGACAGGCTCGTGCCAACTCGTCGACTGCAATCAGGTTACGAGCCAGACCCGGGTTGTGGCACCAAACCAAAGTGTCCTCGCCGTTCAATCGATCCATCAGGGAGGCCAGTGCTTTTCGACAATCCCGGCGCAGCTGGGTGGGATGACTGGCTTGTTCGGCGGCATACCCCAGGGCTGGCGCCAGAAAGACCTCGACAGGCGTTGAAGGCATGCCCTGCTGAAAATGAGAAAGCCAGGTCTCGTCAGGAGCTTCACCACCAACCAGGATGACGCGGCTGATGGGAGCGGGGGCGTGGCGTGCCACGTATGGCGTGGCCAATTCGATCACGCGTCGCACTCCGCCTGGCCTGTAATGATGGTGGACAACGAGTAATATCAACGGAACCAAGATTCCATTGGATGCGCCAAAGGGCGAGATAATTGTTACGGAATTGAGCCTTGACGGGAGCATTGCAGGGGATGGATATTATTTAGTGTTGGAGCCCGTGTAATTGGCTCCAATAAAAACAAGGGTCCAGGATCGAGGAATTCTGGAGGCAAATCGGATGGTCGGGCCGCCATTCATCACATAAAACGCGTGCTTGCACCGCAGAAATGTATGAATGGCAACCATCAACGTTATCCATGCATGGTTACGACATAGCCGTTTCGTGTTTTAAAGGATAAACACGCGCGCTGCTGTGCTCGTGGAGTGCGGTGTGGGCGGGGCGTTGCATTGAATGTCCTGACCATGTTGAACCATCGGAATTGCATCATTGTTTTGGCGTATAGTTTAGTCACAGCCTGTCTGTCGTTGTTATCCGGCCGGATGATGGGTGAATTCGGCACCACCAGCATGCTGGTGGGATTGATTGGGGGCGCCTGCTGTGCCTTGTGGGCCATCCTGGGATTTCTGGGCCGCCCCAGCCGTGGGTGGGCCATTGCCACCCTGGCGGCCGTATCGTTTGTCCTGCTGTCACAAACGATCATGACCTGGATGAACCTGGACAGAATCGTGGCCCAAGGTGTGTGGGGCGGAATCACGATCACGGTCATGTTTTTCATGAGCGTGACGCTGGTGGCTTTCCTCGCTCATTCAGGAGATGCTGGTGTTCCTGGAAATCCAGGAAGGAGAGGAGGGGCAGCCCAGGGAATGTTGCGAGACAAGTGAACAATATTGAATTGGTGTCCAGACATACCATGACGGCTCGACGGCCCATGGCGACGGCAATGGATGGAGGGAAAACGGGATTTTGACATTACAAAGATATGGCTGATTTTTTTCAAACAGGTGCCGTGGCGACCCTGCATCGGCTTGGCGCACCGAATGTGACACGGCTGGAGCGCGAGCTGGTGCAATTTACCGAGGAGACACCCATCGCGCTTGTGCTGCCCTGCCACGTGCGCGAACTCGGCACCAAGGCCCTGCGGCACATCATGCGCGAGCTGAAATCCGTTGCCTATTTGAAGCAGATCATTGTGGGCATCGATGGCGCCGATCGTCGCGGATGGGCGCGGGCCCGTCGTGTATTCGGCCAATTGCCCCAAAAGCCGATGCTGATATGGAACGATGGTCCCCGGATGCAGGCTCTGATTCGCAAGCTTGAGGAATCGGACATCAGCCCCGGCCCCAGTGGCAAGGGGCGAAATGTCTGGCTCTGTTTCGGGGCGGTGCTGGCCACGGAACAGGCACGCATGGTTGCGGTGCATGATTGCGATATCCTGACGTATAACCGGGAATTGCTGGCCCGGCTCTGTTACCCTGTGGCGCATCCCAGCCTGGGATTTGACTTTTGCAAAGGATACTACGCGCGCGTGTCCGACCAGCTCAACGGACGCGTGATGCGCCTCCTGCTCACCCCGTTGCTCAGGGCTCTCAAAAGCATCATCGGCACTCACAGCTACCTGGTCTATATGGATACCTTCCGTTATCCGCTCGCAGGGGAGTTTTCGCTGGATGTCGATCTGGTCCGTCGCGTGCGGATTCCACATGATTGGGCGTTGGAGGTGGGCGTTTTGGTGGAGGTGTTGAGAAACTCGTCTCCCCGGGCCATCTGTCAGGCCGAGTTGTGCGACAACTATGATCACAAACATCAGGAGCTGTCACAACGGGACCAGGAGAGGGGCCTCAACAAGATGTCCATCGACATCGTCAAGTCGTTGTTCCGTCGCATGGCCGCCGAGGGCATCAAGCTGGACGCAGGCTTGTTTGACACCCTTTTGAGCGCCTACCTGCGCCAGGCCGAGGACACGTTGCACATGTATGGTGCTGATGCTGCGATCAACGGCCTGCGATACCCGCGCCACGATGAGGAGAATGCCGTGACCACCTTCGTGCGTGGCATACGGGCGGCCACCAAGGCGTTTCAGGAGGATCCCCTGTCATCGCCGCTTATCTCGAACTGGAACCGCGTGCAATCGGCGTTGCCCACGTTTTTGGATGAATTGAATGACGCGATCCGTCTGGATAACGCCTGACGTGGCTGGATTGACGCTCGTTTTCCCTTTGATACATGAGCCCCAATTTGCTGGATCAATGCGTGTTCCTGTATGGAGCCGAGGAAGGGCGCCCATTGGCGGGGCGCATCCAGACCCTTGTCGAACAATACCGCTCCCGATTCATAACTGAACGATCATCGAGTGCGACTCCTCTTTCGGAGCAGGATGTGCTCCTGATCTCCTATGGCGATCAGGTTCGGGAGCCGGGAATTCCTCCCCTTCGCACCTTGCACGAGCTTTACACGACCCACTTGTCTGGTTGGATCAGCGGGGTTCATGTGCTGCCCTTTTACCCTTCTTCATCAGATGATGGCTTTGCGGTGGTGGATTACCTGCAGGTCGATCCAGCCTTGGGCACCTGGGAGGATGTTGCCAGACTGGCGCGGGAGGCCGATCTGATGGTGGACGGCGTGTTCAATCATCTTTCTGCGCAGTCCGGCTGGTTCAAGGGTTTCCTGGCAGGCGATCCCGCCTATCGCGATTTCTTTGTCACGGTTCAGGGTGAACCTGACCTTTCCACAGTGATCCGTCCACGAGCCCTGCCCCTGCTCACGGAATTTGCCTCCATGGCCGGACCCCGGCGGGTATGGACGACCTTCAGCGCCGACCAGGTGGATTTGAACTATCAAAACCCCGAAGTGTTTCTGGCGGTTTTGGAGGTTCTGCTGGCCTATATCGCGCGCGGGGCGCGATTCATCCGGTTGGATGCCATTGCCTTTTTGTGGAAGGAAATTGGGACCTCCTGCCTGCACCTGGAAAAGACCCATCGCGTCATTCAATGCATGCGCCAGGTGGTGGATGGTGTGGCTCCAGGCGTCAGGCTCATCACCGAGACCAATGTGCCCCATGCAGACAATATCTCCTATTTCGGGGATGGAACGAATGAGGCCCACCTCGTTTATAATTTTGCCCTTCCGCCTTTGGTTCTGCATACGCTGCGCACAGGGGATGCCAAGGCGCTATCGCGCTGGGCGGCGGGCCTGAGTGTTCCCACCAGAAAGGTGGCGTTCCTGAATTTTCTCGCCTCGCATGATGGCATAGGGCTCAATCCTGTGCGGGGCATCCTTGCTGACGAGGAAATCGACTCCCTGGTCGAAGGCACCCTCCAGCGCAACGGCTACATTTCGTACAAGCAGATGCCGGATGGCCGCCGCGCCCCCTACGAGATGAACATCAATTATCTCGATGCGCTGGCGCCCCTGGATGACGATGCAGCGTTGGCGGTGAGTGTCTCCAGACTTTTAAGCGCCCACGCGATCATGTTGGCGATGCCGGGTGTGCCTGCCATTTATTTCCATTCGCTCTTTGGATCAAGAGGGGATCGGGCGGGCGCTGAATCGTCCGGAATGCCACGGCGCATCAATCGCGAGAAACTCGATCGGGATGCCTTGGAGCGCGCCCTAAAGGATGGGGGTTCGTTGCGTGCTCGTGTGTTCGAGGGGATCCAACGCATGATTCAAGCACGGCGGAGGTGTCCGGTGTTTAATCCCTCAGCGGGCAGCGCAGTGGTTGACATGGGGCCGGGCATATTTGCCTTGCGCCGTTCCCTGCCAGAGGGGCGACTCAGTGTCCTGTGCATCCACAATATCACTGGGCGATCCATCCAGGCAACGATTCCCACAACTGGACAATGCAAGGACCTCCTGACAGGGGAGACCGTGGATGGCCGGACATCCCTTATCCTGAGTCCTTACCAGAATTTATGGCTCAGGGAATGAGGGAAGAGGCTTGCTGAGTTGTTGTTTTTACACGCCTTCACCATATAGATTGGCGAGGCGTGCAGCCAGTTTGCGCCGGGCCACCGCATAGGAGAAATACTTGAGCCCCAAGTCGTAGTTCGTCTTCGCCCACTCCTGGCGCAGGGCTGGGTTGTGAAGGACTTCCTTGACCTGGTCCACCACATCGCGGGTGACCAGTTGCGTCATTTCGATGGTTTTAAAGCCCAACGGATCGATGTCGCGCGCATAGACCGCGTACGTATTGACCACCACGGGCTTGCCGAAATAGATCGCCTCCAGAAAGGCGTTTCCGAAGCCTTCATAGTGGCTGGGGTAGGTGACCAGGTCGGCGTGCGGATAGACATCAAAAAGGGTGTAAATCTTGCGGCCTTCGGCGTCCGTTCCACGCGTTTCACCTATCCGGTCTGCAATGAACCGGACGTCGATGCCCGATTCGGCAATGCGGTCCTTGAGCATCGCCATATAGGCGTTGCCCTCGTCACCCGCCGGATGCGAAATGACCAGCTTGGCGCGTGGGTCCTTCAGACGCCTTACCAGTTCAATGGCGTGTTCGATGCCTTTGCGCAACACGACACGCGTGGGTTGCAGTATGAACCAGTCGTCCTCCTTGAGGCCAATATCCTGGCGCAGATTCGCATTGTAGGCATCCAGGGCAGGGGGCGGCGTCTCAAAATCGAGAATGTTGGGGATGATTTGCGAGGGGATGCCCAGGCGGCGCGCCAGTTCCTTTTGCGCCATGGAATTGATGACCACGTGCTCCATGCCGCGCAGAGAGGGGGGGAATGCGGCCTGGAGATAATCATTCACAGCGTTAAGAGCAAAGCGTTCCCGCTCCCACACAAAATCGTGGTGATGCGCGATGACCGGCAGCGTGGTTTCCGCGATCACCTCCGTCATGGCCAGGCCCAAGGGCACATGCATCGGGATGGCCAGGATGTTCTCCGGGATCAACACCTCAAGCTGGAACTTGTCGATGAACCGATACAGATCATCCTTCAAAAGCTCCTTGAGCTCATGGATGCGATTGGTGACCGAGCGCGAACGCACCGATACACCAAAGAGGTGGGCCTGCACGTCCAGCACTGCCGGGTGGTTGAAGCTCGCCAATGGTGCTGTGTAACTCACTTCCGGCGGGGCGTCAAGAAGGCCGGCCATCCAGTAACAGGTATGACCGAGGCTTTCGAGAATATGCGCCCATTTTCGTGATTCAAGGGTGACACCATCCGTCCCTTGAAATCGTGTCGAAATGAATCCAATCCGCCGCGGAGCGCCGGTTGCGAGTATGCACATGCCCATGGGAGTTAATGTGGCTGTGAACCTTCCCACACGCAAGCGATCTTGAGCGTTTTTTCCGCGGATCCATGGGATTTCGCATCCGGAATTTGGTCCGTGATAAGCTTGCGTGCATCGACGATTTGGTATCTAATGGGGCCACCCGTTACCCAGTGAACATTTTGAATGGGAGAATCAAAGTATGCAAAGCATGAAGATCCTTTTAGGCAGCCTTGCCCTGGCATGCACCTTTTCCACCTTGATGGCCGCAGAAGGCGATTGGCCCCAATGGCGCGGCCCCAACCGTGATGGGGTTTCCGCCGAAACGGGCCTGCTCAAGGAGTGGCCCGCCCAAGGGCCGAAATTGGACTGGAAGATCACCGGCCTGGGCGCAGGCTACTCGGGCGTTTCTGTGTCGGATGGAAAAATCTACACCATGGGTGAGGACAAGGAATCCACCTACGTTCGCGCCCTGGATGTCAATGGCGGCAAGTTGCTATGGTCCACTCGCATCGGAAAGGCGGGGGCGCCGGGCTGGGGTGGCTTCGCAGGACCGCGTTCCACGCCAACAGTTGATGGAGACCGCGTTTATGCCCTGGGCCACTATGGCGATGTGTCATGCCTGGAGGCGGCCACGGGCAAGGAGGTCTGGCACAAGAGCCTGACCGGGGATTTCGGGGGAAGCGTGCCGGAATGGGGGTATGCGGAATCGCCGCTGGTGGATGGGAACCTGGTTGTTCTCACCCCGGGTGGCGCGAAGGGTTGCATGGTGGGGCTCGACAAGAAGAACGGTTCCACCGTGTGGCAGACTGCGGGCTTTACGGACAACGCCCAGTACGCCTCCGTGATCGTGGCGGATATCGATGGCGTGCGACAGTACATCCAGATGACCGACGCCTCAGTGGCGGGTGTCTCCACCGGCGGCAAGGTTCTTTGGAAGGCCGAACGCAAGGGCAAGACCGCGGTCATTCCCACACCGGTTTATTTTGACCACCATGTGTTTGTCACCTCTGGCTACGGCGTGGGATGCAACCTGTTCAAGGTGGCCAAGACGGGGGATGCCTTCTCTGTGGAGCAGGTGTATGCCCACAAGGATTTCGCGACCCACCACGGCGGCGTGGTCAGGGTGGGGGACTACGTTTATGGCCATTCCGATGCCAAGGGCTGGGTGTGCCAGGAATTCAAGACTGGCAAGATCGTCTGGGCGGAGAGGAGCAAGCTGCGCAAGGGCTCCATTTGCAGCGCCGACGGCATGCTCTATTTGCGGGCTGAAGATGAAAAAGGGGCCGTGGCACTGGTGGAGGCCAGTCCGACAGGTTTTGTCGAAAAAGGCCGTTTCGATCAGCCTGATCGCAGCAACAAGAATAGCTGGCCCCACCCCGTGATCGCGAATGGCAAGCTGTACCTTCGCGACCAGGACGTTCTGCTCTGTTACGATCTGAAGAAGTAGTAAGGCGGAGTTGTATAAGCATCTAAACGACAGGGACGGCGCAGGTGTGCCGTCCCTGTTGCGTTAATGGGGGGCGGGGGGGACCACACATCCAGACCATTCAGACCGGTGAGGGAGGTTGGGCCACGGCCCACACTTAAAAAAAGAGCGGGGTCACGCTTGACATATTTCGTTATATGGCGAAATATAGACTTGTGCGCGATCTCATGAACATCCCGCGGGCTTTGGCCGACGAGAACCGGGTGCGAACCCTGTTGGCTCTGCGTCGTGGCGAGCTGTGCGTGTGCCAGATCACCGAACTGTTCGGTGTGGCCGTCTCCACCATGTCCAAGCACCTTTCGATTTTATACCAGGCTGGGTTGGTCGATTCGCGCAAGGAGGGGCGTTGGATTTATTACTCGCTGCCAGCCAAACCGTCTTCGGCGGTGTCCGGGGCGCTTTCCTGGCTGTTTTCCACCTTTGGAAACGCAGAGGAGACGGTTCAGGATCAAGAGCGCCTGGCCGAGATTGTGAAACTCGATCCCGTGGATGTATGCAAACGCCAATGCAAAAAATCAAAGTCCTGTTCCTCTGCACCGGCAATTCCTGCCGAAGCCAGATGGCCGAAGGTTGGACCCGCAAGCTCAGGGACGACACCATCGAAGTGTGGTCGGCGGGCCTTGAAAAGCATGGCATGAATCCGCACGCCGTGCAGGTGATGGCTGAGGCGGGTGTGGACATTTCCCGGCAATATTCCAAAACACTCGATGAGTTGAAGGGGGTGGCTTTTGATGTCGTGGTGACCGTTTGCAGTCATGCCGATGCGAACTGTCCGGTGTTTCCCGGCACAACCCGCGTGGTCCATGTGGGTTTTGACGATCCGCCAACGTTGACAAAAAACCTGCCGGACGGAGAGGCCAAGTGGGCCGTCTATCGCCGTGTCCGGGATGAGATTCGCCGTTATATCGAAACGCTGCCGGAGGCGCTTTTGAAGCCAGGTAAACCGGCTTGTTGAACGAAATAATTTCACATTGATATGAAATCCATAAATAGAAGACGATTGCTTCAATCCTTGGTGGCCACCTCGGGCGCTTACGCACTGGGTGTGAAGGCCGACGACACCAACGCACCCCTCAAAAATAGTGGAAATCCTGCATCTCCAGCATGGCCGTACACGACGCTGGATCAGGATCTTGTGGCGGACACGGCGTATCATTTTCACGACCAGAAGGGCAGTTGCATGTATGCCGTCTTTTCCAGTGTCATCAAACAACTGGCCGAAAAACAGGGTGAACCCTTTCGTTCCTTTCCCTGCGATATGATGATCTATGGGGAAGGCGGAGTTTCGGGGTGGGGCACCATTTGCGGCGCATTGAATGGAGGGGCGGCGGCCATTTCGCTCCTGGTTCCCAAGGAGGCCGACCGCAGGGCACTGATTGATGAATTGTTCCTATGGTATCAAAACACCAATCTGCCGTCTTATAAGCCCGCAAAGCCGTTTTTTGCGGCGGAATTGCCAGCAGTCAAACCTGGATCCATTTTATGCCATCCGTCGGTGAGTGCCTGGATCAAGCAGGCCAAGGTGGGCTTCTACAGCAAGGAACGCAAGGAACGTTGCACGCGGCTTTCCGCCGACACCGCCCATAAAACAGTCGAACTGCTGAATCGTTTCTGCGCGGGAACGTTTTCCAAGGAGTTCAAACTGGATCAAAAGACCACTGATTGTATGTCCTGCCATGGCAAGGGAGGGGCCCAGGCCGATGTCATGATCAAAACCTGCACCGGCTGTCATTTCCCGGCTAAAAATCAACATCCCTGATTTGCCATGAATCCTGAAAACATCGATCCCGAAGCGATCCGGCAGACCGTGCGTCAAGGCTACGGGCGTATTGCCACGGAAGGAGGGTCTTGCTGCAGCGCAACACCATCCTGTTGCGGAGCGGGGCCGGAGGCCTCCAAGGACCTTGCCAAATACATTGGTTATTCCACCGAGGAGCTGGCCGCTCTTCCTGCGAGTGCCAATATGGGCCTCTCATGTGGTAATCCCAACGCCCTCGCTGCGCTCAAACATGGCGAGGTGGTGCTCGATTTGGGCTCTGGAGGAGGATTCGATGTTTTCATTGCCGGGCGAAAAGTGGGAACGAATGGACGCGCCATTGGTGTCGATATGACGCCCGAGATGTTGTCCAAAGCGCGCAGGAATATTACCCAGTATCGAGAACGGTCGGGGTTGGACAATGTGGAGTTTCGTTTGGGTGAAATCGAGCACCTTCCCGTGGCGGATGCCTGTATCGATGTGGTGATCTCCAATTGCGTCATCAATCTTTCCCCTGACAAGTCCCAGGCATGGCGTGAAATCGCCCGTGTCCTGAAGCCGGGAGGACGGGTGGCGGTATCGGATCTGGCATTGCTCAAGCCGCTGCCTGCTGCCGTGTCACAGATGGTTGAAGCGTTGGTGGGATGCGTGGCGGGGGCCGTCCTGGTTTCGGAAACTGAACGCATGGCGAAAGAGGCCGGGCTGACGGACATCGTGTTAAATCCCAAACTGGCTTACATCGATGGAATGTCCGAATGGAAGGACCCGCTCTATCAGAAAATTATTGCTCAATTGCCATCTGGAACCAAGGTGAGCGACTACATCACAAGCCTGGAGATCACGGCCAGGAAACCGGCGGCCACGTCCCAGCCGGGCAGTCCCAGGTCCACGCAGTATGACCCCGCGGTGGCGGAGTTGGTCGCTTTGG
>CAZIDG010000088.1:14109-17677 GCA_964538065.1 uncultured Verrucomicrobiota bacterium
CGACAAGGCCAGAAAGCTCGGGGTTTCACTGGAGGATATGACGGCGGCGGTCAACACCGCCCTGGCAGTCAAGAAAGCGCCGGCTGACTCCATTCTGAGGCTGGCCGATCGTTTCCTGCATGAGGATTTCAGTTCCACGCCTAAGAGCGAATGCTGCCCTGGTTCCCCGACAAAAGCCCAACCTGGAAAGGGGTGCTGCCAATGAACATGGAAGCACCTACACCCAAACGGCTGGCTTTTTTCGAGCGGTATCTTTCGCTCTGGGTCCTGGTCTGCATGGTGGCGGGCATCCTGCTGGGCAAAGGGGCGCCGGGATTGACCTCAGCATTAAGCCGGCTCGAGTTTGGCCAGGGCTCCCAGGTGAATGTGCCCATCGCGATGCTCATCTGGCTGATGATTTATCCGATGATGCTCAAGGTGGACTTCGGCGCGATTGGCGGGATTGCCAAGAAACCCCGGGGGCTCCTGGTGACCCTGGGTGTCAATTGGCTCATCAAACCGTTCAGCATGGCCTTTCTGGCCTGGCTGTTTATGCAGCACCTCTTTGCGGGCCTGGTGGATCCTGCGGTGGCACGCGATTACACTGCCGGCTTGATCATTCTGGCGGCGGCGCCTTGCACGGCCATGGTGTTTGTCTGGTCGTATCTGACGGAAGGCGATCCCGTCTATACCCTTGTGCAGGTGGCGGTCAACGACCTCATCATGCTGGTGGCCTTTGCGCCCATTGTGATGTTCCTGTGCGGGGTGGCGAATGTGGTGGTGCCCGCCAGGGTGCTCATCACCTCGGTGGTGGTGTTTATCGTCATTCCGCTCGTGGCGGGCTGGCTGACAAGGACCATGTTGCTCAAATCCCATGGAGTGGAATGGTACGAGCAAAGGTTTCTGGCCAGGTTCCATCCCATCACGGTCGTGGCTCTCCTGCTCACCCTGGTGCTGATCTTCGCGTTTCAGGCGGAAAACCTGACCACGCGCTGGGCCGCGGTATTGTTGCTGGCGGTGCCCATCATCATCCAGGTCTATTTCAATTCATCATTGGCCTATCTGGCGATGCGCTGGCTCAAAGTGCCGCACAACGTGGCGGCGCCGGGGGCGCTTATCGGTGCGAGTAATTTCTTTGAATTGGCCGTTGCGGTGGCCATCACCCTCTTTGGGCCGGGCTCGGGGGCTGCCCTGGCGACCGTGGTGGGGGTGTTGGTCGAGGTGCCCGTCATGTTGTCCGTATGCCGCATCTGTAACCGGACGCGGTCATGGTATCAAACGTCCATCCAGGGGGTGTCCCGTGCCTGATCGCAGCACGTGGTGGATGGAGATGCAGGTTTATAAAGTTACATGACTGCCGAATGGAAAAACGAGTGGAAGCCCTTGCTGGCCATGGTCGCCCTGTTTCTGGCCTGTTTTTACCTGCCAGTGGGCGTGCCACGGTTCGACAATGCTTTGAATGAGGGCTTGGAACTGACGAAGTGGTACGCGCGGGAGCATGTCCTGTTGTGCCTGGTGCCGGCGCTGTTCATCGCGGGGGGAATCAGTGTTTTCGTGAATCAGGCATCCGTGATGCGGTATCTCGGCCCCAGGGCGAACAAGGTGCTGGCCTACGGGGTGGCATCGGTATCCGGCACCATCCTGGCGGTGTGTTCCTGCACGGTGTTGCCCCTCTTTGGTGGGATCTGGATGCGGGGCGCCGGGTTGGGGCCCGCGACCGCGTTTCTCTATTCGGGTCCGGCCATCAACGTGCTGGCCATTGTCATGACCGCCCGAATCCTGGGCGTGGAACTGGGGGCCGCTCGCGCGATTGGGGCCGTGGTTTTCAGTGTGGTGGTCGGTTTGGCGATGCATCTTGTGTTTCGAAGTGAGGAACAGGCCAGGGCCGAGGCCTCTGCTGAGATGCCGGAACCGGATGTCCGCCGCCCTCTCTGGCAGAATGTGCTGTTCTTCGCCACGATGGTGGGTGTGCTGGTGTTTGCGAATTGGAGCAAGCCGGTCGAGTCCACTGGCCTGTGGGCGGGCATCTTTGCCTGGAAATGGCCCATGAGCGCTGCCTTTGCCCTGGGATTGGCCGTGACGCTTGGTCTTTGGTTCAGTTTTTCCTGGGTTGGTTTGGCGCTGACGTCCGTGATGGTTGCGATGGCCGGCATTCTCCTGCCCCATGAACCGCTGGTGGCGTTTGCGGTGGCGTGCGTGGGGCTGGTGATCCTCTGTGCGCGGCATCCGGGTGAGGGCGGCGAGTGGCTGGATGCGACGTGGACTCTGGCCAAGCAGATCTTTCCCCTGTTGATCGGCGGTGTGTTTGTGTCCGGCATGTTCCTGGGGCGTCCGGGCCATGAGGCCTTGATTCCCCCGGCCTGGATCAGCGGATCGGTGGGTGGCAATTCCCTGGCGGCCAATTTTGTGTCTTCGGTGGTGGGGGCGTTCATGTATTTCGCCACGCTGACCGAGGTCCCGATTTTGCAGGGGCTGATGGGGTCTGGCATGGGGAAGGGGCCCGCCCTGGCGCTGTTGCTTGCGGGGCCCGCGCTTTCACTGCCCAGCATGCTGGTGCTTCGCAGCATCATGGGCACCAGGAAAACGGTGGTCTATGTGTTGTTGGTCATCGGGATGGCCACGGCAACAGGGCTTTTATACGGAGCGCTCTTTTAACAATAAACATTATGCAAATACTTATCCTCGGAACGGGCTGTTCGAAGTGCAAAACACTGGCGCAATTCACCGAGCAGGCCGTCAAAGAACTCGGCATTACAGCCGAAATCAACAAGGTCACCGACCTCAAGCAAATCATGGCGCTGGGGGTCATGATGACGCCCGCCCTGGCGGTGGATGGCGCCATCAAGGTGTCAGGCAAGGTGCCCAGCGTGCCTGAAATCAAAGCCATTCTCCAGCAGGCGGCAAAGTAAAACTCAAAACCAAAAGGAACACATATGATCACACAAACGGTTGGATTCGTCGGTGGCGGTCGTGTCACCCGTATTTTTCTGGCAGGTTGGAAGCGCGCCGGTGCGATGCCCGGCAAAATCGTGGTCAGTGACTGCAACGCGGAGGCGTTGGCAGGTCTGAAGGCAGAATATCCCACGGTTGAAACGGCTGCCGGTGGCAGTGCGCTGGCGGCCGCTCAGGACATCGTGTTCCTGGCCGTGCATCCTCCGATGATGGCCGAGGTGGCTGCGGGCATCAAGTCATCACTCAAGCCGGGGGCGCTGGTGGTGTCGCTTGCCCCGAAGTTTACCACGGCCAGGCTCCAGGAATTAATGGGTGGATTCGCCCGCGTGGCGCGCGTCATTCCAAATGCGCCCTCCGTCGTCGATTTCGGTTTCAATCCCATCGCTTTCGGTCCCGCGCTGGCGGAGGCGGATAAGGCAGTTCTAAAGGACCTGCTGGCCCCCTTGGGCGAGTGCCCGGAAGTGAAGGAGGAAAAACTGGAAGGATACGCCCTCCTGTCGGCCATGGGGCCGACCTACTTTTGGTTCCAAATGCAGGCCTTGCGGGAGGTGGCCGCTGGCTTTGGATTGACCGATGCCGAGATCATCCCCGCCATGAAACGCATGGTGTGCGGCGCGGCCCGGACCCTGCTCGAATC
>CAZIDG010000089.1:0-17537 GCA_964538065.1 uncultured Verrucomicrobiota bacterium
TTGAAGCCCGGGACGGGATGGTCTGGGCTCCGATGGCACTGGCCGATGGCATGCTGGTTGTCCGCGACCAGCATCAGATGAAATGCCTGGACCTGTTGCAGCCCTGAAACATCAGGTCCTGCTGGCAAGTTGGCTGCGAATGGCGGCAAGCAGTTGCGCGGATGAGAATGGTTTCTGGATCAAAATCGCGCTTTCAGGCAGGGTAAAACCCGGCAATGCATTTTCACTGTAACCGCTGCAAAACAGGACACGAACGTTGGGCTGAATGGAATGCATTTTCAAATAGGCTTCATAGCCTCCCATGCCTGGCATGACCACATCCGTCACCACCAGATCTATGGCATTACGGTGTTTGTCAAACAAGTCCACAGCCTCCTGACCATTGGTTGCCTCGATAATGCGAAAACCCGCCTTCTGCAGAACCCGCCTGCTCAACTGGCGCACAGGAGCCTCATCCTCCACGAGCAAAATAGTGCCCTCACAGGCACGGAGATCGGGCTGTAATTCGGTTTGAGGAGCAACCTCCTCCTTGCTCTTGGTGGCCGGCAGGAACACGCTGAAAGTAGAGCCATGCCCCAGTTCGCTGACCACCTGGATAAAGCCTCCGTGTTTCTTGACGATGCCATATGCAACAGCCAGCCCCAAACCAGTACCTTTCCCGAAGGCCTTGGTGGTAAAAAACGGCTCAAAAATGCGTGCCACCGTTTCTGGAGTCATGCCGCACCCCGTGTCACTGATCCGAATGACCTGGAATTCACCTGGAGCGGCATCAATGGGGGCATCCGCCGGAAGATCCTTGAGATGAACCGACTCCAACTCGACTGTCAGGATTCCACCTTTGGGCATGGCATCGCGCGCATTGATGCACAAGTTCATCACGACCTGTTCCAACTGGGAACGATCGGCCGACACGGGAGGCAGGGCCGTTGTCGAAGTGGCAAATCGCACCTCGATGTGTTCTCCAATAAGACGACTGACCATTTTCAGGATGTCGGCCACGACCGTGCGCAAGGTCACCTCGCCAATCTCAAGGGTGTGTCGGCGGCTGAACAGGAGGAGCTGGCGAATAAGCTGGCGTGCCCTTTCAGCCGCGCTCTTAATCTGGCCCAAATCAGCTCTCATTTCCTGCTGGCCGCTGCAGTTTTCGAGCACAATTTCGGTGTAGCCAGCTATAATCTGGAGCAGGTTGTTGAAATCGTGCGCTATTCCCCCCGCCAGCAATCCAACCGCCTCCATCTTCTGGGACTGACGCAGTTGCTGTTCCAGCACGCTTTCCTTGGTAATGTCTCTCCCAACCATCAAATAGCACATCACCCGCCCGCTCGACTCCCGCACGGGGGTTCCCACCACTTCCATGGTCAAGGCCTTTGAACCACCCGCGGAAAGGGATAACACTGCCCTCCAATTTCCCGTGTCCATCTGTTCACGAATCCTGGCAAATGACACCCCAGTGACCGCCTGGGGAAAGACAGCATCAAAATCATGCTGCAGCATCTCCTCATGCGAACGATGCATTGTGGCCAGCACGGCTTGATTGCAATATTCAATCTGCCCGGATGGAGTCATGATAAACACCATGCTGACCGATTGATCCAAAGCTGTGGCATATTTGGCTAGAATGGCTTCGCGTTCCTTGCGTTCGCTCACGTCCCTGATGACGCCCGCCAACTGGGTGGGCTGCCCCTGCTCATCGTACTTGCACATCCCCGATGTCTCAAGCCATCGCATTCGCCCATCGCGGTCCTTGATGCGGTATTCAAACAGAAAGTTCTGATGGGATTGAATGGCCTTCTGGACCGCGGTTTGTATCTTTTCCCGGTCCTCGGGATGCACGAATTCCATGTATGTTTCCAGGCGTCCGTCAAATTCCTCAGGCTTGAGGTTGAACAAGGCCAATACCTGGTCAGAACAACGGAACTGTCTTGTGGTTCGGTTGAACTCCCACGCGCCCATCTGCGCGGAATCCAATGCCAGGCGCAAATGTTCGCGGCTGTCCTGAAGCTCGCGTGTGCGCACGGCCACCTCTTTTTCAACCAGGACGGCCCGGCGGCGCAAGGTATCAAGGTGGTAGGCGAAAAATCCGGCAAACAATATGCCACCAATCAGAAGTAAACGAGCGCTCCAATTCTGCTGGGCTTTAAGCCACTCGGGAGTGGGACGTGTATAAAGCTGCCACCGGCGGTCTGCTATGGTAACCTCAAAAGACGGCCACTGCGCCATGGAAACATTGAATTCATCAGGGTATTTTTCAGGTGTTCCCTGCCACTTTCGGTTGCGGTAATAGAGCGTATCAGGCTCGGCAGGGTTCGTGACATCAACGATCAACGTTTCCACCTCCACAGAGGACATTCCCCGCCAGGTGGCGCCAAGCATGTCCCCCAGACGGAACACGCCTTGCACATAACCCAGAAACCGCCCATCTTCCCCAGCTTCCGTGCTGAAGGTGGGGAGTATGGCTATGATGCCATATTGCCCCCCTCGCTCCTGGGCGAGATATATGCGTTTGGACATGGTCATTTGACGATCCGCACGGGATTTGAGCAACTCCTTGATGGTGGGCCCCCGCATCAGATCATAGCCCATGACAACCTCGTTTCCGGTGAGCGGTTCGACATACAGTATGGGCAGATACTCCGGCCTCTCCGGGGCCCGTGCAAAGGAGGCAGGACCGATCTTGTCAACGAACTCAAACGAGGGAAATCCTTCCAATCGCACTGAATATTCGACAGCAGCACGTTCCTTGTCCATGACATGGGGCACCCATTCCAAAGCCTGCACCCCTGGATATCGATCAAGAAAATATTGGCTGGCTTCGTGAAACATGCCGCGCTGATCATTTGCGGCCACAAGCATGACTGCCCGCATGCTGTGAAGCATGTCCTCGTAATGCGTCATGTTCTGGCGGAGGGCCTGGTGGTGTCGTTCGGCGATGTTTTTGAATTCAGAAGTGATTCGCAGATCTTCCCAGTGGTTTGCCAGAAAAAAGGCCATCAAGGAGAATAGCACGCCCGTAACAAAGACCGACACTGGCGCATATTTCTGCGTCACAAGCGAAATGAATTTCCGGCCATCAGACCAAACCGTAGTATTATGTGCGTTGTTCATGCGATGACCCAAGTACGCCAAGGGAATCAAGGCTGTCACTTGATCCCATGCTCACATCACACCCATTGTCACCGTTGTTCTGTGGTTGGCTGTCAACGGGGCGGCACCGATGTGACTTTTCTCATTCTAAAAGCTCGGGAACGGGCTGACAAGCTGTTTGAAAAATGGTTTTGGATTTCACACACTCATACTTGCGCCTCGACACCACCAATCTTTTTCTGTCATCTTCGAGCTCAGCGAAACGGAGTAAAGTTATGAGCCTTTCCTCCCACGGATGTTCAACCGTGATGACAGGACAGGGCCTCGGCACCTGCACACCGCCCCATTAAAAAGGGGCCAAGAGGCAAAGGTTTTTAGTAAAACGTCATTTAGAACGAATTTCATTATGAGCGAATATCGTCACCCCTTGGGTGGGCTGCTGCTCGGTCTGGTACTGGTCACAACCGCCAATGCTGTGGACTTATATGTCTCGACCCATGGCAATGATGCATGGACGGGACGACTCCAGGCGCCCAATGCAGAAAAGACAGACGGACCATTGGCCACCCTGGAATGCGCACGCAACAGCATTCGTAAAATGAAACAGGCTGGTGAATTACCCCCTGGTGGTGTTCAGGTCATCCTTCGCGGCGGCATCTATCCGCTCGCGACCCCTTTTACACTGACCAGCCAGGATTCCGGCACGGAACATGCCCCCATTGTATATCGTGGTTTCTCTGGAGAAACCGTGCGCCTGGTGGGCGGTCAAGTGCTGGAAGGGTTTCAAACCGTCACTGACCCAGGAATTTTGGAACAGTTGGATGGCTCTGCACGAGGCAAACTCCTTCAAACGGACCTCCGTGCACACGGCATAACCCACTATGGGACAGCAGGCGGCGGAGGTCTGGAACTCTTCTACATGGAGAAACCCATGCCTGTATCCCGTTGGCCCAATGAAGGATTCATCCGCATACCCAATGTTCTTGGCAAAACACCCGTGGATGTGCGAGGCACCAAAGGGACGGCAGAGGGGTTGTTCACTTACGATAACGATCGTCCAAAACGCTGGAAACAGGAAAAGGATGTCTGGGTTCACGGGTATTGGTTCTGGGACTGGGCAGACCAGCGCCAGCACGTCAAAGCCATCGATTCAGAGCAACGTGTGATCGAGGTTGAGCCACCCTATCACAGTTACGGCTACCGCAAGGGGCAGTGGTATTATGCATACAATCTGCTGTCCGAGATCGACCTGCCAGGGGAGTGGTATCTGGATCGATCAAGTGGCATCCTATACTTTTGGCCCCCATCACCCATTCAACAGGGCCAGGCCATGGTATCCCTTTTGCCAACCGCGTTGACAATGAATGACGTGTCGCATGTGACAGTCTCTGGAATTGTTTTTGAGGCTGTCCGAGAAACCGCGATCACCCTGACGGGTGGCCATTCCAATCGGATCATGGGCTGCACCATCAGGAACACGGGCGGCTCAGCCATCGGTATTTCCGGAGGATCCAACAATGGAATCATTAGTTGCGACATCTACCAATGCGGTTCCGGAGGAGTCTCCTTGAGCGGGGGTGATCGAAAAAGCCTTACACCTGCTGGCCATTATGCCGACAACAACCACATTCATCACTACGGACGCTGGAAGCCCATGTATTCAGCCGGCATAAGCCTCAACGGTGTGGGAAATCGCGCCACTCACAACCTTATCGACAACGCACCCCATCAGGCGATTTCCTTCAGCGGGAACGATCACCTCATGGAGTTCAATGAAATCCACAGCGTGTGCTTCGAATCGAACGACGCCGGCGCCATCTACGCTGGACGTGACTGGACCATGCGCGGCACCATCATTCGTCATAATTTCCTTCATGATATCAGCGGCTTTGAAGGACGGGGATGTGTTGGCGTATATTTGGACGACATGTTTTGCGGCACAGAGATATCCGGCAATATATTCCGGCGCGTGACCAGCGCAGCCTTCATCGGCGGTGGCCGTGATTGCCTCGTGGAAAACAACATTTTCGTGGATTGCAAACCGGCGCTGCATATCGATGCCCGCGCCCTGGGTTGGGCCAAATACCATGCGGACGAATGGGTCAAGGAAGGGCAGGCAAAAAACACCCTCTCAGATATTTCATACCAAACACCCCCCTACAGCGACAGGTATCCTGCCTTGCCGAAAATCCTTGAGGAAACCCCTCATGCCCCCAAGGGCAATCGCATCGTTCGAAATATCTGCGTTGGCGGACAATGGGACGATATCGAAGGACAGGCCCGCCCTCATATAACGCTTCAGGATAATCTATTGGAGGAAGATCCGCATTTTGTGGACCAGAAAAATGGCAATTTCCAATTGAAGCAGGACTCGCCTGCGTTCAAGTTTGGATTCAAGCCCATTCCTGTCAGCCAAATCGGTCTATATCGGGATGCCTATTGGACCAATTGGCCGGTTCCCAACATCGTTCGTCCCACAAAATAGACACTCACGAATATCCCAGCCAATGACCGATGATGCGCGTCAGCATCGCGAACACCCAGGCGAGCACGCCCATGTAAAACCATTGGAACAGAGGCCAGCGCCAGGAATTGGTCTCGCGCCGAACCACAGCAATTGTGCTCACACATTGCAGCGCAAAGACATAGAACACCATGAGCGTAAGACATGTCAGTGTGCTGTAAACAGGAGTGCCATCCGGCCTTAACTGAGCCCGCAACGACTGCGCCAGGCTTTCGGTGGCATTTCCAGCATCGCCCGATACGGCATACACAGTGGACATGGTGCTCACAAAAACCTCCCGCGCTGCAAAGGAGGCCACAATTCCAATTCCCATCTTCCAGTCAAAACCCAGTGGGGCAATGGCGGGCTCAATCACTCGTCCCATCATGCCTGCAAAACTGCGCTGTAATCGTTCGGCAGCAGCCTGCCGGTCCATGACCGCCAAGGCGGCTTCGCGTTCCCCGGCCTGATCATAATGCGCCGATGCTACAATGGCGCGCTGTTGTTCATAATGCTGTTCTCGGACGGTGTCTCGAGGATAGGTGGCCAGAAACCAAAGCAGGATGTTGATTCCCAAAATGACGGTCCCCGCTTTCTTAAGGAACAATCGGGCACGTTCCCATACATGGCGCAACACCAATCGGAATGAAGGCCGTTTGTATGGGGGTAGTTCCATGATCAACAACGATGGCTCCCCTTTGAGCAAGGTGCGTTTGAAAAGCCACGCCATCACAAGCGCCATCACGATGCCCAGCGAATACATGCTCAGCATCACCAAGCCAGGCAACTTGAACACACCCAGCACCCGGCTGTTGGGTATGCAGGTGGCAATCAGGAGTGTGTACACCGGCAGGCGCGCCGAACAACTCATCAAGGGAGACACCAGAATCGTGGCCAGGCGGTCCTTGGGACTCTCAATGGTGCGGGTGGCCATCAGACCCGGAATGGCACAGGCAAAGGAGCTGAGCATGGGGATGAAGCTTTTTCCATGCAATCCCACCTTGCTCATGATGCGATCCATGATGAAGGCCGCGCGGGCCATGTAGCCCGTATCCTCCAGTAACCCAATGAACAGAAACAAAAGGCAGATTTGCGGCAGGAAAACCACAACCGCCCCTGCCCCAGCCAACGCCCCCTCCACCACAAGATCATGCAGATCGCCCGGCGGGATGATCCGCCCAACATGGCCCCCAAACCAGTTCACGGCCAGATCCAGCATCTCCATCGGCCATTTGGCAAAAGTAAAGATGCTCTGGAACATGAGTGCCATGACCGCAGCAAAAACGACCAGGCCCCAAACAGGATGCGTTAACACCCGATCCAGCCGGTCGCTAAAAGTGGGCTGATATTCCTTGGTATTGCGGACCACCCGGCTGCAGATGGCGGCCACCCGATGGTAGCGGCCCTCTATGGTCACCGTTCCCCATGCAATCCCCGCCATGTCCAGGCGCTGGCGTGACTTGAGAACACGTTCCCGCATTGCAGGCGTATAATGGGCATTGGTAGCTGACAACACCCCTTCGTCCCCCAAAAGCAACAGGGCCTCCGACCGTGGATGGACCGTGCGAGCCGACACCAATTCGCGCAAATCAGCCGCCAGCCGATCCATCTCGTTGGTAAAGAAAGGCGGTAAATCACAAAACAGCCCCGGTTGGACCGCACCATCAGGTTGCGAGGCCAGCTCGATGATTCTCTCCCGAAGCTCTCGAATCCCCTGTTTTTCACTCGCCACAAGGGGCACTACAACCACCCCCAATTCCCTGGCCAACCGATTCAGGTCAATCTCCATTCCGTGGGATTTGGCCACGTCAAGCATGTTGACCGCCAGGATGGTTGGGTAACCCAATTCGATGACCTGGGTGGCATAGTACAGATTCCTCTCGAGATTGGAGGCATCCACCACAAGCACAACCACATCCGGATGGCCGACATCAGCAAGTCGACTAAAAAGAACATCGCGGGCAATCTGTTCATCCAGGGATTGAGGACTCAGACTATACGTGCCCGGCAGATCAAGAATTGTGACAGGACAGGCGGATGGATCACCCAGCATCCGGCCCTCTTTGCGTTCGACAGTCACCCCGGCGTAATTGCCGACTTTCGCACGCAATCCCGTCAGGGCGTTAAACAACGTGGTTTTTCCGCAATTGGGATTCCCCGTAAGTACGGCCAGGGCGGGCAGCAGTTTTTTGTCCGGTGGGGTTGGCATGGCGGCAAATCCGATGGTCTATTGAACACCTACCAGGATCTGGTCGGCCTCATGTCGGCGGAGTGTCAAATGAGACCCACGAATCTTGATTTCGATGGGATCGCCCAACGGGGCACAACGAACCATCTCAATGGGGGTCCCCACCACCAATCCCAGCTCCATCAGGCGCTGCCGGGTGGCTGCCGAACCTTGAATTGCCTTGATGATGGCGGCGGCCCCAACCGGCAATGCGCTAAGGGCTAGCGGCTCCCCAGTCATGGAATGCCTCACGCAGCCCGCTTATGCACGGGCTCAACCAGGATTTTGTCGCCCAGGCTGGAGCTCAAACCCACCCGCATATTGCATACCTGGCAAATGATGCTGGAGTTCTGCGCCAGCAGGCGGACCTGTTTTTCCTCCCCCATCCCCATTTCCCGCAATCGATGGTTCACCGCCGGCGGCGCCGATAATTGAAGAATGCGCACATCGGTCCCCTCCCGAACCTCATTCAAAGGACAGGCCATCGGGTTGGCACATCCCGCTTTGGACTGACGACATTTGAGCTGTTTGTCACTCACGTGGTGAAAACCTACTCTATTGAGACTTAGTTGCAAGAACGAAATGACAAAATTACGTCTAAAGCACTGATTCACAAGGTGGTTCAGCGGTGAATTGGGCCCTTCCCATACGCGACCATTGAATTGACGCTCTACCCCCCTCTCCCCTATATTTACCCTGTTGTGTTTATGCTTGTCTCATCTCTTTTGATGATGCTGTGGATCCATCCAGGCATTCCCTGCCATGGATAGCCACAGTTTTCATCGTCCGCGTAATGTCGATTGGAAGCGGGCTGCCGGCTTGCTTTATGGAGATTGGGGCACGAGCAAAGCCTATGTCACGGGATTGGCTTTTGTGGCCGCAGGTTATGCTTCATTACCAATCATCCTCTCGGTATGTCTCCTAACCGCTTTTGTCGGTTATAATTACACCATCGTTTGCAAGTACTTCCCTGATGGGGGTGGTGTCTACAGTGCAGCCCGCGATCAAAGCCGTTTTCTGGCCGTCATGGGGGCGCTGCTGCTGGTGGCCAACTTCACGGTTACTGCGGCCATGAGTGGTTGGGCTGCAATGAGTTATTTCGGAGTACCCAAGGAATATATCCGATGGGCCACGGTTGGACTGGTGATTTTAATCGGCCTGGTTAATTATGCCGGCCCCAAACATAGTGGTAGCTTGGCTGTATCCCTGGCCGTCCCGATGGTGGTTGTCATCGTTGCCATCATCGGCTTCAGCATTCCTCATTTAACCTTCGCCTATCTGGAAACCAGCCAGCAAACCGGCCTCCAAAACTGGACGGCATTCGTGGGGGTGATTTTGGCCTTAAGCGGCGTTGAGGCGATCGCCAATTTGACAGGGGTCATGAAGCTGGATCCCGGTTCGACACCCGACAAACCGCGCGTAACCCATACCGCACGCAAAGCCATTCTGCCCGTGGCCTTGGAGGTTGTCCTGGGCACTTCACTGCTCGGTTGGGCCATGTTGTCCATCCCAACATCGCACTCCGTGGAAATGAACCAGCGATGGGAGGACATGGTGCGCTACCTGGCTGAATACTATAGCTACCTTGCGCTGGGCACGGGCTTTAGTCATGTGTTCGGATTTGCGGTCGGTATCGTGGTGGGTCTTTTGCTGTTAAGTGCTGTAAACACGGCAGTTTCAGCACTCATTGGCCTTGTCTATGTCCTGGCCCGAGACGGGGAAATGCCACGTTCTTTTGCCCGTCTTAATACATGCGGTGTTCCCACCTGGCCCCTGGTCATATCGGTGGCCCTGCCTGTTCTGGTGCTAATAATGACCTCGGGACTGGAGTCTCTGGCTGGTTTATATGCCATTGGTGTCGTAGGCGCCATCACCGTCAACCTCGGTTCCTGTGCAGTGAATCGTTCCCTCCACATGCGGTGGTATGAACGGGCACTCATGGGACTCACTTTCCTGGTTCTGTTCGCTGTTGAACTCACCATCGCCAAAACAAAGGCAGACGCCCTCTTTTTCGCCTGTTGCATCCTTGGGGTGGGCTTCAGTTTGCGCGCCTACTCTCAAAAACGTGCTGGCCTGAGAACAGTCACGGTCCCTCATCAGGTTGCAGAGGCTGTTGCTCCAGAATCATTTAAAAAAATGACGCTCAATCTTGAAGGCGGCCAGTCCATTATGGTGGCCGCCCGGGGAGCGACACCGGTTTTGCGATATGCCATGGAAGAGGCGGGCTACCGCAAAGCCGTTTTATATGTGCTTTTCGTCAAGGAGCTCGCTGTCCATTTTCCAGCTCCAATTAACCTGAGCGAACCTCCACAGTGGCAAAATAATCCAGAGGCGTCGGAAATCATGTACGGCATGATGGAACTCGGCCAAAAGCATGGGGTCACGATCATTCCCCTCTATGTCATCAGCGAGAATCCCGCCCATACAATCCTCGATTTGGCCGCCACCCTGGGAATTGACATCCTGATGCTCGGCGCATCCCATCGTTTGCGCTTGGTCAACATCCTCAAGGGAAATGTAGTCGCCGAAGTCGCCCGTAATTTGCCGGAAACCATCCAATTGGTGATCCACGGGTAGAAATGTCACCATCGGCTTGCCCTTTTCATCGAGAAGCCAGTGACTCTAGTCGTAGCCCATCTGCATTTCTGTCTCATAATCATTTCGATATTTGGCAGACTCGAAAACCATTCCCAATTGCCAGACTCAATCAGACTATCTTTCTGATAATGCCGTTTGTCCCTTTCTATCCCCCCCATCCTTGACGAATTTGCATGAACCCATTAACGAGCAGAAATTCGAAACTCCTGTTAAAAAACAGACGACCACCCAAACACAACGAAAAAAATGCCGGCGATGTGCTTGCATCGCCGGCAATGGTAGATCAGGGCAAGTTATTTGCCACCAATCGGTTGAAAATTCGGATAGGCTTCATTGCCGTGTTCGCCAATATCCAAACCTTCAACTTCCTCTTCCTTGGTCACACGCACACCCATGACTAACTTGATGATGTACCAGACCAGCAAGGAGATCGTTAGTGTGAACAGCGCGACCCAAAACACCCCCTTAAGCTGCACAATGAATTGCTCAGCCCGTGAGAGCTTGGTGGCCAATCCTGCAACATCGGTGGCAATCTTGTTGTCGTAGAACAATCCCAGAGCCAGCGTTCCCCAAACACCATTGACCAAGTGAACAGACAACGCACCAACGGGATCATCAAGTCTGACCTTATCGAAGAAGATCACAGCCAGAACCACCAGGATACCCGCAATCAGACCGACCAATGCCCCATTACCAATGGATATGAATGCGCATGGTGCCGTTATGGCTACCAGGCCAGCAAGGCAACCATTCAAGATCATCGAAAGATCCGGCTTTTTAAGGAGCAGCCAGGCCGTAGCCAAAGCACCCAGTGAACCTGTTACAGCCGCGATGTTCGTGTTGACAAGTACATGCGAGATAGCCGAACCATTTCCAGCCGACATCGTCGAACCGGGATTGAATCCGAACCAACCCAACCACAGAAGCAGCACACCCAGAGCGGCTGAAGTCATATTGTGACCGGGGATGGGATGCACGCAACCATCCTTGCCATACTTGCCCAATCGAGGTCCCAGCACGATAACCCCCGCCAACGCCGCCCAGCCACCCACCGAGTGAACGACTGAAGACCCGGCGAAATCCCGGAAGTTGTTCGCTCCCAGGAAGCCACCGCCCCATATCCAGTGACCTGTCACGGGGTACATGAAGGCCACCAGGATGAAGCTGAAAAGCAGAAATGAGCCGAATTTTATCCGTTCCGCCACCGCACCGGAAACAATCGTCGCTGCGGTGCCCGCAAACACCAGTTGAAAGAAGAACTTTGCCCAAAGAGGAACGGGCGTCCAATTGATGGCACTATAGACACCCGAATATTCGGTGGTGGAAAATGGATTCATGGACATGTAGTCCTTGCCCAGAGCGGGTGAGTTGTCAGCACCGCTTACGAACCAAAGACCGCTTTGTCCAATGATTCCATTCCCGTCACCGAACATCAACCCCCACCCCAGCACCCAAAAGGAAATGGTCGATGCGGCGAAGACAATAAAGTTTTTCGCCAGAATATTAACGCAGTTCTTTGCACGGCACAATCCGCTCTCGACAAGTGCAAATCCGGCATTCATCCAAAATACGAGCATGGCCGTCACCAATACCCAAACGGTATCCAAGCCGATGCGCAGATTGCTGCTGTTCTCCATCATCGCCTTCATGGCATCTGCTGGTACAGCATCGGTTGCGGCCGCCGGCGCTGAGACGGTGGCAACGGCTGCCGCTGGGTCCGTTTTGGCATCATCGGCCATGACCGCCAGGCCGCTCACAGCGAGCAAGCAACCTGCCATTAATGTTATTATGAGTCGTTTCATAGGTTCTATCGTTTCATTAAAATAAATTATATTGCTGCATCACCTTTCTCTTCGGTCCGAATCCGAATTGCCTGTTCCACAGGATATACAAACAACTTGCCATCTCCGATCTTGCCTGTCTTTGCAGCCTTGGTGATTGCCGCCGCCGCATTTGGAGCCTGCTCATCTGTTACAACGATTTCGATTTTGATTTTGGGAAGAAAATCGACGGTGTACTCACTGCCACGGTAGATCTCAGTATGGCCTTTCTGGCGACCAAATCCCTTGACATCACTTACAGTCATGCCTTCGATACCTATGTCCCCCAAGGCATCCTTGACTTCCTCCAATTTGAACGGCTTTATGATTGCTTCTAGTTTCTTCATAGAAATGGTGTTTTGTTTTTATTGCCAGATCCGGATTAGCAGTTAGCAAACAGCATGCCATTCAGGAAATCCCGTGCGTTGAATCCCCTTTCAAGCAGTTATTCATGCATGTGGGCAGCGATCAAGGCATTGTACATATTTGTAACAACACAAATTGCGCATGTTCGTTTTTGAACACATCGTTGTTTTCTGTTCACCGCATGCACAAATTTGGCCAAAACCATTCGAACCGTGTGCCCACGTCCCCATTCTGGCATACACCGTTCCTTATGAATGCCGACATACCTACGACAGGGGTGCCGTACATGAATCACTTTATCAAATTCCCATCTCTTCCATTGTTGGATAGTTGTGCTTGTCATCCTGCGATTTTCATTCAGCAACACCTCACGTATGGGTTGCCCCACACCAAACCAACTTGAATGAGGCAATTTGACATCGCGGCTTGAGTATGTTAGAAACCCTGAAGCAGCCGAGTTCCGGCGATAATCCAATAAGCCGGAAGCGGGGGAACCCAATGTATCCTGATTCGACTATGCAGGATACCGGGGCAAACGGTTCCAAGTGGACCGGGGCTACTTTCAAGGCCCAGCCCGTCAGCTAACCTCGCAGGCACGTGAAAGGGCAATCTTCCATGCCGCACTATCAAAGCGGCTTTCAAGGTTACCACCATTCATTGGACTCGTATGAGTTGCATCATGCCTTGATGTGCAAGGCATGAATCCTTGGATTATCGTGGAAGTCGTATGGAAGATAAAAGCCGTCAAGCGGCCTTGATGTTGGGTGCGTTGGGTGTTGTCTATGGAGACATAGGCACCAGCCCGTTATATGCTTTACGGGAATGTTTTTCCGGAACACATGGGGCTGCACCTACTGCCGACAATATTCTTGGCATCCTCTCCTTGATTTTGTGGACCTTGTGTTTGGTGGTCTCCTTCAAGTACCTGGGCCTGGTCATGCGAGCCAGCAAACAGGGTGAAGGGGGCATCCTGACCCTTCTCTCCCTTGCCATACCCATTCATCAACATTCAATCAGGCGTGGGGGACGATTTCTCCTGGTCATTGGGATTTTTGGAGCTGCCCTCCTATACGGGGATGGGATCATTACCCCGGCGGTCACCGTTTTGAGTGCCGTGGAAGGCTTGGAAGTGGCCACGCCCATGTTCAAACCTTACGTGGTTCCCATCGCCATTGTGATCCTGATTTCTCTCTTCGCGGTGCAGCGCTTTGGCACAGGCAGGGTGGGAAGCATTTTTGGTCCGGTCATGCTCTCCTGGTTTGCCGTTCTGGGGCTCATGGGTTTGCATGGGATCATCATGGCCCCTGAAATCCTGAAGGCGTTGAGCCCTCACTATGGCATTATGTTTTTAATGCACCAGGGTCACCTGGCCTTCGTAGTTCTGGGCGCGGTGTTTCTATCCGTCACCGGGGCCGAAGCGCTGTATGCGGATATGGGGCATTTTGGACTCCAACCCATTCGGAAGGCATGGTTCTTCGTGGCCTTTCCCGGCTTGCTGCTCAACTACTTTGGAGAAGGGGCCTTGCTACTCAAAAATCCCAAGGCCATTGAGAATCCCTTTTTCATGCTTGCTCCTGAGTGGGCCCTGCTCCCCATGGTGGTTCTGGCAACCATGGCAGCAGTCATCGCCTCGCAAGCCCTGATTGCTGGGGCGTACTCACTGACCATGCAGGGCATCCAAATGGGCCTTCTGCCCCGATTGATCATCCGCCACACCTCACATATTACTCGGGGTCAAATCTACATGCCCCAAGTGAATCTCTTCCTGATGCTGGCCTGCGTTGCCCTGGTAGTGGGTTTTGAATCCTCAAGCCGGTTGGCTGGCGCCTATGGAATAGCCGTCTCATTGACGATGCTGATTACAACCCTGCTCTTCTTCTCCGCTGCACGCCAATTATGGCAGTGGCACGTGGTGCGCGCAGGATTCGTATGCGGCCTGTTCCTGATTGTTGAAACAGCCTACGTCTCGGCCAACAGCCTCAAAATCCTGCAAGGTGGCTGGTTTCCTCTGGTCATTGGCCTTCTTGTCTTTGCTCTTATGTCCACCTGGCTTAAGGGGCGTCAATACCTGCGCAACCGGCTTTCGAATGTCATCCTCCCATTCAACGAGTTTTTAAAGGATGAGGGGGTGTCCAAAGCGCGTCGGGTACCTGGAACAGCGGTTTTTCTCTCTGGCAATCCCGGGGGCACTCCCTTGGCCCTGCTTCACAATCTCAAGCACAACAAGGTATTGCACGATCGCCTGGTTATCTTGACCATCACCACGGAGGAGATCGCCATCGTCCCCCACCAGGACCGAATCAGCCTGGAGCGCATGGAAGGCAACATCTATCGAATCCATGGCCATTATGGCTTTATGGAGCAGCCTGATGTCCCGGCCTTGCTAAGATCCTGTGAACCCCTGGGGCTAAAGCTCAAGGAAAGCGACACGACGTTTTTCCTGAGCCGTGAGACCATTCTGCCTGGCACCAAGCCCGGCATGGCCCTTTGGAGACGCAAACTCTTTGCCGCCATGTCGCGTAATGCCCAATCCGCCACCGCCTTTTTCAACATCCCCCCCAACCGTGTTGTTGAATTGGGTATGCAGGTCGAGATTTAGCCCTCTTCTGTAGTAGGTTCGGAGACGGGTGGTCAATAGGAGCCAGTCTGGAAAGATCACAAAAGACCAGACTGGCTAAAAAACAACACCCCTTACAGAACCACATCCCCTTGCTGTTTTCTATCATCTTCTTTTGCAGGCTGTTACGACAAGGCATACACCAAAAGAAAACCATGGCAAGCCAGTTGCTTAAGACCTTTCGGCAAGTGACCTAGTGGCACGAGTGGGCCGGAAGATGCACCGAGTGTTTCCACACGAAGCCGGTGCAATGGATGGCCAGGAGACGTAGCAACGATACTAAAAGCAAATCACGGCATGAAGAAAATCGAAGCAATCATCAAGCCTTTCAAACTGGAAGAAGTGAAGGACGCCTTGGGGGACGTGGGGATTGAAGGCATGACGGTAAGTGAAGTGAAAGGCTTTGGCCGCCAAAAGGGGCACACCGAAATCTATCGTGGCAGTGAATACACAGTGGATTTCTTACCGAAGATCAAAATCGAACTGGTTCTGACAGATAACCTGGTCGATACAGCCATCAACGCGATTGTGAAGGCTGCGAAAACGGGAAAGATCGGGGATGGCAAGCTTTTCATATATCCCATTGAACAAGCCATCCGCATCCGCACGGAGGAAAAAGGCGATCATGCCGTGTAACCCCATTCCCAGAGGTAAAAAATCCATATGAAGAAGTTTTTGTTTATTTTGTTGGCCGTTGTCACTTTGGGTGTGTATACGCCCATGACTCATGCTGATACGCTGGCAGGTGCAGTTCCAACAGCGGTTGCCAAGAGCGACCCCAATTTGGAGCAAAGAATCGCAGACCTCGAAGCGTACATTAACAATGGAGCGCGTGGATCGGATGCCGCCGACTCCAAGGTCACCAGCAAGGTTGGGGGTGCAGGTCCGGGCCACAACGGTTTCATGATGGTCTGTGCCGCCCTGGTATTGTTCATGACACTCCCTGGCCTGGCGCTGTTCTATGGCGGTCTGGTCCGCAGGAAGAACGTTCTGTCCGTGCTGGCCCAATGTCTGGGCATTGCAGGGTTGGTGAGTCTCCTTTGGTGGGCCTTTGGCTACAGCGTTGTGTTTGCGGATGGCAACGACCTCATCAAAGGCGTGTTGGGCAATTTCAAATTTGCCTTCCTGAATGGCGTCGATGGCACTCCGAACACCAATTACTCCTACTGGGTCTCCCACAACGTGTTTTCGATGTACCAGCTCATGTTCGCCATCATCACGCCAGCGCTGATCCTTGGTGCAATTGCAGAACGCATGAAATTCTCGGCCATCCTCCTCTTTATGACCCTGTGGATGGTGTTGGTCTATTTCCCTCTTGCCCACATGGTGTGGGGCATTAATGGGTTAATGAATGGCGTTTGGAATGCCAATGCCTCCATCAAGGCGATCGACTTCGCGGGCGGCACGGTGGTGCACATGTCCTCGGGTTGGTCAGCGCTGATTCTCTGCTTGATCCTGGGCAAACGCCTGGGTTTCCCCAAGGAGCCGATGCCTCCGCACAACATGGTTCTGTGTATGGTGGGCACGGGCATCCTCTGGGTGGGTTGGTATGGATTTAATGCCGGCAGCGCGGTTGCCGCCGACGGTATTGCGGCCAACGCCTTCATGACGACGACGATCGCCACTGCGATTGCGTCCTTCGTCTGGGCGATGGCGGAATACCTGATCAAGGGCAAACCGAGCGTGCTGGGCTTCTGCTCTGGCGCCGTGGCGGGTTTGGTGGTTGTGACTCCTGCCACCGGGTTCATTAACTCGTCCGGCGCCGTCATTATCGGCATCGCGGCTGGCCTGATTCCCTTCCTGGCCTGCTACAAGCTCAAGGCATGGATCGGGTATGATGATGCCCTCGATACGTTCGGCGTGCACGCAGTTGGCGGCACACTGGGCGCCTTCCTGACAGGCCTGCTGGCCACGCATGAGGTGAATGGCAACCTGGCCACGAACCTCAAGGACATCGTGGGACACAGCCTCTGGAAGCACCAATTGGGCGCCATGTTGATCACCATCACACTGGCTGTCATTGCGACGACGGTCATCGCGTACATCGTGAAGGCAACTGTGGGTCTGCGCCCGAGCGAGGAAGTGGAAACCATAGGCCTCGACCTGGTGGAACATGGTGAGGAGGGTTACCACGGTTAAATCATAACATATAACAATCTCGCGCCGCAGTGGTTGGGAGTTTACAGAACAATCGATCACTGCGACGCAAACGCAAAACAACAAACAAAATAATGAGCACACCTAAAAGCGTAATAGAAATGGCGAAGAAGAATGGCGCCAAGGCGGTGGACATCAAGTTTGTCGATACCTTCGGGGTCTGGC
>CAZIDG010000090.1:0-9581 GCA_964538065.1 uncultured Verrucomicrobiota bacterium
GCTTGAAAGATTGCCAGCCTGCCGCCCACTTATCATAATGCGGCATGCTTTTTCATTATCTGATCGCAGTTGGGCTGCTGGTTGGGATGCTCACTCAGAGTGCGCTGGCCGCACCGTCACCCGCCAGCGTCTTCTTCCCTGAAAAGATCGATGCGATGGATGGGGCCATCGTCCGCGCCATCAAGGAGGGCGAAACCCCCGGCGCCATATTCTGGATGGAGCGCGACGGCGCCGCCTACCATCGCGCCTACGGCCAGATGGCGTTGGAGCCCCAGGCCCTGCCCAATGATGAGGATACCATCTATGATGTCGCCTCCCTGACCAAGGTCCTGGCCACAACGCCGTCCATCATGCTCCTGATCGAGCGGGGCCAGATCCAGCTCGATGCCCCGGTCTGCACGTACATGACCAACTTCGTGGGCGGCGGCAAGGAGGCGATCACCGTCCGCCACCTGCTCACGCACACCTCCGGCCTGCGGCCCGGCATTTCCCTTACCCCGGCCTGGACCGGCAGCATCCACGCCATCGAGCTGGCCTGCGCCGAGAAGGTGCAGAACCCGCCCGGGACCCATTTCCGGTACAGCGACATCAATTTCATCACGCTCGGAGAACTGGTACGCGTGGTCTCGGGGCGCCCGCTCAATGAATTTGTGGAGCGCGAGATCTACCGTCCCCTGCGCATGAAGGACAGCGGGTTTCTGCCGCCCGCTTCGAAGTTCAAGCGCATTGCCCCCACTCAGCGCTCCAATGGCACCATGCTGCGAGGCGTGGTGCACGATCCCACCTCCCGCTGCATGGGCGGCGTGGCGGGGCATGCCGGCTTGTTCACCACGGCTTCGGACATGGCCCGGTTCGCCCGCATGATGCTTAATGAAGGTTCGCTTGGGGGCACGCGCATCTTCAAGCCCCAGACCGTCCGCCTCATGACCACCGTCCAATCGCCCGAGGGCATTGAAGACCGCCGCGGCCTCGGCTGGGACATCGACTCCGGTTACAGCCGCCCGCGCGGCGCTCATTTCCCGCTTGGTTCCTACGGCCACACCGGCTGGACGGGTACGGCCATCTGGATCGACCCCTTCTCCCGCACGTTCTGGCTCCTGCTCTCCAACCGGGTGCACCCCGATGGTCATGGCAACGTGCTCCCGCTCGAGGGGCAGCTGGGCTCGCTGGTGGCCGAGGCCGTGCGTGACTTCAATTTCATCTATGTCCCCGGCGCGCTGGCTCCGCTGCCGGAGAAACCCGCCCCCGCACCCAAGCCGCTGCCCACTGTCCCCGTGCTCAACGGCATCGACGTGCTCGTGAAAAGTAATTTCGCCCCGCTCCAGGGCCTGCGTGTGGCCTTGATCAGCAACCACACCGGCGCCGACCGCGAGCGCCGCTCCACCATCGACCTCCTGCATGAGGCCCCGGGTGTCAAACTCGTGGCCCTGTTTGGCCCCGAGCACGGCATCCGCGGCGACAAGGATGAAAAAGTGGGCGATGGCGTGGACCAAAAGACCGGCCTGCCCGTCTATAGTCTCTACGGCGCCACCCGCAAGCCCAAGCCGGAGCAGCTCAAGGACCTTGATGCCCTGGTGTTCGACATCCAGGACATCGGCTGCCGCTTTTATACCTACATCTCCACCATGGGGAACTGCCTCGAAGCCGCCGGCCAGGCGCACCTGAAAGTATTCGTGCTCGACCGCGTCAACCCCATCGCCCCCGCCGGGATCGATGGCCCGCTGTGGGAAGGCGAGCGCTCCTTCACCGCCTTTCACCGCATCCCCGTGCGCCATGGCATGACCGTCGGCGAACTGGCCCGCATGTTCAACCGCGAGTGCGGCTTCAACGCCGACCTCACGATCATTCCCGTCCAGGGCTGGAAGCGCGACTTCTGGTACGACCAGACGCTCCTGCCGTGGATCAATCCCTCGCCCAACATGCGCAGCCTCACCGAGGCCACGCTCTACCCGGGCATCGGCCTTCTTGAAACCACCGCCCTGTCCGTGGGCCGCGGCACCGGCACGCCCTTTGAGGTTGTTGGTGCGCCGTATATTGATGACGTCCAACTCGCCAAGGAGCTTAACGCGGCCGGGCTGCCGGGCCTGCGGTTTGTGCCCGTGCGCTACACGCCCACCGCCAGCGTCTTTGAAGGCAAGGAATGCGGTGGCGTGTCGATCGTTCTCTCGAGCCGCGACCAGGGTGTCGTGATGGACGCCGGCCTGCTCATCGCAGCAACGCTCCACCGGCTCCATCCCGACAAGTTCAACATCGACAAATTCAACAACCTCCTGGGCGACACCAACACCATCGCCGCCCTGAAGGCGGGCAAATCCATTACCGACATCCGCAAGACCTGGGAGGCGGGCCTGGACGACTTCCGCAAACGGCGCGAGCCATTCCTGCTCTACAAGTAAAGAGCCTCAGAGATTCCGTTCGAGTTTGGAAGGCGGCGATGGTCTGTGAAAAGGGACGTCGTCAAAGGGTGAATTGTTGTCTCGATGCATCGGATGATTTGAGGCGCAAAAGCCTCCTGGCTGGCCTTCCATGCCGTGCGCTTCCGGCCGGATAGGGACCGTGGCGCCACAATGGGTTTGCTTTTGTCGGAATGCGCACCACAATTTGTGACATGGCACGTTTGTTCACATGGCTGCTTTGCATGGTTTTGATGCATACCTTGGTGAGCCAGGCCGCCCCGCCGCCTGTGCGCCTTGCATATTTCATCCCCAGGGATCGCCAGCCCTTGGACGGCCATGTTGATCGCATTGATCGAGTCATGACCGAGGTGCAGAGGTTTTATCGTGAAGGCATGGCTGCAGCCGGTTATGGACCGATGACCTTCGCGCTGGAACGGGATGAGCAGAACCGCCTCAAAATCCTCACCGTCAAGGGCCGCGAGACGACGGAGCACTATGGACGTGAATCGTGGGATGCGGTCCGCAATGAAGTCAAGGAAGCCTGGCGCCAGCAAGGGGTTGATATGGACCAGGAAACCGTCGTCATCTTTCAGGTGCTCCTGTGTTGGAAGGATGGCAAGGCCACGGAGGTCGGCCCTTACGTGGGGGCAGGGAATGACCGGATGGGCACCGCCTGGGTTTACGATGATGAGCGGCTTGATCCGCGCCAACTGGGTTCCAAAGCATCCGGCGGGTATTACATGCAACCATGTTCCCTGGGCGAATTCAATTCGCACTACATTGGTGGCGTTGCCCACGAACTGGGACATGGTTTCGGCCTGCCTCATGTTGCCGGTCCCAAGAGCGCACCGCGCCATGCGTTGATGGGCGATGGCAACCACACCTATGGTTCGGAACTGCGTGGCGAGGGTTCCGGTACCTACCTTCATCCTGTCAGCGCCATGAAATTGGCCCGACATCTCCGATTTGCCGGTCCGCTTCCAGGCCAGGGACACGCACCCCAATGCCACCTGACTGATTTCAGCGCCCAATATCAAGAGGGCAAACTGGTTTTGTGCGGCCGCGTGGAAGCCGTTCCACCCGCAGAGGGAGTGGCCATCTCCAATGACCCGGCAGATGTTGCGGATGACTACGATGCCGTGGGGTGGACGGGACCGGTCGATGCCAGTGGGCGTTTTCGCGTGGAAATAGGTGATCTGCACCCAGGTGTGACTGAATTGCGTGTTGAACCATGTCACAAAACCGGAGGGATCAGCACATTTACATTTCACTACACTGCAGATGCTCAGGGCAGGCCTGATATTGCGGATCTTCAGACCACTGCCTGGCTTGCGTTAGCCGAGAAAGCCGTGGAGTGCAAGGACAAGGCCGTGATGGACCAGGCTTCCAGGAAGATTGAGGAGTCGGGTAATTCCGAAGCAAAAAACAGAATGAACAACATCCGTGCCCGGCTTGAATAAGCCGTGTGTGAGACTGTTGAATCTGCTGTTGCACAAGGCACTTTGCCTTATGTGCCATCGACCCCACAGAAGGCCGTTAATTGCCCAGCTGCCCGCATAGGGTGCGCAGGGTTTGGTGGAGCAGCGTGGCGGTTTCGGGACCCACGCTGTTGATCTCGCCATACACCCCGCGTTCTGATCCATACAGGTAGGGAGGTTTGCGGTCCCATTCGGACTTGGGAATGATGTAGCCGATCTCGTCATTGGCCAGGCCCAAGATCATCTTCACCCGGCCCGGCATCAGGGTGCGCAGGGGCGGGACTTCCACGGGCTCCATGTCAAAATCCCCGCCAGGCGCGCGTTCGATGCCGCCAACAGCGATCTCGGGATAAAGCTCGCCCGGGACACAGGCCATCGAGACGTCGCCCAGTTGCACAACAGCCACCTCGGTGCGCAGTTGTTTCCAGCTCGCGTGTCCCCGGTCCATGAGGCCGATCACGGATGCGGCCAGGAACGCGGTGTTTTCCAGGGGCAGGCGAAGGGTCCGGGCCTGGGCGCGCAGGAGCACCCGCTCTTGAAAGGCCGGTTCGGCCGCCCGCATGGCGGGCAGGAGACGCTCCACCAGCACATGGCCCACCGCGCGCGATTTGTCATGCGAGGGTTCCTTGAAATCCTTGTTGAGAAACGGATCGTGCACTGTCACGCCCGGCGTGGTGCTGATGAGGCCCCCGACCGATCCGTTGACAAAGAGGTGGATGCCGCCCAGGCCCTCCGCCAGCGTGGCGCCGTCCTGGCGCACGCCGTGTTCGAGGGCATCGCGCAACACCCCGCAGTAGTCGGACGTCAGCTCCGTGTTCCGCGACCAGGGCGTCTCGGGGTGATTCGACCAGTTGACGATGGATCCAAGGGTGGCGCCGGAGACGGCGTCCTGGAACTGGATCACACGCGCGCCGGGATCGATCACATGCGGGCGCCGCGTGTCCGCCACCAGCCCCTCCACCGGCATGGTCACCTCCAGGCCCCGCATGCTCGTGGGCCGCAACGCGGCGACCGCCGCCCCCAGCGCCTTCACCGCCCCGGCAATGACCTGGTCGCGATAGGCGGCATTCACGCCCGTGTGCAGGTAATCCGGGCCCCACAGGCCCATGAGATCGGGCGTCGAATGGTTGTGCGTGGAACAGACGATGGCGTAATCAATCTTCCATTCCCGGGGCAGTTGCCGGCGCACGGCGAGCACCTGGTCATGAAAGAAGCCAATCGCATCCAGCGCCACCAGGCCCACGCGTGTATGGCCGTCATCAACCACGCACGCCACCGCCCACAGATCGTCATGCAGGCCCGTGGCCGCCCGATGCTGGTCAAACCCGGCGATCCACACCGGACGGGCGGGGTTGGACAGATCGGGATTGATCTTCTCGCGGCCAAAACCCGCTGACAGCGGCCCGGGCGTGCTGCGGGCGGGATCGCCCGCCAGGCTCAGGGTGAAATCCGCGCCGGGGGTCCGGTCGCGAAAGGCCCATAGACATCGCCCCCCTATCACAATAAGGAGGATCACAACAAGAATGCCCGAGGCCAGGACCAGCCTGCGAAGCCATCGCCGCGATCGGTTGCCGGGGGTGCTCATACGTGTGCATGAGTATAATGGCTTCCACCCTTAAAAGCGAGGGATATTCATGACTCCCCCTTCCAGTAATTCCTATCTGCTCGGGGGGGGCTGGGTCATGCTGGGACCCTGGCTGGGGGTGGGTGCAAGAGATGAAAAAGCCCGCCTTTGCGGGGCGGGCTTTGTGAATCACATGTTGATCTTCTCGGCGACCTTGAGCGGGAACATGCGCTTTTTCATCCAGCGCACGGCCAGGAGGTCGTAGAACGAGGCGAACAGGCGGTTCCAGACGCCGTAGTTGCTCTGGCCCGCGAAACGCGGATTGTTCGACACCGGGATTTCGCACACGGTGAAGCCCTCGATCTTGAAGAGCGTGGGCAGGAACCGGTGCATGCCCTTGAAGAATTTGACGTTCTCGATGCACTCGCGCTTGAAGGCGCGGTAGGTGCACCCGGCGTCGCTGATTTGCTCGCCGGAGAGGCCGTTGCGCACCCAGTTGGCGATTCGCGAGGAGATGATGCGGATGATGTTGTCCCCCTCGCCGCGCGAGGCCACGCGGGTGCCGCATACGCAGTCGTGGTGCTGAAGCGCCTCGACGAACTTGGGCAGGTCGCGCGGATCGTTTTGAAGATCGGCGTCAAGGGTCACCAGGTAACGGCCCCGGGCGGCCTTAAGCCCGGTCCAACTGGCGGCGGACTCGCCGGAGTTCCTGGCCAGGCGCTGGATCTTGAGCCGGGGATCCTGCGCAGCCAGTTCCTTGAGGATGCTCCAGGAGGAATCCTTGCTGCAATCATCGGTGATCACAACCTCGTAATCGAGGTTCAAGGGATCGGCGGCCTCGTGAATTGCCTTCAACAAGGCCCGCAGGTTCCCTTCCTCGTTATAACAAGGAATGACCAGGCTCAGGAGCGGTTCGCCGGTGCTCATGCCTTGCCGTAAAACGCCGCAATCGCATCGCACACGCGGTCCACGTCGTCCATGGGCATTTCACCATGGATGGGCAGCGAAAGGATTTCCTTCACGGCCTGTTCGGTGCGGGGCAGGGTGGGCTGGATGCCGAACTTGTTCGTCACCGCGGGCTGCTGGTGATTGGGCACCGGGTAATGGATCCCGGTCTCGATGTTCTGCTCCTTCAAAGATTTGGCGAGGGCGTCCCGCTTGTCGGCGCGCACCACGTACATGTGATAGACGGCCTTGGCGTACGGTTTCTCGACGGGCGGCTGAACGATGCCCTTGAGCCGGGTGGTGTACCGGGCGGCCACCTCGCGGCGGTGGTTGTTCAGGCGGTCCAGGTTCCTCAGGGCAATCCGGCCCATGGCGGCATTGATCTCGTTGAAACGGATGTTGAATCCGGGAATTTCATGCAGGTACTTGTCCTTGCGGCCGTGGTTGCGCAGCATCTTCATCCTGTCCACCAGCGCGGGATCGTCGAGACCGATCACGCCGCCATCGCCCAGAACGGTGAGGTTCTTGGACGGATAGAACGAGAAGGCGCTCACGGGGGCGATGCCGCCCACGGTCTTGCCCTTGTACTGGGCGCCCTGGGCCTGCGCGCAATCTTCAATCACCCACAGGTTGTGCTTTTTGGCGACCGCGAACACCGCGTCCAGGTTGGCCGGATGACCATAGAGGTGCACGGGGATGATGCCCACGGTGCGGGGCGTGATGGCCGCCTCGAGCAGCGCGGGATCCATGCAAAAGCTGTCGTCGATGTCGATGAAGACCGGCTTGGCGCCACGATGGATGAGCGGTTCCATGGTGGGGAAGGCCGTGTGCGAAGGCACCAGCACCTCATCGCCAGGCTTGAGGCCCATGGCCTCGTGGAGGATGAACACGCCCATGGTCCAGGAGCTCACCAGCACGGCGGACTTCTTGCCCATGTGGGCGGCCAGCTCGGCCTCGAACGCCTTGCATTCACCGCCCAGGATGTACTGGCCGGACTCGATCGCCTTGAGGGCGGCGTCCTTGATTTCCTGGTTTAGGAAACACTTTGAGAGAGGGATTTTATTCATCGCTGACATAAAAGTATATGGAGTTGATTCGCCCCCCTGCGGGGGGCATTGGTTATTTCAATACAGGGACCACGCTGCCTTTTTTCACCGACGCCATGGCGGCCTCGAGCACACGCACCGAGTCGTACCCGGCCCAGCCATCCGCGCGCGGCGCCTGGCGGGTCTGGGTGGACTCGAGAAATGCGCGCAATTCGGCCAGCAGCGGCTCTTCAGGCGGACATTCGATCTGCTGCACGGCGCCTTCGACGCCCTGGAAATCGGCGCCCTTGGCCACGTGCTGGTTCTGAAAGGTCTTGATCTTGTACTGGGCCACGTTGAAGTCGCACGTGGCGCTCATGGCGGAGCCCACCACCACCACGTCGCGGAACTTGCCGGGCAGGAAGTAGTTGGTCTCCACAATGCCCCAGGCCGACCCAAACGGCGTCTCATATTCCAGGGAGATGAGCGAGGCGTCCTCCATCCCGCGTCCCAGGAAGTCCTTCATCACCGCGCTGACCCGGGCCGGGGTGTTGCCCATGAAGTAATTGAACAAATCAATGAAATGGATGGCATCGGCGAAGGACACGCCGCTGTCGTTGCGGGGGCGCTTGAACCCGCTGAAATTGCCGCGGAGCATGCGCACCTTGCCGAATTTACCCTGCTGGATCTCGTTGCGCAGCCACTGGGAGGCGGGGTCGAATCGGAATATGTGGCCCACCTGGAGGATGCGTTTCCGGGCGGAGGCCAGTTCAGCCAGTTGCCGCGCCTCCGGCGAGGTCAGCGTAATGGGCTTCTCCACGAATACATCCTTGTCCATTTCAAGCAGTTCCTTCACGAGCGGGAAATGCGTCTGGGCCGGGGTGACCACCACGGCGGCGTCCACCTTGCCCGCGAAGTCCTTGAAATTCGTGGAAAGATGATCCTCCGCAATACCCAGCTTGCGGGCGGCATCCAATTGCTTGGCCTGGACATCGACCACATGGAGATCGATCGGCAAGCTATGCAATACGCGCAGGTGGTTGACCCCCCAGCGCCCCAATCCAAATAGCAAAACCTTCATGTTAAATTGATTTAATGTGCTCATATATGATGACTGCCGCAACCCAAAACTGGCCGTTGGGGCCACCCCGAGGTAGCGCACCATTCATTCCCCGGGCTAATTACAGGGAGGCAAAACCGTGCCTCCGCGGTCGGGGCCATGCAGAGCCTGATGAAGGGCTTCGAGTAACAGGCCTGCTGCAAAGGGTTTGCGCAGCGTGACATCGATCCCCAGGTTGGCGGCTTCGGCCGCCTTGGTCTTGGAGGCCGCACCACTCATGGTGATGATCCTCAATTCGGGATTCAAACGCCGCAAGGCCTTGATGGTGGCCGGACCGTCCATCATCGGCATGGCCAGGTCGGTGATCACCGCCTTGATCGTCTCCTGGTTCTGGGTATAGAGGGCCAGCGCTTCACTGCCATCGCCAGCGATCAGGGTCTTGTACCCAAATTCATCAAGCGTCTCCCGTGTCACATCCCGCACCAGTGGATCATCCTCGACGACCAACACCGTCTCCCCATCGCCCCTCGGCAGGATGGGCGGGGCGGCCTCGGCTGGGGCAGCTTGTTCGTGCGGGGCAGTCTCCGGCATGGCCGGCAGATGGACCCGGAATTGAGCGCCTTCGCCGGGACGGCTTTCCACCTGGATCCAGCCGCCATGGTTCTTGACCAGGCCCAGGGCGCTGCTTAACCCCAATCCGCTCCCCTGGCCGATCCCCTTGGTGGTGAAAAACGGATCGAAAATCTTGTCCATGATCTCCGGCTCGATGCCCCGGCCCGAATCGGCCACCTCGATCAGCACGTGCGGTCCGATCTTCGCGTCGGGCACCTGCCGGACATACGCCTGGTCAACCATCAGGTTTGAGGCCCTCAGGACCAGGGTGCCCCCCTGGGGCATCGCCTCCCGCGCATTGTCACACAGGCTGGTGAGCGCCTGCTGCAACTGGCTGGCATTGCCATTGACCGGCCACAGATCGGCGCTGACGGCGCTGGTGATCGTGATATTGTGCGGGAAGGTCTCCCGGGCCAGGATGGCCACATTTTCCACCACATGCCGGGTGGGTAATGGCCCGAAATCCCTTTCCGCCGACCGGCTGAACGTGAGCATCTGCCG
>CAZIDG010000090.1:9681-17461 GCA_964538065.1 uncultured Verrucomicrobiota bacterium
TGGGTAATGGCCCGAAATCCCTTTCCGCCGACCGGCTGAACGTGAGCATCTGCCGGACGACCTCCGCCCCCCGCTTCACGCTCGATTCCATCTGGGACAGGATGTGGCCCACCGAGGGATCGGTTATATGGTGGCGCAGCAGGTCCACGCCGATGAGGATCGGCGCCAGGGCATTGTTCAAATCATGGGCGATGCCGCCGGTGAGCGTGCTGATGCTTTCCAGGCGCCGGGTGCGCTGGATCTGCTCCTCAATCTTCTTACGCTCGGTGAGATTGGTGTTGATGATGAGGATGGATTGCGGGGCCTCATGGGGGTCCCGAATGAGTTTCCAGCGGCTCAACACGGGAATGACACGGCCATCCTTGCTGGTCTGACGCAGTTCCCCGCACCATTCGCCCGATTTCACCAATTCAGCCTGGATGGCGGTTATTCGGGGAATGTCATCCTGGTGATAAAGCTTCTCAAAACCTATGCCCCCGGCTTCCTGGGGGGTCCATCCAAACAACTGTTCGGCTCCCTTGTTCCAGTAGCGGATGCGGCCATCGAGGTCGCGCACATAAATGGCGTCGGGGGACAGATCGAGCAGGGCGGCCTGCTCCCGGATGCGGGATTCAGCCTGAAGGCGCTCTTCGATTTCGTCGCGCAGTTTCTGGTTGGCGCCCGCCAGCTCAGCCGTGCGCTGCATGACACGGGTCTCCAGGGCGTCATGGGCCTGCTTGAGGGCCTGCTCCACCTCACGCCGGACCTGGACCTCCTCCTCGAGTTTGTGATTGGCCTCCTGCAATTGGCGGGTGCGCTCGTCGATCGTTTGCTGGATTTCGTTTTTATGCTTCCTGAGCCTGAGTGTGCAGGCATACAGGCCCGCGCTCCACACCGCACCAATAATCACAAGGCCCAGAAGCCATTCATTGGGAATCGCAGCCAGCATGGATTTCTCCGTCGTTGCCGCTGAGGCTGACGAGATGCCTGCCAGGGTCGCGGCCAGAATGGCCCCTGCGCGAGGAAGCACTGGTGATGCAAAGTCAGCAAAGGAAATGTCCACCACCGGTTGGGATGGTCCGTTCCATGGGCTCGCCGCCCGACTGCCTCTCAAGTCCTGTCGTTTCAATCAGAAGTCGCAACGCATGTCGCAACTCGTTGCGCGTGGGCTATTGAATAAACCAAAGCCGGTGGCATGGCAAGCCCTGGATTCACCCCCCCCGCCGGGCCGCATTTTCCGGCTGGTCATCCTTTTTATCAACCTGTTCTTGCCAAAACGCCGGAAAAAGACACAATATCGCGATTGAGTCGGAGCGTAGCTCAGCCTGGCTAGAGCACTTGGTTTGGGACCAAGACGTCGCAGGTTCAAATCCTGTCGCTCCGACCATTTTTTTTGTGCGTGAGTCCTTCTGGCAGCGTTGGTTGATCAATACCCTCGGGGTGCTGGCCGCGGCCCACTGGGTTCCCGGCATCGAATACGATGGGTTTGGTGGTTTGTTGATGGCATCCCTGGTGCTGGGGGTGCTCAATGCCTTGGTGCGGCCGGTGTTGATAGTATTCGCCTTGCCCCTGGTTCTATTTACCTTGGGGCTTTTCCTGCTCATTATCAACGCCTTACTACTTTACTGGGTGGGGGCGCTTCTTCCCTGGTTCCACGTTCAAACCTTTGGGGCCGCCTTCTGGGGATCGCTGGTCATCAGCCTGGTCTCTTTCCTGAGCAACCGGTTCCTGTTCAGTCGCACACCCAAGAATCCCCCGCCGCCACCCCGGCGTGATCCTCCCCAATGGAAGGATACGCCCAAAGGGCCCATCATCGACGTTTAACCCCGGTCTTGCGCGACGGGAATCCGGCGCGCAAGCGCGGTGACATCAACGACTTAAAATGAAATGGCGGGCCATTGAGACCCGCGGGCTGGCATGGCGGCCCTTTAGCGGCGCCGTGGCTTCATCTTGGGCTTGGGTTTGCAGGCGGCCCGCTCGCGTTCCAGAAGCTTCTTCTTCCAGGCAGGACCCATGCTGTACCCGCCCAGGCCGGTGTCCGAGGTGACGACACGGTGGCAGGGGATGAGCAGGGGGATGGGATTGGCTCCACAGGCAATACCCACGGCACGAGTGGCTTGCGGGCTGCCCAAGGCGGCTGCCACTTCACCATAGGTCGTGGTCTGGCCGCAACGCAGGCTGCGCAGGGCCTGCCAGACGCGCTTTTGAAAATCCGTACCCACGGTGGAAAGATCGAGCGGAGGGAGGGTTCGTGGCGTTTCCCCCAACAAGGCCGTGCGAACGGCCTCCTTGGTGCGTCCAACCCATTCCCCTGGAACGGTGTTGTCCTTGGGAGGTCGGGCCGAGAGTGCGCCCTGTCCAGGGAAAATCAACCGGGCCAGCCCGGTATTGGAGTACCAGGCAATGAAACGCCCGTCCGGCGTATGAATGGCCACCGGCTGAAGCTTCGCTTTGCCGCGGCTTTTTGTAGCAGTTTTCTTCATGCGATCAGCATATGCGCGGCAGTTGCTCGCCGCTGAGCCGGTCCACCACTCGCGTGGTGCCGATGGGACTCAACAAGGCCACCTTCCCATCGCGTTTGTCCACAACGCGCCCGATGACCGCCGCTTCCACTCCCTCGGGGCTGCGTCGCAAAGCGGCGACCGCGTTCATCGCATCCCCTGGGGATACACATACTGTAAAACGACCCTCGTTGGCAACATAGAGTGGATCCAAACCGAGGATTTCGCAGGCACCCCTCACTTCTTCCTGCACCGGAATCGCCCGCGCTTCAAGCTCAATCCGCAGCCCCGAGGTCTCCGCCAGCTCCACCATTGTGGTGGCCAGACCACCCCTCGTCAGATCCCGCAGGCAATGCACATCGACGCCCGCTGCATACAGGGCCTCCACCATCCCGTTGAGCGGGGCGCAATCGCTCTGGATGGTTGTTTCAAACGCAATGCCCTCCCGCGCCGCCATGATGGCCACCCCGTGGCGGCCCACGTCACCGCTCAAAATCACAACATCCCCCGGGGCAATGCGATGCGGGCCCACGGACCGGCCCGGCTCCACCAGGCCGATGCCTGCCGTGTTGATGTAAATCCCATCCCCCTTGCCCTTGTCCACCACCTTGGTGTCGCCGGTCACCAGGTGGACCCCCGCCCGATCCGCTGCCGCCTTCATGGACTGTACGATGCGCCGGAGCGTCTCCATGGGCAGGCCTTCCTCGAGGATGAAGCCCGCGCTGAGGTATTGCGGTTTGGCGCCGCACATGGCCAGGTCGTTCACCGTGCCATAGACGGCCAGTTCACCGATATTGCCGCCGGGGAAAAACAACGGCCGTACCACGTAGGAATCGGTCGAAAAGGCCAGCCGGGCGCTCCCGGCCTCCACCACCGCGCCATCATGCCGCGCCTCCAGGGCGGGGTTCGAGAACAGGGGCAAAAACAGCGTCTCGATCAGCTGATGCGTCAATTTCCCCCCGCCTCCATGCGCCATGAGGATCTGGGGATAATCGGAAATGGGGACCGGACACGCCGGTCCAGCATCAGGGAACATCGCTACTTTTTCGCTCATCTATCGCGCATGGTACTCTTTTGAGAGACGCCTGACAATAGTGCAAACGCGATTGGAATATTAGAGATTCGGATTGTTATTGATAATAACCGAAGGTGTCCTGATTCAAGGTGAGTAAGGCGGGAGTGGGCCTGCTGGAATGGGTGGAATCATTTTGTCGACCATCTCTTTGTAGTTTTCCAGAATGGCATGGAGTTTATCGATGTGCGCAGGGTCAACCTGAACCGGCAGTTCATATAGATCTCGGCGGTATTTGCAGCGCTGTTCCCTTTCGTTCACTAAAAATGGAGCGTTTAAACCGCACATGATGATATGATATCTAGCTGCCGGGGTGATTCCATATAGCTCGTGAGTATCAGGATTTTCAAAGATTTGTTCACCATAGTCCATCTCCTCACAGGGATTTAAGAATCGAATTCCACGTTTTGTTTCGGATATTGACGGCCAGTTGTCACTTTTTACCGAGTTACAATGACGTGATGCTGGCAATAAATTTTCATAATGTTGATACTTATCTTTTTTTCTACGCGGATCAAAATGATCGACTTCGAGTTCAAGACAATGCTTCGTGTGCTGCATGGAATACGCACAACGATCCATAAAATCTCGCTTCAAATATGGAAGAGCATCCCTGTAGGTTGATTGACGAAGTGGTTTTTCAGGACCTGAACCACGTTTAACACGCGGACCGCTGGAATTTGACATATTCCCTCAAAACAGAATTTATTTTTTCGAGTAATTGATCACGCTTTAGCTGGGCCAAAACTTCATCAGGCTTTCTTGGATGCAACTGTATGCGCCAGTACTGCAAAAGATCAAACCGATCACTTTGTTTAGGAGTCAGCGTGCGTTCAGCTTTGCCAACGGCAAGTTTATGAAATTCACGTTCATATTCCTTCCAACTTGCTGGCAATGGTAGCGTTTTGTATCGAATAACTTGTGATTCGACAGATTTTTGATCAGGAACAGAAACTACTTTGCCCGCGACAGACTCTTGCGCCACCACAGGATGAGGCAGAGATCCAGAATGCATGTGTGTCGGAAGCACGGCTGGCAAAGCAGCTAAAGCACCTTTTGCCAGATAACTGATGGTTGCTTTATTCACGATACAGTTCCGTTATGAGGGTTTTTTGAAGTCCGGTGGAGCAACGCAATAAACCTAATGGTTGGGCTAGAATAGAGCCACTATTAACATCTGTATTACCTGAGGGGCGAGTGGTGGCACACATGGAGAACGAATACAAGCAGGTTTCAGCTAAAACCCCTCTAAAGGACATGGTCACAACATCTACTACCCCAACATGTTGGGGTAAACCAATAGGACTCCACTGCAAAGGAATTTCCGATGCCTCACTAAGCTTATCAAAATAAGGAAGCAAGATGGCTTTATTTTGCTCCAATACCAAACGGTGAATGCAACATGAAAACGAATCAATGGGGCCGGATGATGTTACGAGACCAAAATTTGCAATGCAAAAATTTGGTTCCCGAACAATCTGAAGACGATTGAAAAACATCGTCTTCCCGAATCCATTCGGTGGAAGCTGGATGACGATTTCTTTTTCCATTTTGTCAGTCATACTCATGCGACCAAAGGCATATTACACCCGCATAACCACCGTGCAACCATCAATTGACCATATCTATATCGGTATAGTCTATGAAAATATGAACGTCCATAAACTGGAACCATACCATTGCAAAGGTTCACCACCCGTTGCTGAACAGGATAATATACAGAATCTTCGGAGTATTGGTCAGGCTAAGTATCAAGCAGGCTAAGAATTCTGCCCACGGAACTGCCGCTGCCTACTTGCTGATAAGGAAGAACTCTGTGGGCAGGGTTGCGGAGCCCTCCCAGTGGTAGTTGGTGTTGGTGGAGGTCACGCTCCCGGGCAGGGTCTTCCAGTTCGTTAGATTGGTTGAGGATCGGATCTGATATTGTCCATTGGGTTCGGCAGTCCAGTCCAGCGTGATCACCTGCGCATGAACGTCCACGGAGCGTATTTCCAGGGGCGCCTCCGGGGTGCGCGTGGCGACGATCTGGCCCTTGAGATTCACGATCGTGTCGTTGTCGCTGAGTAGTTTAAACCCGAATTGAGCATCCACCGGGAGGGTCAACACCTGCTGGCTCCCGGCGGTTGAGAGGCTCGCCATCGAGGTCACCCGGTTGGTGGCATAGCCTTCCAGGGGCTCGCTGCCGCTGAGCGTGCCGATGAACGTGGAGGCCCGGTAAGCGAGTGTGCCGGAGGAATTGTTGGGGAAAAGGAAGGTAAGCGATCTGGAATCGAACTGGCCATTGCTCAGGGGCGTCGACGGGCTGGTGACATCGAGCAGGATGTTGCGGAACGCAGCCTTGGCACTGCCCAGGCTGACGGTGGCCTTCCCACCGTAATTGGCGGCTTCGCTTCCATCGCTCCCATCCGCCTTGGGCTGCCAATCCCCACTATTCAAGGCCGACACAGCGCTCTGGCCCATGAACTGGATCGTGGTGCCATCGGTGGCGACTTGGAGGGTGCCGGAGAAGTGGGTCGAAAGACTCCCCGGGCTCTGCTCCAGAATCGCACCACCCAAAACCGTGCCCGAAATCGTGATCTCGCTCAGATTGGTGTCGAGGATGAAGGTTTCAGCAGAAGCGCACATCGGGATGGCGGCCAGGAGCGTGAGGATGCGGCGTATCTGCTTCCACGAGGAAACGTTCAATGTGTTCATAGAACAGTGTGGTTTTTTCACTATACCACCACTGGGGCCATTGAACAAAATTGGTTTGGAGGAGAAATCGGCGATTCCTAATCCCGCTTGAACTGGCGATAGCGGTAATAGGCTGCGCAGGCGCCTTCGGAGGAGACCATGGGCGCCCCGAGCGGGCGCTCCGGCGTGCATTTGACGCCAAAGGCCGGGCATTGGTGCGGCTTGATGAGCCCCTGCAGCACCAGCCCTGCTTTGCACTCGGGCGATTCCGCCACGTCCAGGTGGGCAAGGTTGAACTTCTTTTCGGCGTCGAAGGCTTCAAATTCGGGGCGCAAGGCCCAGCCGCTGTGGGGGATCTCGCCGATGCCGCGCCATTTGCGATCCACCACGGTAAAGACCTGGTGGACCACAGAGAGGGCGGGCGTGTTGCCTTCGCGCCGGACCAGGCGGCTGTACTGGTTTTCCACCTCGGCACGCCCTTCTTCCAACTGCTTGAGGCACAGGTAAATGCCCTGCAGGATGTCCAGCGGCTCAAACCCGGTCACCACAATGGGTGCGTGGTATTTGCGGGCAATCGGTTCGTAATCCGCCCAGCCCATGACGGCGCAGACATGCCCGGCAGCCAGAAAACCCTGGATGCGGTTGGTGGGCGAGCCGAGGATGACCTCCATGGCGGGCGGCACCAGCACGTGGGACACGAGCATGGAGTAATTGGTCAGACCCAACTGGCGGGCGCGCAACACGCTCATGGCGTTGGCGGGGGCGGTGGTTTCGAACCCCACGGCAAAAAAGACCACCTGGCGGTCCGGATGCTCCTGGGCCAGCTTCACGGCATCGAGGGGGGAATAGACGATCCGCACATCCCCGCCCGAGGCCTTGACACTGAGCAAATCGATCTTTGAACCCGGCACGCGGAGCATGTCGCCAAAGGAACAGAGCGTGACCTCGGGCCGCTGGGCCAGGAGCACAGCCTTGTCGATCAATTCAATGGGCGTGACGCACACCGGGCAGCCGGGTCCATGCACCAGTTCCACCTGTTTGGGCAGCAATTCGTCCAGCCCATGCCGCACAATGGAATGGGTCTGGCCGCCGCAGATTTCCATGATCACCCAGGGCCGGGTGACCAGTTTGGCAATGGCCTGGCTGAACTGCCGGGCCGCCTCCGGATCGCGGTATTCGTCTAGAAATTTCATGGTCTGCTTCCAGGGAACCACCCGGCCAGGGCCGGGACCGGTGCGACATCACCGGGTCGATTCACGACCGCCCCAGCATAAAACCTGGCGCGGCAGGCGCAAACAAATCCTCTGCGAAAGTGATGGCGCAGAATGCATTGGGGGTGCTTCGGCGATCTGAATCCAAGGTATCTGGAACGGCATGGGCTGGAGATGGCAAAAATGCACATCCCGATTCCTCTTTGCGAACGCCAGGAGCAGCGTTATGGTGGAATCGATGAAACTGATCGGTTGGATCGGGATTTTGGTTTGCGCAGCCCTGTGGGCGGGTTGCGCCACGAGCACTGTGGAGAAACGGCGTACCGAGCGCTCTGCCGCCTATG
>CAZIDG010000091.1:0-17036 GCA_964538065.1 uncultured Verrucomicrobiota bacterium
GGGTGAAGCCAGATGATCGCGGGGTATCGGCCACTATTGGTGGCGCCAGTGGGATAGTAAAGATCACATGATGTGAAATTTGCAAAATTCAGCGACATCTTTTCCACGCCGCTTGCAGAACCTGAACGTCCCATCAGGTTCGCCACAGGCCCGGGTTCAGCACCATATTCCATTCCATGATTGAGCGCGGCCACAGGGGGGTCACCCAGCACCCACTGGATCCGCTGGCGAATGTCATTTTGTTTCTCCTTCCATTGCTCATCCGTGCTGAGGACATTGCCGCTGGCAGTCGTCAGAAGGCCAGCCATTGATGCCACGGGAAATTGGGAGGGTACTATTTTTTCATTATTAATGCGCTGCCAATCGCCATAGGTGGGTACAATGGGAGCGTTCCCCACAGGGAATGCCCGCCGCCCCAATCGCGTGTCGAGCCAGTCCATGAACGCCTCGGCATCTTCAGCCTTTGTGGGATGCCCTCCCTGGCGATACCGAAGGTTGATCGCGGGCGCAGCCCCTAAGAAGGAATAAACCCTTTGTGCAGCATAGTAGGTTTGTTCCACCGCCCACACACTTTCCACGTTGTCATTGAGCGCGGTCGAAATCAGGCAGGCACGCGGGGCAATACACGCGACAAGTTCATGCTGATCAATGGGTAATTGGCTTTCACGCCCAGCAAAGAAACGCAGCCGCGGATGAAACCAATCAGGGAAGGTTCGCGTGATCAACTCGATCCCTTCTCCAAACTGCGTTTCGGAAAAACAACGATAGGGACATGCCCCGCCTGCTCCGGAACTGCTTGAGATAACGGCAGTAAAACGATCATCCAGGGCGGCCGCGATCAAGGACGTCTTGCCGTTGCGCGAATGCCCAGCCAGGGCCACCCGTGATCGATCGACAAGGGGCAGTTGTAGCAGGTAATCCAGGCACCGGCTGGCCGCCCAGGCCCGACGGGTCAGTTTGGACCAGTCGTAATCCTTCCATATTTCAGTAAATGCCCCCGTGTCATCAAAAGAATCCGCTCCCGCATAGACACATCCAATATACCCCCTGCTGACCGCCACCAATGCCCACCCCCGATGGTTGTCCTGCGTCATAAACACCGGAAATGGACCCTGGCCCGGAGGAACAATCATTTCCATGTTGAGTTTGGCCTTGTGCTCGGGACCAAACTCCAACGTAATGCCCTGGATGCGCAGATTCCCTTCCATCCGGGATTGAACACGACCGGCACGCACATTTCCCGGCGGCGGCGGAACTCGCCCAACAGCATAATACTGAAAGAGTTCGAGTAATTCCTTGCGCCTTTGCTGCCATTGGCCAACGGAACGGACTTCGCGACCATCTTGAAATCGCAAGGGATCGGGCAGTTCAGCATGCCTGGGGAGGTGTATAAAATCAGGGGGTTGTTCCCCCTTCTCCTTGAGCCACTTTTCCCAAGGTTCACTCCGTGGCAACACCTTCAATATATCCTGGAGAACGCTGTTGGTAAGGTTTTGATTCTCCCCTTCGGCAGCCCAACCGGACAAGGCGGTCATGGCCAGAATCACGCTCAGGATGTGTGCCAACCGTTTCATCGGGCCAAGGTTGCTCCAGAAAGGCGGTTTTGCCAAGCGGCGAATCCATCCGGGCAGGCTTTGTTTTGGACTTTTCATTCGTGACAGGCAGCGTAAGGTAATGACGTGAAACATACAGGCAAAGCGTCTGCCGCAGGCCGACGCATGATCATGTGGACATTGATTCTCCTTCTGGCAGTGCTGGGAGGCGGTCTTTTTGCCATGGTGCTCGGGTCGTTGATTGCCATGACGACGTCATTCCTGATTGCACTATGGTTCCTGTTTTCACTTTTCACCCTGTACTTCTTCCGGGATCCCACACCCGTGGTGCCACCCAATCCAGGCATCTATGTCTCGCCTGCCAACGGCAGGGTGACCATCATTGATGAAATTGAGGAACCGGAATATATGGGCGGTCCCTGCCGTCGCATTTCGGTATTCCTTTCCGTTTTCGATGTTCATGTGCAAAAAACACCCGTCAGTGGCGTCATCGAACATCTGGAATATCATCCGGGTGAATTCCTGAATGCCCTGAAACCTGAATCGGCCACCCGAAATGAGAATTATCTCATCGGCATTGCCTCTTCCGAAAATCCAGGCGAACGCGTGGGGGTACGCCTGATCGCTGGCGTCATCGCACGGCGTATTGTCCCATGGATTACTCAGGAGGATACCGTGCAACGCGGGGAACGCATCAGCCTGATACAATTTGGGTCCCGCTGTGATTTGTATGTTCCTTTGAGCGCGGTGGTTACAGTGAACATTGGGGACAAGGTGGTTGGCGGGGAAACCATTCTGGCTCGTCGCGCTTGATTTCTATATGGCTGCGGAAAAAAACACGGGTAACACGGGGGGGGACGATTCGTCCGAGATTCGCATCTATTTGTTGCCCAATCTCTTCACGGCGGGAAATCTCTTCTGCGGATTTCTCGCATTAACCAAGATTGTTGAAGCTGACCTCAACGCGCCCACCTTTGGTTCGGTCATTCGACACGCCCTGTTTTTTATCTTCCTGGCGTGTATCTTTGACCTCCTGGATGGCCGCGTGGCCCGGTTGGGTGGTTTTGAAAGCCCCTTTGGACGGGAATTCGATTCTCTGGCAGACATCATTTCCTTCGGTGTTGCACCCGCCTTTCTGGTACACCGCATCGTGCTCAAGGATGTCTTTGTGGTTCATCCTGAAATCGGATGGTTCCTGGCATCCATCTACTTGATATGCGGGGCTTTGCGCTTGGCGCGATTCAATTGCATCGCTGCCCTGCCCCATCCACCGACCAGCGGCAAGGATTTCCAGGGATTCCCAATCCCAGCCGCCGCCGGCCTTGTGGCAGCCATCACCCTGTTCCTGCTCTGGTGGGATGATCGCAACTTTGCCACCGGATCATGGCGGTACATGTTGCCAGTCATCATGGTCTTCGTATCGATCATGATGGTCAGCCAGGTGCGTTATCCCTCCTTCAAAACGCTGGATTTACGCACGAGCAAGACCTTCACCAGGGTGGTTGCAGCGGTTCTGGTCATTGGATTCTTTCTGATACTGTGGAAAAAGGTGCTCCCCATCGCCTTGCCGGTCCTTTTTACCGCCTACTTGGTTTACGGTTTTATCCGTCCCCATATTTCACGCCGGATGCGCAAGGAAATTGAGGACGACGAAGAGGAGGACGAAGAAGACGCCTCCAACCCGAAGCATGGTTGACCTTCATCATGCCTTGGTAACCCTGTTTGTCGGGCTCGTCAGCGGTTTGCTGGTATCCATCCCCGTAGGGCCCGTGAACATTACCATTGTCAACGAAGGCACACGACGCGGGTTTGTTTGGGCCTTCTGCATCAGTTTGGGCGCCGTCACAATGGAGGTGATTTACTGCAGCATCGGATTTGCCGGTTTCTCGGAAATGTTCGACTCGAAATGGATGCGGGCCACGATGGAGTTGATCACCTTCCTGCTCATGGCGTTCCTGGGGGCGAAATTCCTCCTCATGCATGACATGCCCCTGACCAATAAAACGGCCGACCGTGTCGAGCACCGCTTGCGCCCCCACACGGCCTTCATGATTGGCTTCGTGCGCGTTCTGGGCAACCCGAATGTGCTTCTGGGATGGATCACGCTCTCAGCCACTTTTGTGGCTCACGAATGGGTCCAACCGGTGCGTTTAAGCAAGATCATCTGTGTCAGCGGAGTGGGTGTGGGTGCCTTGGTATGGTTTTTCATTCTGAGCTACCTCGTCTCACGCGCCCATGGAAAGTTTTCCCCAAAAACGCTCCTCAAAATGTCCCACATCTCCGGGGCCTTGCTGCTGATCTTTGCGGCCCTGATTGGCATTCGAATTGTCACCATGCTGGCTCATCGCTCCTGAGCCTTCCCCAAAAGGGCTCCAATGGCGTTCCGAAAGGAACGCACGATCAAAAACGACGCATCAAGCACCCTATTCCTCCGCAGTCGGTGGAACTTCGTCTGGCGAGGGCAGCACGCCCAGGGTCATGGGCGCAAAACGGCGCAAATATTTGACGGCAACCTCCATATCCTTGGGCCATGGAGCGTTGATTTCAACAACGGCCTTCGTGACAGGGTGTGTGACCGTCAACTGCATGGCATGCAGCGCCGTTCTGTCCAGCAGGGGGCGTTCGCCATCCTTGCCCATGCGGTAATTCTTTTTCAACCGGGACAGGAGCAACATTTTCCCTCCATACATGGAATCTGCAACAATGGGGAAGCCTGCGCTGCGCAAATGAACGCGTAACTGATGTGTCCGTCCAGTCCGGGGCAGACACTTGATGAGCGCGTACCCACGGAAACGCTCCATCACCTCAAATCGCGTGAAGGATGTCTTGCCATGCTTGCGATCAATCCGCATGAAAGCCGGGTTGTTGGGATGTGGACCAATCCTGACATCCACCTCAAATTGGTCCTCCAAAGGCGTTCCATGCACAAGGGCAACATAGACCTTATGGGGCTTGTCACAGCCGAACTGGTTGGCCAGTTCAATCAGGGCCGGTTTGTTCTTGGCCAGCAGGATAATGCCCGTGGTCTCGAAATCCAGACGATGGACGTTGGCCAGGTAGGTCAGGCCGCGTTCCACCACCCAGGGCGCTTTTTTCGCAACAGCCTCATGCAACAACTTCATCAGATTTGGCCGGGTGGGATCATACCGGTCGGGTGAAGTCAGAAGACAGGCCGGCTTGTCCAGCGCCATCAAGTGCTCGTCTTCATACAATACCGGTATCTCCCAATATCCATGGGCGGCTGGGGCTGATAACTTAATTATGGCGCTCATATCAAACAAACCGGCCAGGTCAGGGTGTGATCCCCTCCCTGGCCGTTCAATATCCAGGCATGTAACACTAAATCATTTCTCGGCGGTCGTCTTTTTGCCGCCAGGCTCGGTTATCTTCGCCAGGGCAATTTGCTGGTTCACCCATGCGGCGAATGATTCGTACATCTGGGATTGTCGCATGTTTTTCATGAAATCAGGCAGTTCCTTTTTCATGACAGCATCATCCACAGGCAACCGATTTGCGAGGTACAACACAAAACCGCCATCTCGCGTGTAGGTCAAACGACTGGCCTTGCCCGGCGTCAACTCGGCAGCCAACTCCTTCAGATGGGACAGATCCAACCGTTCGTCCAGATCATCCAATGAACGGGTGCTGCGCGCAAACTTCGGCAGCTTGATGGCTGTCACCTTGGCATCCTTGCAGGCCGCCTCGAAGGTCTTGCCTTGGGCCAGACTGTTGGTGAGCTTCTCATGGAATTTGTCACCCTCAGCACGAGCCAGGCTCATCGCCTGTGAACGCCGATATTCATCCGTCACACGATCCTTAATGACTTCCAACGCAGGGAGTTCGCTGGGAATCCGCTTTTCCAGACCAATGACATAAATACCATCCTCGCCATTGAGCGGCGGGGCCATGGGTTCATCAGCCGTCAAGGCAAACGCCACCCTGGCGAAATTGTCCATGACCGCAAGACCTCTCGGCCCATCCGATTCGCTGAAAGGCTCGGTCACCGTCATAGTCAGATTGCTGCTGGCAGCCAAGGTGTTGAAGTTTGCCAGCTTCTGAGGCCCCATCTTGTCCAGGGTGACGGCAAATGAACCGGCATTGCGCCGTGCAATCTGGAGTGCAAAATCATGAGCCAGGCGCTCCTTGATCTTCTCCTTGGCCTCGGCCTCCGGCAGCGGCTTGCCATCCGCGCCCGTGAAATAATTGGGACCTTGCTGCTGATAGATCGAATTCAGAATCTGGGTCAGATTTGTTTCTTTTGAAACCCTCTGTGCTGCTTCGGCCAAATAGTTGGTCACATTGAAGCGGATGTAACGGACCTGAACGCGCTCCGGAATGCGGTAATTCACCAAGCGGTTGCTGTAAAACTGGCTCAATGCGCTGGGGGTGATGCTGACGTTGGCCAGATAGTTGGTCATCGAGAACACCACGGCTTCTGTTTCATTTTGCTCATTCTCCTGGCGGTATTGCGCCTCCGCCTCGCGCGGGGTCACCAGGCGGCCAGGCAAGCCGAACACGGCAATCATCTGTTGGATGGCAACCTCGTTACGGACAAAACGCTCAAAATCGCGCTCGCGTATTCCGTGCTCAGCCAGCGTCTTCCTGACAAACTGCTCATAGGAATCCATGCGGAAGGTGTTCTGGCGACGATCCCGGAAGGCATTGGCAATCCATTTGCCCACCGCATCATCGCTGACGTGCACACCGTACTCCTTGAGCTTGCGCACCATCAGGACTCGGTTGCGCGCTTCGCGATCCACGTCGAAGCCCCCCTGACGGGAGGTATCACGCCCCGGCCATTCGCCATAGCTGAACAAATGGCGCAATTCAGCCTCTCGATACCCATTAGCATATTCCTCCTGCGAAATGGCGCGACCACTGATCGTTCCGAAATTGCCACCGCCTCCAAAACCCATATTCGCGTCTGGAGTGAAAAAGATGACGAAACTGGGAATGACCACCGCGATAATCGCGGCCCAAAACCATTTCTGATGTCGCCGTAGTGTTGCAAACATAAATTATTATGAGCAAAATTGAGGAGTGAAGGCTAACCGCATTCTGGCATCAGGGTCAAACGTAAAACGCACACCATTTTAAAGTTGCCCTTTGGCCCCTTCCTTCATTGCCATCCAGAGGATGGTCATTCCTTATGACCGGCTTCGTCCCGAGACGCCCCTGCCGGCCGGCTTTCGGCACCTATAAACCGCAGGGTGGCCACAAAGGACTCGACCGCCAGGTCGAATTCGCCCGTGTTGTTCTGTATGATGCGCAGCAGACACCCGCTGCGGGCTGAAAAGGCTGCCGCATAGGCCCGGTTGATTACCTTGTGTTCGGCAATGTCGTCGAAGGCCTCCAACGTGCGCAAGGGGCGCGTCTTATCCAGTTTGCGCCGCCCCCGGATTTCGACTTCATGGGCATCCACCAATATGATGGCCTTGGGCGAAAGCCGTTCGAGCATCCGGGGCGTCAAACCCGGTAAATAGCTGCCGGAACCGGTTTTAATGACGCAATGGGTGTCCAAAAGGATGTTTTCCGGGCGTTCGGCGATCCGTTTGGTAACCCGCCACTGCATCTCCTCCTGGAGATCAGCGCTCAGGTTGCGCATTTCATCCCGGTTTTGAACCAGTCCCGCCTCCTTGCACAACTCAAGCATCTCCGTGCCAAACGAGACGATGGTGTAATTCAAGTCCTTCTCCACCCGCTTCCAAGACTCCAAAAGCACGGTGGATTTGCCGGCACCCGGCACCCCTGCCACAATGATGAGCTTGCCCATAGGGTCCTGATTCTAGTCCAGCGGCTTAAAAGTCTCAAGTCTGCTCATTATTTCAGCCCAAAAATGTAGTGAACAGCTTGACAGTTGGGCGTTCGCTGCTAGTTTCTTCCCCTCCGCTCCGGCTAGGGGCGGAGTTTTCCGCTGGAGCCTGGCGGAAGTTAACTGTATATATTAGGAAGTATTTAAGGATTCATGAAACGACAATACCAACCGTCGAAAATACGCCGGAAACGGCAACACGGGTTTTTGAGCCGCAATTCGACCAAGAGCGGTCGGGCCGTTCTGGCCAACCGCCGCCGGGTCGGACGCAAACGTCTCACACCGGTATAACCCGCAGGGAGGCAGCCATGTCAGGCCCCTCCCATGTTGATATGAAGCTGCCTGCGCGCCAGCGACTGGCCGATACACGGGTCTTTGCGCGCTTGAAAGCCAGCGGACGCCGCATGCCTGTGGGCAGTTTTGTGGCCAATTGGGAGCTATTGTCTCCTCAGGAGCCGTCGCGTTTGGGTGTCATCACGAGCCGTAAATTAGGCGGTTCCGTGGTGCGTTCTCGTGCGCGTCGTCTTTTGCGGGAGGCCTTTCGGTTGCATCAACAGGATATGGTCCAGCCCTCGAACCTCATTCTTATTGCCCGCGCCTCGATCGTGGGACGGGATTTTTCAGGGGTGGAACGGGATTTCCTCAAATTCCTGCGCCAGGCTGGCCTGGCCCGCAAGCCATGAAACGATGGCCCGTACATCTTGCGACCTCCCTGGTCCACGGTTACCGTTGGATACTCTCCCCAGCCAAAGCGGCATTTTTTGGGCCGTATGGGCATTGTCGTTATACGCCCACTTGTTCCGAATACGCCATAGATGCCCTGCACGTGCATGGTTTATGGCGTGGCCTGTGGCTGACTGTTAAACGACTCTGTCGCTGTCACCCCCATGGCGGATGTGGTTACGACCCCGTGCCTCCCGCTGCCAACATCAAATAAGTACCTTTCAATGGATCGTAAGTCATATATCGTTCTGTTTCTGAGTCTTGTGTTGTTCGTCGGCGCTCAAATGCTGGTGAACAAAATCTTTCCTCCAAGGCCGATTCCCCAATCCACCAACATGGTGGCCACCGCCACGAATAAGCTTTCCACGAATGCGTTGGCTGAAGCTGCCCACCAGAGGACGGAAAAAGACACTCCTCCCGTTCTAAATCCCTCAGTGCCTGCCACCACCCCGGCAATCCCGACTGGGCCGGAGCAGTTGCTCGTGTTTGAAAATGAGAACGTCCGATACACACTGACCAGTCGCGGGGGCGGCATCAGCCACATTGATCTCAAGAAATACCCGGAAGTGGTGGGACGAAACAAAAACAAAACCGCCTCAGCCACCAACGTGGCGACGTTGAACACCAAAGCGGCCTACCCCGTGCTGGCCACGCCGGAATGGGATGCCCTGGGGGGAACCAGTGGTTTCATCCTAAAATCCATACCAAACGGTGCACGCGCGGAAAAACTGCTCACCAATGGTGTTACACTGGTCAAGGAATACACGCTGAGCACCAATTACCTGCTGGAAACCACGTTGCGATTGGAAAACCGGGGGACGGCCCCCTTGACGTTGCCTGGCGGGGATCTGATCGCTGGAACGGCCACCCCTCTCCACGCCCAGGATAACAATACGACATTGCTCGGCACCATCTCCTACGATGGCGCCAAAGCCCAATATATCGGAGACAATTGGTTCGCCAACCGTTATCTGGGCTGCCTTCCAGGCACGCCCCGCTCCGAATATGTCTCCGCCTCCAACGTGGTTTGGAGCGCCGTGCACAACCAGTTCTTCGCGATCGCTGTCATTCCCAAGGAACCTGCCTTTCGCCTCAAATCCCATCGCGTTGACCTCCCTCCCCCCAGTGCAATCGAGCTTGCAGAAAACAAGCGAACTGTCGCCCATCCCTATGGGTATGTCTCCTGTCTGACATTGCCTGGCACAACAGTCAATCCCGCCCAGGCTTGGGAAAGGAAGTTTACTCTTTATACCGGCCCGAGGGAATACAACACCCTAGCGCGGATTGGGGCTCAATATCACAACGACCTGGATCTGGTCATGAATTTCAGCGGTTTCTTTGGCTTCTTCGCCAAACTTCTGCTCCTGTCCATGAATGGCATCCACGCCCTCCACCTGGGCTATGGCATGGCCATCATCGTCATCACCGTTATCATCAAGTTGCTGTTCTGGCCGCTCACGAATGCCAGCACCCGCTCCATGAAACGGATGGCTGCCTTGCAGCCACAAATGAAGGCCATTCAGGAGAAATACAAGGATGACCCGCGTAAGATGAACATGAAGGTCATGGAGTTCATGAAACAAAACCGGGTGAATCCGGCCAGCGGATGTTTCCCCATGCTCCTGCAGATCCCTGTGTTCTTCGGGTTCTATACCATGCTCCAAAGCGCCATCGAATTGCGCGGCGCCAGTTTCTTGTGGGCCAAGGACTTATCGGTTGCAGACACGATCTTTGTCATCCCGGGCATTGATTTCCCAGTGAATCCCCTGCCCCTGCTCATGGGAGTGACGATGCTCTGGCAGGCGCGGATGACCCCGCCATCCCCCGGCATGGATCCTACGCAGCAGAAGATCATGAAATACATGCCGCTCATGTTCATGGTCTTTCTTTACAACTTTTCGGCAGGCTTGACTCTTTACTGGACCGTGCAAAACTTGCTGACAATCGCCCAAATGAAGCTGACTAAAACGAATCAGAACGATTCCGTGCCGGCTCATGGAGCCGGAAAAAACGCACCCGTGACACCGGGACCGCGTAAATTGAAAGGTTGATACACCCTCGGCACCTACATTCTATGCCTGCACAACCCAAAGAAATACTGGAACAAATCCTGAAACATCTCGGATTCGAATCCACCATTGAGGAGCACACGCTCGAAGAAGGCCCTCTGTTGGAAGTCAAAACCGAGGACGCAGGGCGTCTGATTGGCCGCAAAGGCCAGACCCTGGTGGCACTGCAGTACCTGACCAATCGCATGCTCTTCCAGCAGGATCAAACGGCGCCCAAGGTGCTGATCGACGTCGCCAATTACCGTTCCCAAGCCCGAGAAGCCCTTATTGCCAAGGCCAAGGAAGCCGCTGAGAAAGTCCGCCGCTGGGGGGATATCGTGGAATTGGAACCGCTCAACGCCTTCGACCGTTTCATCATCCACAATGCCCTCAAGGATGATCCCACAGTTGAAACGCACAGTGTGGAGGTGGATGGCACCAATAAAAAGGCTGTCCTGCTGCGCCCCAAGCGCTGAAAGCATTCCCTAGTTTGTGCTGCATATGCCCTGGCCTCGTTGATGCGCGGCTCAGGGCATTCTTATTGGTAGGGCAAGAGCCCCCCCTTGGTGGAAGGGGGGCAATCGAATCAAGGCGGATACCTAGTGGCCCGCCACCTCGTGCGGCCCTTGTCCGCCATTGACCAGAAACAACACCGCCATGCGCACGGCCAGACCGTTGGTCACCTGCTCCAGAATGAGGGAACGTTTGCCGTCGGCAACATCACTGTCAATCTCCACACCACGATTTACGGGACCGGGATGCATGATCAGGGCGTCAGGTTTGGTGATCTCGAGACGCTTCTTGGTTAATCCAAACAGCGATGTGTATTCGCCCAGGCTGGGAAACATGCTCTTGCGCTGGCGCTCATGCTGGATCCTCAGCAGATTGACAATATCCGCCCCCTCAATGGCCTGCTCCACATTATGAAGGACACGACATCCCATCTTCTCAAACACCTTTGGCACCAGCGTGGGTGGTCCGCACAGGGTCACCTTGGCACCCAGCTTGTTAAGGGCCCAAATGTTGGAGCGCGCCACACGGCTGTAAAGGATGTCGCCGAGGATGGTTACATTGAGCCCTTCGATGCGGCCCTTTTTCTCCCGTATGGTGAAGGCATCGAGCAGGGCCTGCGTGGGATGCTCATGGGCGCCATCGCCAGCATTCACCACGCTCGCCTTGACCACGCGCGAGAGAAAATGGCAGGCCCCCGCCGCACTGTGGCGCATGATGATGATGTCCGCGTTGAGCGCCTCGAGGTTGCGTGCCGTGTCCTTCAATGTCTCGCCTTTGCGCAGGGATGAGACTTCGGCCGAAAAGTTGATCACATCGGCCGTCAGGCGCTGTGCGGCCAGTTCAAAACTGATGCGCGTGCGCGTGGAGGGTTCAACAAAGAGGTTGATCACCGTCTTGCCGCGCAGGGCGGGCACCTTTTTAATGGCACGCTCTCCGACAGCCTTGAACGCACGAGCCGTATCCAGGACCAGGTTGATCTCCTCGGCTGTCAACGACTCGATATCCAGCAAGTGTTTGCGATTCCAATTCATGCTTTTACCAGATAGACCGCCTCTTGTTCGCCGTCTTCGAGCAACCGGACATCCACGACGTCCTGGGGATCCGTGAGGATCTTGGTGCCAACAAAATCGGCATGAATGGGCAGTTCACGATGCCCCCGGTCAATGAGCACAGCCAGTTGGATGCGTTGAGGCCTTCCAAAATCATTCAACGAGTCCATGGCGGCACGGACCGTGCGGCCGCGATACAAAACATCATCCACCAAAACGACCGCCTTGCCATTCAAATCAAAAGGAATGACCGTGGGATGCATGTTGGGAGCGGCGCGCTGCCCAAGATCGTCACGATGCATGTTGACATCCAACCGGCCCACCGGCAGTGCCGGCAAACCGCGTTCCTGCAGCATTTTCTTCAACCGTTCGGCCAGGTGCACCCCACCCCGCTGAATTCCCACCAACACCATCTCTTCACCGGGATGCCTGCGAGCTGCGATTTCGTCGGCAATGCGCGCCAATGCGCTCGCAATGCCGCCCTGATCCAATATGAGAGTCTTCTTGGGCATCACAATGGGTAAAAGACTATGTGATATGCCATAAAAAGAAAAGAACCGAATCGTCTTGAAGCCACCTGATTGTTTGAGATGCCCCCTGCTGAACCAACCCAAAAGGAACCTGAGACACCATGAAGAGGCCTTTTAAGGCCGAAAAATGGACTGCTTGTGAAAGTTCACAAGCATATGGAAGACTTGCCCCTCACTCAACCGCCCGCCAAAGCGTCCCCCTCCTGGTTACGCTGACGCTGTAACGCGATGCTCCATCTGCCGACTCTTACGCCATTTGGCACGATGCTTCATGATCCAGTCCGTCAAGGCCCACTCAAAACCGATATCGTAACCCGCCTTCTCGGACTCGAGCCACTTATGACGCAGAATCTCTTCACGCTCGGCCTGGAATTCACGGTACAACGACGAACTCTTCAGCAGGCTATTCCCATCAATCTGGCTATTCTGATCCGACATAAATGTGCCACGTTCTTTGCTTACATATGAATGTAACATGCCACGGCGGACAAACAACCTTTTTTTACCCCGCCCATTCACGCCCAATTTAAATTCGCATCTCTTTTATAAACAATTTATTACACCTTTTCACGAGGGTAAAACCCTCATAAATCCCAGCCTATTTTTGAACACGAATACCCTTCCGATTGTCCTGAGAGCACCTCGGCATTCGGCCTGCAAGTAAGGAGTTACTGACCCTCCATCCGGCTCTCCAGCAAAGGTTTAACTATGATTTCATGTCTGTAGAGCCATTATACTCTACCACTCCCCCTTCATGTCAGATCTGAAGACGGGCCGGATCACCGTAAAGGGATGGCTTCGAGAAGACTTCCTCCATTGCGTCACCCGGCGTTTCTCCTTACAGTCATGGAATCATGTCGAATAAAGGGATCGTTTATTTGGTGGGAGCCGGACCGGGCGAGCCAGGATTGTTGACCCAGCGTGGCGCGGAATTATTGCGCCAAGCCGAAGTTGTCATATGCGATGATCCGGCGAATGCGGGTCTCATGCGGCTGGCCTCTGCTGAGGCGGAATTGATCCTGGCTGGTGAACTGGAATGGGGGCAATGCCAAACCATGCCCGCGAAGGAATTGAGCAAAGTGATGGTGAAAAAGGCCCGCGAGAAGAAAAGGGTCGTGCGCCTCAAACCGGGGGATCCTTACGTGTTGGGCGATGGGGGAAAAGACGCCGAAATACTGGCCAAGGCAGGCATTTGTTTTGAGGTCGTTCCAGGAATAACTTTGCCGGAGGCCGCGGCCCATTATTCCGGCATACCGCTCATGCATCCGGATTTCCCTGGCATTCTGACCATGATCAACAGTGATCAGGACTCTGTCAAAAAGGATACGCCCGCCCTCTGGAATGCCCTGGCCAACATGGAGGGGACTCTGGCTGTCCTTGGCGGCTGCAGGAACCTGCCACAGATTGCAGAAAAGCTGCTGGCCCATGGAAAACCATCCGCAACCCCGCTGGCCATCATCCAATCAGGCGCCACAAGTGTGCAACAGACCGTGGTGGGGACCCTGGGCAGCCTGGCTTCGCTGGTTGAACAGATCCAGGGGGAGTCTCCTGTACTGGCCGTTGTCGGAGAAGTCGTGCGTCTAAGTGGAAAACTGAACTGGTTTGCGAAGCGCCCGCTTCTGGGCCAGCGCATTGTAAACACGCGAGCACAAGAACAGGCACATTCATTGAGCGGACCGCTCGCCGCCCAGGGCGCTCATGTGCTTGAGATACCGGTCATCAAGATAGGTCCGCCCAAGAAAAAGGAGGCCCTCAAGGAAGTCCTGTCTGGGCTGAATGCTTACGACTGGGTCGTATTCAGCAGTCCCAATGGGGTAAGCGCGTTTTTTGAGTTATTTTGGAAGGTCCACAAGGACCTTCGCGACATAGGCGGCGTGCGAATTGCGGCGGTGGGGAGTGCCACGGCGGCCCGCATCAACGAACTGCATCTGGAGGTGGATGCCATGCCGGAAGAGTTTGTGGGAGAGAAAATTGCAGAAGCCATCGCCCAACAGCAGAGTCTTGAAAACCTGCGCATCCTTTTGCTGCGTGCGGAAAAGGCCAATCCTGTGCTCCCCAAACTGTTGGAAGATTTGGGGGCCATCGTCGATGACGTGCCCTGCTACCAGACGATGGCCGAGAAAACCGGCGCCACTGCAACGGCAGCAGATTTGATGGAACATGGGGCAGACTGGCTGACATTCACAAGTGGTTCCACGGTTGAATGTTTCAACGATCGTTTCAATCTTCCCAAGCTTGTGCAAAAACATCCCGGGATCAAACTGGCATCCATAGGACCAGAAACCTCAAAAGCGATTACCGCCCTGGGACTAACCGTTGCTGTAGAAGCCGATCCACATACCATTGAAGGACTTATTCATGGAATCACCGGTCACAAACCCACACACCCCTGAGTCTGCAAACAAGGATTCCATGACTGGCCCCATGAAGACCCCGGCACTGGCTGAACGTCTTGTGGTGCATATCCATGATCTTGCCTTTGGTGGCGAGGGTGTGGCTCGGGTGGATGACTTTGTCCTGTTCGTCGCCTTTACCCTGCCGGGTGAAACGGTCGAAGTTGAGGTATATGAGGTCAAAAAACGCTTTGGACGCGCACGGTTAATCAAGGTCATTGAACCGTCGACCGATCGTGTCACAGCCGAATGCCCTCACTATGGCCTTTGTGGAGGATGCCAGTACCAACACCTGGCCTACCCGCGCCAGTTGGAGCTAAAACGCAAGCAGGTGGCGGATATCGTGCAGAGGATTGGCGGTTTCAATGAGGCGGTGGTGGAAAAGGTGGTTCCCTGCCCGCACCCCTATGAATATCGCAATCGCATCATGGTCCGCAGCCAATGGGACAAGTTCAAACAAGGGTTAAACATTGGCTTCATTCGCGCCGATTGTGGGCTGGTGATTGATGTTGAGAACTGCAGGATTGCCATGTCGGAAGTCAATGAGGCCCTGCGCCATGCCCGGGCGAATCCGCCACCCAAAGGAGGGCTTAAGGTGGTGCTTCGCCATACACCACCAGGATGGCACATACCCCACGATACGTTTTTCCAAAACAACACCTTCATGCTGGAGCATCTCATCGCAGCTGCCAGGAACGGTTTGAAGGAGAGTGGTGTACGATTTCTCATTGACGCTTATTGCGGGGTTGGGTTTTTCAGCCTGGAATTGGCCCGCCAGGTTGAAGGATTCGTGGGCGTGGAATATGACCGGCAGGCCGTCAAGGCTGCGCGTCAAAACGCGATCGATCGCGGGATTACCTCCGGTGAATACCTGGCAGGTGCAACCGAAGCGTTAATGAGCGAGATTCTGCGCCGGTTTCCAGCAGAAGACACCGCGATTATATTAGATCCTCCTCGAGCAGGCTGCGCTGCGGATGGTTTGCTTAAGCTGAAGGAGCACCGAATTCGACAAATCTTGTACGTCTCCTGCCATCCCGCCACACTGGCCCGGGACCTTCAGTTGCTCTGTAAAGACGATGTGTATCGCTTGATCCGCATCACGCCCGTGGACATGTTCCCTCAGACAGCCCACATCGAATGCGTGGCCGACCTGAGATTAGCCTCACCACCTGAAGCATCCCAATAAACCGCGCGTTCTTCCAGAAACCGCCACGCTAAAGCGACAACGCCTGCTTTAAAGAAATCCTAAAGGAATTCATTAAAGAACCGATATGGTCTGTGGTGTTATCTTGATTTGTCCGCCGTAGTGGACAGCGCTTTGATGGGGTGGAACTGGTGTTCCACATAGGGCGTAAGCCTGATACGGGCAGGAGAAAGACCTGCAAGTAAGGGCACATGTGAAGCATGCGGTCATACCGCTCATCCTTCGCATGTGCCTTTATTCTTATCCAAAAGCGAGCCCACTGCATCGGACAATAAACGGGAAAACCATGCAAAAAGCCAGAAATGCATTAATTGGTGACACGGGTGTGTCATCCCACAGCCATCGACAGGTCTATGATCTGCTGGCTCTGTCCTGCATGGTCTGGCGTCAATGAGCATTGTGCGTATAATACATCGCCCACCTCAGAATAAAATTATGAACTCATTCGCACACCTGACTCCTCGGCACACCAAACGGATTCTCAATCCGGCAACCGGCCCGTGAGTGATGGCACCCCAAAAACCATAGCAACCTTACTTACTTGGAGTTCCCTATGTTCAAGAATCTTAAATTAGCCGTCAAAATCGGTCTTGGCTTTACCATCGTCCTCCTCATGCTCCTGGCGGTCGCTGTCTGCGGATATCGAGGCCAACTCCATTCCCTGGAAGGCCTGGTGGAGTACCGAGGCATGGCGCGTGAAAACATCAGCGCGTCTGATCTGGTTTCCAAATTGCTGCAGGTGCGTTTGGATGTAAAAGAGTATTTTGTCACAAAAAGCGAGGAGACCCTCCAGAAATATGAAAACAGTAAAAAGCTGCTCTCTGAAAAGCTGGTTGAGGCCAAAAAGAACACGACCAACAACGATCGCACCCGGCTTCTCGACAACATCACCACAAATTTTGGTGAATATGAAAAGGATCTGAAGGTATTGTTCGCCGCCATCAAGGAGAATGACCCGGCAAAAATCAAAGAGATTCAGGACAAAATGGTCACGATCGGCATGAACATGACGCGTGATATTGAGGAGATACAATCCTCCATCGTCACGGCACAGGTCAAACTGGGCAATGAGATCCAAAGCAGTGTGACGGCCAGCAATACGCTCATACTTGTGATTTCGGTCCTGGCACTGGCGATCGGCGCCACATTGTCTTTCTTCCTGACCCGCTCGATCACACGCCCCATCCGGGTGATTGTGACCGATCTGAGCA
>CAZIDG010000092.1:0-16792 GCA_964538065.1 uncultured Verrucomicrobiota bacterium
TTGTGTGTCGAAAATGCTTTATGCGTCGTTCTGGTTTTCGTACAACGATTTGGAGCACAATTTATGGATTCCAAACGCGACCCCATGCCGCCTTCAAAGCCCCCACGCCAGGGTCTGCCGCCGCAGATCATTTTGCTGGTGGTGTTCCTGGCCTGTGTGGTGAGCAACCTTGTCCTGTGGCAGACAGGCCTGTTCAAGAGCCTCGGGCCCAACATCACAACGATCATGATTGCCTCCGATGCCCTGGTCTTTGGGGTTGTGGCGGTCGTCTTGATCAAACGGTCGAACGACCGGAGTCAGCGCTGACCCGCCGGCGTCGCCTGGTCCCAGGGGAAGACAAGGACCGCCCATGTGCTGCACCCCGAGAGGCCCGGAAGACCCTCGCCTCCAGGATAACGACGTCTTGCATTCGGGGGTGGGGATGGTAACTTTTGTTTTGATGTCGCGCGTGAGGCACATGACAGCGTTGTTGCTGTTGGCCTTGTGGTTGCCCGCCACGTTCCATTGTTTATTGGAAGTGCTGGACACCACAGGGACACTTGCGTGCGCACAGCCTTCCGCCGAAACCACGCATCACCATCAGGAGAGCGATTGCGATTATGATGGTTGCTCGGTGGTGGAAGGCGGCTGGGTGTGGAACGCCCTCCCGGCTTCGGCCCCTGACATCCCGGCGGCTCTCTGGGCGGCGCTGGTTTTGTGGGTGGCGGCCTGTTATGTGCCGCCTGTCATACGGTTCCCCGGTTCCGGCCCAGCTCCACCTTTTGCCATCAGGCTTTGGTTATTCATCACGCGCACCGCGCTTCCCGTGCGCGCGCCCAGCTTCGTGTCGTAGTTCACCCCTTGGTTTGCAGATCACACCCGCAGTGTCGCCATGCGCCGCGGGGGTGGACCCTGGACATGGCATTCTTTTGTAAACGACATGAAGCGAATGATTTGGGCGCATGGAATGATGTGCGCCTTCCTGACAGTATCCTGCGGGCATTGGGATGCCTGCGCGGCGGAGACGCCTCCGGCCGCATCGGACAACATCTTAAAAACCTCCCCGGCGGGCACAAACACGCTGACGCTTGAGGCCGCGCTGGCCCTGGCGCGGGAGCAGAATCCGGAGATGCGCGCCGCCGGGGCATCGGTGGACGCCGCAAGCGGCCGGGCCGACCAGGCCAGTCGCTGGACCAACCCGGAGCTGGAGTTGAGTGCCGAGGATTGGCCCACGGCCCGCGGGTTTTCCCAGTCCAAGCAACTGGCCGGTGTGGGGCAGACGGTGCCATTCCCGGGGAAGAAGCGGCTGGATCGTCAGATCGGCGCCCAGGAGGTCCACGCGGCCCAGGCGCAGCGGGGGTTCCGGCAGGTGGAACTGGAGCGCGAGGTCAAGACGGCCTTCTACCAGGTCCTGGCGGCGGAGCGGTTGGCGGGGGTGGCGGGCGAGTTGGTCCAGGTGGCCCAGGCCTCAGCGGACGCGGCGCAAAAGCGCGTCGAGGCCGGAGCTGCCGCCGTGCAAGAGCAGTTGCGCGCGGAGATCCTGCTGGAGCAGGCCCGGAACGAACAGACCGGGTTCGAACGCGAGGCGGCCGCCGCCCGCGAGACACTGGCCCTCGTCCTGGGCAGGCCCGGGCTCAAAAACGCCTCGCTGGCGGGGACGCTGGCGGAGACGCCCAATCCGTCCCTGCTTGAGGAGCGTCCCGAATCGTGGCTGACGAATCATCCCAGCGTGGCCGCCGCCCAGGCCGAGGTGGACCGTGCCCGGCTGGCGGAACGGCGCGCACGGCTCGAGCCCTATCCCGATCCGCGCCTGGGCGTGGCGGGAGGCCGCGACGGCGGGAGCGACGCCTCGATCGTTCAATTCAGCGTGGCGCTGCCGCTGCCGATCTTCGACCGCTCCAAGGGTCGTGTGAAGGAGGCGCGGGCCGGCGTCCGCATGGCCGAAGCCGGGCGGGATGCGGCGCAGCAACGATTGTTGCGCGATTGGGGCACGGCGCAGAAGCGGCTCCAGGCCGCCGCGCGACAGGTCGCCCAGTACCGGGAGCGGATTCTGCCCAAGGCGGTCGAAGCCCAGCGCCTGGTGCAGAACGGATTCGAGCAGGGGAAGTTCGGGTTCATCGACGCGCTCGACACCCACCGCACCGCCGCCGAGGCCCGGCTGGCGTACCAGCAAAAATTGCTCGAAATGAACGTGGCCCAGGCCGATCTCGAAGCCCTGGCCGCCGGGGCCGTCCCGGTGAAGGGAGTCCAGCCATGAGACGGCTTCCACGGACCATGACCGATAGTCTTAACCTTTTTAATGCATTTTCATCCATGAAGTCATTCCATTGTCTCTTATTCCAATCCCTGGCCCTGGCGGCAGTCGTCGCGCTGGGGGCGGGCTGTTCCAAATCCGGCGAGGCCGCGGAGAAGGATCCCCACGCGGGCCATGCCCATGCGGCCACCAGCGCCAGCGAGGCCGGCGCCGATGCGGACCACGATCACGGCACGAACGCGGCAGGCGTCAAAATGTGCCCCGAGCACAACATGCCACTGAGCGAATGCGGCATCTGCAAACCGGAGAAACTCGCCGGTCTCAAGCCGGGCGAGGGCCTCAAGGTGCGCCTGGCGGACGCGCATTCGGCAGAGATCGCGGGGGTCAAAACGGTCCCGGTGGAAACCGGCACGCTGGCCGACGGCGTGGAGTGTTACGCGGAGATTCAATTCAACCAGAACAAGCTGGCGCACATCGCCGCGCCCGTGAGCGGCATCATCCAGGAGGTGGCGGTGGACCTGGGCGGCCAGGTCACGGAGAACCAGGTGGTGGCCAAAATATGGTCCGCCAGCATCGCCGAGGCGGTGGCCAGGGCGTACCTGAGCCATCAGACCCTCGAGCGCGAGCGCAAGCTGCGCGCCGACCGCGTAACGCCTGAGCGCGATCTCCAGCAGGCCGAGGCCGATCACCGGGCCGCCTGCCAGCACCTGCGCACGCTCGGGTTCAGCGAGGAGCAGGTGGACCTCCTGGGCGCCCGGCCGCAGGAGTCGATCATGCTCGAAGTGCGCGCCCCCTTCGCGGGGGAGATCGTGGACCGCACCGCCGTGCGCGGGGCGCTCATCGAGGCGGGCAAGCCGCTGTTCATGGTGGCCGACCGCTCGACCATGTGGGCCATGCTGAACCTGCCCGAGACGGAGCTCGCGCGCGTGCGCACAGGCCAGGCCGTGGAGCTGAGGATCGAGTCGCTGCCCGGCCGCGTGTTCACCGGCAAGCTCACCTGGGTGGGCGCCGAGGTGGATGAAAAGACCCGCATGGCGCGGGCGCGGGCCGAGGTGGCGGACCCCGAGGGCCTGCTGAAGGCGAAGATGTTCGCGCAGGCGCGGATTGTGACCCAGGTGTCGGACAAGGCCCTGCTGCTGCCGCGCCCGGCCATCCAGAAGATCGAGGGCCTGCCCATGGTGTTCGTGAAGCTGGGAGACGACCTGTTCGAGGCGCGCGCCGTGAGCCTGGGCGCGCGGCACAACGAGAGCCAGTCGATCCTGGCGGGGCTGAAGCCCGGCGAGATCGTGGCGGTGGAGCACGTCTTCCCGTTGAAATCGGCCCTGCTCATCTCGCACCTCGGCGCGGGCTGCGCCGATGATTAATCCAACCCGGTTCCTGGGACATTATTATGTTGAAACGGATTATACAGTTTTCGTTGAAGAACCGGCTGATGGTCTGCGTGCTCGCGGCGGCCCTGGTCGTGGTGGGCGGACGCTCCCTGCGCTCGCTGCCCATCGACGCCTTTCCCGACACCACGCCGGTGCAGGTGCAGATCAACACCAGCGTGCCCTCGCTCAATCCGCAGGAGGCGGAGCAGCAGGTGACCATCCCCGTGGAGACCGCCATCAGCGGCCTGCCGGGGCTGGACAACATCCGGTCGATCTCCAAGTTCGGCCTATCGCAGGTGGTGGCCACGTTTGACGATCACACGGGCATCTACCGCGCGCGGCAGCTCATCACCGAGCGGTTGCAGCAGGTGGAGCTGCCCGAGGGCATCGAGCGGCCGCAGTTGGGCCCGATCTCGACCGGCCTGGGCGAGGTGTTTCATTACGTCGTCCGCTCGGACAACACGAACCGGACGCTCACCGAGCTGCGCGAGCTGCAGGACTGGGTGGTCAAGCCGCAGTTGCGCAAGGTGCCCGGCGTGGCCGAGGTCAACACCTGGGGCGGCCTGGAGAAACAATACCATGTCATCGCCGATCCCAACCGTCTGGTGAAGCACGGCCTGACGCTGGAGCAGCTTGTCGAATCGCTCCAGGCGAACAACCAGAACGTGGGCGGCGGCCAGGTGGTGCGCGGGGGCGAATCGCTCCTGGTCCATGGCATCGGGCTGACCACCAACGCGCAGGAGATCGCGGGCATCGTCATCGCCGCGCATGACGGTGTGCCGGTGCGCGTGGGCGACGTGGCCGCCGTGCGGGTGGACCACGAGATCCGGCGCGGGGCGGTCACCGGGGCGGGCAAGGGCGAGATCGTGCTCGGCCTGGGCTTCATGCTCATGGGCGAGAACAGCGCCGAGGTGACGCGCGGCTTGAAGGCCAAGCTGGCCGAAGTCCAGGCCTCGCTGCCCCCGGACGTGAAGGTCGAGGTCCTCTACGACCGCACCGAGCTGGTGGACAACGTGATCCGCACCGTCGAGCACAACCTGTTCGCCGGGGCGATCCTGGTGGTGGCCATCCTGTTCGCCTTCCTGGGCAACCTGCGAGCGGGCCTCATCGTGGCGGCAGCCATCCCGCTATCGATGCTCTTTGCGGGCGATCTGATGCTGCAATCCGGCATCGCCGCCAGCCTCCTGAGCCTGGGCGCGGTGGATTTCGGCCTCATCGTCGATGGCTCGGTGGTCATGGTCGAGAACGCCATGCGCCGCTTGTCCGAGCGCCAAAGGGCGCTGGGCCGCGCGCTCACGGAGACAGAGCGCCGGGAGATTCTGGATCACGCGCCGCTGGAGGTGGCCCGGCCGGTGGCCTTCGGCGTGGGCATCATCCTCATTGTGTTCCTCCCCATCCTGTCGCTCGAGGGGATCGAGGGCAAAATGTTCAAGCCGATGGCGCTCACGATGGTGTTCGCCCTGTTCGGCTCGCTGCTCCTGGCGCTGGTGGTCACGCCCGTCCTGGCCAGCCTGTTCCTGCCCCGGCAGGTCAGGGAACACGAGCCCTGGCTGGCGCGGGTCTCGCATCGCCTCTACAAGCCCGTTCTCGAATGGGCCCTGCGGTTCCGCGTGACGGTCCTCCTGGGCGCCCTGGCGCTCGCCGTGGCCGTGGGCTTCGTGGCCTCGCGCATGGGCGGCGAGTTCCTGCCCCGGCTGGGCGAGGGGGCCATCGTGGGCACCACGGTCCGCCTGGCGGGCGTGTCGGTCGAGGAGGCCGTGGCCTACAACGACCGGATCGAGAAGCTCCTGCTCGCCGAGTTCCCCGACGAAATCGCGAACATCTGGACGCGCCTGGGGACGGCGGAGGTCGCGACCGACCCCATGGGCATTGAATTGTCCGACTTCTTCCTGGCCCTGCATCCGCGCGGGCAATGGAAAAAGGCGCGCACGCAGGGGGAATTGGTGGACCGGATGCGCGAGGTGTTCACGCGCCTGCCCGGGATCACCGTCGCCTTCAGCCAGCCCATTGAGATGCGTCTCAACGAAATGATCGCAGGCGCGCGCGGCGACATCGCCATCAAGATCTATGGCGATGACCTGGATCAACTGAAGCAGCTCTCCGACGAGGTGCAGGGCGTGCTGGGCGGCATTCGGGGCGTGGGCGAAGTGTCCGGCGAACAGCTCACCGGACAGCCCATCCTCCAGGTGCGGGTCGATTCCCAGGCCATCGCGCGACACGGCGTGCCCGCCCGCCATGTGTTGAACGTCGTCGAGGCCGTGGGTTCAAGGAAGGTGGGCGATGTCCGCGAGGGCCAGCGCCGCTTCCCCCTGGTTGTGCGCCTGCCCGATGCCGTCCGCACCGATCCGGAAGCGCTGGCGGCGACGCTCATCCCCACCGCCACCGGTTCGGTCCTGCCGCTCAACCGCCTGGCCCGGATCGTCGAGGCCGAAGGCCCGGCCAGCATCAACCGCGAGTGGGGCCGCAGGCGGATCACCGTCCAGTGCAACGTGCGCGGGCGCGATGTCGCCGGGTTCGTGGCGGAGGCGCGTCAAAAGATCGCCGCCCAGGTCAAGCTGCCCGAGGGTTACACGCTGGAATGGGGCGGCCAGTTCGAGAACATGGAGCGGGCGAACCAGAAACTCATGTTCGTGGTGCCGCTGGCGCTGGGCCTGATCCTCGTGCTGCTCTACTTCAGCCTCGGATCGTTGCGGGACGTGTTCATCGTGGCCACGGGCATTCCCCTGGGCGCGGTCGGCGGCGTGCTCGCGCTCTGGGTGCGCGGCATGCCCTTCACCGTCAGCTCGGCCGTCGGCTTTGTGGCCCTGAGCGGCGTGGCCATCCTGAATGGACTCGTGCTGGTCACCTTCATCCGGCAGCGGCTGGACTCAGGCCTGGCTCTGGACCGCGCCATCCGCGAGGGCTGTCTGGTCCGGCTGCGGCCCGTGCTCATGACGGCGCTGGTGGCCGCCGTGGGCTTCATCCCGATGGCGGTGAACGTCGGCGTGGGGGGCGAGGTGCAGCGGCCCCTGGCCACGGTGGTCATCGGGGGCATTGTGAGCAACACCATGCTCACCCTCCTGGTGCTGCCCGTGCTCTGCTCGCTGCTCAGGCTGCGCCCTGGCACAGGAATCGCCAGCCGCTCCTGAGGCTGTTGCACGTAGCCGGATGCTGCGGCCTTTGCAAATGTCCGCCCCTGGCGGGAGGGTGCGTCCCCGGATGCGCCCTCCCGCAGGCTCCGGCTCGCGATCCTTTCAGCCTCCCAGGGCCTGGCCGCTGAGAAAAGAGTGGCTTTTCAAAATGACTGCGGACATCCTGTTTTCACACATCATGAAAACCACAAAAACACTGCCCTGGATTTCGCATGTCGCCTTCGCGGGTCTCCTCATGCTTGCGCTGATGGGAGGCGGCTGCGTGGGGCCGAAATCCCCTGGCGCATCGAGCCCGTCATTGTCGCTTTCACGCACCTTCTCCCTGCCGAGCGTGCGGGGCACGCGGCCCAACGTGGGCGTGCCCGGCCGCATCGACCACTTGGCGTATGACCCCGTGACCCAGCGGCTGTTCGTGGCGGCGCTTGAAAATGGATCGCTGGAGGTCATCGACCTCGCGTCCGGCCGCCTTGTGCGGAGCATCCCGGGGCTGCCGCAAAGCCAGGGCGCGGCTGTGGTGCCCGCCGATGGCCACGTGGCGGTGACCAGCGGCCGCAATGGCCTTCTCCACATTTTCGACACCCGCACGCTGGAGGAGCTGCGCACCGTCGAGGCTGGCCCCGATGCCGACAACGTGCGGTACGACGCCCGCAATCATGAAATCCTCGTCAGCTACGGCAGTACCAACAGCGGCGCGATCGCGGTGTTTGACGCCCGTACCTGGACGCGCCTGCGCGACATCACCTTTCCCAGCCGCCCCGAATCCTTTCAGGTCGATCCCGCTGGCGATCTGCTTTTTGCGAATCTACCGCGGGGGGTGAGGGCCGTGGCCGATGGCGCGGTGGCCTCGATGAACCGCAGGACCGGCCAGGCCGTCGAGACCCTCAGGCTGGAGGGGCGGGCCCGGAATTTCCCCATGGCGTATGATGCGGCACATGGCCGCCTGTTCATCGCCAGCCGTCGCCCTGCGCGATTGATCGCCATCGATGTCCGCACCTGCGCGATCCTGGACGACACGCCCTGCATCGATGACTCGGATGATTTGTTCTACGACGCCCAAACCCGCCAGGTGCTGGTCATTGGGGGCGGCTTCCGGCCCGACCTGCAGGCGCCGGGCGATGTCAGCCCGCATTCGCCGCCTGCTGAAATGGGTGGCATCGACATCTTTGCCGTGGGCCTCAATGGCTCCTTGAAGCACAGGGCCGTCCTCCCCACCGCCATCCATGCGCGGACGGGTCTGTTCGTGCCCGCGCGGCGAGCGCTGTACCTGGCTGTGCCCATGCGCGGGGAGCGCGACGCCGAGATCCGCGAATACACGCTCCATTAAGTGCGTTCCAGGCCTGCCCTTACGGCACGCAGATGACCAGCGGCTGTCCATCGGGCCCGCGCCAGGCGCGCCACTCGGACATGATGCGGATCCCCTGGGCGCTTGAGGCGGGATGCCAGGCCGTCTCCTGCGCGCGGCGCACCAGCGTGTTGGTGCCGAAGAAATCGCTGTCGCGCGAAGGCATGGGGCCCGGATACGGGCGATGTGCCGCCTGCGCGGCCTGGACGCCATCGAACAGCTCCCTCAGGGCCGGAGCATAGGTCTCGAGGTAGGCGATGCGTCGTTGCGCCGGATTCCCGGTGGCAAGACGCGGTGCGGCGACCACGGCGCGCACGCCGTCATGGGCAGCGCCTCCGATGCCCTTGTGCGGCGGGAGGGTGTCACGCGGGACGGCGTAGAGCGCCTTTTCGCTCTGGTCATAAAACCAGACCTGGGCGCCTGCCTCGCCCACGTTGCGGGCGTCCCGCAGCCGTCCCCACAAGAGGCCTGCGCCAAGCGCGAGCGCCAGGAGGGCAGCCGAGAGCTTGAGAATCGATTGAGTTTGTGGTGCGGGCATGGCGTGAGATCAACGGTGCGCATCCAGCCGCAGGGACCACCAGCATTCCTGAGCATCGCAGCGGATGGCGTTTGCATCGAGCAACTGCACATGGCCGTCGGCAAACGCGTAGTTCGCCTTGCCATGATGGCGGCGGCATCCATAGTCATTTTGCTGCAGCCGGTTGAATCCCGGGTTGCCCTGAATGAAGCCGCTTGAGGCGGACTTGATCCACCAGTTGTCGTCGCCCCAGAGTGTCGAGGTGCCGCTCCCGCCATCGCCAAACAGGATCAGCTTCGCGGGGGCCTGGATGCTGCCCAGCTTGACCACCCCCTCGCGGTAACCCGACTCGACGGGCCGCCCGAACGGCATGGTCCGGCTGCGCGCCTCGGCATTGGGATCCGTGCGCCGGATCCAGTGCACGCCCGCAATCCCGATCCCGCTTGCGTTCCAGCGTTCGTACGGGTGCAGCACGCCGTAGAGGTGGGCCCAGTCCTCACCCGCATCGGGCGTGAGCCCGCCATACGACGCATCCGCGGCGGACAGGCCGTCCGCATACACCGCCTTGCGTTCCGAGGCGCAATCGAACACCCTGGGCGCCCGTCCCACATACGGAAACAGGAACACGCGGAACGTGGCCTCCACCTCCACCCCGTTGGGCTGGCGGAAATCCTCAATGGGGTTCATGTAATCCTCGTGGTCGGCCGCATAGAGCATCACCGCCTGGGCCAGTTGCCGCTGGTTGGACACGCAGGCGATCGCGCCCCCCTTCTCCCGCGCCCTGGCCAGCGTGGGCAGGAGCATCGACGCCAGGATGGCGATGATGGCAATCACGACCAGCAGCTCAATGAGTGTGAATCCTGTGTGTGGACGTCCCCGGCCCGTGCCGGCGGGCGATCCTCCCGATTGGTCATGACTCCAGTGCCTTTTCATTTTCAGCCTTGAATGAGGAGACCAGCCTAGAAACGTGGCCTGCCCGGGGTCAAGGCGGAATCGCCGCCTCTTTGAGCGTTGTAAAAGAATGCATCCGGCATCATACTGGCGGGCATGTTTTCCCGCACATTGTCCTGGTTGGGCCGGCTGGGTGCTGGCGTTGGAATGTGTCTGGCCGCCCAGGCGGCCGATCTGCATGTGGCTCCCGGTGGCAATGACTCCTGGAGCGGCGCGCTGGCCAGGCCCAACACCGCGCGCACCGATGGCCCGCTCGCATCCCTCACCGGCGCGCGCGACGCCGTGCGCAGGCTCAGGGCCGCCGGCCCGCTCGATGCCCCGGTGCGCATCCTTGTGCAGGATGGCGCCTATGCGCTGACGGAACCGCTGGTCCTCCTGCCCGAAGACACGGGCACGTCCAATGCCCCCGTGCGCTATGAGGCCGCGCCTGGGGCGCATCCGGTGTTCTCGGGCGGCCGCGCGATCAAGGATTTCGCGCCCTGGCAAAAGGGCATCTGGCGCGCGCGCGTGCCTGGCGTGGCGGAGCGCCAGTGGTATTTCGAGCAATTGTTCGTGAACGGCCAGCGCGCCGTCCGCGCCCGCACACCGAACAAGTTTTATTTTTACATGAACGACGTCGTGGAGGAGGCACTGGCGCAGGGGACCGGACGCCGCGACGCCACGGCCCGCCAGACGATCACCGTGTCGCCCGAGGCGATCCAGGCGCTGGCTGCGCTCACGCCTGCCGAGCTGGCCGATGCGCAGTTCATGGCCTTCCACAAATGGGATAACACGCGCCGGTTCATCGATGCCATCGATCCCGTGGAAAACACGATCACCAGCGATGGCCAGGCGATGAAATCCTGGAACGCGATGGAGCGGGACACGCCATTCCACCTGGAGAATTTTCTGAACGCGCTCGATCAGCCGGGCGAGTGGTTCCTGGCCCGCGACGGCTGGCTGTATTATTACCCGCTGCCCGGCGAGGATATGAAGAAGGCGGAGGTGGTCGCGCCCGCCGCATCCCGGTTCATCGAGATCAAGGGCGATCCGGACCACGCCCGGTGGGTGGGGCATGTCACGTTCAAGGGGCTTGCGTTCCGTCACGGCCAATGGCTCACCCCTCCCAACGGTTTCGAGCCCGCCCAGGCCGCTGCGCCGATCGAGGCCATGGTGATGCTCGATGGGGCGCGCCAGGTGCGCTTCGAGCAATGCGAGTTCGGCCACTTCGGCCTGTACGGCGTCTGGTTCCGGCGCGGCTGCCGCGAGGACGCGCTGGTCCAGTGCCACATCCACGACGCCGGCGCGGGCGGCGTCCGGATTGGCGAGATGGAGATCGCGCCCAGCCTGGATGCGCGCACGGGCGGCATCACGGTGGACAACTGCATCATCCGCCATGGCGGGCGCGTGTTCCCTTGCGCGGTGGGCGTGTGGGTGGGCCAGAGCGGGGACAACACGATCACGCATAATGAGATCGCCGACCTGTTTTATACGGGTATCTCCGTGGGCTGGCGCTGGGGCTATGCCGAGAGCCTGGCGAAGCACAACACGATCGCGTTCAACAAGGTGCATCATATCGGCTGGGGCGTGCTCAGCGACATGGGGGGCATCTACACGCTCGGGCCGTCCGAGGGCACGGTCATCACCAACAACGTCTTTCACGATGTCCATTCCTACAGCTACGGCGGCTGGGGCATGTACACGGACGAAGGCAGCACGGGCATCCTCCTCGAAAACAACCTCGTGTATAACGTGAAGAGTGGCGGATTCCACCAGCATTACGGCAAAGAAAACATCGTGCGGAACAACATCCTGGCCTTCAGCAAGCTCTACCAGGTCCAGGCCACCCGTGTGGAGGAACATCTCTCGTTCACGTTCGAAAACAACATTGTCTATTGGGACACCGGCCACCTGCTCCAGGGCCCCTGGGACAAGGTCAAACACGTCATGCGCAGCAATTGCTATTGGAAAGCCTCGGGCGGAAAGGTGGATTTCGTGGGTAACTCCCTGGCCGACTGGCAGGCCAAAGGCTTCGATCAAGGCTCCATCATCGCCGACCCGCTTTTTGAGAATCCCGGGCAATATGATTTCCGGCTCAGGAAGGATTCGCCCGCGCTCAAGACCGGCTTCAAGCCGTTCGATTATACCAGGGCGGGCGTGTATGGCGACGCCGCGTGGACCCGGCTCGCGCGCGCTGCGACCTACCCGCCGCTGGAGATCGCGCCCGAACCGCCTCAATGGCCCATCCGCGACACCTTTGAAGGCACGAAGGTGGGTGCCAAGCCCCGGCTCGCCCAGGTCAATCTCGACAAAAAGGGCGGTTCCATCGCGGTGACCGATGAAACGGCTGCCGCCGGCAAACACAGCCTCAAGATCACTGACGCCCCCGATCTGGAATTCCCGTGGAACCCGCACCTCGTCTATCCCGTCCATTACACCGAGGGCAAGGTGCGGTGCGCGTTCGACCTGCGCGTGGACCCGAAGGCCTTTCTCATCGTGGAGCAGCGCGACTACCAGGACGGCGCATATGCCACAGGACCGCGCTTTGAAATCCGAGACGGCAAGCTCACCCTCAACGGCCCGGCCAGGGCGGATATTCCGCCCAATGTCTGGATGCATGTCGAGCTGACCACCAACCTCGATCCCGCAGGCAAGGGGACGTGGAGCCTGGTCATCCGCATCCCCGGCAAACCGGATGTTGCCGCCACGGGCCTGTCCTTTGCCGATCCCAAATTCAAACGGCTCACCTGGCTGGGCTTCATCAGCAACGCCATCTGGAACACCAGCTCCTATCTGGACAACATCGTGCTCGAACCCGTGCGGTGAGACGCCGGGGCATCCTGCTCCGGCCGCACATGCCTTCGCGGCGTTCGATTCGTGCGAAGGCGGCTGTGGCGTTGGGATGCCCTGCAAGGCTGTCGCATCCGCTTCGGAGCGGGTCGGGTGTTACTGCTCGATGGTTTCTTCGCCCGATCGTTCCACGGCAGCCATTTGAAAGCGCAGCAGGTCATGGAGGGTCACCACGCCCACCACGTGTTCGCGCCGGGTGTCGAGCACGACGACCAGGGGAGCCGTGGAATCAATGAAAAGCTGGTGCAATTGCTGAATGGTCTGTTCCTGGTGGCAGGTGACGGCTTTTTCGAGTGCCGGGGTCTGGCCCTTTGAGAGGGCGGCCGTTGCTTCGGCGCGTGTCAGCACGCCGGTCAGGCGTCCATTCTGAAGCATGGGAAACCGTTGGTAGGGATGCCTGGCCAGGAGGGCCGACAACGCCTTGGGCTCAAGAGTCTCGACAGTCACCGGATGGAAGTTGGTGACCACGGAGACGGGCAGGTGCTGCCAACTGGTCAGATCGCGCGGCGGGCGCACCTGTTCGATGCGGTGGCCGTCCTGCTCGTTGACCTCTTCATAAAAATTGAGCCGGTTCATGCGCCGTCGGATGGCCTGGCTGACCAGCGCGCCAATCATCAGGGCGGGAACGAGTGAGAACTCGTGCGTCATTTCGAACACCATCAGGATGCCGGTGACCGGTGCCCCCACCACCGCCCCCAGGCACGCGCTCATGCCCACCACCGTCAGCGCCAGGGTGTCGGCGCCGGAGACGGTCCACTCGAGGTTGACCAGCCCCGCCGTCAGCACACCGGTCATGCCGCCGAAAAAGAGGGTGGGCGAGAAAATGCCGCCGCATCCGCCAAAGCCATAGCAGGAAAAGGTGGCGATGAATTTGGCGGCCAGAAGAACCGCCGCCACTTTCCATCCCACATCCCCCGCCAGGGCGGCGGAGAGATCGTGGTAGCCCAGCCCGAACACGCCAAGGTGGCCGGTGGAAGTGAACACGGCCACACCCAGGACCCAGGTGATCAGGGCGCCGCAGAGTGGCATCAGCCACCGCGGAAGGGTGCGAACGGCCCTGGCGCGCCGCCGCAGGCCCAGGGCGGCACGTTGAAAATAAACGCCCACCACGGCGGCCAGGGCGGCCACCAGCGGTGTCAGGGCGTAGCCCAGCCATGAAGGCGAGTCCACACCGTGCAGGGTGAACGAAGGCTGTTTGCCGATGGTGGCATGCACCACCAGGGCGCCCAGGACTGCCGCCAGGAGCACGCCGCCCAGGTACCGGCTGTTCAGATCGCCAATGATCTCCTCCAGCACAAAGGTTGTCGCCGCCAGCGGTGTGTTGAATGCGGCCGCCAGGCCCGAGGCCGCTCCCGCCGCCGCACCGGCACGGCGCTGCTGTTTCGGCTCGCCGGCCAGGGCCGCCAGGTTCGAGGCCACGGTGCCCGCCAGTTGCACACTGGGGCCTTCACGCCCCAGGCTGGAACCGCCGCCCACGCTGATGATGCCCGCCACGAACTTGACCCAGGCCACGCGCCAGGGCACGGCGCCAAAGTCCTTCCAGAACGCCACCTTGAACTGCGGGATGCCGCTGCCTGCCGCCTCGGGACAGTACGACGTGAGCAGCCAGCCCACCAGCAGTGATGATCCGGTCATGACCAAAAGGCTGCCCAGCAGAAACAGCGTAAAGGACTGGCGGGACAGCTGGACAAGGCCCAATTCAAAGAGCCAGTTGATCCCCAGTTGGAAGGCAACGGTCACCGCACCCGCACCCACGCCATAGATGCAGGTCTGCAGCACAACACGCGTTCGCCTGGGGAGCAGGCGCAAATGATCCAAAAACAACATTTTCAACCCTCTGCATTTAGACAACTGCGGGGCCATTCTTCAAGGCCATTATCGGAGGATTCTCTCCCGTGGTGGAGGGATGAGGCCAATTCAGTGTTGCCCAGGGGGGCATGCGGCGGTAAACTGCGGTCTCAAGCCAACGCCGCATCGTCAAGGGCCGCTGTTCAGGCTCGTTCAGCGCGGCCCGGCGACGCTGGTGACATGGTGGATGAAACATGAAAAGACTCGTTCTGCATTTGGGACGGCGTCCCGTGGTGGCCGCCTTCACGCTCATTGAACTCCTGGTGGTGATCGCCATCATTGCCATCCTGGCTGGCATGCTCCTGCCTGCCCTGGGCAAGGCCAAGGCCAAGGCCCACCAGGCCAACTGCATGAGCAATCTGCGGCAGATGGGCGTGGCCTTCAACATCTACGCGACCGACAATAACGACTATTTCCCCAATTACACGGGCCGGAGACCGGGTGGCGGCCTGGCCGATCCCACACTCGCCTCCGATCGCTATCTGCTGTGGTTCGAACAGTTGCGCAAAGTGGCCTCCGGGGGCAGCCAGTCGGTCTCGAACTTCCAGGCCTGGGAATGCCCGTCGGCGCGCCAGTTGATTTCCAAATTTGTGGCCCAGAAAAAGGTGCTCTACTCGGGCGACATCCTCAGCTACGGCTATAACTACTCCAACCTCGGAAATGACTTCGCCGAATACGGCGTCTCGATGCGGATCAAAATGGGCGGTGTGGAGGTGCCCACCCATACGATTGTCGTGGCCGACAGCCTGTCGGACCGCCTTCTGAGCCGTCCCGGCGGCCAGGGCAGCATCCTGTGGGGATCGGTCATTGCGCCCAAGGATTATTACAATGGCACCCTTGGCTATACGATTGCCGATCAGCACGCGAACAACCGCGGCAATGTCCTCTTTGCCGATGCCAGCGTGCGCGCCAGCAAGGCCAAGACCCTGAATGAGCAGATCCGCACCGGCGCCAAGGCCACCGCCGATTATTGGTGGGACGCCGACCGCCGCAAACGGTCCACGCGCGATTCCTGGTATTCCGATTAAGGGTGCCAGGCTGGAATGGGTCGGCAGGGGGGGCTCATAACGGCACTTCAGGTGCGTCGTCCTGGTGGCCAGTCCCTGTTCATTGCGAGCGGGGCCCATGCCTCAGGCCTGTTGCATCCAGCATCCCCGGTAGGTTTTGCGAATGACCCCCGTGGCCATGGACCACCGCCTGGCTGCTGGTTCAGGCCTTTTGTTGCAGACCGACAGGGTGGGCGCGGAGTGAATGGCTCTGCCTCACTCTGAAAATAGCCTGACAGACCGATCATTGCCGGCTCCGGCAATGGATGTCATCACCGGAACCGGCCAGAAGAAAGGGGTTGATGGCGCAAATGGTGCCCCCAACCCGAAAGAAGAAATTCTATTTCTGTTTGACTGCGGCGCTTCGTGCCGCGGCTTCCTGCTGTTTCCGTTGTGCGACGGCAGCAGCCTTGAGTTGTTTTTGAGCTTCTTTCTTATGAACTGACTTTGGGGATTTATCGCCCATAATCTTGATTTCCTTTCAACTGCTGATTTGAAGATCCCGGAAAGAACCTTTCCGGGCTTTCGCAGGCATCCTGTGCCAACGGGAAGAAAGGGTCAAGCAATAAACAGGACCCGCCCCCCCTCCCATCCGTCCTGCCCCAGGGCCCTTTTTCATGAACAGGGAAGTGCTTTGGGGTGAAAGAAATAGGCCCGCGCATTATGAACGGAGTGCGGCTTGTTGGCCCAGGGATCGGACCCGCCCAGAGGCGGCGCCACCGGCGCTCCTCTTGTAATTAGTTCTGGGGACTACCGGTGAACGAGGGCGTTGGTAGTATTCACCCAAAGCATAGTGTGAAATACCGTAATTCATGAAATCCTTAGCAAGAATAATGACGGCTATCGCCGTTCTAAGCACGTCCATCCTGTCTGGATCGGGGCAGACCATAGGCTACTTTGCCAATACCAGCGCTCCATATGGAGCGGCTGCAAACAACGATGGGCTGAATATTGGACACACGTTCACCGTCACGGGGACCAACCTGTGCATCACCGCCCTGGGTGCCTTTGACTACGGCAGCGATGGGTTGAACAGCGCTCACACCGTCACGCTCTTCAGTAATCAGACGGCCCTGGCATCGGTCACGGTTCCAGCCGGGACAGCAGCGTTGCTTCAGGGTGGTTTCCGGTTTGCCGCCCTGCCGGAGCCGATTTCATTGGAGCCCGGGAAATATGCCGTGGTGGCCTACCAGATGAACGGGACCGCCAAAAACAGCGATGGCTACGGAGACTACGGCAATCCAAGCTGCACTGGGTTCAACGGCAGCTTTGCCGTCCATGATGGAAACACCATCTTTGAATTCACTTCCAATGAAAGCGCCTATCCCGGGACCGGCGGCAACAGCCTGGGCAGCAGCGCCGCCAACCTGGCAAGCGCCTCCTTCCTTTACATCGACCCCAACCCCACCACCATCGCCTACATGGCCGATCCGCTCGCCGCTCAGTATGGCGCCGCGGCCAATAATACAGGCCTGAACATCGGTCATAATTTCTCCGTCACCGGCGATGGCATCACCATCTTCCG
>CAZIDG010000093.1:0-16675 GCA_964538065.1 uncultured Verrucomicrobiota bacterium
AACCGTTGCCACCGCCGTTGCCGTGCGTTGGGCCAACACTGACGCAGGCAGACAAAGGGCGGTAACGATCAGAGCGAAAAACAGAGAGAATCTAATTTTTTTCATATGAGGACCATCCTTGCACAAGGAACCTCCCAGGTCAACGATAAAGCTATTGTATTTTACAGCCTTGAATTCCATGTAGTCATTCATTTTTCCCACCCCGTAGGCGTTGCGAGGACTTAAGCCGGGCGTGTTTGTGCCGATATATCACTTTGACATACAATTATGGCCAAGATTGACGCCTTTTTTAATTTGATGTTCGAGCAAAAGGCTTCGGACCTGCACATGTCGAGCGGGAATCCCCCCATTTTGCGCATCAACGGTGAGTTGCACCGCGTGGATTACCCCACGCTTGAGAATGACAATCTCAAGGGGATGCTTTACGAGATCACTCCTGAGTACAAGATCAAGACCTACGAAGAATCAGGAGACGTCGATTTTGGCTACGAGATTCCCGGTTTGTCACGATTCCGCGTCAATTTTTTCAACCAGAAGAACGGCGTGGGAGCAGTCTTTCGTCAAATTCCTTCCAAAGTCCTTAGCTTTGAGGATTTTGAAAAGTTTGATGCCCCCCTGCCGTCCGTGTTCAAGAAATTTGCCATGCTCCATAAAGGGTTGGTGCTGGTCACAGGCCCCACAGGGTCCGGCAAGTCCACGACGCTGGCGGCCATCGTCGATTATGCGAACCGGAATCGAAAAGACCACATTTTGACCATCGAAGACCCGATTGAATTCGTGCATGAGAGCAAGGGGTGTCTGGTCAATCATCGCGAAGTAGGTGTCCACACCCGCAGTTTCGCCTCAGCTTTGCGCGGAGCCCTGCGTGAAGACCCGGACATCATCCTGGTGGGTGAAATGCGCGACCTGGAAACCATTGAACTGGCGCTGACCGCGGCCAGCACGGGCCACCTGGTATTTGGCACGTTGCACACGCAAAGCGCGGCCAAGACGGTGGATCGTATCATCGACGTCTTTCCGGCGGACCAGCAAAACAAGATTCGCGCCACACTGGCGGAATCGCTGCGCGGCATCGTGGCCCAGTCCCTGTTCAAACGAATCGACAAGAAGGGGCGCGTGGCATCCTTTGAGATTCTGGTGTTCACCACAGCCATCGCCAACCTGGTGCGTGAAGGCAAGGTCCACCAGATCCCAGGCATGATTCAGGTGGGCAAGAAACTGGGGAATGTGCCCCTGGATGACTCGATCATGGAACACCTGCGCATGCGCCGCATTTCACCGGACGAAGCCTACGATAAATGCCTGGACAAGAAGAAGTTCAGGGGATTTTTGGCCAATCCGCCGGCGGAGGACGAAATTTGAGCCAATCATTCATTTAATGCCGTGAGGCAAAATGCCGATGTTACAAATGGACTTTGCAGTGCGTGCCCAAGAGAAGACACGTCATTGCGGGGTTCGTTTGCTGGTGTGATTCATGCAGGTAATGGATTCATCAGCGATTAACGCAGGAACAAGCCATGCGTCGAAACGAATTGGATCACATATTGGCAGCGATGCTGGACTCCCACGCGGATGTCTCGGATATCAATTTCACCGTTGATAAGCCTCCGCAAGTGGAGACGGGGGGGCAGTTGGTGCCTGTGACCTTGAACGGCGCCATTGAAGTGCTGACCCCATATCAGACGGAGATGATCGCCCTGAACCTGATCGGCAGTAACCGACGTTTGACCGAGGCACTCATCCGGAGCGGTTCCTGCGATTCTTCGTACTCTCTGATGGATCAGGCGCGTTTCCGCGTCAACATATTCTCCCAGCGTGGCAATCTGTCGATCGTCATGCGCAAACTGAACACAAAGATTCCGACGATCGAGCAATTAGAGTTGCCCCCCATTTTGCATGAAGTAGCCAAGGAGAAAACGGGATTGGTCCTGATCACAGGTGCAACCGGCTCAGGCAAGTCAACCACATTGGCTGCCGTGCTGGATGTGGTCAACGAGAGCCGGGCAGTCCATGTGATCACCCTGGAGGATCCGGTTGAATTTGTGCATTCCCAAAAGAGGGCCACCTTCAACCACCGGGAACTGGGCACGGATTTTGATACTTTTGGCAACGGTTTGCGTGCTGCATTGCGCCAGGCGCCCAAGATCATCCTTGTGGGTGAAATGCGCGATCGGGAAACGGTGGAAATCGGTTTGTCCGCGGCAGAAACGGGCCACCTGGTTCTAAGCACCCTGCACACCATCGATGCAGGTCAAACCATCAATCGTATCCTGGGTATGTTTGACCAGGAGGAACAAAAACAGATTCGTCTGCGTCTGGCGGACACTCTCCGATGGATTGTCAGCCAGCGACTTGCCCCCTCCACGCGAAGCACGCGCGTGCCGTTGTTCGAAATCATGGGCGCCAACCTCCGAACCAAGGAAAGCGTGGTGTTGGGCGAAAGCGAGGGCAAAACCTTTTACGAAATCATTGAAGCGAGCCACACCTTCGGTTGGCGCACATTCGATCATTCCTGTCTGGAAGCATACGAAAAGGGGCTCATCACTGAGGAAACGGCCCTGATGTACTGCACCAAACGGGGCCAGATCACACGCACCATCGACGCCTTTAAGAAGAACCGCGGTGAATACACCACGGATATCAACCGGCTTCACATGCAACCGGATGCACATCGCGGCGACGACAGCCAATCCGGGGCCCCCACCACCCTGAAATTGAAGTAAGCCATGAGCGACACATTTGATTTCATCAGTCCGTCCGACCAACCTGCGCTGGTGGGGCTAAGCACCCCCGAGTGGCTGGCACGATGCCGCACCGATCTTGATGACCTGGGATACAAGGTGCACGTCGCGGCCAATCATGATGATTTCCTGAGCCGGTTCAATCGAGCCCAGTACCAGGTGATCGTGCTGGAACAGTTTTTTGCCGCCATGTCGCAGGAGGAGAACCATTCACTTTTGACCCTGCAGCGCCTTCAAGTAAGCCAGCGCCGCCATGGAGTGATCATTCTGTTGGGAGACGGCTTTCAGAGCCTTAATCCATTCCAGGCATTCCAATACAGCGTGCATGCCGTGATCAACCGGTCGGAAATCGACAGTTTCAAACCGATTGTGCAACAAGTTGTGGCAGACAACGACCTCTTCCTGCGCGTATATCGCGACACCCTGGTGCAAATCACCGCCTGGGGCAAGTAACCCCCCTCCCCAGGTCGCCAGAAAGTCCTGCCCTGCGTAAAATTCAGGCTGGCCATGGGGGAATATTTCGCCATTCTTGGACCCCGCACCAATTTGAGCAATTGGGACAATGGCGGTGTCAAAGATATACATGGTTAAATCTGGCGGGCGCATGCGAATCGACCAGGCCCTGGTGGAACGGGGACTGTGCGAGAGCCGTGAACGCGCCAGGAGGTCCATTCTCGCAGGCGAGGTCCGCGTAAATCAGCAACTGGCACACAAACCCAGTGATTTGGTAAAAGCCTCGGATGCCCTGGAACTGGCAGTCCCAGAGAAATACGTAAGCCGTGGTGGTCTCAAACTCGAAGGGGCACTGCGGGATTTCAAGGTGGATGTCAGCGGCATGGTTGCGATCGATCTGGGCGCCAGCACAGGGGGGTTTACCGATTGCCTGCTCCAGCATGGATGCACCCGTGTTTACGCCGTCGATGTCGGCTGGGGCCAGCTCGCATGGAAATTGAGAAATGATGCGCGCGTGGTGGTCATGGAACGGACCAATGCACGGCACTTAAATGCCGCATCCTTTCCGGCGCCATTCGAAGGTGTCGATCTCGTGGTGGCCGATTGTTCCTTCATCTCCCTGCGATTGATACTGCCTGCTGCCAGGGGATTGGTCCGTCCTGGCGGTCATATCCTGGCCCTGATCAAGCCGCAGTTCGAAGCCGGCAAGCGCGAAGTGGACCGGGGCGAGGGCGTGATCCGCGATCCCGAGGTGCATCGACGCGTGATCGATGAATTGCGCCATGGCGTGGAACAGGAACCGGATTTATCGTGGATTGGCGTAGTGGGTTCGGATTTGATTGGTCCGGCAGGCAACAAGGAATTTTTTACATACATTGAAAGACATTGAGCCATTCCCGCGGATTGGCCTGATAGCCAACCCTGATAAGCCATTATGCCCCGCTGTGGTCGGTGCTGCGGCACGGCTGGTCCTGGACACGGGCCGCGTCCTGGTTGCAGACCGCGTAACGGCCAGTTTGCTGCAGGTCCCACATGAAACCCAGGAAAGCACGCTCGAGGCCGCGCATCACTCCGATCTATTGCTGGTATTCGGCGGTGATGGCACCATGTTGCGCGTGGCCCGCGAAACGGCCAACTCCCGCAAGCCCATCCTGGGCATCAATATCGGCGGACTTGGTTTTCTGACCGCAGTCTCCTCCCAGAAGTTGGGTGATGCTTTGGCACTGGTCTGGGCTAAACACTATAACCTGGAAAACCGACACCTCATCTGTGCCACGGGGACGGTGATTAGTGGCATTCTCGATCAATTAGCCCTCAATGATTTTGTTTTTGGACGGAGCAACACCTCGCGCATGATCGAGCTGGAAGTGAGCGTGGACGGCCAGGTGTTAACGCGGTATCGCTGCGATGGGTTAATTGTCAGTTCCCCCACAGGATCAACAGCTTATTCACTTTCAGCCGGGGGGGCTGTGGTATGTCCGAACGCTGAAGTTCTCACGATAACGCCCATCTGCCCCCACACCCTGTCGAACCGGTCCGTTATCGTTAGCCTAAATTCGTGCGTGCAAGTCAAGGTTATTAGTCATAAATTAGAGACGGTTCTAACTGCTGATGGACAGGTACAGACTAACCTCGCAGCGGGAGATGTGGTAACGGTCAAACGCAGCCGAAGCGCGGTATGCTTGATGCATTTGACGGGAAGCTCCTTCTTCGAAACGTTGCGACAAAAGTTGAACTGGAGCGGTTCGAATATCCAGTTATGATTCGATTGAAAGACATAGCAGAACGGGCTGGCGTGTCAGTGATGACAGTATCCAAAGTCCTTCGTGACGCGCCGGATATCAGTGTGGAAACCAAGGGGCGGATCCGCCGTCTTGCCGATGAAATGGGCTATGTGCCCGATGCGCTTGCCCAGGGTTTGCGCACCCGGAAGACGAGATTGATCGGCCTTCTCATTCCGGGTGTCACCAATCCTGTCTATGTGCGGGTCCTGATGGCCATCGAAGAACTGACGACCCAGGGAGGGTATGATCTGATTCTCTGCCACACCTTGAACGATCCCGCTCGAGAGGAAAAGGCCATCCGCCGTCTCATCTCGCGACGTGCCGACGGCATGATTATCGTTCCCGTCCATCGTTTGGCTGACAAGGTGGCCATTTACGATGACCTGGCTTCACATGGCATTCCCACAGTAATCCTGGGCGGTCCCTCCCCCTTCTGTCGCCAATTTGCCAATGTGCAAATCGATGAAGTTGAGTCCAGCAGCATGGCCACACGGCATTTGCTGGCGTTGGGGCATAAACGCATCGCCTTTTTCACAGGTCCGAGCATCACGCCCTGGGCACAGGATCGGCTGGAGGGTTACCGACGTGCATTGCGCGAGGTTCAAATGCCCGTTGACGATCATTTGATCTTTAACGCTGGCAGTACGATCGAAGAAGGTGAAAAAGCAGCACAACAATTTCTGAAGGAATCACCGGGGGCCACAGCCATTCAAGCCTCCAACGACCTCTCGGCCATGGGAGTGGCCAATTACCTTCTCAACCAAGGCATCAGCATTCCCAAACAAATCAGCATCGTTGGTTTTGGAAATTTCCTGGCCAGCGAGTTCTTCCGTGTGCCGCTCACAACCATCAAACAGCCGAAATATCGGCTGGGCGTGGCAGCGGTGGAAACCCTGGCAACGCTGATCAGAGGCGAGAAGCCCGAACCGCGCAGGTTCGGAGCCGATCTGGTCGTCAGGGCCAGCACAGCCGCACCTGCTGCTGCTTGATTGACAACAACTTGAGAGGTCGAAAGCCTCTCAAAGGAAATCCACGCTGATGGCTGCGTTGGGACCAAAATTCCGTCCCAAACGCACAGGGCATTTCATTCCCCGGACCTGCACCTTCATGCGTCCGGCCTGCCATGTCCAATTGACAACTCCCACACGCGTGCTAACTCCTTGAATACTCATGGGATGCAACAACCACTCCGCAGGAATGCCGGCTCCAACGATCAAAACCGGTTCAGCAGCAGTGTCATCCACATAAGCGAGCATGTTGAGCTGCAAGCTTAACATTGCCGCAGCCGTCCGATATTGTGGTGTGACCGTGATCGGATTTACACAAGAACGCACTTTGTCCCAATGATGAAAAGGATCGGCTGCACCCGGCTCCTCCTTCCACGTGAACAGTCCAGGCGATGCCTGTTCCTTCCACCAAGAACGCAAAATCTCCCAGACACGATCCGTTCGTCCCAACATCAACCATTGGTTGGCCATCTGGAGTTGGTGATACCCATGGCGTCCGCCCACACTGGCACCATCGATTTGCCTGCTCCCCTTCTGTGAGGGCATGAGTAATTTGCCAAAATCATCACGGTTGAATCCCGCGATCCAAGTGGGCCAGAGGGCTGTTGAAAGGGTATATTCATCCACGGATTCCCTCTTGAAAACATTCACCCACGACTCCCTCATCTGGGCAGCCTCCACCCGCAGTTGAAGTGAGAGATAGGTTTGCCCTACCCGATCCGCCATGTTGGCCGCGGCAATCAAACCGCGATAAGATACTCCGTTGACATATAAAATCCTGGGCCGCCAATCAACCTTCCCGACAATCATAAGGTCGCGGGCAGGCTCACATAGCAAATTGAGGTCTCTCTGCCCAACAGACTCAGGCAGCACAGGGCCAGACACCGGTCTGCGCATCGGCTGAACAGCACCGCGCATTTGACGAATGATTTCGACCTTGCGGGAAGCATGGGGAAAAAGAAAGGAGTGCAAGGCAGATTGTCGAATGCGTCCATCCACTTCATCCATGGCCCAAAGGGCCAAACCGGGCGCATCAGCCTCCGGTCCATACCCCCCAAAGAAATCCCTTTCTGCAAGCATCGTGAGGAGCTGCCGTGCGACCTCAACGCGGCCGGACTGAGCCAGGGCCACGATGATGTAGGCAGCGTCCCTTTGCCAGGAGATGGGACAGGACATGGGATCGCAGGAACGCGTCTCGAGGTCGGATAATCCCATCATGATATGAGCCACTTGAGCATTCATGCACGGAATGAACAATGGCTCCGGCAGTCTGGCACTCACCCCTGATTGGGTGGAAACCCACGTGAGCCGGGATGTTGGCTCCACCACGGCATCGAACACGGTCACGCGCACACGCCCTGGTTCCTTGAATACCAACCTGGCAAATCCCCATCCCGAAGGATCTTTCACTTCACGGTCCTCGCCAGCTCCATTAAGTCCTGAACCGGCTTCCTCCTTGCCCATGTAAACCTTTGCAGGCACGGGATCGCATGTCACCGTCCATCGGTTATTGATTACAAGATTCTTCCCGGTCCATCGCAACAAGGTCACAGGCCCCCCTGAGGGTCCCACGCTTCGGATTACCAACTGTACCCTGGTGGAAGCGTTGGTTGGCATCGAAAGAACCATCTCATCCACGGAAGGATTCCTGCACGACCATTGGGTTTGGTAGTAGGTGGTTTCGTTTACCAGGGAGGGAGGCTGGCCAGCCTGGGACCACTCAAAACGCTGTCCCACCTGGTCGAGCGAAAGAGTGTCGCTGGTGGCAATCCGCACGCCCTGTGCATCTGTAACCCAAAATGAGAGGCCAAAGCTGCCTGAACTGGGGCTAAAACTTCCACCGGGCTCATGGTAGCCCTTTCCAGCGTCCCGACCGCCTGGATAACCGAATACGACGTGGCCACCGCCTCGCGGCCAGACATCCTCGGATCGTTTCTGCATGGCCTCCAGAACCAGCGAATGCTGATTGACTGGAGCATTGGTCAACGGGGCAGCGAGTGACATGGTTGCGCCAAGGCCTCCACACAGCCACATCCAAATCCCGAACAAGGCATGCCAGGGTGTTGCGCACCAGAGGCGTTGCGATCTGCTTTTCACCATGCATCCCGATGTCCACATGAGATGACCATGTCACAACCAGGAATAAAAAGAAAGGGCTGGTTTTCACCAGCCCCATCGAAAACAGGAATAAGGAGGGAGGAAAGTTACTTCACCCCGTAAAACTCCTCGACAACCTGACGGAAATTGTTGTTCTGCGCACCGATGATCTTCATCTCGCGTCTGGCATTTTCCTCGGAATCGCTGGCATGAGCCGCATTGACCATGATGGTCTGGCCGAACTCACGACGAATCGATCCCGGAGGCGCCTTGGAAGGATCGGTGGGGCCGAGCACCTCACGAATCTTACGCACGGCATCCAACCCTTCATAAACCAGGGCGATGCATTTTTCTGTACCCGGCTGAGGCTTCAACTCCGGAGGGCACGCACTGGGAGTGCTGCCAGCCATGAATTTGATGATGCTTTCAAACTGGTTGTCCCCCAAAATGGGACCGATCAACTGGCCAACCTTCTCGGTGACCTCGACAGGGATATCGAACTTAAACTCAGCCTCGAGTGCGGTTTTGGCACGGGAAGCAGCCACACCATTGAGCTTGGTGTGCAGCACCTCACGAACCGGACCGTAAAACTCCTCCGCCTGAGCCACACTCATGCGCAGGACTTTGATTCCCACAATGAACAAACCTGTCCTGGAGAAGAAATCAATCACATTGCCAGGGCGGCCGGTCGGGAACCGGAAATTATCCGGCTTGATCAAGACAAGCGTACGTTGTGGCTTGGCATCACCGGGATATTCCATGACATCCTCGAGGACACTGCCATTCGGATTGGCATGGCGAGCCCACAATTTGAGTTTTTTCTCCGCCTCACGTTCGTTTGGAGCCGCAAGGACGGCAGGTTCGAAATAACGCAGCTTGGTGTGTTGATGATCCTCAAACACAATGTCCCCATAGGTGTCGCGAATGGTTTCGCCACCCAGGCGGTCGGCACTGAAGTTTCCGACAACCGCACGCACCTTATTTACCGCATCCTCCCCCTTGAAGAGGAGCATCATCACGCGCTGACGTCGTTTGCGAGTGGGATCACTCACAAAAAACTGCTGCACATAATCCCGGATGAGTTCCTGGATGCGTCGGTCCTGTTTGTCTTCAGCGGAGACCAGGATGGAGGCATATTCCTTCACCAACTCGGGCGAAGGCGAAAACATCTGGGCCGCCACCAGTTCCAGACCGGTGCGGGCGATTAATCGAGCTAAAATACCACCAGTCCTCGACTTATGAAGCGAGTACGGCGTGATAATTGCGTATGCTAACTGTTCTGAAGCCATATAATTTAACTTGCCGGCGTTGTTGGAGCTGCTGGCGCCCCCTCAGCAGGGACAGCCACCTTGCCGCCAATGATCTTAAACATGACAGCCCCACAGGTCGGGCATTTACCCTTAATCGCCTTCCGGCCGTTTTTCATTATTTCCTCGAAGGCTTCGGCAATTTCCTTCTTGGCCTTGCATTTAACACAATAACCTTCAGGCATAGGTTGAATAATGGCGGAGCAGCTTCATGCTGCTTTGCCATGTTGAAATTAGCTTATTAGGCCGATTATCGCCACGTCAACAGCGAAAAGACATGGAATAGACCGTCAACCACCCCCACCCTAAATTAACGGAGCAATTCATGTGCCACTTTTACCCTCCCCTTCCCCCCAATTTCCATTCCTGTATTTTCAAGGGAAACCACTGCCCGAAACCTTCACTCACACGTAATATCTTTACATTCTGATAGTTACAGGCTCTATCGCCCATTGTATTATCATCAACATCAGACAGGTTCCCTGGATGAATTTTAATGTGAACGAGATGGGGGTATTCCACTCCGCCTGCAACAAGCAAAACCCTAAATCATCACCGACTATCGCCCTGAAACGATTCTTTTTTTGTGGCACTCACGCCGACGCCACTTCTTTTCCAAGCGATTCAATTCCCCACGCAAAGCAACTTCAGCGGACCAACCTTTTGATTGGGCATATGCCACCAAGGCCAGCAGGGTTCTTCCCAAAAGGCGTCGATCGGGCTGAATGTCCACCGCCGTCAAATCGCCTGTTTCACACAGGCCAGCCTTGCGAGCCTTTTTGGCAAGTTTCTCAGCACGCATCAGGGAAGGCAGATGTCGGGGAATCCCATCCAGAGCTGAGGCTCGTGCATGGCGCGTCCCATCCTTCTCCGTTTTTTTGATCCGGTCCCATTGAGCCCAAATCGCATCAATCGATTTGACCTTGGAATCGCCGAAAACATGGGGATGACGGCGAATGAGTTTCTCGACGAGGGTGGCGGCAACCTGCTCGAAATTGAAAGCGCCGCGTTCACTGGCCAATTGAGCATGAAAAACAACCTGTAACAAGACGTCACCCAACTCCTCCAGCATCTCCTGGTCATCCCCCGCCTCAATGGCGTCCAGCAGTTCGTACACCTCCTCGACCGCGTGGAGTCCAATGGATCGATGGTTCTGCTCCTGATCCCAGGGGCACCCACCGGGACCACGCAAACGCGCCATGACCTCGAGGAGTGCATTAATGGCAGGCTTCTTCTTCATGTTATAATATTACCAGGTTATCGCGGTGGACGACCTCAACGGTGGATTTTTTGCGACATGGAAAGTCGTGAGAGCCAAAAGCAGTGATTCCGCGTGCGAACTCCGTACCATCCGCATCGCAAATCCGCACAATGTCGCCGGACGCAAAATCACCCTCAAAGCGGATGACACCCACCGGCAGGAGGCTTTTACCTCCCTCACGCAGGGCCTTGCGAGCTCCATCATCCACAAACAACACTCCCTTGGGGTGGTGGAAAAAGGCGATCCATCGTTTGCGTCCGCGCATCTTGTAAGGACGCGGAACGAACAAAGTGCCTTCATCATGCCCCTTCAACACGGAATCGAGCACGGTCTTCTTGCGTCCACTGGCAATCACCAACGGAATGCCTGAACGAATGACAATCTTGGCTGCCTGGATCTTGGATTCCATTCCCCCTACAGCCGTAACGCTGGTGGTGCCTCCCGCCATTTTTTCCACGGAGGAATCCAGTTTATCCACCTTGGAAAGGACCCTGCAGGCAGGGCTCCCAAAGTTTTCCATCAATCCATCCACTGTGGTGAGAATCACCAATAAATCAGCCGGCAGGAGTGAGGCCACCAATGCCGAAAGCTTATCATTATCCCCAAACTTGAGTTCCGTAATGGAGACCGCATCGTTTTCGTTAATGATGGGGATGACGCCGCGGTGAAGAAGAGTGATCAAGGTGTTGCGAGCATTGAGATGGCGTTCATGATGTTCCAGGTCATCATGAGTGAGCAACACCTGGGCAACATGCAATCCGTGCTTCTCGAAGAGAGTTTCGTAGATCGCCATGAGACGTGACTGCCCCACGGCTGCACAGGCCTGCAACTCAGCCAACTCAGTGGGACGCCGTTCGAACCCAAGGGCACCCATGCCGGCACCCACCGCCCCTGAAGTGACCATCAGGATTTCCCGTCCCTGCTTGCGTTGGGCGGAAACCTGAGCCACCAACTGTTCCATTTGGGCCAAATCGGGCTGTTTCCGGCTGTCGGTAAGGACGCCGGTCCCCAATTTGACCACAATTCGACTCACATTCTTAAGCAACTCCTGCCGCATAACCTATGGGTAGCTATCAAAAGGAGAGAAAAATGTCGAGAATCGTATGAAGTAACCGGCGAAGGGGGTACACCACAAAGCATCAGGATGGCAATGCAGAGGATGCTGTTCGTTGGCGTTTCACGATGAGGATCCCCCCCAGCCCTATGGTGAAAATGAAGCACAAGCACCCCAAACCATCGCCAAGGCGATGAAAGACCGTGGGACGGAGGGTGTTATTTTTCCCATAGACCGGCACCTGGGCCACTTTAAAGCCAGCGCCATATATGTCTTTCGAGTCACCAAAATACACCTCGTGCATGCCCCCCAGAGGATCCACCCAGCAAGTCAGCCCGTTATTGGCACATCGAACGAGCGGCACACCATTCTCCACGGCACGAAACACGGCATTGGCAGCATGCTGCCACTGAGCCGCACTCTCGCCAAACCAGCCGTTGTTGGTCAGGTTGACCAGAAAATCGGTATCGTCTGCCACAGCTTTGCGAGCAACATCACAAAAGACGTCCTCAAAACAGATGAGCGAAGACACCTCCACCCCCAGCGAAGGCATGCGGAACGGTACCGGATGCGTTCCTGGCTTGAATCCGTCCCCTGTGGGAATCAACCACTTAAGAAAAGGAAGGTATTGCTGCAGTGGCACATATTCACCAAAAATTACGAGCTTCTGCTTCCGATATTGGGACACCAGATCACCGGATGGACTCACCAAAAAACTGCTGTTGAAGAACACATAATCATCAGGCGTCCGTTGATGCGGAGCCGGTTCTGCATCATCGGCGCCCACAATCATCCAGGTGCCATACTCCAAGGCCAGATTCGTAACACCACGACAGGTAAATTCGGGGTCATAACGTAGGACATTGGGAATGGCGGCCTCCGGCCAGAGCAGCAGGTCCGGCTTGATAGCCAAGGCCGTTTTCGAAAGTTGAATCAGTTTATTGAATCGGTTGGTATTTTCAGACGCATCCCAGATAAGATTCTGAGGTATACTAGGTTGCACCAGAGCCACTTTCACTGTGCGAGAGGCCACGGGAGCATGGCGCATACGGTGGTACCCCACTGCATAGAGAGCCATCACCAACACAAGAGGCATGACGATGGGGGGAAGGAAATTTCTCCAGCCAGGACGATGCATGCCACGAAGGGAACAAACACCCTGTAACAAACCAAGGGAAAACCAGACCATCAAGAACGAGAGCCCGGCGGTTCCTGTCCAGGCACACATTTGAATCAATGGAAGCATCTGGTACTGCGATACGGCCAGGTTGTTCCAGGGAAAACCGCTTAGAAACCATCCCCGCAAGTTCTCCAACCCCACCCAAGCCGTAGCGCCCGCCAAGGCCCAGCCTTGTTGACGAAGCCATCCGGTGGTGGCTTGGGTTTCATGGCCCCCGAGCAATCCCGCCGGAGCCATCCGCCAGCACATCCATGCCCAAGTTGCAGGAAACAGCGCAAGATACGCGCTCAACGCAAACCAGGCCGCCAATGCGCCGATGAACACGGGATTATAGAGGAGCCAGTAGAGCGACAGGAGGCTATAAACCAAACCAGCCGCATAACCCAAGGAAAAGGGTTGCCGGGCGGCATTTGTCCCGGCAACATAAAGCACCAGGCCGGGAGCCAGCCACCCCAAACCTGCAATCCCAACTGCGGGAAAAGCACAAGCCCAGATCACCCCCGCCAACACAGCGGGGATGAGGCCTGTCTGCAGCCATTGATGTTTTTTAAGGAATAAAACCACACGCACCTCGCAACTGTTCCTTTATTGAACAGCCGCACCCATACGGTAATACGGGTGGTGGAGGCGTCAGGCAATCAAAGAATGCTTTTCTACAGGTCTACGGTGTCCAAGATGGCACCAATCCTCACAACACCTTCTACCCAAGGGATTACGCTTCATGGTCGGCCATAAAACGATAACCCACGTTACGTACCGTGCCGAGGAATCGGGCTGCGGGACCCAGTTTTTCCCGCAAGCGACGCATATGGGTATCGACCGTGCGGGTATCGATGGGGCTATCATATTCCCACACATCCTGCAGGAGCTTATCACGTGATTGGACGCGGCCACGGCGTTGAACAAGGACAGACAGCAATTTGAACTCGGTGGCCGTCAGATCGATCACCCTGCCCTTCAGAGTGACTTGATGACGGGGAATATCCACAACAAGGTTGCCGATCTGGTATTGGTCGACCACCTCCGCCTCCGCCTGGCGCCGCCGGATCACATTCTTAATCCGCAAAATGAGTTCGCGGGGACTGAATGGCTTGGTCACATAATCATCCGCCCCAAACTCAAGGCCAAGCACACGGTCGATTTCCGCCGACTTCGCGGTCAGAATAATGACAGGGATGGTTGCTGTAGTCGCATCGGCCCGAAGGCATTTGCACACCTCGAGACCATCGATTTCTGGAATCATCAGATCCAGGACCAGCAAATCCGGATGTTTCATACGGGCCTTTTGCAGCGCATCATTGCCACTCTCTGCCGTAACCACTTCAAAACCCGCTCCTTTTAAATTAAAACAGAGCAACTCCAAAACGTCTGGTTCGTCATCAACAACAAGAATCTTCTGTCTCATAGAACCCTTGCCTGATCTGATGTCTCCAATGTGGGTGGTTCGGTGTGTTTGACACTATGGCGAACATCCATAGCCTGGCAGAGATAGATCACTTCCTCAGCGATTGCGACGGCATGATCAGCAATGCGTTCAAGGCATTTGACAATGATCATCAGGTTGAGGCAGCGATCGATGTTGGCGCTCGAAGCCTTCATGTATCCGATCAACTCGACCCGTTCTTTTTTGTTTAGCGCATCAACTTCGCGGTCCTTGAGGATGATGGATCGGGCAAGCTCAACATCACCATGCACAAACGCGCTCAGGGTGTGGTTGAGCATGTCCAGGACCAGCACGCCCATGCGGGGAATGTCGTGGTATTCCTTCAATGGGGGGGCCTGATTGAGTTCACGTGAACGTCGAGCGATGGTGGTGGCCTCGTCCCCAATCCGTTCCAAATCATGGGATATTTTCATGGCCATGGTAATCAGGCGCAAATCGGATGCCACGGGTCCAGAAAGGAGCAGGTTGATTGCGGTCTCGTCCAAGTCCATCTCATATTGATCGAGAATGCGATCCTGGTCGACGACGTTTGTGGCCATTTCGTCATTACGTTCAACAGCCGCACGGAGAGCCTGGCTGACGGCAATTTCCGCCCGGCTGCCCATGATGAGAAGCATTTCCTTGAGTTGAGTAAGGCTTTGATCAATGTGTCGTGGCATATTGTTTATAGGGGTATAAGTAGTTGCTGAGCGCCAGGCTCGCAGGATGATTCAGCCGAAGCGACCTGTCACATATTCCTCGGTCTGTTTGTGAATGGGATTGGTAAAAACCTTGAGCGTGGAATCGTATTCAATCAGACGTCCAAGATAGAAAAACGCCGTAAAATCGGAAATGCGGGCTGCCTGCTGCATGTTGTGGGTCACGATGACGATGGTGAACTCCTTCTTAAGCTCAAGGATGAGCTCCTCAATCTTTGCAGTGGCAATGGGATCCAGGGCTGATGCAGGCTCATCCATTAGGATGATGGCCGGCTGAATGGCAATCGCACGGGCGATGCAGAGCCGTTGCTGCTGACCTCCGGACAAACCCAACGCAGAGGAGTGAAGGCGATCCTTGACCTCCTCCCAAAGGGCCGCCTGCCGGAGGCTTTTCTCGATCCGACCTTCAAGATCGGAACGTCTTTTTATACCGTGGAGGCGCAAGCCGTAAGCGATGTTCTCATAGATTGATTTTGGAAACGGGTTGGAACGTTGAAAAACCATGCCCACCTGCTTGCGCAATTCGATGACATCCACCTCCGGGCTGTAAATGTCCTCCCGATCAATATGAATGGAGCCACTAATGCGCACATTATCAATCAAATCATTCATCCGATTCAGGCATCGCAGGAGGGTGGACTTGCCGCAACCTGATGGACCAATGAAGGCGGTGACCAGACGTTCCCTGATCGTGAGGGAAATGTCCTTCAAGGCCAGAGAGGAGCCGTAGTACAGGGATAAATGATCGACTTCGATCAACGGATGAGCCGACATGGCGGCTGACGGTGTCTGCCCGTTGACGACAATATTCTGAATCACAGCGGAAGAATTCATGAGCTTAGGGTTCATTGCAGCATGCGCATGCTGGCGCGCATGTGTGCACGAATAAGAATGGCCACCAAGTTGAGAGCAAAGGTCAGGATGAGCAATACAAGGACAGTCGCGTACAGTATGGGGCGGGTTTGTTCGATATTTGGGGACTGGGTGGATAGTATGAACACGTGATAGCCCAAATCCATGAACTGGTCAGTCAGGGAATGAGGTAATTGTGCCATATAATATGCCGCTCCTGTAAACAAAATAGGCGCCACCTCGCCAGCCGCACGACTGATGGCCAGAATGGCGCCTGTCAGGATGCCTGGCAGGGCCTGGGGCAATACAATTTTGAGGATTGTTTCGAGTTTGGTGGCCCCCAACGCCAGACTTGCCTCCCGCAAGCCCTGGGGGATTGCCCGTAGAGATTCCTCCGTGGCAACAATCACGACGGGCAGGGTCATCACCGCAAGGGTCAAGGATGCCCACACGATGGCAGGTTTACCCCAGATGGGATCCTGGCGGTTTGGATAAAAAAGGCCGTCCATACCCTGACCCACGAAATTGATGAAGAACCCCAAACCAAAGAGGCCAAATACAATCGATGGGACGCCCGCGAGGTTGTTGACTGCACCTCGAATCACACGGGTCGCGAGAGACGTCGATCGGGCATATTCGGTCAGATAGGTCGCTGTAGTCACACCGATGGGCACCACAAATATCGTCATAATGATGACCCGGGCTGCGGTTCCAAAGATCATGGGCATGACGCCGGACTTGCCGACACTAAACAGATCCTTCTCAGTGCCTGCCACAAGGAATTTCCAGGTCAGGTG
>CAZIDG010000094.1:0-16650 GCA_964538065.1 uncultured Verrucomicrobiota bacterium
TTGGTGCCTGCGAAATAGAAGCGTGCCCCAAGATGACATGGTTCAAAGCAAAGGCAAACCGGGCGGTTTGGCCTTTTTTTTGGGGGGGAATGGGAGTGATGGGAGTTGTGAGAGAAATGGGGGGATGGGAAATGGACAAACGTGACCCATCTGGCATTACAGGGATGGGCGGTTTCGGGTGGCGAGGCGGGCGCGGGTCATGCGCTCGCGCAGGCCGCCTTCCTTCAGAAAATCCTGCTCGAGCCAGTCGAGTTGCCGGTCGAGCAGGTAGTGGGTCTGGTGGATCAGGCAGATGGCGATGTTGGCCACGGTCTCAGGCGGGCGGGTCTCGATAAATTCCCTGTAAAGCTCATAGGTGTGCGGCGTCCGGCGGCCCAGGCGGCGGACAAATCGTGCTTCCCTGGAGTCCTTGTCCCAGAGCGCGAGATCGCGCACGCGCAGGTAGTCCTGGTAATCGGCCAGCAGCTCCTCCAGGCTGGCCCGGCCCACGCCTGTGAGCTTGATCTGCGTTTCCTTGGAGGTGAGGGCAGCCATGCTGCCTTCGAGGATGTTCTGTTTGCCTGAGCGTGCGGATTGGATCATCTGGTCGATGGTCCGGTCGTTTCTGGCGAGATACTTGTGCGCAAAACGAAAGGTGATGTCGTAGATGACCTCCGCTTTCTGGTAGGTGAGGAGGCTTTGGTAATGGCCTTTGGGAGGAAGGATGGGGTGGGCAGGATGGGCATCACCCAACCCATTTCTCCCATGTGTGCCGGCCATGAGGCCTATATAACCATCGCAAGGCACTCATTTCAATGCTTTCCATGAATGCCCGGGCCTGTCACTCAGCTGGGAAGGGCTTCACGGTCCAGGCGCCGTTGGAGCCGCGGAGCCAGACGGGCTGCCAGCGGTTGGTGAGGACCATGGCCTCGGCGCCGCCGATTTTCTGTCCAGGCGCGGGCTTGAGGGTGACGCCGAATTCGGTGCCGTCGTTTTTGGCGGCCACGAGCTCGACCGCAGGGTCGCTGGCGCCAGCCACGGAGGGAAGCTGGATGGTGATGCTGCCGCGCGCGGCCTCGGCAATGAGGATGGCGTTTTTGCGCGGGAGGGCATAGTCGGACTGGATCACCACGTAGGGGGCGTTGTGGGTGACCACGTCCACCTGGTCGCGCCAGCGGGTGCCATGGCGGATTTCGGATTTAAAGTTGCCGCCCGGAATGTCTGAAAGGTTGATGTTACCGGAGAGGTGGTATTGATAGGTTTGCGAGAGGGGCCGCAGACCGGTGTTGTACACAAGGTGCATGGGGGCGTTGGTGCCCACCGACGGGATGGAGGAATTGCACACGCGCACGTTGTTTTGGAGATCGATCCGGCCAGCCGGCGGTGTGTAAACACCCCAATTCGCCGTGTCCATGGCGGGTGGATTGGTGCCGGCGACCTGGGTGCGGTTGGTGTAGAGCACGCCGTCGTATTCCACCACGCGGGGGCAGAGGCTCGCCCCCTCAGGCAAGGGCACGCGGTCGAAATCATACCGGAATTTGGAATCCCAGGCCGGATAGCCGCCGTCGCTGAGCAGGGCAAAAAAGTTCTCTGTCCAGTTGCCCGCAAACACAAACTGTTTGATGTGGCGGGGGCGCATGGCATCGGCATACGTGAGCTGTGGCTCGAACCGCACGACCTGTGAGCCAGCATCGTGGTAGATGTTGCGCTGGATGAAAACATTGCGCCGCAACTCAATGTCATCGATCACGCCTGCGATGCAGAACAGGCGGCTGGGCACGTAATCCGCGATGACGATATTGTCATTAAAGGCGAACCGCGTGACGGCCCTGGTGTGGGCGTAGCTGCCCTGAAGGCGCATGACTATGGAGGTCGATTGCAGGGTGAAGTGGTTGCTGGAGATGACACAGGCGTCGCTGGCCAGGCTCTGCAACTGGAAGGCGGCGGCGTTGTGGGCGGTGATTTCGATTTCGTTCTGTGCGATGCAGGTGTTCTTCAATCGCGAACCCTCATCGGAGGCCCCGCTGGCACGCTCGCTGGAGGCAAAACAAAAGCGGAAGCCGTGGAAGCGATTGCTCACCGCACGGGCGTTCAGGTTGTCCCCGCGAAGCAGCGGAGGCCGGTGGATGCTCTGGAGCTCAAGGAAGCTGGCCAGGGGTTCGGCATTCTCGTCCTGGAAGTCGCAACCGGTCACCGTGGCGTCGGTGCAATTGACCAGCGTGATGGCTTCCTGGCAGGCCTGAAACACAAAATCGGGCTTGCCCTCGGTCCCTGAGGAGGGGCGGCTGAGCCGGAACACGGATCCCGCGATGGTGAGGTTGGCGCCGTTGGTGTTCACCACCGCGTGCCCGGCGTATTCGCCAAAGAAGCATTCCTCCACGCGCAGGGTGGAGCCGCCCGCGATGGCGCTCCCGGGGAGGTCCGCAAAATGGCACCAGCGGAAGGTGACGTTGTTCGAGGGGGCAAAGACCTGGTAATATTCAAACTCCGGCTGCGGGGAGATCCAGGCGCTTTTGAGGCCGTTGATGGGGATGACGGCCCCCGGCGCATTCGTGACGCCCCACCCCCCGTTCACCCAGATGTTCTCCACCACGCATGGCGTGCCGGAGTCCGATCCCGCGCCTGTGAACACCACGGTCTTCCCGTTCCAGGGCATGAAGCCGTAGTAGCCCTTGGCGAAAATGTTCTGGCTGGGATTGGTCGAATCCCATCGCACTTTTTCCCCCGAGCCATCGAGCATGTTGGCGGCCATGAAGGCGTCGGGGATCACATACGAATCCGGGCGCGTGTAGCCCTCGGGCAGGCTGATCCAGAGGCGGCCTCCGAGCCCGCGGAAGCCGCAGCCGTGCATCACGATCGGCATTCCCGCCACGATGCGGTAATCGCCTGGGGGCACGACCACTGTGCCGTGGTTGGTGCGGGCGGCGTTGAAGGCGGCCTGGAAGGCGTTGCGGCTGTCCTGGCGGGCGGTGGGATCGGCCCCAAAGCGGAGGACATCGAAACAGGAGGGCTCATTCGTGATGGCAAGGTCCGCAGGGGTGGCCGCCAGCGGCAGGGCGAACAAGCGGTTCGTCGTGTCCGCAGCTCCGAGCAAGGCCGAGCCCTGGAGCCATCCCAGCAGCACCCAATAAACGATCGTTTTCATCATGATCTCCCAGTGCGATAAAAATGATGCGCGGCCCGGCGTGCCCCCATGGCCGCCGTCAGCCGCGCTTCCCAATAACAACCAGCCTTGCCCGCAGGCCTTCTACGCCACCGTCTTGACGGCTTCAATGCAACGGCCGCAGAGGGTCGGATGCTCCGCGTGGGCGCCGGTATCGGGCTCCCAACGCCAGCAGCGCTCGCACTTGTGGCCATCGGCCTTGCGCACGAGAACGATCAGGTCCTCCGCGCGATTGGGCCGGTTCTCAAACGCCTGCTGCCAGTCGGCCTGTTCGCCAGGCGCGGCCACGCGCACGCGCGAGACGTTGACCAATTCCCGCAGGGGCTCGGCATGTTTCTCGATGAAGGCCTTCCGCTCGGCATTGCTGGTGATGAGCAGTGTCTGCGCCTCGAGCGATTTGCCGATGTTCTTGGACTGGCGTTCCTTCTCGATGACCGGCAGGGCGGCCTCGCGGATCTTCGTCAGCTCCTCCCACATGGCCCGCTCCTCGGCGCCACGCGCAAAGTTGAGCGGCTGGTACTGCGTCTCATGCACCGACTGCCCCTTGGGCACGCCGGGCACGAATTCCCACGCCTCATCCGCCGTGAACGCGAGCACGGGGGAAAGCATCTGGCAGAGCCCGCGCACCATGTAATGGAGCGCCGTCTGCGTGGACCGGCGGCGCAGCGAACGCGCCGGATCCGTGTAGAGGCGATCCTTGACCACATCGTGATACACGGCCGAGAGCTCGACCGCCACGAACTGGCTCACGCGCTGATAGACCACGTGGAACTCGTACGCCTCATAGGCGGCGACCACCTCTTTTTCCAACTCCGAAAAGGCGTCGAGCACCCAGCGGTCCAGCGGCGTCATCTGGTCGAACGGCACCGCGTCCTTCGCCGGATCGAAATCGTACAGGTTGGACAACTGGTAGCGCAGGGCGTTGCGGATCACGCGGTAGATCTCGCCCACCTTGTTGATGCGCTCCTCGCTCACCACGATGTCGTTGCGGTAATCCTGCGAGGCGACCCAGAGCCGGACCACGTCCGCGCCGTACTTTTTCACATAGGCCTCGGAGGTCTGGGGCTTCTCGTACCCGCCCTGCTTGCTCTTGGAAATCTTTTCGCGATCCGCATCCACCATGAACCCGTGCGTGAGCACGGTCTTGAACGGAGGCGCGCCGTTGCCGCCCAGCGAGAGCAGCAGGGAGGATTGGAACCAGCCGCGATGCTGGTCGCTCCCCTCGAGGTAGATGTCCGCCTGCCAGACGTCCTTGCCCTGGGCGCCCTTGTGATGCAGCTCCTCGCGGCGCTGCATGACCGAGCGGGACGACGAGCCGGAATCGATCCACACGTCCAGCGTGTCGGTCGATTTGGCCACCGCCTCGGGACCGGTCCAATCGGACGGCTTGAGCAGCGTCCACAGCTCGGCGGCGGATTTCTCGAACCAGGCGTTCGAGCCCTCGCGCTCGAAGAGGTCGGCCGCCTTGCGGACGATCCGGGCATCGAGCATCGGCTGGCCCTCGGCGTTGTAGAACGCCGGGATCGGCACGCCCCAGCAGCGCTGGCGCGAGATGCACCAGTCGGGACGCCCCGCCACGGCCGCCTCGATGCGGTTTTTGCCCCAATCGGGCACCCAGTTCACCTGGCCGATGGCCGCCAGCGCCTGGTCGCGGAAATTCTGATGGTCCACCTTGATGAACCACTGGTCCATGGCGCGGAAGATCACCGGCGTCTTGCTCCGCCAGCAATGCGGGTAGCTGTGCGAGTAATTCTCCTGCTGGAGCAGCATGTTCAGCGATTTCAACAGGTCGAGCACGGCCTCGTTGGCCTCGCTCTTGTGGTTCTTCTCCAGGATGGACTTGCCCACCAGCGAGGCGGGCATCTGCTCGTCCACGGGCATGTCGCCCGTGTGGCACAGGCAGCCGTTATCATCCACCGGCGAGAAGATCGGCAGGCCATGTTCGCGGCCCAGGCCGTAGTCCTCCAGACCGTGGCCGGGGGCGATATGCACGAACCCGCTGCCCGTGCTGCTCTCCACAAACGCGTCGCCCGCGAGCAATGGCACCGTGCGATTGCAGAAGGGATGCTTGCACTTGAGTGTGGCCAGCTCGTCGCCTGTCACCGTGCGGATGATCTGGTAGCCCTCCCAGCCGCATTTCTCGGCCACCACGCTGAGCAGCGGCACGGCCACGATGTAGCTCTCCTCGCCCGCCAGGATGATGTTGTAATTAAAGGTCGAGTTGTAGGCGATGGCCAGGTTCGCCGGCAGCGTCCACGGCGTGGTCGTCCAGATCACCACATTCAGGCCGGGGCGGCCCACCACGGGGAATTTGACAAAGATGCTCTGGCTGATGTGGTCCTGGTATTCGACCTCGGCCTCGGCCAGCGCCGTGCGGCAGGGGATGCTCCAATAGACCGGCTTCTTGCCGCGATAGACAAAGCCCTTCTCCACCAGATCGGCAAAGAGGCGCAATTCATCGGCCTCGTACCCTGGCTTCAACGTCAAATACGGGTTCTCCCAATCGCCCAGCACGCCCAGGCGCTTGAACTGCGTGCGCTGGATGTCGATGTACTTGCGCGCATAGGCCGCGCACTCGCGACGGATGGCGGCGGGCTCGGTTTGCGCGGCGGCTTCGCCCGCCTTTTTGCGCAGTTCCTGCACGACCTTGAACTCGATCGGCAGCCCGTGGCAATCCCATCCCGGCACATACGGGGCGCTGAACCCGCTCAGCGTTTTGTGCTTGATGATGAAGTCTTTAAGAATCTTGTTGAGCGCCGTCCCAATGTGGACGTCGCCGTTGGCAAAGGGCGGTCCGTCGTGCAACACGAACTTGGGCCCCCCGGCGCGTTGCGCCTGGATTTTCTCGTACAAACCGCCGGCCTGCCAGCTCTCAAGGCGGCGCGGCTCGCGAACCACCAGATCGGCCTTCATGGCGAAGTCCGTCTTGGGCAAATTGAGCGAATTTTTGTATTCCATTGCCATTCCTATAAGGGTGGAAAGGCTAACAACCCCCTGCACAGGTGTCAAACCCGGGACAAGGGGTGTATCTCATGCCCGAAGGGTCATCCCCAGTGCATTCCACCGGTCCCTGCATCGTGAAAGGGCATATGCCATGGAATGGACGGTGGATGCGCATGACCCTTCAGGGTCTGCGAGTGCCTGGGATTCTGAGGCCCAGGCACGCGCTTAATCTCTACGGCTGTGGTGGTTGGGTCAACGCACCCGGAGCCTCAACACCGTGAGTGAATAGCTGGGGAAGGTGTATTTAAACGTGGGGGCCTGGATCTTGACCTTCTCCTCGACCGGCGCGATGAGCATCGGTTTCTCGAGGCTGTTCTCGTTCTGGAGGCTCGAGGAGGTGAGGGTCCATGTCTGGGCTTTGTGCTCATACCGGGTGGCGCCGGTGAGGTTCACCTGGATTTCGCAGGACTGCACGCCCGTATTGACGACCTTGAGGATCACCTCGCGGGCCTCGGTGTCGCGCACGGCGCTCACGCGCAGCTTGTCGAACACGGCGTCGTTGGCGCGCAGCACGACCGGCAGGGTGGTGTCGCCCCGGTGGTTGGCAAAGAGCTTCTGGACATAATAATTGGGGGTGCCGAAGGCGCTTAAGTTGTTGAACCAGATGAGGTTGGGCTTCCACTGCCAGGCCTCGGTGTGGCCGAACAAGGGCGCGTAGGAGGCCATGCGCACGACGTCCGCGTTGCGCTCGAGGCCGGTCATGAACGCGGCCTCGGCCAGGGCGCATTGGAGGTTGTTGCGGTTCTCCGGGCTGCACGTGGCGACGCTTTGGGCGGCGTATTCGCCTGCGAAGATTTTCGGCCCATTGCGATCATAGTTGTCGTAGCGGTGATCGTTTTTCAAAAACCAGTCCGGCGGGCGGTAATAATGTTCATCGACGAGATCGGCCTTGAGCTCGCGCAGCTTGGGCCAGAGGAAATCGAACTTCTCGCCCTCGGGATCGGGCCCGGCGCTGCACACGAGCTGAATCCCGGGATATCGCTCCTTGATCGCGCTGGTGAAGCGGGCCAGGCGCTCGACATATTGCGGGCCCCACTGTTCGTTGCCCACGCCGAGCACCTTCATGTTGAACGGGGCGGGATGGCCCAGGGCGGCGCGCTGGGCGCCCCAGGGGCTGGTGACCGGCCCATTGGCAAACTCGATCAGGTCCAGGGCGTCCTGGATGTACGGATCGAGCCGGTCCATGGGCACCAGCTCGCCGGTGTTGAACTGGCAGGCCATGCCGCAATTGAGGATGGGCAGAGGCTCGGCGCCGATGTCCTCGCACAATTGGAAATATTCCATGAAGCCCAGCCCAAAGGACTGGAAGTAATCCGGCGCGGGCCGGTGTTTGAACTCGGTGTTCCAGCGGTTGATGATCAGCTTGCGCTCGGAGGGATCGCCCAGGGTGTTCTTCCACTGGTAACGGTTGGCGAGATCCCGGCCTTCGACAATGCACCCGCCGGGGAACCGCACAAAGCCGGGCTTGAGGTCCGCCAGCAACTGGACGACGTCCGCCCGCAGGCCGTTGGGGCGCCCCTTCCAGGTGGCATGGGGGAAAAGGGACACCATGTCGAGGTCCACGACGCCCTCGCCGAGCACGGACACGCGCAACCGGGCCTTGGGATCCGTGGCTGCCGGGTGGAGCGTGCAGGTGGTTTTCTGCCAGCCCATCGTGACCTCCTGGCATCGGGCCTGGTCGAGCACGCGCCCCTTGGCGCTGATGAGCGCGACGGATATCTTCACCGGCCCCCCGCGCACGATGCGGGCCATGACCGAGAAGTCATACCGCGAGCCCGCCTTGACGCCGATGCCGCGGAAGCCCTCGTTCTCGATCCCGAAGGCGCCTTCGGGCGTGTCTTTGGTGAGCCGCACATAATGCGGGTTAGCCACGCTGGGAGAATCGTTGGTGCAGACCTCCAGCGTGCCGACTCCCTGGGCGACGGTCTGCCATCCCATCATCGCCTCAGGGAATTCAAAGGACCGGTTTTTGACCAACTCAGCGTAGATGCCGCCATCGGCCCCCTGGTTGATGTCCTCAAAGAAAATCCCCCACATGGAGGGGTTGATCTTCGCTCCAGGCTTGTTGATCGCGACATCGAGGGCGGCGGAGGTGCTGGCGGCCCGTGCGCACGGCATCAAAGCCAGACATGCGCCCAGAGCCACGCCCACCAGCACGGTGGCAGACTTCATCTTCATAAGCTTCGTTGGTCAACCGTCATTATTTCGTCACCGGCACCCGCCAGATTGTGAGCGAGTTGCCCGGGAACGTATGACTCAAGGTGCCCTGTTCGGCCGGTATTGTCGAGCTCCGCGGCGCAACCTTTTGCGGCTGCTCGAGCGAATTCTCATCCTCCGCCGTTTCAGAGGCGAGCACGATCGACTGGATGGGGCCCGCCACCTTGTCGATGCCCTTGAGCGTCACGGCGGTTTCGATGGGATCTGAGGCCGCGTTGACCACCTTCACGATGACCTCGCCGCTGGTGTTGACGCGGCTGGCGCTGGCGTAAAGCGACTTGATGGCGGGCGCCGCAATGTCGTGCAACAGCTTGCCATCGAGGAAGCACTTGACGTTGCCGCCCTGGAGCTCGATCCGGATGTCGTACCACTTGCCGGTCTCGATCTGGCCGGGGACCTCGTTGCCCACGATGCCGCCGATCTCCACGGCGTGCTTGCTGTTGTTCCAGCCGCCGAGGTTCCACCACGACTTCTGGTTTTCATCCTTGGTGTTGAAGAGGATCAGGAAACCCTCCGCGCCGCCCAGCTTGCGCGCCTTGAGGCTCAACGTGTAGTCGCTCCAGCCGGCGTCGCCCACGAGGGCGCGGACGTTCTCGCCGCGCGCGTTCTGGCGCAGCGCACCCTCCTCGACCTTCCAGTCGCCGCCCAGGAGCTTCCAGCCCTCGGTGCCCTTGGAAAAGTCGCAGGTGTACAGCGTCTCGTTGCCGCGCGTGACCTTGATGTCCTTGTACTCGGCCTGGGTGTTCCAGGTGCCCACGCCGACCTTGCCGCTCTTGCCCCCCTCGGCCACCATGGGGCAATCCACCGCCACGGGCAGGATCACGTTGCCGCGATGCTCGCTGAAGAGCTTCTGCACATAATAGGAGGGCAGGCCATAGACACGCGAGCTGTCGAAGTTGATCAGGTCGGGGTTCCACTTGCGATGGTTCATGTTCACAAACAGCGGCGCGTAGGAGGCCATGACGACGATGTCGGCATTGCGCTCCAGGCCGGTCATGAAGGCGGCTTCGCCGATGGCGCCGCGGAGGTTGCCCAGGCCGCAGCCGGAGGTCACGGCGTACTCGCCCACAAAGATCTTCGGCCCCTTGCGGTCGTATTTGTCATAATGGCTGGCCTCGCGCATGAAGAACTCGGGATTGCTGTAGTAATGCTCATCCACAATCTCGGGCATCTGGTTGGTGGGATAGCCGCCCCAGACATTCGCGATGAGCCGCATCTCGGGATACCTGGCCTTGATGGCCTTGTGGAACAGCTCCCAGCGCTCATGGTAGGCGGGGCCGCCGTTTTCATTGCCGATCTCGAGATACTTCATGTTGAATGGCGCAGGATGGCCGTTCTTCGCCCGCAGGCTGCCCCAGACGCTGGTGACGGGGCCGTTGGCGTACTCGATGGCATCCAGCGCGTCCTGCACCCACTGGCCCATCTGGTCCATGGGGATCACCTCGCGGTGCGACATGCCGACGTTGATGCAGAAGAGCGGCTCGGCGCCGAGGTCCTCGCTGAGCTGGAGATATTCATGATAGCCCAGGCCGTGCGTGGCGTAGTAACCCCAGATGTTCCACAGCGGTTCACGGTTCCCCACATCGCCGATGGTCTTTTTCCAATGGTTCATGTGGGCCATGTCGTCGCCCTCCACCCAGCATCCGCCCGGGAATCGCATGAACGAGGGCTTGAGCCCATCGAGCATCCCGCACAAGTCGGGCCGCAGGCCGTGATCCTTCCAGGTCTTCTTGGGCATGAGGGAGACCATGTCGAGCCACAGCGTGCCCTTGCCCGAGACCGAGAGCGTCAACCGTGCCTTGGGATCGCTGCCGCTGGCGGTCAGGTCGAGCGTGTAATATTTCCACTGGTCGGTGAGACCGGTGATCTCGCCGCTGGCCAGGCTCTTGCCATCCGCGCCTTCAATGGCCACGGCCACCGGGCCGGTGAAGCCCTCGGCCGCGCGCGCCGCCACGCGGAACGCGTACCCATCCCCCTGGACCATGTTCATCCCCCAATAGCCCCCATTGCCCAGGATGGCGCGCCCCTGGATGTCCACCTTGAGGCTGTGGCGGTTCATGGGCGTGAGCGGGCGTTTGTCATCCACGCTCATGCGGGTCTTGGAGTCCTCCGCAGTCTCGATCTTCCAGTGCTCGGGGTTGGCCGAGTCCTCAAACGACCGGTTGCGCACCAGTTCGGGGTAGATGCCGCCGTCGGCGGACAGGTTGATGTCCTCGAAAAAGATGCCCCACAGCGCGGGGCTGATGGCCGCGCCCGGCTGGGTGGCATCGATGGTGAGCGACGCAGGCGCGGCGTTCAGCGAGAGCGCCGCCGCGGCGAGCAGTGCGGTGGTTAATGATTTCATGGTCGTTTTGTTGGTTATGGGGTGAGTTGATCCTGTGCTGACGATGAAAAGGTTCAAGGTGTCCTGGCGGTGGCGGAGGGGCGCAGGTCCTTCGAGGTGGCCAGGCCAATCACGCGGCCCTGGTCGCCCACGGCGCAGTAGAAATGATAAACCACGCCGTCGTGCTTGATCATCCAGGGCTTGTGGGCGTAGGTCTTGTCCCACGGCTCGCTGGGGGCGATGATGTCCGGCCCCTCCCAGCAGGTCCAGTGGACCAGGTCGCGCGAGCACGCAAAGGTGTCGAACGCCGCCGGACGCCAGAATGCGCCAAAGTAAAACATGACCCACAGGTCGCCCATGCGCACGACCTGGGGATCGCCCGAGATGCCCTTGCCATGGTCGATGACGGGCTCCCTGCCATAGCGCACCCAGTCCACCATGTTGCTCGACACCGCCATGCCGATGCGTTCGTAGCCCGACTCGGTCTTGGCGTTGTAAAACATCACAAACGGCCAGCCGAGCGTGCGGTCGCGGTCCTGGATGATGTTGCTTTTATACAGGGTGAGCTTCTCCCAGTGGCGGGCATCGGGCTGGTCCCGGGTGAGGACGGGATCGTTCAAGCGGCGCCATTCCACGGCGCGCGAGGGATCGTCCGTCGAGGCCATGCCGATGGCCAGGGGATCCGTCTCGTATCCCTTGAGGGCCCCGCCCAGGAAGGACATCCAGTATTTGCCGTCAAACGTCGCCAGGCCATGGCCGCCCTCCCAGCGGGTGTCCTGCAGGGCGATGTACCCGGCGATCTGCTCGGTGTCCCAGCGCCCCGAGCCGCGCGATAAAATCTTCCCCTGGGGCGTCCACTGGAGCAGGTTCGTGCTCGAGGCCAGGCGGGTTTCATAGCCGCTGCCATCGAACTCGATGTAGGTCATGTACCAGGCGCCGCCGTGCCGGAACACCGCCGGGCTGTCCACCGCGTTGTTGCCATTGCCCTTGAGGACCACGCCATATTTGAAGGGCGTTTTGACCTCCTCAAAGACGCGCTTCAGATCGGCCTGATCGATCTTGGCGCCGCCTTCCTTGACCTCGAGGACCTGCCGGGGCGCATCCGCAGCCAGGCTCACCGCCTGCGCTGCCGCCAGCAACACCCCCGCCGCCTGGACCCATAACCGGTTCATGATTGATGCCATGTGATTCATAATTCCCGGCTATCTTAGCATCCTCACCCCAAAAACACCACCCGCCCATGCGCCGGGATGCGCCTGGAAACGGACGGTCACCTCGCTCCTGCCCTGGGTGAGGGCTGCCGGAATGGGATAAGCCACATCAAAGAACGTGTTGGGCTTGTTGTTATCGAGCCGCTGCGTGGCCACTTTCTGGCCGTCCACCAGGATGTCGAAATTGCGGTTCCCCGCATCGCCGCCCCAATAGGTGACCACGAGTTCATGGTCCTTGCCCGGTTCCACCTTGAGCTTGAAGGCAAACCAGCCGCCCTCGGTGGCATGACGCCATTTCCGGCCCATGGCCTCCCCGGCGCTGGTGCGCTCGCCTTCCAGGTGATGATCCCGCTCGGGCTGCATCTCGCCGATGCGCAAAAGGTCCGTCGTCCGCGCCGCCAGCGCCCTCTCGCGCTCCTGTTCGGCGCGGTAGGCCGCCTCGCGCACCTGCCATTGATCCGCGCTGAATCGGTCCAGATAGACGGTGTAACGGCGGTCATGCAGGCGGAAAAAGGGTTCCAGGCGCACATCGCGGGGACGCCCCGCCTCGCGCGTCTCGAAGGCCAGGGATTCGTCGGCCACGGGCTTGATCCATTGGGTGAGCGGGCGCGATCCCGTCACCATCACCGGCACATAAAAGGGGTTTCCCTCGGCATTGTCGCTGACCGCCCCCAGATTCGCCGCCAGGAGCGTGGGGCCGTAAAAGACCGCGATGCGGTCCGGGTTGTCCGGCATCGACTCGGTGCGCAGGCCCATGGGCAGCGTGATCTCCACCTGGTCACCATCCCGCCACACGCGGGTCAGGGCGATGTAGCTGGAGGGATGCGTCGTCACCTTGTGCGCCTTGCCATTGATCCGCACCTTGACCCCTTCCTGGACCCAATGCGGCTGGCGCAGGCGCAGCGTCCATTCGGAGGGCTTGATCGCTGCCACGGTGAACGTGGCCGTGGTCTGATCGGGGAACCGCGTATCCTGGCGCACTTTCACGCCGCGCGCGCGCCAATTCACCGTCGAGGCGATGTACAGGTTCACGTACAGACCCTCGGCATCCTCGAAATAGATCGCCTCCCCATATTTGACATGGTTCTCCATGCCGGTCCCCACGCAGCAGGTGAAGCCGTCATAAGGGGACTGGTATTCTTTGTGATGACCCGGCTTGAGCGAGAGGTTGTAAATGACCCGCCCATCCGGGTGTTGCGTGGCCAGGATGTGATTGAACAGGGCGCGTTCGTAAAAGTCGGCCACATCGGGGCTGGCATCCCAGCCGAAGAGATGGCGGCTGAGCTTGAGCATGTTATAGACGTTGCACGTCTCGGTCGTCTCGTGGCTCAACCGGCCGTTCAGTTTGTCCGGCTCGCCGAAATGCTCATGATCGCAATGGCCGCCGGTCACGTAGGAATGATGATGCACCACACGGTCCCAGAAGAACGCCGCCGCGGCCTGGTCGCTGGTGTCCCCCGTCAGTTCATATCGCGTGGCCAGGCCGATGAGCTTGGGAATCTGCGTGTTGGCATGCTTGCCGGGCAGGATGTCCCGGCCCTGGGCCAGGGGCTCAAGGATCGCCTTGTGGTGGAACTTGCGCGAAAGCTGGAGGTAACGCGCCTCGCCCGTGTCCGCATACAGGTCCGCCAGGGTTTCGTTCATCCCGCCATGCTCGCAGGCGAGCACCTTCTGCATCTGCGCATCGTCCAGACCGGAAAAGGTGCGCTCCAGCCAGTCGGCCAGCTTGCGCTCGATCTCGAGGGCGCCCGCATTGTCCGCCAGGCGGTACGCATCGCGCAGGCCGGCCATCTGCTTGTGCAGTGTATAAAGCGGCACCCAGCAGCCATTGAGATCAAACCCCGCCGAGCGGATGTTGCCCGCGGCGACTTCCGAGAACACCCGGCGCCCCTGGGGAATGGCGGCCACGTAGCCGTCCTTCTGCGCCCGCTGGCACTCGGCCAGTTCGGCCACCATGTAATCGATCCGTTCCTTGAACCGTTTGTCGCCCGTGCTCGCATACGCCAGCGCGCAGGCGCTCATATAATGCCCGCCGCAATGGCCCGACACCCCCATCTGTTCCCAGCCGCCGTACTGCTGCGCCTTGGGAGGCAACCCCGCCTCCTTGCGGAAATTCGCCAGAAACCGGTCCGGCTCGAGGCTCAATAAATAGCGCACCGCGCGGTCCTGGGCCGTCTTGAAGGGCCCGTCGAGCAGGCGCACATCCTGCAGGCTGAAGGGTTTGACCCTGGGCTCGACCACCGGTTTGACCTTGAGCTGGAGCCGCTCATTCGCCGTCACGTCGCCCCAGGCGTTCACACACACAAAAGCACACACCCAGCCTGCCATCAGGGTGGTCCATCCCTGGTATCGGTTCATCCATTTCATGAATATCCTTGCTGGTAGAACAAGCCACCGCGACACGGGACACCCCGTCTCGTTTCTTTTGTTAACAATATTAAGTAATGTTTACTCTCTGGCAATTCCAGCCCCCTGTCAAGCCCCTGAGACGTGGCGCACAAAAAAAGTCTGGAGGCACACACCCGATCGCCAGGCGCCCGCTTGCCCGCCAGGTGATGCTCAACCTCGCAGATCACATCAAACCCAAGGCCGCCCTATGCGACAGGTCGCATGAACCTCCGCCAGGGGGCAGGGCAGGTCAGTCCTCTGACCGCCGCTGCCGCGCTCCCGCCGTTGAACAGGGCCGACCTAAAATTACGACTCTGCGCACCCGTCGCGCCAATCATCCTGGGTCATCTGCATTTACTTTAAATCAATCCTGGGGTAATTTCCCGGACACCATGAATGCGATTGCCGCCTCTTTATCGTCATTTTCGGTCGTGTCGCGTGTTGCCGCCACACTGGCGCTGGCGGGGGTGATGTGGACCGCTTCGGCCGCTCCACTGGCGCTCCACCCTGAGAACCCGCATTATTTCCTCTACAAGGGCAGGCCCGCCGTGCTCATCACCTCGGGCGAGCATTATGGCGCCGTGCTCAATCTCGATTTCGATTATGTTAAGTATCTCGACACCCTCCAGGCCGACGGCTTGAACCTCACGCGCACCTTCACCGGGGCCTATGTGGAGCCCTCCGGGGCGTTCAACATCGCCCAGAACACGCTCGCTCCGGCGGCGCAGCGGTACATCGCCCCCTGGGCCCGGAGCACCACTCCGGGCTATGCCCAGGGCGGCAACAAGTTCGACCTCAATCAATGGGACAAGGCCTATTTCAAGCGGCTCAAGGATTTCGTGGCCCAGGCCGCCAAGCGGGGCGTCATCGTGGAGATGAACCTTTTCTGCCCGTTTTACGATGAAGCCCAGTGGGCGATCAGCCCCATGAACAGCGCCAACAACATCAACGGCCTGGCCGGCATGGGCCGCACCAATGTCTATACCCTGCGCAAGGACAACGCCCTGCTGCCCATCCAGGAGGCCCTGGTGCGCAAAATCGTCACCGAGCTTAAAACGTGCGACAACGTGTATTACGAGATCTGCAACGAGCCCTACTTCGGCGGCGTCACCCTCGAATGGCAGCACCGCATCGCCGATGTCATTGTCGAGACCGAGAAGAACTTTCCCGGCAAACACCTGATCTCCCAGAACATTGCCAATGACAAGGAAAGGGTGGTGGACCCCCATCCCGGCGTCTCGATCTTCAATTTCCACTACGCCTCGCCGCCCGAAACCGTCTTCATGAACTACGGGCTCAACAAGGTCATCGGCGACAACGAGACCGGGTTCAAGGGCACCAACAACACGCATTACCGGCGCGAAGGGTGGGAGTTCATCCTGGCCGGCGGGGCCTTGTACAACAACCTGGACTACTCGTTTACCGTGGGCCACGAGGACGGCACATTCGTCTATCCCGAAAGCCAGCCCGGCGGCGGCAACGCCGACCTGCGCCATCAGCTCAAGAACCTCAAGACCTTCATCGAGGGCTTCAACTTCGTGCGCATGAAGCCGATGAACCCCATGATCCGCGGCGGCGTGCCCGAGAACGCCGTGGCCCGCGCCCTGGGCGAGACCGGCCGCGCCTACGCCCTCTTCATCCGGGGCGGACACCAGGCCCAGATCAGGGTCGATCTCCCCGCGGGCGGCTACCGCGTGGAATGGTATAACGTGTTCGATGGCAAATTTGATGCCGCCCAGACCTTGAACCACCGGGGCGGCGTCGTGACCCTGGCCTCCCCTGAATACCAGGAAGACATCGCCCTGAAGATCACCGCCACCAGCCAGGGGATCACCGGCCCCGCCAACGCCAAATCCAAGGCCCGGAAGGACTCACGGCCCGTCCTGGCGCCCAAGCAGGTGAAGTAAACACCCCATGGCGCTTGCCTCCATTTGGGCGTAGATTGCCTCTGGTGAGAATGAGGTGACTATGAACACAAATGCAGGTTTATGGATCGACCATCGAGAAGCGTTGATCGCCCTTGTCTCCGACAAGGCGGTCGAAACGAAAAAGATCGCCTCCCATGTGGAAAAGCAACTGCGGCGATCGAATGGAATATGTTCCACCCGTCATAATGAATCGAAGCCCATTCGGGCGGATGGTTCGGTGGAGCGCGATTTTGCGGGAAACCTTCAGCGGTACTACGACCAGATCATCGACTCCATCAGCAACGCGGAATCCGTGATCATCTATGGGCCCGGCGAGGCCAAGGTGGAGCTGAAAAAGCGCATCGAGCAGCATTCTCCCTATAAACACATGCTCACGGTGCTATCTGCCGACAAGATGAGCGACCGCCAGTTTGTGGCGAAAATTCGCAAACACTTCCA
>CAZIDG010000095.1:0-16189 GCA_964538065.1 uncultured Verrucomicrobiota bacterium
GGCAATGAAAATGTGCAAAGCTCAATCCGCCTCCCTCGCACCATACCTGCCCCGCTTGGATTACCCAGTCGAGGCCGCCCGCACATCTCCCATATCTCGCATGACTCTCATTCCCCCCCCTTTTCCTGCCGATGGAGCCGATGCAGCCGATGGCACCCTCGCGCACTGCGGCCCATTCCTGGCAGACTGGGCGCGTATGAAGAATATGGATATCGGTCCGCTGGCATGCCTCCAGCAGCCCAGCCTTCTCAGAGCACCTGGACGACTGCAACAGTCTTCCTTTGCATTTGTCCTCAGATCACTTTTGGTGTATTTTCCTCTCCCATGACAATTGACCATAACCTTGGGTCATCAGCATGTTCGTTACGACTGGCATGCACGGCTCTTGCCAGAAAGACGGCTGTTTCCCTTCAGGCCATTCCAACGACAATGCCCCCACCGCTGCCATAGCCTCAACTCAACCCGGCGCGAACGACACCCATCATGATTGAACATCCCCTGATTTGGATCGGTTTTAGCCTGTTTATTCTGGCAATGCTGGCGCTGGATCTCGGCGTTTTCCATCGCAAGGCGCACACGGTTGGCTTCCGTGAAGCCCTCACATGGACAGCCGTTTGGGTCACGCTGGCAGCCTTGTTCGGCGCCTGGGTCTGGCATGCTCAGGGATCAGCCAAGGGGCTCGAGTTTTTCACCGGCTATCTCATCGAATATTCCCTCAGTGCAGACAATGTGTTTGTGTTCGTACTCATCTTCAACTACTTCGCCGTGCCGCCCCCATGGCAACACAAGGTGCTCTTCTGGGGTGTGCTCGGGGCGCTCATCATGCGCCTGATCATGATTGGCCTGGGTGTGGCGCTCATCAGCCGTTTCGGCTGGATTCTTTATCTTTTTGGGGCCTTCCTGGTGTTCACTGGCTTGAAAATGGTCTTGGGTGGCAATGAGCAGGCCCATCCCGAGTCCAATCCGGTGGTGCGCTTGTTCCGCAAGCTCATGCCGGTGACCTCCGAATACCACGGGGACCGCTTTCTGGTGTGCGCCGGTGGTCGCCTGACCGCCACCCCCCTGCTGCTTGTGCTGGTCTGTGTCGAGGTGAGCGACCTCGTGTTTGCCGTGGACTCCATCCCGGCCATCTTTGCCGTCACGCTCGATCCGTTCATCGTGTACACCTCGAACGTCTTTGCCATCATGGGCCTGCGCTCCCTCTATTTTGTCCTCGCAGGCATGGCCAACAAGTTCGTGTACCTCAAAACAGGCCTGGGCGTGGTCCTGGCCTTTGTGGGGGTGAAGATGCTCCTGGCCCACACCCCATATAAAATCGACACCCTCGTGGCCCTCGGAGTCGTGGCAGCCATCCTCACCGTGTCGATCCTCGCCTCGCTCTGGCGCACGCGGCGTTGACCCATGATACCATGAACTGGTCTGTCCTATGCTGAAAGATGTCCCCTTTGGGTTTGTTCTCCCACGATATCTGGCGTAAACTTCGTCCCATGGCACTCAATCGTATTCTTGCATTATCGGCAGGCGCGCTGTTGTTTGCGGGTGCGGCTCAGGCCGGGGACGAGGCCCGGTTGCTCCGCTTCCCGGCGATCCATGGGGATCAAATCGTCTTCACCTACGCCGGCGACCTTTATACCGTGCCCGCCCAGGGCGGCACCGCCCGCCGCCTCACAAGCGATCCCGGGTTTGAGATGTTCGCCCGCTTCTCGCCCGATGGCTCCCGCCTGGCCTTTACCGCCCAATACGATGGTAACACCGAGGTGTACGTCATGCCCGCCGAGGGTGGCGTGCCCCACCGCGCGACCTACACCGCCACGCTGGACCGCGATGATGTGTCGGACCGCATGGGCCCCAACAACATCGTCATGACCTGGCAGGACAATGATCGCATCATCTACCGCTCGCGCCGCACGGCCTGGAACGACTGGCAGGGCCAGTTGTTCACGGCGCATGTCGATGGCGGCATCCCGGAGCAGCTGCCGCTCCCGCGCGGGGGCTGGTGCTCGTTTTCGCCCGATGGCAAGAAAATGGCCTACAACCGCGTCTTTCGCGAGTTCCGCACCTGGAAGCGTTATCGCGGCGGCCAGGCCGATGATGTCTGGATCTACGACCTCGAGTCCAAACAGACCACCAACCTGACCCAGAACGCCGCCCAGGACGTCTTCCCCATGTGGCACGGGAACAAGGTTTATTTCGCCTCGGACCGCGACTCCAACAAGCGCTTCAATTTGTATGTCACGGATCTTGAATCACTTGAAACAAAGGCGGTGACCGATTTTGCCGAATTCGATGTGAAGTTCCCGTCTCTCGGGGACAAGGCGATCGTGTTCGAAAACGGCGGATTTATTTACACGCTCGATCTGGCGTCGCACCAGGTGGCCAAGGTGAACATCCGCATTCAGGAAGACCTGGCCGTGGGACGTGACAAGCTCGTGGATGTGAGCAAGAGCATCAACGACTACGCCGTGTCGCCCGATGGCAGCCGAGCCGTCTTCTGTGCCCGGGGCGATGTCTTCACCGTCCCCGCCAAGTACGGTCCCACCCGCAATCTCACCGCCACCCCCGGCATCCATGACCGCGATGCCGTCTGGTCGCCCGACGGCAAGTGGATCGCCTATATCTCCGACGCCTCCGGCGAGGATGAATTGTATCTGCGCGCCCAGGATGGCTCGGGCGAGCCCGTGCGCGTCACCCAGGTCGGCGATGTCTATAAATACCATCCCGTCTGGTCGCCGGACAGCCATAAGCTCCTGTGGTCCGACCGCAAACAGCGGCTCCAGTATGTCGATATCGAGTCGCGCGAGATCAAGGAGGTCGCCCAGGCCGCCGAGTTCGAAATCCGCCAGTACGCCTGGTCGCCCGATTCACGCTGGATCGCCTATCTCAAGCCCGAGAGCGAGAGCAAGGACATCATCCACCTCTATTCGCTCGAGTCCCGCCAGACCACGCCCGTGACCGATGGCTGGTACGACGTCTCCCAGCCCACCTTCAGCCCCGATGGGAAGTACCTCTTCTTCGAATCGGACCGGTCGTTCGAGCCCGTGTCGAGCCAGACTGAGTACGTCTATGCCTACTTCGACATGGCCCGCGTCTATTTCGTGACCCTGGCGCGTGACACGCAATCCCCCTTCGAGCCCAAGAGCGACGAGGTCAAGACCGCCAAAAAAGAGGAGCCCAAAAAGGAGGAGGCGAAGAATGACAAGAAGGACGAGGCCGCCGCCAAACCGGCGTTCGTCATGAAGGTCGATCTCGAGGGCATCAAGGACCGCATCGCCGCCCTGCCCATCGCCCCCGCCTCCTACTCCCACCTGGCCGCGGTGACCAATCGCGTGTTTTACATCCGCCACAGCCGCAAGGCCGAGAAACCGCGCCTGTGCGCCTATGACCTTGAGAAGCTCAAGGAAACCGAGCTGGGCGATGCCGGCAGCTTCGTCCTCACGGCGGATCTCAAAAAGATGCTCGTCAGCGCCGAAAACGCCTACTCCATCATCGACCTGCCCGGCGACAAGCTCGACCTCAAGGACAAGCTCAACCTGGCAGAAATGCAGGTCACCCTGGACCGCACCGCCGAATGGAACCAGATCTTCAATGAATGCTGGCGCCAGATGCGCGATTTCCTCTTCGATCCCAACCTGCACCATGTCGATTGGCCGAAGATGCGCGCCACCTACGGGGCGCTCATCCCCCATGTCAACCATCGCGCCGACCTCACCTATGTCATCGGCGAGATGATCGGCGAACTCAACATCGGCCACGCCTATGTGGGCGGGGGCGATTACCCCAAGGCCGAGCGGATCAAGACCGGCCTCCTGGGTGCCGTGATTGTCCGGGACAAGGATTCCGGCTACTACCGGATCAGCCACATCCTCAAGGGCCAGAACTGGGACAGCCACGTGCGCTCGCCCCTGACCGAGATCGGCGTGCGCGCCTCTGAAGGCGATTACATCCTGGCCATCAATGGAAAACGCACCGACCAGATGCGCGACCTCTACGCCGCCCTGGTCAACACCGTGGACCGCCAGGTGCGTCTCAAACTCAATGCCAAGCCCTCCGAGGAGGGCGGTTATGAGACCACCGTGGTGCCCATCGCCGATGAGCGTCCCCTCTATTATTACAACTGGGTCGAGGGCAACATCGAGAAGGTGGCCAAAGCCACCAACGGCAAGGTGGGTTACATCCACATCCCCGACATGGGCGTTCCGGGCATGAACGAGTTCGTGAAACACTACTACCCGCAACTGCGCAAGGAGGCCCTCATCATCGACGTCCGGGGCAACGGCGGCGGCAACATCTCCCCCCAGATCATGGAGCGCCTGCGCCGCGAGATGGCCATGATCACCATCTCCCGCAACTCCGTCCCCCATGTCGATCCCTCGGGCACACATTATGGGCCCAAGGTCTGCCTGCTCGACGAATTCTCCGCCTCCGATGGCGACATCTTCCCCTACCGTTTCAAGAAATACAAAGTCGGCCCGCTCATCGGCAAACGCTCCTGGGGCGGCGTGGTGGGCATCCGGGGTTCGCTCCCGCTGCTCGATGGCGGTTACCTCAACCGGCCCGAGTTCTCCCGCTATGACGCCGAAGGCCGCGAGTGGATCATGGAAGGCCATGGCGTGGACCCGGACATCGTGGTGGACAACGACCCCGCGCGCGAATACGCGGGCATCGACGACCAGCTCAACAAGGGCATCGAGGTCATTCTGGAAGAGTTGAAGAAGAACCCGCCGCGGCTGGCGCCGCCCCCCGCCTATCCGGATAAGAGCAAATAGGGGAAATAAAAAGCCGGCTGACAGTGTTTCATGAAGCAGGTCAAACCCTTCCTGCCAAGTGCTGGGATCTCCCCAGACATCATGCTGTCAGCCGGAGATTCTAAAAATCCGGGCGCTCCTTTACCGGAACGCTACGTCACAATAACGCGGTTGCTTTTGAGAATCAACTGCTGATTGCAGAAATTTTTAAAACTGGACTTTCGGGACATCGCGTTCCGCCTCAGGAGTCTCAAAAAGAGGTTCCTGGGTGAACCCCAGAATGGTGGCAACTAAAACGGTGGGAAAGGTTTGAGCACGGGTGTTGTAGCGGGTCACATTATCGTTGTAGCCCTGCCGGGCCAGCGACACCCGGTCCTCCGTCTCCGCCAGTTCCTTCTGCAGTTGCAGGAATCCCTGCTGGGCCTTCAAATCGGGATAGGCCTCCGAAACCGCCAAGAGGCGGGCCAGGGCGGCGCTCAGTTCCCCCTCGGCCTTGATCCGGTCGGCGGGCAGGGTCACCGTGGTGGCTTTGGCACGGGCCTGGACCACCCGATCGAGCGTTTCCCGCTCATGCGTGGCATAGCCCTGCACAGTGTTGACGAGGTTGGGAATGAGGTCGTGACGGCGCTTGAGCTGCACATCAATCTGCGCCCAGCCATTCTTCACAGCCTGCCGAAGCGTGACCAGGCCGTTATACACAGCCATCATCCATATGGCCGCGACAAACAGCACACCCAGGAATATGAGCATGGGTAAAATGAACACCCACATGGCCACAGGTTATCAAAATCCTCCTAAAATACAAGACTCCACCTTGCTCCCGGCTCAAATCCATGGAACTACTTGGAAAGACGATCAAATACACAATGGACCCAAGGCTCACTCAAGCGGTTCCAATGAAAGACGCCGGATTCCCCCCTTACCCCCCTCCCCAACTCGACAGGACAGGCATTTACAGAAAGGAAAGCGCAGATCCTCCTCCTCATTCATCGTTACGTTTCTCTTTGACGAGCTTGAGCTTGAGAGGGCCGACGCCATGAATCCAACCGCACGTTTCACACTCCATCCACATGCCATCCGCCTTGCTGCCACCGACGGGGCCGGACTTGCCGCAGAAGGGGCACCGCATGCGCAGCTTATCGAAACACAGCAGGATTCCCATGATGGTGCCCGCCAGCGCCAGGGGGATCAGATAACAAAGGGCGATCAGGCCAAGGCCGCTCGTTGCCCCATCCTTCGAAAATATCAAGGCGGCGGCAAACGCGATAAAGGCTATCCGCCCTCCAACATTTGCAGCGTAATACCAGAATCCAAAAGGCATACCAGGTTGTTTTGTTTTAGACAGGCTCCCAAATATTCCGGCCCCGGCCACGGTAACAACCACCCATGGGAATGAAAGAGGAAAAAGGCCGCCGATCAAAACAAAGGGCGATTGAGCCATGCAGCCCTGGCGGGTGCCGCCGGGCCGTGGACAACGTGAGGGTCCCGCGTGTTGGGCGAAGGGCCGGATACGATGCCATCGGTCTACGGAGTGACGGCACCAAGGCAGAAACCTGGGCGAGGTCGGAGGAGTTTTTTGAAAACTTTCCTTTTTGCATTCGGTTCAATTCTCGTCAATGGCTTGATTTTGGGATGCCCTTGGTGATAATATTGAGCTTTCATGGTACGAGCCGGATGGGATTGAGACAAGGCCTCGACGTACCCGGACCTGGCCGGTTCAGACGCCCCCAGGAACAGGCCGTCAACAGATGAGGATAACAACGCCTCTCATGGCCGGGCAAATGGGAAGCAACGCATCGAACCGGACAGACTGCCTCCAAAAAAGAAGAGCTATAATAGATGAAAAAAGACAATTCAGCGAACCATGCATATGTGCAGCCTAACACGTGGTTCAATTTTGAAAGGCTCAAACCGTTCCTTTTGGCCATATTCTGGCTGGTATTGGTCATTTATATGTTCGGCACCACATTCTTCACGGTGCCGGCGGATTCCGTGGGCGTCGTTCAGCGTTTTGGCCGATATCTCGAAAGCACGGAGCCTGGCCTGCACATGAAGATTCCATTCGGAGCGGACATGGTCACGCTGGTACCCATTCGCCGGCAGCTCAAGCTGGAGTTTGGCTTTACCTCCACTCATAGCACCAATCCGTATCAAAACAGCGAGGAACCACAAAAGGAACAGGACATGGTGACAGGCGACCTCAACAGCGCCGGCGTGGAATGGGTCGTCCAGTACCGCGTTGAAGATCCCAAGCTCTATCTTTTTGCCACCAGTGACCCGGAGGAGACCTTGCGTGCGGCGGCAGAGGCTGTCATGCGCGAAGTGGTTGGTGACCGGACCATCGATGAAGTCATCACGTTCGGGCGGCAGGAGATCGAGAACTCCAGCCTGCCTCTGACACAAAAACTGGCCGCCCAGTATAAGCTGGGCATTCGGGTCGATCTGATTCAGCTCAAGAACATCAATCCGCCCGTTCCCGTTCAGGAGTCATTCAACGATGTCAATAACGCCCAACAGGAGAGGCAACGCGCCATCAATCGCGCAACAGGCGAGTACAACCAGGTGGTTCCCAAGGCGCGTGGCGAGGCGGATAGAATGATTGCCGAGGCCACCGGCTATGCCAGCAAGCGCATCAACGAAGCCACCGGTGATGCCTCGTACTTCAACAGTCTTCTGGCTGAGTACAAAAAAGCCCCGCACGTAACACGACAGCGAATGTATCTTGAAACCATGAGCGAAGTCCTTCCCCGTCTGGGGCCCAAAATCATCATCGATGAGGATTCCTCCCAACTTATGCCGTTTCTGTTTCCTGCCACCAAAAACCAGGCAACGCTTCTGAATCCCGTTCACAAATAGCCACATCCACGTTGAAATATTTACACCCAATGAAAAACATTCTGCGTTCCGTGGCTGTCGTAATTGCCATTTTGCTGACCATCATCATCGCCAATCTGACGATGTACAGCGTGTCAGAAGGCGAAAACGTGATCATCACCCAGTTTGGAAGGATCATCGGGGAACCCGTCACGACTCCCGGGTTTCACTTCAAGCTGCCTTTCATCCAGGCCGTGAACAGGCTCGATATTCGCATCCATGAATGGGATGGGCAGGCCGTCCAGATTCCAACCCGCGACAAGCTCTATATCATTGTGGATAGTTTCGCCCGCTGGCGCATCAAGGATCCCCTGCTTTGGTTTACACGATTGCGCGATATGCGCAGCGCCCTTTCCCGCATGGAGGACATTATTGGGAGCGAAAACCGCAATGCCATCGCGAAGAACGATCTCATTGAAATCGTCCGGACCGACAAGCTGCGCAAACCGGTGCTGGACGCCACGGCTGAAATCGCCAGCACCAACACCAGCACCCTCCCGCCCATCAATATTGGACGCACCGCCATCGAAAAAGAGGTGCTGGATGCTGCGGCGCCCAAACTGCTCGAGTTTGGGATTGAGCTCATTGATGTTCGCTTTATGCGCATCAACTACTCCCCCAGCGTCCTGGAGCAGATCAACAGCCGCATGATCAGCGAGCGCAAGAAAATCGCCGACCGTTACCGATCCGAAGGCGAAGGAGAAGCTGCCAAGATCATCGGAAACAAGGAACGCGATTTGCAGCAAATTTCCTCCGAGGCCTATAAGAAGGTCCAGATCATCAAAGGCGAGGCTGATGCCAAAGCCGCTGAGATCTATGCCCAAGCCTATAATCAGTCGGCCGAGGCCACGGACTTTTATGCCTTCATCCGCACATTGGATACCTATCGAAGAACGGCCACCAACGACACAACCCTGATCCTCTCGACGGATAGCGAATTGTTTCGATACCTGAAAAACCTCACACCTTCAAAGTAACACGGCCGCGCAGTGAGGATGTGTTGCCGGCCATTGGGGACTGGCCTTGCGGCCTTGGTCCTGAATGTGCCTCCGGCATGAAGGCGGCGGGGATTGCGCCGCCCACTGCATTCTGCCCTTGGGGAAACCCTATGGGTTGTTCAACAGAAAGCTCGCAGGGGCGAAAGGCTCAAGCTCCATTTTGAAGGTGTGGTTGCGGATGGCGATGGGCTGGCCGAGGGATTGGCCGCGCAGGTCCACGGGCTGGGCATGGGCTGCCTGGCATCCTTCGGGGAGGCGCACCACGCACGGGCCGGACTGTCCGGCAAGCTCCCACATGCGAAGCAGGAGAGTCCGGCCGTCGGGCTGGAGCTCCAGGGCGCTGAGCATGACCCCCCGGCGTGAGAGGGAGAGTCCGCTGGCCTTTGCGGGCAGGGTTCCGGCTGGAGCGTCAACGGCTGCGGCGCACACCGGCATGCGGGCTTCCAGAGAAGGGGTGATCAACGTGGGGTCATTGTCAACGCCATGGATCGTCCACAAACGCACGCGCGAGGTCCAGGTACCTTCATTCCACAGGCGGAAATTGGTGGTCCATTGGTTGTTATGGACATTGATGAACACATGGGGCCGATGGGGCACAAAGGTGCGCCGGTATTTCCAGCAGCCCGGTTCATCGAGACTGACCAGGGGATGATCCAGGGGACACACGCCCACGCCCAGGCCTTCATTATCGAGCACGGCCACGCCGGTGTTTACGCCGAACAGGTCGTGGTTGGCGCCAGGGACAAGATCCTCCGTAGGATCCACCACCGAGCCCAACCGACCCAAGTGGAAGGTGGGTTCGCTGACTTTGAATGGCAGGCAGATCCAGCCCGCCTCGGGCCAGGGATCGGCCGGTTTGTCCTTGAGCGTGATCGACCAATCGGCGAAGGGCATGTTTTCATGCAAGGTCAGGCGCGCCTCAAGGGCTGGCAAGGGTCCTTGAGCAGGCGCCGTCAGGATGGCCGACACGGAGATGGGTGTCTGTTCGAAACGCAGTGCCAGGTTGGTATGGGTCAAGGCCTGGTACGGCGCCTCGCTCGCGGGGGGCATGTTGGGCTTGCCCAATTCATTGGTGGCCCAGGCAGCGTCGATCTTCACATACGCCTTCACATAGGCGGCCACCTGGTCGCGGTCGAAACGCTCCCCCAGATACTGGCCCAGGCGCCAGGGGGATTTCGGGTCCACCCAGTCGCGCGCAGTGCGTTTATCGACAAACGAAAGGATGCCGCCGTGCGCCGCATCGAGCGCGATCCTGAAGAACCGGTTTTCAAGGATGCCGACATCCGGACGATTCGTGAGCAGGGTGAGCGGCGCCGTGACGGCGCGCGCCGGAATGTACGTCAAATAGCCCATCGGGGGCACGTCGCGCGCGATGAACGACAACGCTGTGCCATTGGACGCTACAGCGATGTTGTCCCCGCCTCCCACGGGATGGAGGGCCTTGATGTCCGTCCAGGACGAAGGCACGGTGACGATGCCATCACGTTTCCAGGGGAGCGGATTAAAAACGACGATGCGCCGTCCCTCTGCCCGGACGTCGCGGGCCAGCTCCCCAAGCGCCTGGGTCAGCACGGGCTGGCCGAGACGCGCGGCGGTTCGGATGTAATCGGTGTGTTCCTCCCAGGACGCCTCGCTGCGCTGGAAACGGCCCTGGGCGCGCTGTGTTTTCCATGTCTCGCCATAGGGGAAATCGGTCTTTTGATAATCCGCCACCCAGTAGAGCGCGCCGCCCCAGGTGTGCTCGCCGTAAAGCAGGCTGTTTTCCCAGGCGTTGGACAGGGCTGAAGATGCCCCGGGCGTGGCGGCATGCCAGAAGGGCAGATGCGCACTCAGAAGGCCGGCGGTCATCAACAGCGGCCGCGTCTGGCGCGCCAGGGAGGCCCCGGCGGGATCGGACATCGGGCCGTGGATCCAGGTGTCCGGCATGTCGCCGTGAACGACGGGCAATCGCGGTTTTTCCGCGAGGAGGGCATCGGCGAAGTCCTGCAGGCGGCCGATGCGAACCTTCACGCCGGGCAGTTTTTCGGCTGCCTCGGCCAGCAGCTTCTTCACCTCCGCGGGCTGCGGCGGGCCGTGGTTGTCACCGGTGTGAATGAGCGCGAGCCAGGTGGCATGCGGCCATTGGGCGGGAGGAATAAGGCCGGTGCCATAGCTCTCGGCGGTGTACATGGTGAGCAGGCGCGAGCCATCGGGCCCCTCCCACCAAAAGAGGGGAGGCACCTGCGGCGAACTGCTGGCCGCGTTGCAGCCGAGGTGGAGGAAGTCCACTCCGGCCCGGCGCAGCAGAGTGGGCAGGATCCACGAATGCGACGGGACATCGGTCATTTTGGCATCGCGCGCGCGCGGGATGCCTGCGGCGCGTGCAATGTCACTCGCGTATCCCATGCCGCGCACGAGGTCCTCCAGTTCCAGCAACTCCGTGTGGGTTGTGAACGGCAGCGCATGGATCGCAAAACGCCCCTCGCGCACGGCCTCCAGGATGCGCTGCTGGCGCTCCCTGGTCTGGCCCGGCCAATCCTCGAGGATCTTGTGCATGGGCCAGCCCGGCAGCGTCCAGACGAACTGTTGATCGGCAGGCAGGTCACGATTCTGGTCGCAGACGGCCAGGGCCTGGTCGATCATCGTCGTACGATACCGCTGGACGACGTTGCTGGCCATGTCGGTGTACCCGATGTCAAAGTGCGTTTTGAAAACGACAATCACTTCACGCACGGCCGCCTGCACCGGCATGGCGCAGTGCCACATCAGGATCAACGCAGCCGCCAGGGCCATCCGTTTCAAAAGGAAGTCACTCATGATTCATTAAGCATCCACATGGCCCCGCCGGGCGGGAAGAGACCTCTGTTTTACTTCAACTCCACACGCACGGAGACCAACTCCTGCGCGGGAACGCGGATGCCACCTGTCACGGGCTCGCCGCGATGCTCGCCGGTGTTGCTCAGGTAGATGCCTGTGGCAGCGGGGCCATGCCAATTCAGGCGGGCCTCACGGGTCCGGTCGCTTGCGCCAAAGAGGCGCACGATCACCGCGCGGCCGTCGTCGGACGGCTTGACCGCGCTCACCAGAACATCGGACGGGCTGACCGTGAGCAGCGATCCAGCCAGGCTCGTGCCCGCCGGGCGGACCAGCAGCGGCTGGCTGTAACCCCCTGCGAACCGGGCACTGGCCGCGTGATTAAAACCACGATGCGGCAGGAGGACAAAACGGAACAGGACCGGCCCTTCCTGGTAGGCGCGGTAATTCGTGCCCCAGTGGTTGTTCATGACCCAGGCGTAGAGCTTTTGGGTGCGTTCGACCTTCTTGCGCCAGACGTCGGGGTTGGACTGGGAGCCCGTCAAGGTGGCGGTGATGCCGCCCACCTGGACGAGCGGAGCGTCAAGCGAGACCCACGTCACCCCCTGGCGCGTGTTGGAGACATCGGCCCAGGACCCGACTGTGAACCAATTCTTGCAGGCGCTCGGGATCTGGTCCGTCTCGCTGTTCATGAGGGCGAGGGGCAATTCCAGCCGTGTCTCGCCATCGGGCACGTTGAACGGAAACGCGAAGTTCACGCTTTCCTTGCCGCCTTTTTGCGCAAAGCCCCAGTCGCCCGGCTTCGGGCTCACGGCGGCACGCTCCTTATCGACGAGGTTGAACAGTTCCACATGGTCGAACCCGGCGGTGACACGAATTTGGCGGACGAGGCGGCGGCAGCCCGGCGCGGCGGACTCGACTTCGAGCGCGGCCACCAGCGGTCCAGCTTCCTTGACGCGCAGGGTCACCTTGCCATTGGTCTGGAGATTCCGCAGGTCGTCGCCAGGCAGGTAGAGGTAATCGTTGATGGCGTGACCGGACGCGGTATCGACCAGGTTGTCCTCCATGCCGCGAGCGGTGAACTCGACGATCGCCCCGGTGGTTTCATCGACGCGCACGCGCACGCGGCCGTTCTCCACCACGCTCCCGCGCACCCGGGCCTGCGGGCCGCCGGCAAACGGGTCGCCAGGGCCGATGACGTACCGGCTCGATCCCATGGCAGGCACGTTGCCCGCGAGGAATACGAGCTCGCCCGAGGAGAGCCGCTGGGATGGGACGGGCCGCGATGCGCCGCCGGACACCTCGGTCACATAATCGCCCGCGCCGGACAATGACTGCGGCACCGTCACCAATTCCGTGCGCGGCCACGAGGCCGTATTCACGACCTCGAGCGCGTGCAATGAAGCGCCCGCAGCACCGAGCTTGAGGGCCTCACTCATGAGGGCGCGGGACTGTTCATCCGCGCGCAGGGCGTAACCGCGCTTGATCTTCCATTGATCGCGGGTCTGCTGGTGCTCGGGATCGGACACGCTGCACCAGGCGCCCCAGGTGTGCTCGGAGTAGAGCAGAACGCTGTTCCAGGCTTCGGTGAACTTCGCGGAGGGATACGTCGCCGGGCTGAGCATCGCCCAGAGCGATTCGGCCTGGGCCAGGCGGTCCGAGCTGGCGCGGTTCATGGCTGTCTCGAGCGAGGACGACCCCGCGCCATCCTCCCAGTACGGCGTCCAATCGCCCTTCACGCGCGGCAGGGTCGGGCCGTATTTGGACTCGAAGGCATGGAACGCCTCGCTGGTGGTGGAGATGATGAATTTGGGCCAGGCATACGTGGTGGCCCAATCCTTCACAAATTCGGAGATTGCGGGATCGGGCTCCGCGTTGTCCCCATGGCCGCTCCAACGCATGTGGGCGATGTCATAGGGATAATACATTTTCTCGAGCTGCTCCTGGTATTCATCCACAAAATGCGGCGTCAGCGTGCGATAGACATGGGACATTGCATAGCCCTTGTAGGGGATCCACACCATGACCTTCTCCCGGCCCGAGGGCGACACCCAGTAGAACGGCTTGTTCTCCCACCGGGCCAGGATGTCCCCGATGCGGTCGAAGTAATTGGGCGCGGTCGAAAAATACCGGATGCCCGCATGGGCCATGGCGGTGACACTGGCCCAGGTGTAACCGGGCACGTCGCTGATCATCACCGAATCCACCGGCACATGGCACTGGTCCCCGAGCTGCGTGGCATAGCGGAACAGGCGCACCAATTCCTCCGGGCGGCACAGGCCGGTGAGCTCGTTGAGATACATGCCGTTGAGCCCCACCCACCCCTTCCTGACGGCGTCCACAAACTCCTTGCGCTGCGCGTCATTCATCCGGTTCTGGTACAAATCCGCCGCCCACAAGACCTCGACATTCCATTTGAACTGCGCACCCGCCGGGTAATCCGCTGTGCGCTTCGCATGCGCCAGGCCCTTGACCAGGTTCTGCACCTGCTTGTCTTCAATCACCGGCTGGACGTCCGTGTAGCCGATGTCCGTGTGCGAATGCGGCAGGATGTAGATGACCATCTTGCGCACCGGCTTGAGCGTCACCGTCTTCCGGGTGATGACCTTGCCTGCCGCCTCGAGCTGGATCTGCGCGCGCTGTTCGGCCTTCACCTCCGGCACACTCACGCGCCGGGTCTGCGACCCTTCCTTCAATCGCCATGTCATCGGCTCGCCGCCGTTGATGCGAATCGAGGCATCCAGCGGCTCGCCGAAATGCCGTGCCTTGAGCTCGATATCCTGCACCAGCGCATCGCCCTCCTTCCGCAAGGCGCGCACCGGCGTCGTGGCCTCCAGATGCGTGGACGGAGCGGTGTCGGCCAACTGCGCCCCCGCGGGGGCTTCGAGGCTCAGGGCATCGTAGAGCATCCAACTGCCGCTCACCGACGTGAGGCGGATCGTGTTCTCCCCGGTCCTGAGCAGGCTGGCGGGAAACACAACATCGAACGAACTGGGCGTCCCCTTGGCGGGCTGGCCCTGGATGGCGTCGTCGTTTTTCCCGGCTGCGGCCTGGCGCTCGAACTTCTGTCCGTTGATGTCGATCTCCAGCTTCGGCGGCGCGCCGTAATGCGCGTCGATCAAATCCACCTTCAACCGCGCCTCGCCCCTTCGGACGGCCTTCTTAAGCCCGAAGAGCACAGTGAACGTGTGCGGGCGGTTCCCCGCCCAGGCGTCGCCGGGGCCCGGATGCACATAAGGCCAGCATTGTCTGGCCTCGGTGCGGCCCGGGATCATGAACCCATCCTCGCGGAACTCCGGGTACTTGTTGGGCGCAAGCGCCAACTCCTGGTTGTCATGGTCGGGTTTGCCGATCTGCCAGAGAACGTTGGCGGCCTCGGCGGCCCGTCCCTGAGGCATCAAAAGCGACAAGGCAAGAGCGGCCAGGGGGATCGCATGAAACCAACGAGTGCGCAATGATGTTGTCATATGTGGCGGTTGAATTACAGGCCAGTGTAAAGGTTTCCGATCCTCCCGGCAAAAAGAAAGATAAGGATTTCGATTGGTTTTTTTCGATTGCGATGGTTCCTTTGCCAACAGACATATCCGGCTTTTGAGGGTGGGCATGTGCCCTTTTCCAATCTCGGTTGACACCGAACTTGCCTCGATTCATCCTTATGTTTCGTGAGATTGGAGCACGAGCTTGCACATGACGTATGTTTACATCGCCGACGTGATTGACACACCGTTTCTCGTTAACCAATCTAAAATCATGACATGATTGATCTTGTTTCATCAATGCGGGGCATCGCTTTTCTCGTCATTCTTTTCGGGTGGATTCCCTATTGTGTTTGGATCATCTGTACTGCCCTTAAGAAGAAATGGAAACTGGTGGGGTTCCAAATCGCCGTTCCAATGCTTGCCTTCCTTGTGTTCAATGTTGTTTTGTTGGAGCTCGATAAGAAGGCGCATTCCGAGTACCTAACCAATCTTTTCGACACCCATGTCACACTTGGAAAGGCAGTTTATGAATACGATTCCCCGCGTGCCTTCAACGGAGATGGGTACTCACTTACGGTTTACGCGCTTCCTGCTAATATTCGCAGCCGATTCGAATCTGCGGACGAACGATTGCTTTCTGAATTTCCCAAGCGCCCAAGCTATCGAAATCGCTGGAGCCCCCATCATTGGAGGGAGGCTCCCTTTGACCCGGACTTTGAAAAGTACCTGTCTTTTGCTCTTAGCAACTATGATTCAAGCAAGGCTCCCAAACTCACATCCCATTTTCAAACCATCCGGGAGGTCCTTTCGCACAAGCGCACCTACTACGCATTTTTTGCCTACGTCCTGGACGATTACTTGGGTGACATTGATATGTTCATTGTCGATCTTGAAGGTGGACGCCTCTACATGATTAATCACAACACATGATGTGTTCTTCGACAGGAGACATCCTGACTTATTACACTGAACTGTATTGGGTAAAAACGTGGCATTGAGGGCCCAAAACACAACAGGAGCGCGGCTCCCCCAAAAAAACGCTGCGAGGTTGATTTGGCAACAACTGAATGAACATAAATCAGCCACTTCGAATTATTAGCGACGTAATGTTTTGTTTGGTCGAAAGTGTTCGTTGTTTATCCCGGTTTGCAATGTGTTTTGCTCAGCGGAATATCGACCCTATGTCATTTTCCATCCATTCTTTGAAGTCTTTTCCGCATTTTACATTTTGCTTAGCGAGCATCATGTAATGCTCCCCAAAATTAGGACCAGTGGTTAAGTAAGGAAAACCATGGTCATG
>CAZIDG010000096.1:0-16104 GCA_964538065.1 uncultured Verrucomicrobiota bacterium
CATGGGATGCTGTGCTCCAATCGACTTTTTTTCAGAAAAACCAGTCACCGCCCATCAGGTTACTGGTAAATCCAAAGGGAGGTAAACGTTTTTGGCAAGGGCGCTCCATGCTGTGAGGATATCAGGTTTATCATCAATATGTTGCACACGCACACCACCTTCCTTTACACCGGATTCCATTATTGCTGAAACACCCCCCTTCAACGCCTCACCGCTTTCGACGAAACCACGGAGGTTTTGACTTCTCGAAATAGGCGAACTGGTGAATCATCCATCCAATGAAACACGTCTGCTTCAAGTGTCTGGTCATGGCCTGGTGGATGACGCTCCTGTCCGTGGCAGCCGACCCGGTCAAGGACCTGCCGCGAGGTCATCTCTTTCTATCCGAGGATTTTGAGTCTGAAACCGTCACGCAACGCTGGCATGGCCCATTGAATTTTCAAACCGGACCCGCGAGTGCTCATGCGCTTTCCGTGCGACGGGACATCGCTGAAGGGGCGGCAATGGCCACCCTTGATCTCCCCGCAGGCGACATGCTGGGCCAAACGGTTTATTGCACGGCGATGGTCAAAGGCGAGCACATCTCCGCCAAACCCAAGCCATGGAATGGCGTCAAATTCATGCTCAGAATCGATTCCCCCCAGGAAAGCCAATGGCCCGCAGCCTCCTTCGAGGGCGAGGCCTTTGATTGGCAACAAGCCACCTTTGCAGCCCGGATTCCAACCAACGCCACCAAGGTCACCCTGTTCCTTGGCCTTGAAAGCGTCACTGGCATGGCCGCGTTCGATGACGTCAAGGTCTTCGTCGGCAAGGCACGCGCACCCATCACCGCCTGGGTTCGGCCAGCCACGCCGTATAAAGGGCATCAAGAAAGCCGACTGCGCGGCACGATGATCGGTTCATCCGCTACGGATGGAGACCTCAAGGTGCTGGGCCAAGAATGGAAGGCCAATCTCATCCGCTGGCAGTTGATTCATCTAAAACAGGCCGGTCCCCGTGTCACCATGCAGGATTTTAATGCCTGGCTGGACACGGAGCTTAAGAAGCTGGATGCGGCGCTTGTTTCATGCGAGCGCTATGGATTGCGGGTGGTGGTCGACCTGCACTCCCCTCCGGGCGGCAAAGCCACTGCGGGCGGTTATTCAGGTTCAGACAGTGGATTGTTCCACAGCCAGGAAGCCCAGGATACCTTCGTCAAGGCATGGGAGACCATGGCGCGTCGATACAAGACCAATGCTGTGATCTGGGGCTACGACCTCGCCAATGAGCCTGTCGAAGACTTTGTGAGTACCGATTGTGAGGATTGGCAGCAACTCGCCGAGCGCACCGCACGGGCCATCAACGCGATCGACACCTCCAAGGCCATCATCGTCGAACCCGCGGACTGGGGTTCCCCCGGTTCGTTGGCCAACCTGCGCCCCATCAACCTGCCCAATGTTGTCTATAGCGTTCACATGTACCTTCCCATGGAATTCACCCATCAAACCCTCTATGGGAATCCCGGCGGGGTCGTTTATCCGGGACAGATCGCAGGTGTTTATTGGAACAAGGACCAACTGCGCAAGGCCCTCGAACCCGTCATCGCCTTCCAGCGCCAATATGGCGTTCACATCTATATGGGCGAATTCAGCGCCATACGTTGGGCTCCCGGCCAAAGCTCCTGTGCCTATTTGAAGGATCTCATCGATATTTTTGAGGAACAAGGTTGGGATTGGTCCTATCACGCCTACCGCGAATGGCAGGGCTGGAGCGTGGAATATGACGAAAACCAGTCCAATCAGCGCCCTTCCACGGCCCCCACAGAACGCCAGAAACTTCTTCGATCCTGGTTTGATAAGAATTCCAAGGCCCTTACTCCGCCATAAACAGACCCTGTCCAGTCCTCTCTGGAAGTCAGGACACCGTAAACGATCAAGTTGTTCCTTATTAATTCCTGTTTATTTGGACCTATCACCTTGACTCTGGCCATGATTGGGACATAATAAAAATGTAAGCATTGATCCTTTCAAGAAGGTGTTGGTAACGTTAACTTTATTATCAAACTATGGATGCTGAAGCCAACAACATCGGAGCTGAGGAAGTCAGCAAGGAAAAGCTGGTCCAGGACCTCAAAACTGTGGCACATGACGCCGAGGAGTTGATCAAGGCCACCGCCGAGGACATGGGTGAAAAGACCAAGGAGGCGCGGGTGCGTCTGCAAAGCGCCCTGGGCCGTGCCAAGGAAACCTGCAAGGTTTTGCAGGATAAGGCCATCGCGGGAGCCAAGGCCACGGACAAGGTCATCCGCGATCATCCCTATCAATCCATTGGCGTGGGATTTGCCTTGGGCGTGCTGGTCGGTGTGCTGATTAACCGCAAGTAAGCTCCCATGGCCGAAGCGGAATCTCGGGGCGACGGCCTTTATCAGTCCTTGCGACGGTTGGGCGACACTGTGCTCGCCATCCTCCAAAATCGCCTGGAACTGGTCGGGGTGGAGTTGCGCGAGGAGCAATACCGGGTGATCGAAGCGCTGGTGCTGGCTGGGATGCTGGTATTCCTATCCGTGCTCACGGTGGTGTTCCTTACCCTCACCGTCGTGGCGCTGTTCTGGGAATATCGCGTCTACATCCTTGCGGGCTTCGGTCTCCTGTACGCCAGCGGAACCATCCTGATGCTACTGGCCCTTAAAAAGCGTCTCCACACCTGGCCAATTCCCTTTGGGGCCACCATTGAAGAGATCAAGAAGGATCGCGAATGCTTGCTTCCTCGGAAATAAACCAACTGCAACTTCGCAAGCAGGCGCTCGTGATGGAAAGCGCCCTCAACCGGCATGCCTTGATGGATAGCGTGCACTCTCTCAAGCAGTCGCTGCCCATGGGACATGGGGGGATGAACTTGGGGGCCTTGTTGGGAAGCGGTTGGCATCGCTATCTGGTTTATCTGGCACCCATCGCTGGCGCGCTCCTTGTCTATAAGTGGCGTTCCACGAAAGGGCTTTTGAGCAAAGTCATGTCCCTGTGGGGATTAGGCAGCAAGGCATGGAAGGTGTTCCGATTTTTTAACGCCTTTAAATTATAACCACCTCTTGTTCAAATAATTAAGAAAGCATTTGTCCACCCACCCGTGCCATCCCCAAGGCGTGGTTTTCCTTGTTTTATGCCACTAATGGTTGTTGCTTAGCCTTGCTAACGCACAGCGTTGGTTCCATTATCTCCTTTCAATTGAGTGGGCGGGATTCTGTTTTTCCGCACTCCAGCCTGTGGTGGGAAGTGCCCACCCCAAAGTGAAGGCTGTCTGAAATTATGAAGAATGTGTTTGATAGCATAGAGTCGGTGATTGCCGATCTCCGCAAAGGCAAAATGGTTGTCGTTGTGGATGATAAGGATCGGGAAAACGAAGGCGACTTGATCATGGCCGCCGAACGAGTAACGCCCGACGCCATCAATTTCATGGCCAAGAATGGCCGGGGACTCATCTGTGTTCCCACGACCTCCGAGAGGCTCCAACAATTGGGCATTGAACGGATGGTGGTCCAAAACCGCGAGTCGTTCAAAACGGATTTTCAGGTGACCGTGGATGCGGCAAAAGGTGTGACCACAGGGATCAGTGCCGCAGATCGCGCCTATACCATCAAACTCATGGCCAATCCCACGGCCACCCCCACTGACCTGGTTCAACCGGGCCATGTGTTTCCGTTGCGAGCCAAACCCGGTGGCGTCCTCCAACGCGCCGGTCATACTGAAGCGACTGTGGACCTGATGCGCCTTGCTGGCTGCAGGCCCATAGGGGTGATCTGCGAGATCATGAACGATGATGGCACCATGGCCCGGCTGCCTCAACTGGTGCGTTTCACCCGCAAACACAAGCTCAAGCTCTTCACCATTGAGGATTTGATCGAATATCGCCGTCAGCGTGAAAAACTGGTGGAACGTGTCGAAATTGTGAAGATGCCGACCGAATTTGGGAATTTCAACCTTCACCTCTACGAGTCCAGGATCGACAATCACCATCACCTGGCGTTGGTGATGGGCGATGTGGCCAACACACCCAATGTATTGGTCCGTGTCCACAGTGAATGCCTCACAGGCGATGTATTTAGTTCCCGGCGTTGCGATTGCGGCCCCCAACTGCATGAGGCCATGCGCAAAATTGCCAAGGAGGGATGTGGCGTGCTTCTGTATATGCGCCAGGAGGGACGGGGAATCGGGTTGGCGGCCAAGATCCGTGCCTACAAATTGCAGGAGCAAGGCTACGACACCGTGGAGGCGAATCTTAAGCTTGGCTTTCCCATGGACCTGCGCGAATACGGCGTAGGGGCTCAGATTCTGTCCGACTTGGGCCTCAAAACCATACGCCTGCTCACGAATAATCCCAAAAAGGTGGTGGGGCTCGAAGGCTATGGACTGGAGATCGTGGAACAGATACCCATCCGCGTGACTCCCAACCCACACAACAAGAAGTATCTCGAAACCAAGAGGACCAAACTCGGCCATCTGCTCTAATTTATGCTTAAGAAGATCTCTGTCTCCCAACACAAAGCCATGGCCAACCGCCGCGTGGCCATTGTGGCCTCCAAATACAACCAACGCTATGTCGACTGCATGCTCAAGGCCGCCCAGGCGGTCTTAAAAGAGGCAGGCGTTGCGGAGATCAAGGTTGTCCGGGTGCCGGGCGCCTATGAAATCCCCGTCGTTGCCGAGGCACTGGCTCGAGCCGAGGTGGATCCCTTTCATGCCATCATCTGTCTTGGGGTTGTCATTCAGGGTGAAACCGAACACGCCCGGCTGATCAGCGAAGGAGTCAGCCAGGTGCTGGCGCAAATCCAGGTCACACATTGCCTGCCTGTGATCCATGGTGTCTTGCTGCTTCATAACGAGGAACAAGCCCGAGTCCGTTGCCTGGATAAGCAGCACAATCGCGGCACCGAAGCAGCCCAAACTGCTCTGGCCATGGTGGATGTCATGGGACGTTTGGCCTGGGAATAGAATGGCGTCAGATCCTGGCGGCCCATAAGCGGCTTCCAGCGCCCCATTGTAAAAGCACCGCTCGCGTCATGCTGTGCCTCCCCATGTGAGGCATCGAACTGCACTACATTCAGGTTCAAAACCTATGCGAATGAACACTCGTTGGATTCCAACCGGTCTAATCCTGCTGGGCGTCGTGGTCGCCCTGCTTGGCAGTGCGTGCCGTCATCGTGTTGCCGAGGCCACCTCCACCCCTTCCCAGGATCTGCACCGGTTCACGTATGGCGAACTCCACATGGGGACGTTGTTCCGCATCGTCATGTTTGCGCCCGATGAGAAAACGGCCGACACGGGGGCGGAGGCGGCGTTCCGGAGGATTATCGCCTTGGAAGACATCATGACAGACTATGATCCCAAGAGCGAACTCATGCAGCTTTGCCATAAACCCGCCGGGGTCCCCCACCCTATTTCAGCCGAATTGTACCGAATCCTGGAACGCTCACAAAAGCTGGCCAGGGAAACGGATGGCGCCTTTGATGTCACCGTCGGTCCAATGATTCAGCTCTGGCGCAAGGCACGCAAAAGCCATGTGTTGCCTGCGCCCGAGGAAGTGGCACGCGCATCACAAGCGGTCGGTTACAAAAAGCTTAAATTGGATCCCCGAACCCAGACCGCCACGCTCATGGCCACGAATATGCAGTTGGACCTGGGTGGCATCGCCAAAGGACTGGCTGCGGATGAGGCTTTGAAGACATTGCGGTCCCTGGGCATCAACCGAGCGATGGTGGCAGCCAGTGGCGATATTGCCCTGGGCGATCCTCCGCCAGGCAAGGCAGGCTGGGCCATAGGCATCGCCTCCATCGATCATCCCACTCAAGGTCTTACAGAAGAGGTTCTTTTGCACAATGCGGGAATTTCCACCTCGGGGGACACTGAACAGTATGTCGAGATCATGGGGAAACGGTATTCACATATCGTGAATCCGAAGACCGGGGTTGGCCTGACCGACCGCATCGGCGTGACCATCATTGCCAGCAACGCAACGGACAGTGACGGCACAGCCACGGCCGTGAGCGTTCTTGGGGCAAAGAAAGGCCTGGCCTATGTTGATAAGCGGCCGGATCTTGCCACGCTCATTATCGAAATAAGCGACGATACGCCCAAGGCAACCCCTTCCAAGCGTTTCACCAAGAGACTGGGTCAACAGAAGCCCAAACCTTAAGCAGGGCAATATCGGAATGGGCGACAGTCCGCAAAAGACCCGCCCAGTGCGCCAAGACTACTGCTTGCGCCCGGCCCTGAGGGCCAGGATCAGCATCAGCCCGCCAAAGACAAGCAGGGCTACACCCCACCACAGGTTGATATTGATGTCCAACGAGCGCTTGTAGATCGCCTTGTCTGACAAGGCTCCAAAGACGGTCAACAACGCACCAAAGGTGGTGAACATCAATCCGATCGGCAAACGAATATCCAAATTCATAGCAGCCTCTCTCTCTTACCAGAAGATGACGTTTAACAGAATGGTCAAGGCCAGGACAATCATGCCAAACACAACGGGACGCTTATACCATGCTTCATGTTCGTCCTTGGGTTTGGGTGTCAGCGAGTAAACCAGGCCAACCAGCTCCTTGTCGGCCTTGTTCCGGCGGGTCACCATCGAAATCACAATGGTTGCCACAAAACAGAAGCTCCATGCAAAGATGGCCGTCCAGAAATTCTGCGCCATTTCGCTGGGGTAAACATGCTCGAGGCTTCCCAGCCAGCCACCCTTGATGCCGCTTGCCTTGCTGATGATGTCCGGGCCCACCGTCAGGATATTTTCCGGCAGCGTGGTCCCAAGGGCCTTGGCCGCCTGGACCAGCGATGTGTAGGGCAAGGTGATGCCGTGATGGACTGCTGCAGCGATGGTGCCGATCATCAGGCCAAAGAAGGCCCCATGGCCGGTCGCCCTTCGCCAGAACATGCCCAGCAGGAAGGTCGCAAACAAAGGAGCATTCACGAAGGCGAACACCAACTGCAGAAAATCCATGATGTTGTTGAACGCGCTGGCCACATACGCAATCAGGACGCTCAGGAGAATGCCAAACACCGTCGCCATGCGCCCCATCCACAGGTAATGGTTTTCATCCTTCTTGGGAGCGATGTAGCTTTGGTAAATATCGTAGGTCCAGACCGTGTTAAAGGCCGTCACGTTGCCCGCCATGCCGGACATGAAGGAGGCCATGAGCGCCGTGAAGCCAATCCCCAAAATCCCCGTCGGGAAGTAATGCGCCAGCATTTGAGGGATGACCATGTTGTAATCATATCCACCGGTCGAATCCTTCGGCAGCGTGAAACTGCTCCCGCTCTGCACCAACCCAATGGCAATCATGCCCGGCACAATGACCAGGAATGGGAAGAGCATCTTGGGCACTGCGGCAATCAACGGTGTACGACGCGCCGCCGACATGGAGTTGGCCGCCATGGCGCGTTGAACGACCAGGAAGTCCGTGCACCAGTAACCGAACGAAAGTACAAATCCCAATCCCATCACCATGCCAAACCACTCGACACCCATGGGATTGCTTGAGGCGCTGCCCATGTGCTGCCAGGAACTGCGCCAGGCGCCCTCTGCAAAGCCATTGCTTGTGGCCACCGGACCCAGCTTGGCCATCAAGCCCTGCCAGCCGCCAATGTCACGCAATCCCAGGAACACCAAAGGCGCGAAGCCGAGGACAATCATGAAAAACTGCAGCACCTCGTTGTATATGGCCGAAGTCAAACCACCCAGGAAGATGTAAACCAATACGATCACCGCGCTGATCACGATGCTCATGTGGTAATTCCACCCCAGCAAAGTCTCCATGAGACGCGCCAAAGCGTGCAGGGAAATACCCGAGGAAAACACGGTCATGACCGCAAAGGAGATGGCGTTGAAACCGCGCGTCTTCTCATCAAAACGCAGCTTCAGGTACTCCGGCACCGAGCGGGCCCGGGAGCCGTAGTAAAAAGGCATCATGAAGATCGCCAGGAACACCATCGCAGGGATCGCGCCCACCCAGTAAAAATGGCTGGTCATGATGCCATACTTGGCGCCCGATGCAGCCATTCCGATCACCTCCTGCGCCCCCAGGTTCGCGGACAAAAAGGCCAGGCCCGTGATCCAGGCAGGAATCGATCGGCCGGAAAGAAAGAAGTCGGTGCTCGTCTTCATCTGGCGCTTAAGCACCCAGCCAATGGTGATTACAAACACAAAGTAAATCGCCAAAATGGCATAATCGATCCAACTTAATGGGATGTGCACGGTTTCCATATCAGGATGCTGTGTTTGTAAGGATCGACCATGCGAATGTCAATAATTCGTCCCGATTTTTGCGCAGTTTTCACCTCCAGCCAACACGACCTGCAAACAGCCGCCGCTTTAATAAAGGAATCATTACTGGCCTTTATTAATTCAGCCCCCCTCTCCCGTCTAGTATCCGATCTCCACAAGCTTCTCCGCCTGACGCAAGGCCGACGTCACGGCAATGGATTGCGCCTCAGTGAGCTCAGACTGATCTTTAAGCCATTCCAATTCCTTCAAGGCTTTCTTGGGGACCTTGTGCGCGAGGTAAAAATTGGCGAGCAGCATGCGCCCCTCATAGCTGTGGGGATTTATCTCCAACTGTTGATAAATGAGGGCCAGGCCGCGTTTGTCATCTCCCTCGTCAAACGCCCCACGGGCTTCCCGGAAATCTGGCGGGCCGTCTGCCATGTTGCCTTCGGCCTGGCGGCTTCCGGCTACGCTGACTGTGTTCCCCATCCACTCCAGGATGAGGGGGATCCACATGATGCCGAGTGTGATAAAGGAACCCGTGGCCACCCAGGCGGGGGAAGGCATCTTGCCACGAAGGGCTTCAATAAACAGAAACCATAGCAGGGAGGATATTAAGCAAAAACAAAAGCGCTTAAAACCGCCATAGCGATCCTGAGTGACCCACCAGGACCCCAACGCGGCGAAAGCCACGGTAACGAACAACAAAACATCCTGCATCGCAAAATCCGTCCAAACTGTACGTGATTGGGAACGTCCACAGACTATGCACCCAAAGACGATGCAGAGCCAACCTTTTCTTCAGGCGTCGGCTATTTTACGTAAATATCCGATCCTTTGGCGGCAAACTCACGCGCCTTCTGGTCCAATCCCTGCCCCAGAGCCTCGGCGTCCTTGATGCCCTCCTCGGCCGCAAAACGCCGCAAATCATCGGTGATTCTCATGGAGCAGAATTGCGGTCCGCACATGCTGCAAAAATGAGCCCCCTTTGCATTGTCCTGCGGCAATGTTTCATCATGAAACTCGCGGGCCGTATCAGGATCCAGACTGAGGTTGAATTGATCCTCCCACCGGAATTCAAACCGCGCCTTGCTCAAGGCGTTGTCCCGAACCTGGGCGCCAGGATGGCCCTTGGCCAGGTCAGCAGCATGTGCGGCGATCTTGTAGGCGATCACCCCATCGCGCACATCCTTTTTATTGGGCAATCCCAGGTGTTCCTTGGGAGTCACGTAGCAGAGCATGGCGCAGCCATACCATCCGATCATGGCTGCTCCGATGGCGCTGGTGATATGGTCATAGCCGGGGGCGACATCCGTGGTTAAGGGGCCGAGCGTATAAAACGGCGCTTCATGGCAGGACTCCAACTCCATATCCATGTTCTCCTTGATCATGTGCATGGGGACATGCCCGGGACCTTCGATCATGGTCTGGACCTCGTGTTCCCAGGCCACCTTCGTCAACTCGCCCAGCGTCTCCAGCTCCGCCAGCTGCGCCTCGTCATTGGCATCGGCAATCGCGCCAGGGCGCAGGCCATCTCCAAGGCTGAACGCGACATCATAGGTCCGCATGATCTCGCAGATGTCCTCAAAGTGGGTGTAGAGAAAATTCTCCCGGTGATGCGCCAGACACCACTTGGCCAGGATGGAACCGCCCCGGCTCACAATCCCACACATGCGGCGCGCCGTCAGCGGCACATACCGCAGGAGGACGCCGGCATGGATGGTAAAATAATCGACCCCCTGCTCTGCCTGCTCGATGAGGGTGTCGCGAAAGATTTCCCACGTGAGTTCCTCGGCCTTGCCCCCCACCTTCTCCAGCGCCTGGTAGATGGGCACGGTGCCGATGGGCACGGGCGAATTGCGCAGGATCCATTCGCGCGTCTCATGGATGTTCCTGCCCGTCGAAAGGTCCATGACGGTGTCCGTTCCCCATTGGAGCGACCAGCGCATTTTCTCGACCTCCTCCTCGATGCTCGAGGCCAGGGCGGAATTGCCGATGTTGGCATTCACCTTCACGAGGAAATTGCGCCCAATGGCCATTGGCTCGCATTCGGCATGATTGATATTGGCAGGGATGATCGCCCTTCCCTCCGCGACCTCCTGGCGCACAAATTCAGGCGTGATAAACCGGGGTATCTGCGCCCCCCAGGGATTGCCCGGATGCTGGTGATTCAAACACTGCGCCACCCCCTTTTGAGCGCGCTGGCGGGGTGTGCCTGATTGGCTTCCTGGCTGGTGTGCCGCTTCGAACGCCTCCTGCCGACCCAGATTCTCACGAATGGCCACAAATTCCATTTCGGGCGTGATGATCCCGCGACGGGCATAGGCCATCTGGCTGACATGCTTCCCTGGCGAGGCTTTCAGTATCGAACGCGGGTTCCTGGAGGCGGGTGACCCATTGACCGCAGCAGGCGTGGGGCATTCCACCACATCGCCGCGCGCACGTATCCAGGCCATGCGCAGAGCGGGCAGGCCTTGTTTTACATCCCCATGAAAGCTGGGATCCCCCCATGGTCCCGTGGAATCGTACACGCGCACGGGGGCATTGGCCTCGACACCCCCCCGAGCCAGGCGGGTCTCGGACAGTTGAATCTCCCGAAATGGCACACGGATGTCAGGATGCAGCCGACCGGTTACATACACACGAGATGAGTGTGGCGCTGCTGTGGCCTTCGAACCCTCAAGCACTGACTTGGATGCGATCATAACGTTCACGCAGGGAAGACCATGGCGGGACCTTCGAATCCCTTCGCCAGCATTATCTGGATCAGGTTCAACGGGTCTCCCGCACTCCCGCGCGGAACTCTCAGCCTTCCCGTTTTCACGGTGGTTGGCTCCCCTGCTATTATTAGCTTAGGTGGCCGCCAGACCTGCGTCAAGCCGCCGTCCCTGTCCGATGTTGCCCGGCTGGCATGGGTACTGCCCACGGTTTGCCCCACAAGCAGCGCAGGAGCGTCCCTATTTATTCTTAAACCCGAATGACCAGGTAAGACCTATCGTTCCTGTGATTCTGCCCGGTGCATTCACGATGCCCGTGCCCACCGCCGCATCAAGCGTCAGGGAATCTCGAATCTGCCATCGCAGGCCCCCATTGATGGCAGCCTCCGTATCTTCACCATGGGGAAGTGGCGTGTCGGCAAACACTTCTGCCACCAGTTGGACTTGTCTGGACAGTTGATAATCTGCGGCCACCCCGTAATGAACCACGTCGTCAAACGGCTCGTCTTCCTGATCCCCCATCCACGTGTGGCCAGCGTTGACATGGACATGCCATTTGTCACCGATGGCCTTGGAGGCAATCCACATAAGATCGTAATCCACGCACCCGCTCCCCATGCCTTTTCGATAACTGGCGGTGGGCAGCTTCAAGGTGAGGGCAACCGAGTGTGCAGCCCAGAACCGTTCCTCCGTCAACACCTTGACCTTGCTGCTGAGCGTCAAGTCTCCGATGTCCGTAAGGGCATCCTCCTCGGCGAGTGCAACGTCCCGTTCCTCGATCTGCCCCCCAAAACCAGCGCCCAACTCCCAACGCGGCAGCACCCCATACGCCAGCCCCAATGGAAAATCAAAGTGCGTGACATTGTGATCTCCGACATAGCCCAGGCCCGTTTCCAACTCAAATTGTTGATATTGCACGGGTTCGGCATCATCAACGGTCAAGGGTCGCCCCCCGAAAGCATCCGGGTTCCAACCCATCCAGGCCATCCCAATCAAGGATGCCCACTGTTGCCACCTTGGTTTCACTGGCTTCAACTTACCTCAGTTCTTTCCACACGCATCGATACAGTCATTTCAACTTATGCATCTTGAGCACTGCATGAACCTGGTAAACATCTTGTCGGCATGTGGCGAGCGGCTATTAAGTTCATTTCCATCTTGCGATTCCCAGCCTCACGCCCCATCTTGATCCTGTTTTTGCCATAGAGTCATTATGTCAACACCGCTGGCAAGCCAATCGTTACCTGACGCTCAGGGCCATTTTGGACCCTACGGAGGGCGCTATGTCCCTGAAACCCTGATGCATCCACTTCAGGAGCTTGAAGAACAGTATTTCAAGGCCCAACAGGACCCTTCTTTTCAGGAGGAGTTGAATTACTATCTACGGGAGTTTTGCGGACGCCCCACCCCGCTTTATTATGCAGAACGCCTGACCCGTCACCTGGGCGGCGCCAAAATCTACCTTAAACGCGAAGACCTCCTCCACACCGGCGCCCATAAGATCAACAACGCGCTTGGCCAGGTATTGCTGGCCAAGCGCATGGGCAAGACGCGCATCATCGCCGAAACAGGTGCCGGGCAGCACGGGGTTGCCTCGGCAACCGTGAGCGCCATGTTTGGTCTCAAGTGCGTGGTCTATATGGGGGCCCTGGATTGCGAGCGACAGGCCCTCAATGTCTATCGCATGAAAATGCTGGGAGCTGAGGTGGTTTCCGTAAAGGCTGGGCAGCAAACACTTAAAGAGGCCATCAATGAGGCCATGCGGGATTGGGTCACCAACATCCGCAACACCCATTACATCCTGGGCACCGCCTACGGTTCCCATCCTTATCCCCTCATGGTGCGCAACTTCCAGCGCGTCATAGGTGATGAAGCGCGCCGCCAGGTCCTCGAAAAGGAACACCGTCTGCCTGATCTGCTGGCGGCTTGTGTGGGTGGAGGTTCCAACGCCATTGGTCTTTTTTATCCATTTTTGAACGATGCCTCAGTCAAAATGATCGGCGTGGAAGCCGGCGGAGAAGGCATCAAACCCAACCGGCATGCCGCACGATTCCAGGGCGGTTCCCTGGGCGTCCTCCAAGGCACGCGCTCATACATCCTCCAGGATGAAAATGGCCAGGTCCAACTGACGCATAGCGTCAGTGCAGGGCTGGATTATGCCGCCGTGGGACCTGAGCACGCCTGGTTGCGGGACGCTCATCGCGTTGAATACACCTACGCCACCGATGACCAGGCGCTGGAAGCCTTCCAATTGCTGGCCCACTCGGAAGGCATCATCCCCGCACTGGAATCATCCCACGCCCTTGCTGAGGTGATGCGCCGTGCCCCCAGCATGCCCAAGGACCAAATCATCATCGCCAACCTCTCGGGCCGCGGTGACAAAGATGTCGCCCAAGTCGCGACGATCCTGAAGCTCTAGGCTGTGTCCACAAAGCCTCGTTAAAGCCATTCCAGCACAATAGTGAGGTAAACAAGGCCGGGAAATGCACATCGCATTTCCCAATCTGGTCACGCCCCTCCCTCCGTCCCGAACAGAAGGGCAGGAACAGACCAACACCAGAGCGGAACTCTACTTATGATCTGTCCAGCTTTCGGGGGCAGGTCACAGCTTTTGGGGTCAGGTCAATGGCAGTTGCAACCAGCCAAGCGTGCTCATAAAGCTGTTTTGATAAGCTCTCGGATCTTTATGATTGCTTGATCCACTAATACACGGTTTTCAGGACTCTCAACGGGCTGCTCGCGAACAATGGCCACCGAGTAAACTTCTTCGAGCACACCCCACTGGCGACGAACCTGATCAACCCAAGATTTGGGCATGTTTTCAAGCGCGTTCAGTAAAGATTCGAGGCTCGAGATCAGTCCGGCCAAGTCGACCCTGCGTGCTTCGTAGGCAGCAAGTTGGTTCAGCATGTTTTCAAGCTGACGTTGATTGTAGTCTTTCATCTCAGAAAACAGTGATTACGCGCCCTGTTGTGTCGTCTGTGATGACGATGAAATTGTTCACTGGATCAAAGGTCTGGAAGGTGCCGGGCGTACTCCCGGGAGTCCGCGTTCCGTGCTGAATTGCATTCTCCACGACGGACGGTGTAAAACCGCGTTTCTGCATTCGGTCAAATGCATGGCCGGAGAAATCTCTGCCGTTTGCGGTGCCCCGTACATTCCTCGGTCGTGGAGCACTAGCATTCGAAAAGGTCGCCTGCTGACCACGCCGTCCTATCGGCGTAGCAGCAGAAATCGCCTCATCAAGTTGTCCTGCCCCCTTTGCGGCAAGTGCTTCTCGTCAAATCGTAAATTCCTTTCCTTTTGCGTTAATATGAAAGCATTCATACTCGTTGTCGCTGCCTTCCAGTCGTAGCTGACATCCGTCATCAAACTTGAGCAGCAATGACGCTCCGTCAAAGTCCAAACTGCTAGCTTGAACCGTTTTTCCCAACAAGCATGTGAGATTGGTGTTCACCGGTGGAATTAAAATTTCTTCTTCAACCTCCAGTGCCTTCAAGCTGACGCTGGATTCCACTGTAAGGAAGTAATCCTTACCAAAGATTATGGTGATTGTGTTTAGCGTGAACGTGATTGCTTCTACGACTAATCCACAAAGTTCTGACGGCTGCAATTCTTTTGGCCACTTATACATACTTCAATTTCCTTGTTTTGGCGGAAAAGGCACATGGGTTTCAGGCCGCCCACCCGGTTTCATTGTAGATGGATCAATGGGTTGCCATGAACCATCTTTCATTTGTTTTTCCAACTTCCAGTAACCATCGGGATATTGTTGTGTTGGCGGCATTTCGCGCACCCTCCAACCTGGCGGTATTTCCACGAGCGGCATCTGTGGTGGATTGGTAGGAGGTTTGAAGTTAGGTGTCGGCTTCGGTACTCCCTTTGCGGCCACAAAACTGGCGAAATGGCCAAAAAAGCTACAAGAGCCAACTGGTATGTTCTGCCTCTCACCCGCAGTGAGCATCAACGCTCCGTCGTAGCCAGAAACAGCGTTTGAGGAGCAGTCATAAGCAATCTTCGATTGGATCCGCCCGTCATAATCGAAGGTGGCCTTTAAAAGGAAGCTCCGAGCCACCAGCCACGGAAACGTTGCCACTTCGCAATGGGTTGTTGGGCAAATGATCGCAAGGATGAGCAACCAAATGGACCAAGTCACCATACACATGGCACGTTTTCGCTTGAGTGTGACCACTTGCTTATTTCTTCATTTCCAGTTTGCGAGACACGGAAATTTTCAGTCGCGTTTCAAATCGTAAAGAACCGGTGATTTCGCGTTGGCGGTAAGCCTCCATCCCTTGTCCAACAACTCGCCAGCTTTTTTACCTACATAGAACTCGTTTATCTTCGTGAATTGCCGACGCATTTCCTTGTGAAATAGATGAAACAATTCCAGAGAGCTTGGGTCATCGGAAATCGTCCCCACCTGCCCATCAATCAGGCAGTGTTCGCCGAATGCGCCACTGGGTCGGAATGCTATGGTTTTTCGGTTTTGTTCTTGATCCACGGCGTATTTGGTACCACCGCGACGCTGTGGCACAGGGCGCACATCAATGGAAATCTCCCGGCTGGCAACGAGGTAACACGGCCCTTGGTTATGGTCTCCAACAAGCAGCCCCCCCAGATTGGGAGTACCGAGCAGTGAATTGACTGGCTCGATGCTCGGCGAGTCAAATAGTCCAGTCTCCACAAATTGAAGCTGCCGTTCCGATTCAATCTGTCGCAGGAGTGCCTCCAAATCGGCTTTGGTTGCAAAGAAGGATTGTTGGTTTCTTGTCATTCAATTTTTAGGGTTTCGGGACAAGCAGCAAATGGTCCCCTGGTGTTTGTGCTCGGATGCGCGCGGCGTTTGCCGCCTCTCTGGCAGTAGGCGTGACCCCGTCGGCTTGCCCGTTCACCTTCCGGCTCGTTTCTTGGGTTCCCTTTATTACCCCCAAGGGCGTCCGGCAATCAAGTCCTTGATACGACCAAGGGCCGAGTGCAAAACAGGGAATGGTCGCCCAAACCCATTCCCCTTGAGATGGAGAGGCCCGGGATACGTTCGGGAATTTTCAGGTCACGAATCTGGTTGTTAAACATTTGAATATAAGTACATCCCCGTTCGTCGAATGAGCTTATAGCCAATTCATCGTTTTTATGAAAAAACCAAATGCGG
>CAZIDG010000097.1:0-16102 GCA_964538065.1 uncultured Verrucomicrobiota bacterium
ATCGGGTAATCGCCCACGAGTTCAAAGGCGTATTCGGCGGTGCTGCCGGGCACGCGGACGCTGACCTGCTCGACACCCTTGTTATGCGGATTACAGGCCACAACGAGCAGGGTCTTGTTGTCGCCCGAGAGCTTGGCGCGCACCAGGGGTTCCTTGTAGTAGTTCACGTAGCTCGGGTACCGCTCGTCCCCCGTGCGCCACACCTTGTTTTTCGAGGTGCGCAATTCGGGCATCTGCCACGCGGTCGGGGCCTCGATGATGTCCTTGTTCTGGCTGGCCTGCCACATGCCCAGGACGTGGTAATTATAGAATCCGAAATACTTGATGTAGTAATAGACGGGCGTCTCGACGCCGTTGATCGTTCTCTTGATCGCGGGCTCCTGGGCGTTCCAGTCCGAGTAATCCGCCACGTCCTCGGAGTATTTGGTCCCGATGTCCCAGCATTGAAGGCCGTCCATGACACAATGCGCGAAGAGCGAGAGGGCATACGTGGAGGAGGCGGGCACCTGGTGTTTGAGACCTTCATTGTGCGCCTTGCCGGCCGCATCTGTGAACCGGTACTGGGAAAGCGGGTAGTTATCGACGAACTCGACCTGGATCCAGCTCGACATTACGTCGGGCACCTGGGGACGGGCCAGCTTGCCCTGCTCCCACTCCTGGACAAACGCGTAGAGCTGCGAAGGCTTGGAGTTGTTGATCCAATAAATGGAGGGGTTGCCGTAATTCAACTGGCACCGTTTGAACACCTCGTTGAGGTCATCGGCAGGATGATTATATTTCTCGCGCCACTGTTTGGCGCCCGCGAGATCGATCACGCCCGTGGGTCTGCCATCCTTGTCGATGCTGTCGAAAATCCGGAATGAGCAGCGCACCACGCCCATGCCCCAGCAGCCGATAAGGACATCGGGACGATGGGCGCGAACGTCGCCGATGAGTTTGGAGAAGGCCTCGTACTGCGAATCCTTCCATGCATGGCTGCCGGGCGCCTCAAAATCCGGGGTGATGATGGCGCAATGGTCCGCGTTATGGAAAAACGGCTCGATCTGCCAGTTTTTGGGATCGGTGGGATCGACGGTGAAGGCATTCCCATGATGGGCGATCCATTCATTGTCGGTGAAGAGATGGGCCCGGCGCTCGCGCGTGCCCTGCGAGCCGTTGTGAGTCATCGCAATGGGCGAAACATGCGTGAAACCGAAGTCGTACATGGGGCACTCGCCTTTGCGGTCCTGTTGCCGCGCCTTGGCCGAGCCCTGCCACAGGGCGTACTTGCCGCGCGGCAGCGTCCAGCCGGAGGGGAACCAGTTCCCTTCATCAAAATCATACCCCAGCCGGTTCGTGGGGATGTGGAACCATTCGGGCAGGCCGATGCGCTGCTTGCCCCCCAGGAGGATGATCTCCTGGTAGTTCTCCTTCACCTCCCACGGCTTTTCCGGATTGTAAAATTCCACCGTCAGGTTGACGGGCAGGCCGGAATAGGCGGCGTCGAACTTGAAGTTCTTCAACGGCACCTCCATGGGCGTGCCCATGTTCAGCGTCCATCGCTTCCCGCATCCGGCCACCTGGTAGGAATCCCAGGCGGCATCGGTCACGGTCAGGCCGTCCTCGGCCACGCTGCATTGCATGACCAGGACATCGCTGTGGTTGCGGATGCCGGGTGTGAGCTGCGGCCAGAGCTTGACCGCGCCCGTTTGCGCCTGGATGGCCACGGCACAGATGGTGGAGAACAGGCCGGTCAGGAACCAGCGCGTCGGAACAGAGGAGGGCATTTTCATGATTTCAGTAACTCAAACATTCATAACGGTATCGGGTGAACCGCCTGTATTCACAGGCGGTTCACCAAAAGCTGACAGGGATCGAATGGGCAGTTCACCTAGAGCGAGGCCTTGAATTGGTACGTGCCGGATCCCACGGCATAGACAGCGGCATTCCCCTCCATGCGCAGGAAGGTGACGCCTCGGGCCTTCGCGGCAGGTTTGCCGGATTCGGTGACACTTGCCGGGCTCGTGGCGGGCACATACACCGTGGCGGTCGTGTTCACGGGAATGGAGATGTCCATCGTGAGTGTGTTGCCATCACGTTTCCAGGCGCTGGCGATCCGGCCCTGGCGGGAATCGTAATGGCCCTTCGCCCAGGCGAGGTCCCCCACCGGCTGCGGGCGGATGACGATCTTTTGGAAAGCTGGTGCGTCCCCGCGCACTCCCAATAGACCGGTGTAGAACCAGTCCTCGACATGGCCCAGCATGCAATGATTCTGGGAGGAGGTGGGGTTGGTGTCCCAGGCCTCCGTGAGGCTGGTGGCGTTTTGCGCGATCTGGTACAGGTAGCCGGGGCCGTTGGTCTGGCACAGCATGTCGTAGAGCACATCGCTACGGCCGCCCTCCAGGAGCGTCTGCACCACGTAGAAAAATCCCACGTCGCCCGCCGTCACACGATTGCCGTTTTTGCGAATGTCGTTCACAAGGTTGTCGAGGACGGCGGCCCTGCGGCCGGGGTCCGCCAGGCCGAGATACAGCGGCATGGCGTTGCCAGTCTGGCTGTTGCGGTCGTACTGGTTTTTATCCGCATGAAAGAACGCCGCGTCAAAGGCCTTCCTGACCTCGTCGCCGAGCGTGGCATAGGTGCGGGCGTCCTCCTCCCTGCCGAGCAGCGCCGCGATTTTCCGCACGATTTCGATATCCTGGTAATACACGCCCGTGGCGGTCAATCCCATCGATGTCAGTTGCGACTCGCCCGGCCCGCGCGGGCCGATGTCGTACCAATCCCCGAGGCCATGCGACACGATGTGCCCTTTGGACTTGCTACCGAGGTAGGCGACATACCGTTTCATGGTGTCATACTGCTCCTCGAGAATCCGGCGGTCTCCATACCGCAGATAGGCCTGCCACGGCCCGATGACGCATGCGCTGCCCCACTCGGGCGAATCGCGGAAGCCGCCGTCAAAAACGACGTACTCGGGCGCGATGTCGGGCACCAGGCCGTTATCAAGCTGGGCCTCGCGCATGTCGCGGGCGATCTTGCCATAGAACCGCGTGCAATCGTAGTTGTTCATGAAGCACCCGGCCAGGAGGTGGGCGCATTCAAGCCAGCCGAGCTTTTCCCGGTGCGGACAGTCGGTAAGCACGCTTTTGAAATTGCTCTTGATGGCCGCCAGGATCAGCCCATGCACCTGGTTGACCTGCGGGTTGGAGCATGCAAACGCGCCATCGGTGGCGGTGTCGGGGTATAGGAACAGGCCCTCAAGCTTCTCGATGCGCGGCAATTCCGGCGCAGCGGTTTTCGCGTTGGAGGGAACGCCCCCCTCCACCTGCACATAGCGGAACCCGGAGTAGGAAAATCGCGGGTGCCAGGTCTCCGTGCCCACGCCCTTGAGTGTGTAGGCAAACCAGACCGGACCGCCGGAGCTGCGCTGCGAGACCAGCCCGTCCTTGTCCAGCAACTCGCCGGTGATCATTTTCACCGTTGCGCCCGCAGGACCTTTGACCGTGAGTTTCGGCCAGCCGGAAAAGTTCTGGCCCAGATCATACACCCACAGGCCGGGGCGGGGCTCTGTCACTTTGGCGGTCTGGAACGTCTCGCGGACCTTGATTGGCGCGGAAGAACGGGTGGTGAGCTGGCCGCCGGGCCCCTCGCACTCGCGCACGGTCGTCCACGTCCCGGCATCGAATCCGGGCCGGTCCCATCCAGCGGATTCCTTGCGGGCGTCATAATCTTCGCCCCCGTAGATGCAGGAAAACACAATCGGCCCCGGCGCCGTCTTCCAACTCGCATCGCTGCCGAGGCAGGCGGTCGAGCCATCGGCATACTCGATGTCGAGTTGCGCGATGACTTTGGGAGGGCCAAACGTGCCGGTGAATTTGACGTAACGGCCGCCGGGAACGTTATACATGCCATTGCCGAGCATCACGCCCAGCACGTTTTCACCCTGGACAATCCGCCCGGTGACATCATGCACCCGATAGAGGCAGCTCTTGCGGTAGTGGGTCCAGCCCGGTTCGAGCACGGCATCATCCATCGGCTCGCCATTCAAGCGGGACTCATAAAATCCCAGGCCGCAGAGGGATAGCTCCGCGCGGCGCACGGGTTTGCTGACCTGGAAAGAGGTTCGCAGGAGGGGAAGAACGGGATTCTGCCCCTGCGGGCTCCATTGGGGACCGGTGGCGGTGATCCACCGCGCATGCCAATCCGCCGGGTTGAGCAGGCCCATGGTCCAGGACGCCGGCGCGCTCCAGCGCGACTCCGCCCCCGCGCCATCCCACACGCACACCTTCCAATGGCACCGCTGGCGGCTCGCGAGCGGTTTGCCGCCATATTCAATATGCTGGCTTTGCGTGGACTCCACCTTTCCGCTGTCCCAGAGATCCCCCTTGTTGCTGGCCAGCTGTTCGAGCGACGAGGCCACCAGGATGCGGTAGGCGGACTGAGCGAGACCGCGGGCCTTTCGTGGTCCTTCGAGCCTCCAGCTTAACCGCGGGTGGGTGTCGTCGATCCCCAGCGGGTTCCGCAAATACTCGCATTGGGGATCAATGGGGGTGATGTTGGCTGCGGCTTGTGCCATCCAGGTCGCCCCGAGCAGCGCCAGGAGCGCCCACAGCACGCGGAGTTTCATATTCATAACAAATGCAATGACCGTCGTTTGAGATGCTTGGGATGGAAACTACTGGCGGGGCGCCCCCAGCGTCAAGTTTAGCGATGAAGGACAAGGGTGATTATTTTCTATTGCGGGGAGGCCAAGGAAAGGCATGCTCAGGGGAATGGTATTGGATGGCCGGAATGAGTATCGATGGCATGTGTGGACCAATTCGTTGGTTCTCTCATTTGCCTATTCCATCGCCTTCCACGTTATCGTCTTCAGCGTTTTGGAGGTCGGCCATGCGCGAGGCTGGTGGGAGGCGACCGTGCTCCCGTCGTGGCTGGCCGAGCCCGTGGCGAAGGTCATCAGCTCCAAACCGCTCGATGCCAAGGCCCGCGAGGAGTTGATCCGGCAAAGCGAGCCCCCCTTGCTGTTTGTCGAGGTCGATCCCGTCCAGGCTTCCACCGAGGCCCCCAAGGACGCCAAATATTATTCGAGTCTCAACTCCGTGGCGGCCAATCCCAAGCCGGACATCGACACTGGCACGCCCAAAATTGAAGGCACGCAGACCAAGGTCATGAAGACCACGGATGAGCCGCGCCCCGAGCCTGCCAAGACCGAGCCGAAGTACGAGCCCACGCCGTTGCAGCCCGTGGCCATGGAGCCCCTGCCGCCCCAGGCCCCCGAGCCTGCAAAACCAACGCCCCAGCCCAAGGCCGAGCCCAAACCCGAACCCCAGGTGGCCCAAAAACCGGCCGAGCCCGGCGATATGGAGGTGGGAAAACCGCAGCCAGCCAGGCCCGCCGCCCCTCCCAAACCGGCATCCAACCCCAACGCGGCCAAACCACGTCCCCGCACCCTGGCGGAAGCCCGCGAACAGCGCGGCCTGATCGCTGGCGAGAAGATCAAGCAGGATGGCGGCGTGAAGCGCCACGCCACCATGTCGTCCCTGGATGCCAAGGCCACTCCTTTTGGATCGTATGACGCGGCCATCATCGCCGCCATTCAGCAGCGCTGGTTCAACCTTTTGGACCAGCATGACTACACCCGTGGCGCCAACGGCAAGGTGGTGGTGGATTTTCGTTTGATGGAGGATGGGCGGGTGTTGAACCTGCACGTCTCCGAAAACACGGTGGGCGAGTTGCTGGCACTGATCTGCCAGCGGGCCATTCTGGATCCCTCGCCCTATGCGCCCTGGCCCGGTGAGATGCGCCGCCTGCTCAAGGCCAATTACCGGGATGTGCGGTTCACTTTTTACTACGACTGACAAAATGACTTGTTGAACCCCAACAAGGTTCGTTAAGAAAGACATCAATTATGTGGGAATTTTTACGTGCGGGCGGGCCATTCATGTATTTGCTGGTGGCAACTTCGATCGTGGCCCTGGCCTTTATCATTGAGCGCGGCCTGGCTCTGCGTTGGGACAAGGTGATCCCGTCCTCCCTGGAGGAAGCCATCGGCGCCTGCCATTCCGCCGATCAACTGGCCTCCTTCCGCCAGGTCTGCAAAAACAAACCCTCCGCCCTGGGCCGCCTGATGCTCACCGCCACCGACCACATCGGGTCGCCCCGCAACGAGGTGGCCGAGACCATCCAGACCAGCGCCCGGCATGAGATCATGCACCTGGAACGGGGCCTGGTGGTCCTCGAAATCATTGTCGGCATCGCGCCGCTGCTGGGCCTGGTCGGCACCCTCCACGGCCTCATCACCATGTTCGGCGACCTGGCGCGGGTGGGCATCAACGACAACACCGTGGTCGCCAAGGGCATCGCCATCGCCCTGAACACCACGCTCATGGGCCTGCTCATCGCCATCCCCTCCCTGGTCGCCTGGAGCTACTACAACCGCAAGGTCGAATCCATGGCCACGGAAATGGAACGCCTGTGCGAGGAGTTCCTCCGCCGTATCTACAGGAGCAAACGCGGGTAATCATCATGCGCTTCCTTGCCAAAAAACGGCGCCAGTCGCCCACGATCATCATCATCTCCCTGATCGACATCCTGATCGTGCTGCTCATCTTCATGATGGTCACCACCACCTTCAAACAGCAGCCCTCCTTGAAGCTCGCCCTGCCCGAATCCAAGCAGAGCAAGCCCGGTGTGACGGAAACCACCCTCATCATCACCGTGGCCAAACAGGAGCCTTTCCTTTACCTGGGCAACTTGCCCATCACCTCCGACCGCCTGCAGGCCGAGCTCACGTCCCGCGCCCAGCGCAATCCCCAGCTCATGATGTCCATCCGCGCCGACAAGGAGGCCCCCTTTGGCCAGATCATCAAGGTCATGGACGCCGCCAAGGCCGCCAACATCAAGTCCGTCAGCGCCGTGACGGTGAACACCACCAAATAAAAACGGCCCGCGGTTGTCCGCGAGCCGTATGACGTCTGTTTATGGGGCGCTCAAGCCGGGCGCCGGGCGGATCGCCCGCCCTCAGACCGGTCAATTGGGTGCCGCCGGGCTGGCTGCTGCCTGGACCGCAGGAGCCGCCGCAGCAGGCGCAGATGTTGGCAGGGAGCACGGTTCGATCGATTCGATCTTCACGCGACGCTTGTTGCCTTCCAGCTCGATCTCCACTTCCTCGCCCACATGGTGGTTCAGCAATTGCTGTCCCATCGGGCTGAGGTAGCTGATGATCGATTTGTCGGCATCAAAGTCCCATGCGCCCAGGATGCCATAGCTCTCCTGGTGCTGGGTGCCCGCGTCGGATACGCGCACCCGCGTGCCAATGCTCACCACATCGATGGCCGGGTTGGCAAAATCGGTTCCACGGGCGCGGCCCAACTGGTTCTCCAGCTCGCCCTTGCGCCGCATGAGGATCTTCTGCATCTCCTTGGCGGCCTTGTATTCGTGGTTCTCGCGCAGGTCCCCGTAGCTGCGGGCAATGGCGATTTCGCGCGAGTTCGCCGGAATGGTCTTGTGCACCAGCTCGCTGTATTCGTTGCGGCGGCGCTCCAGGCTCTCCCACGATACGACCAGCGCCGTGTCCTGCCGGGCGTGCTGCTCGCCCGAGATGAGCGATTGGATGGCCGGGAAGTGCTTGACGATGCGCGCCAGCAGCGAACGCTTGTCCATGTCGTCGAAGCTGGGCGAGAGCTGCAGCGTGCGCGTCAGGTCCTTGATCACCTCGATGTCCGCCGATTCGATCAGTTCGACCAGCAGCGTGCCGTCGTCCATGATGAAATCACGCAGGCGGTTGGACTTCTTTTCGTTGAACTGGTCGCGCTCGATGGCTGTGAGCATCGCGCGGAAAACTTCGGGCCCCAGCACGTCGGCAAAGGCGTCGCTGCGAGCCTTGGCCAGCCACAGGAGCAGCTCGCTGCTGGCGGTGTGCTGGCTGATGAGACGGAGGATCAATTCCTTGAGCTGGGGCAGGCACTCCTCGCTGATCAACACCTGGGTGGCCTCATTGCACAGCTTGGTGGAGGCCGTGTTCAGGCAGTCCAGCAGCTTCTGCGACCAGTCCTGCGGATTGCAGTTCTTGAAGGACAGCAACGCCTGCTTGTGCTTGGTCGTCGGCATCGGATCGACCACCTGCGAAATCGTGACGTCCTGCGACCAGACGGCCTGGGGCGTGAGCTCGCTGGCATCGGCCTCCAGGCCGGCCATGGACCGCAGCTCATCGCGCACGAACATCGCCTCCAGCGCCACCGAGGGCATGGTGCGGACATGGTTGGGAATGTCCGTGTTCAACAGCCCGACCACCTCCTTCACCGCCGCCTTGGAATCCTCCAGATCGCTCAGCGACTTGACCAGCTCATGGGCGTGCGAGACGCGGGCCTTGAGACCCTTGGCGTTGCGCAGTCCCGTGAGCAGCCGTTCCTGCAGGGACACCATCTGGGGCTGGTAAATGATGGGATCGTTCTTCTTCGAGGGAATCAGGAAATGACCGTCCTTCTTCAATTCATGCCGGGCGGTTTCCCACCACTTCTTCCAGTCCGCCGTGATCACGTCGGGCACCAGCACCTGGTGCACCTGGTCGATGGTGGCCTGGCCCCCAAAACTCTGCAGCACAATCTTGATCACTTCCAGGTGATGCAGCGCGGCCATGTCGCGCATGGCCTGCAAATTCTCGGCCTTGCGGGCGTAAATGTGATCCTTCGAAATGGGACGGAGGGATTCAGCGGCAAAGGCCAGGTCCATGGAATGACCCGGCTTGCCAGGAAAGTCGATGGCGAAGCGGCTGAAAATGGTGTCCACCGTCGTGATCCGCCCAAAACCCCAGCTGCGGTGCATGCAATACCCGGCACTCGCCAGTTGGATCAAGGGCTCGATATGCTGACGGCCGATTTTACCTGCCGCAACCAGTTTCTCTAGCTCTTCTCTCATAATTTTATTATTCTGAACCAAGTAATAGAATAGTATTAACGAGTGAGCAGACCAAAACCAAGAGAAATTGCGGTGGAAATTTTGGGCGACCTCTCTGAGGCCCAGGTTTTCGTGGAAGATCGATTTGACCAAACCCTGGCCCAGACCGATGTCTCGCCCCAGGATCGTCGTCTGGTCCAGGAACTTGTATTCGGCGTGGTGCGCTGGAAGGCCACCCTCGACTGGCTGATCGCCCGCAAAACCGACGGCCGACCTCAGAAGCCGCTCTTGATGAACATTTTGCGGCTTGGACTCTACCAGCTCTTCTGGCTGGACCGCGTGCCCAATTACGCCGCCGTGAATGAATCGGTCGAGATCGCCAAGCAGCGCGGCCTCGGTCCCCAGTCCGGCTTCATCAACGCCGTGCTGCGGGGCTATTGCCGCCAGCGCGATGCCACACTTAAACTCCTCGAGCAGATAAGGTTGGATGATCCATCGGTGGGCCTCTCGCACCCCCGTTGGCTCTGCGACCGCTGGGAGGCCCAGTGGGGCCGGGCGCGCATGATTCAGTTGCTGGAGTGGAATAACCACCCACCGCGTACCTATGTGCGGCTCAATACCTTAAAAATGAACTTGGGCGAGTTGACCAGCCTCTGGGCCCAGGAGGAGGTCGAGTTCGCCCCCGCATCCTTCGACTGGATCGATGCAGGAACCGCCTTCGAGCTCAAGGCCCACCCGTCCATGACCAGCCTTAAGAGCTTCAAAGGCGGTGGTTTCTACGTCCAGGACCCCAGCACCCTCCTGGCGGCAAAGCTTTTGGACCCCCGCCCTGGCGATCACGTGCTCGACGCCTGCGCCGCCCCGGGCGGCAAGACCTGCTTCATGGCCCAACTCATGGGCAACCAGGGCCGGATTGTGGCCGAGGATATCTTCCCCGACCGCCTCCAGTTGGTGCGCGAAAATGGCGACCGCCTCGGCGTCACCTGTCTGGAAACCCGCGTGATCGATATAGCCAACCCACTCCCCGAGGAACCACCTTTCGACCGGATATTACTGGACGTCCCCTGCTCGAACACGGGCGTCATGCGCCGCCGGGTGGATCTGCGCTGGCGCATCAGCCCGGAGGAAATCAAGCGCCTGAGCCGCGGCCAGGCCGAGTTGCTTGTGCGCCACGCCCCACGGCTGAAACCGGGCGGCGTCCTCGTCTATAGCACCTGCAGCCTGGAGCCCGAGGAAAACCACAGCCTCGTGGAGCAATTCGTGGCCTCCCATCCCGGGTTCCGCCTCGATCAGGAACGCCAGCTCACGCCCATGACCAACGCGACGGACGGCGCCTATGCCGCCCGGATCGTCCGCGCCTGAGCGCCTTTTCACATGGCCAGGCTCATGGCTTGACGGTGATGGTGCGCTGATCTTGCACCGCCACGCCGCAATCGTCCGTGGCGGTGATCGTGATGTAATAGGAGCCGGCCGGGGCATTGGTCAGCACATAGCTCCCGGTCGATCCCTCAAACCGCATCTCCCGCGACAACGTCCACGAATAGATGGACAGCCGCAGGTCCTCGATCGTGCCATCGGGGTCGGCTGCGATGAACTGGATCGGGATGTTGGATCCGGCCACATACTCCGCATTGGCAGCGGGGCTGGCCACCGCAAGCACGGGCGGGGCGGTGATCATGAGCTTGAACCCATCCATGCGCCCCCCGGTCCCGCCCAGGGACACACAGTCGATGGCAATCTGGTACACCGCGCCCGCCTGCGCCTCGAATTCGCAGCCATGAGTCCCCGCCGCAACACGTTGGAGCGACGTGATGGCCGTGCCGGTGAACACATCGACAATCGGGAGGACATATTCCCCGGTCTCCTCCAAATCGGCGGCCTGCATCCGGATCGGCCCCGTGGTGGGGGCCTCCCAGGTGTACCACACCGAATGGCCCATGACCTGTTGCGACGAGTACCACGGCATTTCCTCCGCCGGGTAATGGATCTGCTCATCGGGTTTCCGTGTGGCCGAGGCCAGATATCCCACGCACCTCGCCTTGCCGATGCCCAGGTCAACCCGATTTGAAAACACGTCATTCGGGGGCGGGGGCATGAGCCCCTCCGGCTCGGCCAGCCGATAAAACCGTGCCGGATATTCAAAGCCCCGGGCACTCTGCAGGGTCCTGCGCTGCTCCGACGCCACAAAACTATCCACCCTCGACCATTCCTTGAGATTCGTCGAGGCCTCCACAACGTAGCCATGCCACGGGCTCAGACGCAGGTAGAAGGGCGCCGGGTCCTGCGCTGCGTGCTCATACAGGCCAAAGGTCGGCACGGTGTCGAACATCTTCCCCCATAACTGCTCGATGAGCTCCTCGTCCAGGCCGGTCACCATCCCGCCAAACGTGGAATCGGTCACGCTCCCCAGCACGACCCGCTGACCCTGGAACTGCGGCAGGTATCGCCGCCAGGGCCCCGTTCCATCGAACATCTTCGCGCCGTACACCGCGATGTTCGTGTCGACATTCAGTGGGGTGGGCGTGGTGAACGAGGCTTTGACGTCTGCGAGCGTCTGCCGGAATCTGGCCTCGTCCTCGTCCTCGGCATCCCAGTTAAACAGCCGCGTCGTGTTCGGCGGGCGCGATCGGATGAAGGCCGAGGCCGTATTGTAAAGCTCCACGGCGTTCTCAAACGCGGTTTTGGCGCGGGCCAGGTCGTTGGTGTTCGCAAAGGTCAGCAGCTTGGGGAAATTTTTCAAAATGCTCCCCACGGACAAATTATCCGCGTCATACAGCGCGCGCAACGCGGCCAGTTGCACATCCAGGTCGTGGGCATTGATCATGTAGATGCCAAACTCCGCGGCCCAGGCCATGGCCCTGAGCATCTGGATGTCCCCGTAATCCACCGTCACCTCCGCCATGGCGGTTTCGTTGCTCGTCAGCGTGACGATGAAGTTGGTGGCCTTGACCTGTGCGAAGTTCGTCAACGATCCTTCCACCTCGTTCAGGACCGTCGTGCGCAGCTCGTCCACGGCCGCCCGGGCGCTGACCCCGGCGGGCGGCAGGTAATCGCCGTTGGTGTCGGTGGCCAGCTTGGCAGTCCACTCGTAGATGTTCCGGTTGGTGGGTCCCATGCCGATCCGGTCCAGCAGCGTGTTCACGCTCGCATTCTGGTAAAGGCACAACAGGCGCGTGGCCCCGTACAAGGCATTTGCGGTCTGGTTTTGGGGCGCCGCCACCACGGCGGCGGCAAATCGGGCGTTCGCATTGGTCAGATTATGCGCCGCCAGAAAACCGCGCCCCTCGCTGATCAGGGTGTCCACATCCTGTCCGCACACCGCTGCGAGGCCCATCCAGGCGCTCACCATGAGTAGGGAAATGATCTTCATTGTATGTTTGAGGTTGATGTTGACGATCCATTGGATTGCAAAAGTTGCAGGCCCCACGCCCCGCCCTCAGGTCCGGCGCCCGACACAAGCCGCCCCGTGGCATCCAGCCGGGCTTTCGATAAAACGATCTCGCGGTCCCCCTGGCGCACGCAGACCCTTGTAAGAAGCAGGACCCGCTGCCGTGCATCCCACTGGGCCGCAGCGGCCTTCAGACGCGGCTTTGATTCATGCGGGAAGACCACTTCAAAGTGTTTGAGCTCGCAGGCGCGCCCCACGGCCAGGCCTTCCATCCGCTCGCAAGCCCGCCCCAGCAAGTCCGCCCAGGCCCCCTCCTCCTTCACTTCCAGCCGCACCGTGTCCAGCATCACCACCGGCAGCAGGCCGATGCGGAAAAACCCCAGCCTGGCATGGCTTGAATACACCCGGTCGATGCGCAGGCTCCCCGCCGCACACGCGCCCTTGTCCGGGTAAATCGGGATGACGATGCCCTTGATGGCGCCCTGCTGCGGCTGCCAGCGAATCCCCTCCGCGAACAGACCGCTGGCGGACCACAGCACCACACACCATAATGCCACAACCACCTTCATGATGACGTTCTGAATGGGACCATGTTGTTCCCGCGACCTCCCTGCGTTGCACTCCATCATAAAGACATTTGCGCAATTTTCAACTCTCATCCGCCTTGCATGACCTCCCGCGGCGGATTCGGACCCCGGTCGTTGCATGCCACCGTCCCCTTCCCTCCATCAACGTTAATGGGAGCCGGCTCGTCCGTTGCCAGACTTCGTAGAAAATTCGCAATACACGTTGAAATTCGGCTCGATGCATATATTTTAATCAGAGTGCATGTTCTTCTCAAACGCACCGGAGCGGTTCTGATGGCGGCTGGATGGCTGCTGTTGAGCATCATCCAGTGTGCTTTTGAACATGCCGCGCCCACCGCGATCCCCGCGGGAAGGCAGCCTGCATCACGTGTTGCAGCGACATCCTCTCCGCTCCTGCTGACCCTCCAGTTCCACCGTTTGCACCTCCAGGGGGGCGAGTATGCGTTCGCAAAGGATGAGGGCCTGGGATCCTTCGATCCCTTCGATGCCCCGCCCCGCGCACTCCTGTGCCCGGGAGGCCAGGTTCCCCTCTCAACGCCCACCATCCTTGCCAGATCATGGCAGTTTAGACTGCGCGCGGCCCTCAATCCACGCGCCCCCTGTCTTTCTTAAGGCCCCTCACCAGGCCGCCCCGCATCCTGGAGTCCCAGGCATTCATTGGATCTGCCAGTGAACGCCGAGCCCTCGCAGTGCAGCAGTCGCACGAAACGACACGAGCACTGGCGCCCGCACCCCGGATGCAGTCTTTGCATGCATGCGTCGTTTTCAAGTGAGCTGCCCCTGGGGCCTCACTCCCAAGACACCAGGCCGCAAAGCGTTGGGCGCGTTCTCACAACTCGATCGCTTGATCAACACGATGGTTGGCAATGACATTGATGACAGAAACCTCAAGTGCGCCGGATCCCCGCGGACCCGCCCTGTAAACAACTGAAAATGCATTCAGGCCGCGGGACATTCTGCGTCGCCAGCGTTTGCGCACGATGGTGGCGGCGCCCCTCCCGGGAATCAGGGGTTGATGCCCCAGGCCATGTCCCAGGCATGGCTCAGGAATGTTCCGTGGTGTGACCTGCTGCAGCCTCCGGGCTCGCAGCATCTGTATTGGCTTAACAACAGAAGGAATTATGTTCGGACTTTTATGGAATAAGATATTCGGCGCCACGATGAGCCGCGAGATGGGCCATCTGGGGAAGATCGTTAAGGAAATCAACCGCATTGAGCTGTCGCTTCAATCGCTCCCCGAGGAAGCCCTGCGGGAGAAGACCCGCGCCTGGAAGGAGCGCTTGTCGGCCATTCAGGAGCTGCCTGCCCTGGCAAAGGCCCTGGACGAAACCATGCCCGAGGCGTTCGCGGTGGTCAAGAATGCCTGCCGCCGCCTATGCGGCCAGCAGATCACCGTGCGAGGCCATCCCCTGACGTGGGACATGGTTCCCTTTGATGTCCAGTTGATCGGCGGCCTGGCCCTCCACAGCGGCCGCATCGCCGAGATGGCCACCGGCGAAGGCAAGACCCTGGTGGCGACCCTGCCCGCCTTTTTGAACGCCTTGACCGGCCGGGGCGTGCACATTGTGACCGTGAACGATTACCTGGCGGCGCGCGACAGCGAGTGGATGGGCGCCGTCTTCCGTTACCTGGGCCTGAGCGTCGGCTGCATTTTGAACGACCAGCCTCCCGAGGTGCGCCGTCAAATGTATGCCTGCGACATCACCTACGGCACCAATGCCGAGTTCGGCTTCGATTACCTGCGGGACAATGGCATGGCCCTGCGCCCTGCGGAGCAGGTGCAGCGCGGCCAATACTTCGCCATCATCGATGAAGTCGATTCCATCCTGCTCGACGAGGCGCGCACGCCACTCATCATCACCGGCCCCGCCGCGGTGAAAGCCGACGACTCCCTTTACGACCACTATAAGCCGGCCATCCGGTCCCTGGTGGACAACCAGTCCCGATTGTCCGCGCGCTACCTGCGCGAGGCCCAGTCGCTGATCGACCAGTTGCACGCGCAAGACGGCTCCCAGCAGCTCAACACCGGCGAGGCGGAGAACCAGTTGGGGTTGCTCCTCTACAAAATCCGCCTCGGCACCCCCAAATCCGCCGGCCTCATGAAGCTGCTGGAGAATCCCGAAAACCTGCGCCTCATCAACCAGGCCGAACTGAGGCTGCACGGCGATCAAAGCAAGCAGGCCTTGTACGCCCAAAAGGAGGAGCTCTTCTTTGCCATTGAGGAAAAATCCCACGAGGCGGATCTGACCGAGAAGGGCCGCGCCTTCCTCGCGCCCGGCGACCCCGATGCGTTCACGCTGCCGGACCTGGTTGCAGCCTGCCGCACCATGGACAACGACCCGGCCCTGGACCCGCACAAACGCGTCGAGCTCAAGGCCAGGCTCCAGGCCGATTTCGAGGCCCGGTCCCAGCGCATCCATGTCATCTCCCAACTGCTCAAGGCCTATTGCCTGTACGAAAAGGATGTCGAGTACGTCATCCAGGACGGCAAGATCGTCATCGTGGATGAGCATACCGGCCGGTTGATGTCGGGGCGCCGTTGGAGTGACGGCCTTCACCAGGCGGTCGAAGCCAAGGAGGGCGTCGAGATCGAGCGCGAGACACAGACGCTGGCCACCATCACCATCCAGAATTACTTCCGCCTCTACCACAAGCTGGCGGGCATGACCGGCACGGCGGTGACCGAGGCCCGCGAGTTTTACGACATCTACAAGCTGGGCGTGCTGGCCATCCCCACCAACAAGCCCGTGGCCCGCAACGACCTCCCGGACTCGGTCTATAAGACCCGGCGCGAGAAATTCGCCGCCGTGCTCCGCGAGATCCAGCAGGTCCATGAACAGGGCCGCCCGATCCTGGCCGGCACCGTGTCGGTCGAGACCAGCGAGCATCTCTCCCGGCTGCTCAGCAAGGCGGGGATCGCCCACGCGGTCCTGAACGCCAAATTTCACGAGCAGGAGGCGGAGATTGTGGCCCGGGCCGGCCAGCGGGGCACGGTGACCATTGCCACCAACATGGCGGGGCGCGGCACGGACATCAAGCTGGGTGAGGGCGTGGCCGCCTTGGGAGGCCTGCATGTGCTGGCCACCGAACGCCACGAGGCCCGCCGTATTGACCGCCAGCTCCGCGGCCGCTGCGCCCGCCAGGGCGATCCCGGCTCCTCCCATTTCTACATTTCCCTCGAGGACGATCTGATGCGGCTCTTCGGCTCGGACAGCATCCGGCGCGTCCTGGGCCGCATCAAGTGGCAGGAAGG
>CAZIDG010000098.1:0-9679 GCA_964538065.1 uncultured Verrucomicrobiota bacterium
AACTGGTCCTTGGCGAGCTGGCGAATGGCGATCTCGAGCTGGGTGAACAGCTCGTCCCGGGAGCGCAGTTCGCCGCGGAGGTACCGGGTAATGTAGCGATACTCCAGGCCGAGCTTGTGGAGGCGGAGGTCGGAGACGCCGCGGGCACGGAGCCCGGCAACCTCGTCGATCATGCCCTGGTCCAGGCGATCCTGAAGGCGTTTTGCGATGCGTTCCTCGAGAACCTGGCGCGGCCAGGTCAGGCCCAGTTGAAGGCAACGGTAGCGCGGTGAACTCTGGCGGCCTGCGGCGTCCGCGTAACCGGCGGAGGCGATTTCCAATGCCCGTATGAGGCGGCGCGGATTGCACTTATCGATGCGGCGGGCGGCCTCGGGATCGGCCTTTTCAAGGCGCTCCACCAATTGAGGGACAGAGAGGGACTCGAGCTCGGCGCGCAGCGAGTCGTTGGGGGGGACATCCACCAGTTGATATCCTTCGACGATGGCATTGATGTACAAGCCGGTGCCGCCGACGAGGAAGGGCCGTTTCCCCGCGGCTGCAATGGAATCGATGGCGGCGCAGGCCGCATGCTGGTATTGCGCCAGGGAGTAATATTCGGAGACATCGGCAACATCGATGAGGTGGTGTTTCACCATGGCGGCCTGGGCGGGGGTGATCTTGCCGCTGCCCAGGTCGAGGCCGCGATAGACCTGGCGGGAATCGGCGGAGACGATCTCGCCGCCGAAATGACAGGCCAGGCGAATGCCGAGGTCGCTTTTCCCGGAGGCGTTGGTGCCAAGGATGACGATAAGATTCTGCATGGTTATGGGGAACGCCGGGGTTCAGGGGCGCACAGGGACGGGGGCAGCTCCAGGGTGGGGCTGACCGTGAACGTCGCAAGGCACACCTGGGCCCGCGCGGGATCGTTCAGGCACAGGGCGCCCTGGCGAATCCTGGGCAAGGGTCCGCCGTCGAGGCTCAGGGGCAGGCGCTGGCTCAAGGAGGCGGCATAGTGGACAAAATCGTCAAAGCCTTCGGCGCGGGCCTGGGCCCGGGTGACGAGGCGGAACAGGCCGCACGTTCCCGGACAGGCATGACTCATCAACTCGAGTGTGAGGCGTCCCATGGTGTAGCGGGGGTTGATCTCCACCACGGGCTTGAGGCGGCAGCCACCCTGCGGCGTGCGATAGATCAGGGCATCGATGTTGATCGGGCCCACGAATCCGACGCGCTGGAGCTCCGTTTCAAGCAGGGAGAAGATGGCCATGTAAAGCTGCTCCAGGCGCTCCTCCATGCCCGCGTGGTCAGTGAACGATGCCGCCACACTTGCAGGCAGGCGCCGGTCGCAGCCGGGCTCCGCCCAGTTGGCCATGAACTGTCCCCTGGGATCGTTGATCAAGCCGGTGTAGCCGCAGAGCGCAAGGTGTTGCGGCCCCATCTCCAACTGGACCGAGAAGTCCATCTCGCGCTCCAGCCAGGGTTCCACGACCAGGCGCTGGCCGTTCTCCAGGACGCGGCTCAGCCAGCGGCGCTGCTCGGGCAGAAGCTCCGGCTCCCACAGGCGGATGGCATTGTGCCCGGCAACACCCAAGGCCTCCTTGGCCACCACCCGCTGATGGCCGCGGCGGCGGATGGCGTCGATGGCCGCCAGGGCGTCCGGGAGGTTATCCACCGTCCTGCCCGCCTCCTGCTCCGTGCAAAGCCACGCTTCAGCATGGGCAGACGCCCCGCCGCCCGCCAGGACCTTTCTGAGAAAATCCGCGCTCCAGGCCTTGGAATAGAGCTGCGCGAGGGCGTCATTGAAGCATTGCGTTGCATCGCGGGCCTCGGCGCCGGTCACCTGCGCCAGCAACGGCTGGAAGAGTCTGACGCTGTCGGGCCCCCAGGCCCAGGGCCGCAGACGGCCGAGCCTGCGTTGCGCGAGGGCATCCGGGGGATCGAGCCGCCCCTCTCTGAGCTCGATGAACTCCGGCGACACAAACCCGGCCTGGGTGAGCTGGTTGAGAAAGGCCTCTGAGGGCCGTTTGGGCACAAGCACGACATCGCCCGGCTGGCAAAGGAACTGGGGCAGGCTGGCCAGATCCTCGGCGAGCCTGGCCTGGGATTTGACAGGCGTGTAGGCCTTGCCGTGGGCAACAAGGCCCTCGGCAAAGGGATTGAACACGAAAACACTGGGCGCGCCGCCTGCTTCCGGGGACTGGGACGCGGGCCATGAGGCGCCGGAACCGACATCGGCGATGATCGGCGGCGACTGGGACTTCCCAGCCAGGGGAGTCGCGAACGGCACCTGGTGATCACCATCGCTATGTTCCATAGCCATGGGAGAAGTTACTGGATGGCGTCCCTGGTTGCCAAGCCTCGTTGGAACACCCCAGGCTTTATTTCGGCGCAACGTCCCCTGCCCTTCATACCCCCTGGCGGGGTTACGCTGGGGTGGGGCCCAGCGGAATGCGTAGGGTGAAGACGGAGCCTTTGTCCACCTCGCTCGACACGTCCACGGCGCCGCGATGCGCTTCAACCACCGCCTTGACCAGGCACAAGCCCAGGCCCAGGCCTTTCTGGTTCCGGCTCTTGTCGCCCCGGTAGAGCCGCTCCCAGATGCGCGGCTGGTCGGCGGGTGCGATGCCCATGCCGGTGTCGCTCACGCGCACGACCAACTGCCCGCCCGCCGTCTCGGCGACAATCTCCACGCGCCCACCCTCGGGGGTGTATTTGATGGCGTTGTCGAGCAGGTTGGCCAGGGCCTGCTGGAGCCGCACGCGGTCCGCCTGGACCATGAGAGCATCGCCCAGCCGGGTCTCGATGCGGATGTTCTTTTCCTCCGCCACGATGGAGTAAAGATCGGCCACATCGCGCGCGAGCACGGCGAAATCGAATGGGGCCCGGTCGAGCTTCATGGTGCCGGTTTCGGCCTCGGAGATGTCCATGAGGGTCTTGAGCATGGTGAGGACGCGCTCGGATTCCTCCATGGAGTCGGCCAGGGCCTCGCGGCACGCGGCGGCATCCTCGGGCGTCTGGAGGGCCATCTCGGCGCTGCCGCGCAGGCGGGCCATGGGCGTGCGCAGGTCATGGGCCACGTTGTCCAGGGCCTCGCGCATGCCGCAGATGAGGCGTTCGTTCTTCTCGATCACGCGGTTGAAGAGCGTGGCCAGTTCGGTAAGTTCATCGCCGGTGGGGCGCACGGGCACGCGGGCGTTCATCTGGCCGGTGTTGATGATGGTCCGGGCGGTGTTGATGATCTGGCGCACCGGCCGGAGGGCCTCGTGGGTGAGCAGGGCCCCGGCGCCAAAGCCGATGACCACCATCCCCACCATCACCACGCCAAACACCAGGCGGAACCGGGCCAGCACGCGGCCGGTGTCCTCAATGCTCTTGCCCACCTGGAGAAATCCTCGATCCCGCAGAGGCACGGTGGCAATCATCCAGCTGGCATGTTCACGCGGGCCATGCACCTCCTTCCAGGCATCGGGCTGGCCGCTGGTCATGGCCTCGATCTGCTTGAGGTCGAACCCCTCCCAGTCCTCGGGCGTGTTCATGAAAATAGCGCTGCCAGTCCAGCCCACCACGCGGACGAAGAAGGCCGTGCGGTCATTTTTGCGGGTATTCATGAACCGCTGCTGCAGGGTCAGCAGGCCGCCGCCCTCGTACCAGGCGCGATACTCCTCGACGCGGGCGCGGATGACCTCCCGCTCCTTTTCCTGCAGGAGTGAGGTCAGCACCGCATACGCCGTGATGAACAACGCCAGCGAGGCCAGCGTGTAAAACGCGGCATACCACAAGTTCAGGCGCAGGCTGAAGCTGCGCCGCGCCGGTTCAACCTGGTTTGAGGACATAGCCCACCCCCCTGAGGGTCTGGATCATCTTGGGTTCAAAATCGCGGTCAATCTTGTTGCGCAACCGGCACACCAGCACGTCCACCACGTTGGTCTGCGGATCGAAGCTGTAATCCCACACGTGCTCCAATATTTGCGCCTTGGTGACGTATTTGCCCGCCTGGCGCATCAGGTATTCCAGCAGGGCGAACTCGCGCGTCTGCAGGTCCAGCGGCTGGCCCGCCCGCGTCACCTCGCGCGTGACGAGGTTCAACGTCAGGTCCCCCACCGTCAGGCTGGTGGGATCGGACGCCTTGGTGGCGCGGCGGATGAGCGCCTGCACGCGCGCCAGGAGCTCGCTGAAGGCGAAGGGCTTGACCATGTAATCGTCGCTCCCGGTCTGGAGACCTCGGATCCGGTCATCCACGGACGCCTTGGCGCTGAGGATGATCACGGGCAGGTTGGTGTTGGATTTGCGCGCACGCAACTCGCGCAACACCTCCAGGCCATCGAGCTTGGGCAGCATGATGTCGATGATCGCCACGTCGTAGGGCGTGGACAGGGCCATGGCCAGGCCCGTCTCGCCGTCCGCCGCGTGGTCCACGGCGAAGCCATTCTGCTTCAAACCTTTGACCACAAAGGAGGCGATCTTCTTGTCGTCTTCAATGACCAGCACGCGCATGACATCATTCATCGTTGGTTGCATACGTCACGGAGTCAAGCGAACATCCACACAGAGATAACGGGGGTGCTGATTGCTTATACGGCATGGAGCTGCTTTCCACACCGCCCCATCGCATCAACACCCCCGCATCCATCAACCTCACTATGCAACTGAGCCACTATTGGTTATGTCTGTTGTCAGGAAAATTATTTACCTGTCTTGGCCTTGCTCTCGTCCACCACCAGGTAGCGGCTCCCGCCCCGGCTGAAGACGCGCAGAAGGATGCGCTTGTCCTGGATGTGCTTGCTGATCTCCACCGCGTCCTCGGCGTTGTTCACCGGCTTGCGGTTGATCTCCAGGATCACATCGCCCTGGCGCAGGCCCGCCTCGAAGGCTGGGATGTCCTGCTCAATGTCCACGACCAGCGCGCCTTTGAGATTTGCAGGCAGATCCAGTTCCTGGCGTGCCTGGGCGTTGATGTCGCCCACCGTGACGCCATCCAGGGCGTCGCTTTCGCCGTTGTTATCCTCCCGGCGCAGGCCTGTGCCGCCTTTTTCACCGGGGGCGCTCTTGAGCTTCACTTCGAAGCTCTTCTCCTTGCCCTGGCGCAACACCTTCAGGGTCACCTTGTCGCCGGGCTTGCGCTGACCCACGATCAGCTTGAGCTGGCGGCTGTCTTCGACTGGCTTGCCCTCAAATTCGATCACCACGTCCCCTGCCTTGAGCCCCGCGTCAGCCGCTGCGCTGTTGTCGGTCACTTCGGCGATGAGTGCCCCGCCCTTTTCAGGGATCTTGAACTCCTCGGCTAGGGCCGGGGTGACTTCCTGGAGCAGGACGCCCATGTACCCGCGGTCAATCTTTCCGTCCTTGACCAGGCTGTCCATCACGCTGCGGGCCAGGTTGATCGGCACGGCGAAGCCCACGCCGACGTTCCCACCGGTGCGGCTCAGGATGGCCGTATTGATCCCAATGACGCGCCCCTGCGCATCCACCAGCGCCCCACCCGAGTTGCCGGGGTTGATGGCGGCGTCGGTCTGGATGAAGTCCTCGTAGTCCTCAATCCCCATGCCGCCCCTACCCTTGGCGCTCACAATGCCCATGGTCACCGTCTGCGAGAGCCCGAACGGGCTGCCAATGGCCAGAACGATGTCGCCCACCTCAATCTTGTCGCTGTTTCCCAGCGTGGCGCTGGGCAGGTCCTGGGCATCGATCTTGAGTACCGCCACATCGGTGCGGGGATCATGCCCCACGACCTTGGCCGTGTATTCCTTCTTGCCCGAAGCCAGGGTCACCTTGATCTCATCGGCGCCATTGACCACATGGTCATTGGTGATGATGTAACCGTCCTTGGAAATGATGACCCCCGAGCCCAGGCTCGTCTCCCGCTGCATCCGCGGCGCGCGCTGGTTGCCCCGCGGAGTGCCAAAGAACTGACGAAACATCGGGTCATCAAAGGGCAGCATGAGCTGCGGCGCCATCTGGGTGACCCGCTTGGAGGTGCTGATGTTCACCACGCTCGGGGCCGCCTTCTTCACCACGGCCGAGTAACCCTCCTCCAGTCGGACCATACGGCCCGAGGACGGGGCGGATGAATCGTCACTCACTTTGACATAGACGGCGTTTTTACCCGACCCCGTTGCGGTGGTCGTCCGGTCAAAGGCGCCGCTGCTGGCCACCACCCCCATCACGACTCCCGCCAGCATGATGAATCCCGGTATGATCACACGTAGCTTGTTCTTCATAACATCACTCTCTTTCTGGTCCCGCCCCTGCGGGTGGAACCCTTGTTTCAATGATCCCACTTTCGCACGGTCACTTTGCAAGGTCCTTTCACCATCATTACAAAAGTGTAATGTCCGCCACCGCCTCCGGGTTTCGAAAAAAAGCGTTCCCAACCCTCCAGGCGCATCCTCTGCCCGCCACAAGCCATGTGCCTGGGAAGAGGCGAATCGGAACGAGCGAGGAAGAGGCACAAAGGGCGGCGTGAACCAGGAGTAACACCGGGGGTAAAATAGGGCTTTCTTGGCCCCTGAAAGAGGCACCTGACGGGGCTCTCATGAGAGACATCAAATCTCAACAATGGAAATTGGAGTTAAATATGAGAAAATTGTCCAAACAGAGGTAAAAATGCGCGAGAACGGTAAAATATTTACAGTCATGTCCACGATGAAAAGACCCCTGTTGAGTACCCGCCACTTAAGAAAATCCATACTATCATGAGTATATGTAACTATTTAGTTACAAACATGATGAAATTCTAATAAAGGTGGTCTCCCGTCTTGATTATGAATCACTATTAATTAAGTCAATCTTATGGCTTGGATGAGGTTTGGAAATATCTTGCGTCATAAGCTTGACGGGACCCCTTTTTTGGTGTTCTTTATCACCCGAACACGAAATTAGAATTTCGTAGTTACAAAGTTCGGTTTGATCTTTGAATTACATTAGATTTCGGCTGGGTGTGGTACAAGCCATGGCCGTTTGTCCCTCGTGTTCCTACTGATGTACTGAGTTCGAAAATTCCCCGGGCTCCTGATTCATCCTCTGAATCAAGGAGCCCGGTTTTTTTATCCGAACGTCTCCCCATTCCATCCCCAACTCCCGGCGTCAACATCCACAAAATTGATATAGATCCGCTCGGGGGAGATCCCCAGGACATGCTTGAGGTCGGTGCAGACCCTTTGTGTCAACCTCTTGTTTACCAACGCGTTAAGACCTCCAATGCTGCGCACCTCCACAAACGCCGCATCCCCTTCCTTGCCTGACATGCGCATGGCGGCGGGCTGGATCGCCACCATCACGTATTGTTCGGGTTTGCCCACCGCATCGACCACCGAACGTGAAAGCAGGGCCAGCAACTCCTTCTGGCGGGCTTCAGGGACGGCCACATTGGTTTTGATTTGGAGGAAGGGCATGGATTTAGAGGATCTTGACGATCTCGGAGAGGGGTTTGCGTTCATTGGGAGCCCCAACGTCACCCGGATAACCCAGGGGGGTGACGGCTACGACGTCCCATTCGCGGGGAATTTCCAGGGCGTTTTGCAAAGCCTTGCGGTTGAAGGCACAAATCCAGCAGGTGCCCAAGCCCTCGGAGGCGGCCGCCAGGACCAGGTGTTCGGTCGCGATCGCCACGTCGATGGGGTGGATGCTCTCGCCATCACGCTTCCAGGCCGCCTCGCGGTTGCCCAGGGCCACGATCAGCAGGGGGGCCGTGAAGGCCCAGTCGCGCAGGATGCCACGGAGGCTGTTGCGCAACTCGGGCGACCGAAGCACCAGGAACCGCCAGGGCTGGATGTTGCAGGCTGAGGGGGCCAGGCGGACGGCCTCCCAGATCCGATCCAGGGACTCCTGGGGTATGGGGGTGGACTTGTAATTACGGACGCTGCGACGGTTCTTGATGACTTCGTATAAATCCATGGAATATCTCCCGTTGAGATACTTTACTTATACCTCACACAAGGGGGATTCATCAAGCCGGAATCCTTCCCGGGGATAAAAACAACGCCCTGGGGCGTTCCTTGGGTCAAATATCCGGGGTGCAACGCAAAAAACGTGAAACCAAATGCAGCTTTTCTGTGTCCTAAACAGAAGTGACCTTTGTTGACGTTTTACGTCATTTGGAGCAATCTTTGGACTTTATGCGAACTCAGTGTGTCCTTTTAGGGCTGGCGGCCAGTCTGTGTGCCGCCATGGCAGCCGACAGTGCGGCCACGAATGAACGTGCCATGTCGCTCGATGACTGCATCAAATCCGCGCTGGAGCGCAACCTGGATGTGCAGTATGAGCGGTTGAACCCCGAGATCGGCCGCTATGCCGTGAGCATGGCTTACGCCGGGTACGACCCCGTCTTCACGACCGGTGGAAAACACACGTTCGACACCTCGCCGGGCCAGGTCCAGAGTGGCACGGGGCTGAACCTGCCCTCGACCACCACGGATGGCAACACCTACAATGCCGGCATCGGCGGCACCCTGCCCACGGGCCTCCAGTACGGAGTCAGCAGCTATGTGCGGGAGACCTACGGCGCGCGCGCCGGAGTTCCCTTTGAAAGCACCTCCGGGGGCGCCACCCTCACGCTCACACAGCCGTTGTTGAAGAACATGTGGATTGACGACACCCGCAAGAACGTCTGGGTGGCCCGAAAAACCCTCAAATCCTCCGAGTTGGTCCTGGACTACAGGATCATGAGCGTCGTCTATCAGGTCGAGCAGGCCTATTACGAACTGGTGGCCGCCCAGGAGGCCATCATCGTCCAGGAAAAGGCGCTCGAGCTGGCCAAACAACAACTGGCCGAAAACAAGAAGCGCGTCGAAGTCGGCGCCATGGCCCAGCTCGATGAAAAACAGGCCGAGTCCCAGGTGGCCACGGCCCAGGCCGATCTCATCACCGCCCAGCAGGCCCGGGCTCTGCGCCAGAATGCGCTCAAGAAGCTCGTGGATGGCAACTTTTCATCCTGGGCGACCCAGACCCTGACGACCACCGAGAAGCTTGAGGTCATTCCCCAGGCGTTCAGCCTCCAGGATAGCTGGCACAAGAGCATGACCCTGCGGCCCGATCTGCAGCAGGCGCGGGTTGACCTGGAGAAACAGGACATCATCATCCGTTACAACCGCAACCAGCTTTTCCCTGAGCTCGACCTTGTGGGCGGTTACGGCCACAACGGCGCCAACGCCATCATGCGCGACTTCGGCGGCGTGCTCGGCCAGTTGGAGGAAGGGAGCAGCCCGTCCTACTCCTACGGCGCCACGCTCTCCGTGCCCCTGACCCAGCGTGCGGCCCGCAACTCCTTCAAGACGAGCAAGGCCCAGAAGCAGCAGATGCTCATCCAGCTCAAGAAACAGGAACAGGAAATCCTTGTGGCCGTGGATGATGCGGTTAAGTCCGCCCAGTCCGCCCTCCAGCGCGTGGAGGCCACCAAGGCCGCCCGCGTCTACGCCGAGGCCGCCCTGGATGCCGAACAAAAGAAACTCACCAGCGGCAAGAGCACCAGCTTCGTGGTCCTGGACCTCCAGACCAAGCTGACCAGCGCCCGCTTCCAGGAAATCCGGGCCCAGGCCGACTACATCAAGGCCCTTTCCACCCTGGCCATGGCCGAAGGCTCCACCTTGGAGCGCCGCCAGATCGACGTGAAGGTCAAGTAACCCCTTCATTCTCCTTTCACACCACCCCGGGGTTCGCCGCCCTGGGGTTTTGTTTTTAATGGGGCTGACGATGCATGCGCGCC
>CAZIDG010000098.1:9779-14955 GCA_964538065.1 uncultured Verrucomicrobiota bacterium
GTTGCCGCCTAGCGGGGGAGGTGTTTTTGGAGCAGTTGGGCGGCGGTTTCGACGCTTTTTTCGCAGGGGATGTGGAGTTCGTTTTTGAGGGCTTTGCACCGGGTGGAGCCCAGGGCGGCCTCGAATTCGGCACGGATGGCCGCGGCAGCAGACGGGGCGGCCTGGCAGGCGGCATGGAGCGCACCGCAGCAATTTTCCGGGGCGCGTCCGCCTCCAAAGGCCTTGAAATCTTCCACGTTCAGGTGTTTGTCACCTGTATATACTTGATACGCATGCAGTACCGTCTGAGCGCAATTAAGGCACTCGGGCGGCTGGCGAAACACTTTTAGAGCCGTTTCCTTCACGAGTATCACCCCTAGCGAGTCCTCCCTCGGCGGTCAATCTCCAAAGCGACGCTCTTTTTGGTTTCAAGGTCTGCGCACTCCCATTACATTTTCGTAATCATGGTGAAATGATCCGGCAACGTGGCGGTTTGATCGTTTTGCCTTTGGATCAATCGTCCCATCCGATGGATGGGGCATAAAGGAAAGTGGATGGCAGCATGAAAAGACTGATTTATCTGGCATTGATATGGATGACGGCGGTGGGCAGCGCCAGGGCTGCGGAGCCGTTTCGCGCGGCGCGTTCGGTGCATTTGATTTATCCGGCGCCGGATGCCCAACTGATTTACAATGAGCTCATTGTGGATAAGTCCACCCCGGGCAGCTATTTTATGGCAGTGGGTTGGACTCCGGGCTATTTCGGCATCCAGGAACTGGGTGACGGCAAGAAGGTCGCCATTTTCTCGGTCTGGGACTCTGCCAAGGGCGATGATCCGTCCGTAGTGAAGGTGGAAGACCGGGTGGAAGTGCTGCACAGCGATCCGGCGGTGCGGATCAAACGGTTTGGCGGCGAGGGCACGGGCGGCCAGTGCATGATGGATTATGACTGGAAGGTAGGGGAAACGAATCGTTTTCTGGTGCGGGGCGTGGTGGAGGGGAAAAAGACGGCCTATTCGGGCTATCTCTACCTCAACGACAAAAAAACCTGGCTCCACCTGGTAACCTTCCGCACTTACACGGGCGGTCAGCCGGCCAAAGGATTGTACTCGTTCATCGAGGATTTTCGCAGGGACATCAAAAGCGTGGATGAGGTGCGCAAGGCCCGTTTTGGCCATGGCTGGGTGAAGACGCTCAAAGGCGAGTGGTACCCGCTCAACAAGGCCATGTTCAGCGCGTCGAGCGCCGACTTTGAATCCAAGGAAAACATCAATGCCGGTTTTGGCGACGGCTGGTTCTTCCTGGCAACGGGCGGCGATACCAAGCAGACGCTTGAGTTGCACAGCACGATCGATCAAAACAAGGGACCGGCGATCGAGTTGCCATCGTTCTAGACCTCGTAATCCCTTTGCATTGTTCAACCCGGGCTGCGCGACCCCATGCGCCGCGCGGGTTTTTCATTCCAACCCACGTGGTGACAAGCGATTGGCCATTGCAAAATGCAGGTCTTGGATTAAGTTACCTTTTAAAATTGAGCGAGCCGGAAGGATTGAATTATGCAAAACTTTGATTATCAGAACCCCACACGCATCGTTTTTGGCAAGGATACCATCGCCCGCCTGGCGGATTTGATTCCCGCCCACCAGAAGGTCCTCATGACCTATGGCGGCGGCTCCATCCGCCACAATGGCGTGTATGACCAGGTGAAAAAGGCGCTGGCCGGACGGACGGTCCTGGAGTTTGGCGGCATCGAGCCCAACCCGCGCTATGAGACGCTCATGAAGGCGGTCGAATTGTGCCGCCGGGAGAAGGTGGATTTCCTCCTGGCCGTTGGCGGCGGCTCCACGCTGGACGGCACCAAGTTCATTGCCCTGGCCGTGCCGTTCACCCAGGACGATCCCTGGGAAATCCTGTCCAGGGAGGCCCCAGCCACGCAGGCCGTGCCGCTGGGTTGTGTGATGACCCTGCCCGCCACGGGATCGGAGATGAACATGTTCTCCGTCGTCTCGCGCGAATCAACCCATGAGAAGCTCGCCCTGGCCAATCCGCTGGTGTTCCCGCGCTTTTCCATCCTCGATCCCGCGACCACGTTCACCCTGCCCGAACAGCAGACGCGCAACGGGGTGGTGGACGCCTTTGTGCACGTGATGGAGCAGTACATGACCTATCCCGTCTCGGCGGCGCTCCAGGACCGCCAGTCCGAGGCCATCCTGATGGCGCTCATCGACCAGGGGCCGCGCGTGCTGAGCCAGCCCCATGATTACGACGCGCGGGCGAACATCATGTGGTGCGCCACCCACGCCCTCAACGGCTGGATCAACTGCGGCGTGCCCCAGGACTGGGCCACCCACATGATCGGGCACGAATTGACGGCGCTCTACGGCCTGGACCATGCGCAGACGCTGGCGGTCGTCATGCCCGCCGTGTGGAAGCATCAAAAGGCCGTGAAACAGCAGAAGCTCGAGCAGTATGCCGAACGGGTCTGGGGCATCCACAGCGGGGACCGGGCGACGCTGGCCATCGAGAAGACCGAGCAATTCTTCCGCGCCCTGGGCATGAAGATGCGCCTCTCCGAATACGGCATCGGGCCGGAGCGGTTCGAGGAGATCGGGCAGCGATTCGAGACACGCGGCGTGAAGCTGGGCGAGCACCAGGCCATCGGCAAAAAGGAAGTCGTCGAGATCCTCCACCTCTGCCAGTAGGCACGGCTGGAGAAGGGATTGACCCCAGGCCTGCATGCGGGAGGAATTCCCGTGTTGCAGGCCTGCCTGCCCACGGGGTGGAAACGACCGACAGGCCTTATCACGATTTATGTCATTACTCGATGCTCATGTCCATTTGCAGGACCTGGAACTGGAGCCGCATCTGGCCGATGTGCTCGCCCGCGCCCGCGAGGCAGGCGTCAACCGCATGATCTGCAACGGGACGCGGGAGGGCGACTGGGCCGCGGTGAGCCACCTGGCGCAGGAGCACCCGGGCATCTTCCCGTGCTTTGGCCTGCATCCCTGGCATGTGGACCATCGCTCCAAGGACTGGCTTGCGCACCTGCGGACCTTTCTGGAGCAAAGGCCGTCGGGCGTGGGCGAGATCGGCGTGGACCGCTGGATCGAGCCGCGCGATGAGGCGGCGCAGGCGGAGGTCTTCTGCGCCCAACTGGCCCTGGCCTGCGAGCTGGACCGGCCCGTGATGATCCATTGCCTGCACGCGTGGCCCTGGCTGATGGAGCTCCTGAGGGGCTCGCCCATACCGGCGCGCGGGATGCTCCTGCACGCCTTCGGCGGCCCGCTGGAATTGATCCAGCCGCTGGCCCACCTGGGGGCGTGGTTTTCCTTTGCCGCGGATGTCCTGAGCGAAACGAGGCTGCGCAAGCGCGAGGCCCTTTGCCATGTGCCGCTGGACCGGCTGCTCATCGAGACGGACACGCCGGACATTCTGCCGCCCCCCGAGGCCCGCGCGCGCGAACTGCCCGGCACCCGCCGCAAATATCTCAATGAACCCGCGAACCTGCCGCTCATCCGCGATGGCATCGCCGCCATCCTCGACATGACGCCTGCGGCGCTCGATGCCCAGCTCGCCTCCAACGCGCAGCGGTGGCTCGCGCAATGCGGGGCGTGAAAGAATGGAACAGGCCATGCCGCGCGGTGGTTCGGATGGAGGAGGATTTGAGCCGCCTCAAGGCTGGCTGATTCGATAAAAGCGCTGGGGGAAACCGGTCGCCTCCGAATCCATGAAAAGGTACTGGCCGGGCGCGGTCTCGGCAGGAGATCCCAGCGCGGTCCATTGGAGGGACGATGCCGGCAGATTCGTGGCCGCCAGCACGGTGAACGCGACGCCGGGCGTGGCGTTGAAGGTGAATTGGAACGCACCGCCGGCCAACCGTGTTGCTCCAGCCAGCGTGATCGGCTGTGGCACGGGAATCACCCGCAGGTTGTCGGCCATGAAGATCGGTCCCCAGTCTCCGCCTGTCACGGGCGGGGCGTCGTAGTGAACCACGATTTTGTCAAACGGCGTGGAGGAGCTGAACTCAAGCGTCTCCGTCGGCCAGGTGCCCGCCGCGGCATTGGTGGTGGAGGAGCCAACCAGAACCCCGCTCGCATAGGCGCTCATCCGCATGGTGGCCGAGGAATCGCAGGCCAGCTCCTGGGGAGCGTAGAGAATCGAGGCATCGGTCAATGGAACCGAAAAGGTGACAATCAGATCCGCGGCATACACGCTGCTGGGATAGATGCAGTTGCCCGAGAAGCCGACGGGCGTGAACCCCATGGTATTCGCATCCTGTATGGAAAAGCCCTGGCCCGTGGCGCTGAAATGGGCCGTGACCCCGGCCACTGTCAGGTTGGACGGCAGGCCTGAGTAACGCGGAAGGTTGTCGAAATCGAACAGGACTGTTTGCGCACCTGCCGAAAAGGCCCACAAACCTGCAAGGAGAAGCGCCTGGTATTTTTTCATGGAGACACGGCCTTCCAGCATTCCCGGAAGGACGCTGAAACTTAACCGCATTTGGCGATTTCACAAGCGGGGCACACGCATGCCGATCAGGATGCGGGCGGGGTGCAGGACAGGTTCACGACGCGCGCCTGCGGAATCTTCAGGTCCACGATGTGGCGGGAGAGGCTGATCCAGCGCTCGCAACGGTCGAGGATCACGCTGTCGGAGGTGGCGACGATGTGGGCGGATTCGGAGAGCACCTTGTCGGGGTTGAACACCAGGTCCACCTGCCACGGCCAGCCCATGCGGGCGGCGAGTTCCAGGAGCACATGCTTGAGGCGGCCGCTGTTGGACACAGGGCTGTCCAGCCACCAATGACAGGTGGCCACCTGCCATTCGGCCAGCGTTTCGCCCAGCAACCGCAGGCTCGGCATGGTTTCCACCACCGGGCGATAACCGCCATGGGTACCCGCCATGTCCCGGCAGCAGCCATCCCTCCCGAGCAGGATCACGCCTCCGGCCAGCGCGGCCTCGAGGGCATTGAGGATGTTGTAGCCATCGAGCCACAATTCGGCGTGCTGAAGCTCGGCGATCTCGACCTCATGTTGGCGTCGACGCACAAGGGCGGCATCCGAGCAGACACAGCGGGCCACGGCGATGCGCTGGCGGCGGATCAGTTCGTAGCGGTTGCCGACCAGTTCGACCGACGAGGCCAGGGCGTACCCGTGATTGAGCAGCCAGCACAAATCGCCCACAGCCTGCCGCATGCC
>CAZIDG010000099.1:0-14486 GCA_964538065.1 uncultured Verrucomicrobiota bacterium
GGTAGAGTTCTGGCTAATCAGCGTGTCAGCAACCCCTGCGTTCCAACCCCAAACACCGCATCCCTTCCCCCTCACGACATGCAAACGTCCACTCTTGAAGCCGATGACGGCGAACGCCCCACTCCGGTCAGCAACCATCATCGCTGCATAGGAGAAGGTCGGCTCTTGGTGGCTTCCGTAAAATGCGATTGCCTCTTCTACATCCCCACAACTCTCCAGCATTCTCTCAGAAGGATTACCTCGGACCCTTTTCAATTTAGGCTGCACCACAATCGGGCTGGCATCAGCAACGCCATCCAATGTGAACCCCGCAACGTAATCAAAAGCCAGTCCTTTGGTGTTCATGCCCCCTTGTGCCCATTGATTGCGAAGCCCAACATAACCACAGCCGAGTTTGTGCTTCCCGGCAGGAACGAACCAGATCCGGGTGTGGATGTTTTTGCAATCCTCGTTGTTGCAGAACAGCACCCGCTCAGCGTCCGCCAAAACAAATATGGTGCATGCTTGAGCGGAAACGAAATGCAGCAACGTCCAAATCAGCGTGCAGACGACACACATTTTCCTGTGCATAAGGCTCATATTACCCATTTGGGCCTTCAATGTGGCGCATCCTCCCCGCTTTGTGCACAAAGTTGGTCTGAGCCAGCCGCCGGGAGTCCCCGTGGGGAACGGGTGTCGTGTTTACAAAACCCGTGCAACCTCGCCGGTGACCGCAGGAGCGTCCTGATTCCAAGGGACAGGTCCAACTACCCCGGCCTCCATCCGACACGTCCTGAAGCATTTTGGTTAAAGTATGCACATACGTAACACGTTGTGACCTCCAGCGGCGGCGATCTCCAGGGTGTGTTTCGCGGATTCCTGGCCCTTGATCGGCTGCACCGCGGCGCTGTAAACCTTGGCAAGCATGCCCGGATGATACCTGCCCATGGATCAGATGGCAATGGAGAAGGGGGAGGGCCCAAGGTCAGGCGCTTCGGGGTATGCGCCCCTGCGTCATGCCTCTCAATAGACCGATGGAGTAATTGAGGGCGGTCAATTTCAATGCACCCCAGTAGGTATAACGCCAATACGTGCCTGAATGATCCGTAAACGCAATCAATCCTTTCCGCGACATGGAGTCGAAATGTTCCGTTCGCATGCACTTGAACTCCTGAGCCTCCCGGCCCGCGGTAAAGGGATGCGGTGTGATGCGTGAATCGCGCAGCAAATTGCGGTGGCGCTGCAACAATCTGACAAAGGTGCTCGTGGGCGCCAACTGGCTCCGCCATCGCCGCGTGACATCAATCTCAATGCACGATTGACTGTCGGTCGTGTAGAATACGCGGCCTTCCACGGAGCGCGTGTAAATGCACGTGCCGCGAAGGGCGATGCCCAGAATCGTCCCAACGCTGATGACGACGAAACAATCCCTCTCGGGCGATACGAGCAGTGCGAAGCTAACCCGATAACCTCCCCCTTTCAGGTGGGGGCACCAACCGAGGAAGGTGAAGCCCGCGTTGAGGGCGCCGTCCACCCAGCGGTCGGCGTAGCCGGTCGAGTCTGGGAATTGAGCCTGTGCCTCCGGTTCTCCATAAGGCCAGGACAACCGTTTTTCAAACCGGGCGATCATTGCCAGCAGCACGAGCCAAAACGCGAAGATACCAATCACGATATACATGTGGTCACTCCTGCTATCCATGCTCAGCAACCGCCGCCGGAAATGCCCGGACGACTCCAAAAGCCGCTGATAAATTATCCGACCCCTGTGATCCTGCCTCGAACGGGACGGCGCGGCGGATCACTGCGGCGCCCTGGCTGCGCGTCAATATCATGTCCCTCTAAAAGTGGTCCTCACGGAATCGCTCGTGAGGAAAAATGCGATGGCCAGATAAACACCCGCCACAATGTAGGAAACCATCTCATTCTGTCTCGTGGCCGTTTCTGGCCTGAGCGATGTGAAAAGCTGCCACAGCAAGTGAGCAATGCTGATGCCACAAAGGACGACTGTGAGCCACCAGCCCCAACGTCGGAGCTTCAGGAGACCCACGCCTCCGAGGACGAATCCCAGATTGATGATGGCTGCAAGGATGGTGTGAGTGTTGGCGTGGCCGGCAAAGGCAGCCGCTGTTGCGACGAGCATGCCGATTCCAAACAAAACGATGCACGCGACAGCAAGAACACGAATCTTTGTGTGTGGTTTCATGATGCGACGTCACCCTACATTCCAAGCGAGCTGCAACACTACGGCTGTTTGACAAATACTAAAAACCGTCCAAGTGGTGAGCATCATACATTCATGCAGATAATCTGTCCACATGAATAAGCATCCTCCAGGCTGCCAGGAAACATGGTGCCCTGTGAACTCTCCATTAGAGAATGGATTCCCAAACGTTCCTGGGAACACCCAGGATCGAAAGAAACTAACTCGCGTTCCCGGCCGGGCCGACGCATCCCAGCGCGAGCGGCTCTCAAGGATCCGGCAATCCGGCGTGGGGGGGGCATCCGGTCAACCGCCACGTCATGGCGCGCTGATGCGGTAGAAACGCTGCGGATGATTCGTCCAGGCCGGGTCGCAGAAATAAGCGGCGCCGTTGGAGAGGGTGCAGACCTGCAGCCGGTCCCATTGCCCTCCGGCCAGGTTGGTGGTCGCTTCCACGGCGATGCCAAGGCTGGTGTCGCCCGTGATGCTCAAACTGAAACCGCCTGTCCCGATGCTGCAATGGCTGATGGTGGCCTGTGGCGCGGGATTCCACAGATAGGCGGGACGCCCGCCATATGTGTCTCCCCAACCGCTCTTACCGGACAGGTAATAGCAGACGTTGGTGCTGGACTCAAACGGAGAACCCCAAATGATGGCCGGAGCGTTACCAAGGAAGAATGCGGACTGGAGCTTGGAGCATTGACTGAACGCATAGTGCCCGATGCTGGCAACGCTGGCAGGGATCGTTACGTTGGTCAGGCCGGAGCATAAAGTGAACGCACTGTCCCCAATGTCGTTGACGCCATCGAGGATGGTCACGCTGGTCAGGCCGGAGCAAAAACTGAACGCACTGTCCCCAATGCTGGCAACGCTGGCAGGGATCGTTACTTTGGTCAAGCCGAAGCAACACAAGAACGCGCTGTCCCCGATGCTGGTGACACTGTTAGGGATGGTAACACTGGTCAGGCGGGAACACCCACTGAACACATTGTCCCCGATGCTGGTGATGCCGTCGGGGATGGTCACGCTGGTCAGGCGAGAACAACTACAGAACGCACTGTCCCCGATGCTGGTAACGCTGTTGGGGATGGTGTAGCTACCTCCCACGCTACACGGATATTGAATGAGCAGAGACTGGGCTTTGTTAAAGAGAACACCAGCCAGGCTGCTGTAATGTGCGTTCAATGGGTCAACATTAAATGCGACTAAACTGGTGCAATGATTAAACGCCCCGCCTCCGATACTAGTGACGCTGCCGGGGATGGTCACGTTGGTCAGGCTGGTACAATAAAAGAACGCCTTGGCCCCGATGCTGATGACACTGTTGGGGATGGTCATGTTGGTCAGGCTGGAACAATAATAGAACGCTTCGGCCCCGATGCTGGTGACGGTATCGGGAATGGTGTAGTTGCCACCCGCACTACACGGATATTGAATGAGCAGCGACTGTGATTTGTTGAAGAGAACACCAGCCAGGCTGCTGTAATTTACGTTCAATGGGTCAACATTGATCGCAACTAACCTGGAGCAACCAGTAAACGCCCCGCCTCCGATACTGGTGACGTTGCCGGGGATGGTCACGTTGGTCAGGCTGGAACAATAATAGAACGCCTCGGCCCCGATGCTGATGACACTGTTGGGGATGGTCATGCTGGTCATGCTGGAGCAATAATAGAAAGCATTACTTTCGATGCTGGTGACGGTATCGGGGATGGTCACGCTCGTCAGGCCGGAACAATACGCAAAGGCGAATCGCCCAATCGCCACCACTGGCTGGCCATCGAGGGTGTCGGGAATGTCCACGTTGCCGCCGGAATCGGAATAGCCTGTAATCGTAACCTTGCCGTCAGTTGTGGTGTAGGTGAACTGGCCCATGACCATGGGTGGCACGGCCAGGAGCAAGCCCAGCAAGGCGGCTTTTAGGATGGATATCGTGATATTCATGGTGTTTTAAGGGTTTTTGCTTGTCGTTTTCAGGGTTTGAAAATCGCGGGCGGATCATCTCTCCATGCAGGGCGTGGCGGTGCCCATCCTCCGTGCGGGCAATTCTGCCCATAAGAGGCCCGAGTCGGGGGGCGATTGTCTGGAACCCCCTTCCATCCGGACATCGGTTCGCTTTGTATGATCATGCATTTCCATGGATTGGTGTTGCTGCCTTCGGGACGCAGCACAAAGGAATACTCTCCAGGAACAACAAGTGATTATATATTGCCAATGCCGAATAAGTCAATACCACATGCAGCCGCGGGAACCCTTGCACACTGATCCAACGGTCTGCCCGCGACTCCGCCAGTCCCAGTTATTTGATGGGCGCAGGTCTTTGGGAGCAACGCATCCACGGCGTGGGGGGCTATTGTCAACTTATACAGCGTATGAGGTTGACAATCTATTTCCGCACCCGATAATGGCCGCCGATGGTTGCGGAGCAAAGACAGGCCAGGTGGCGTTGGCGGGCATTCACGTTGATTGAATTGCTGGTCGTCATCGCCATCATTGCGATCCTGGCGGGCATGCTGTTGCCGGCGCTGGCCAGGGCCAAGGAGGCGGGCAAGCGGGCCTTGTGCGGCAGCAATTTGCGCCAGATCAACCTGGCCTTCAGCCTGTACGCGCAGGATCATGCCGATTTTCTTCCGAACACCGGCGATCCGTTTTTGTGGATGGGGAGGCGCTGGCGGTGGCCGATTCAACCCTATCTCGCCTTCAGTGGCCGGCGCGCCAACACGAACGATCCCAACGCCTCCACGAATTTCACGCCCGGCACGCTCGTGTGTCCCAGTGACAGGTTCTCGCCGGACAATTACGACACGACATCGTATGGCTACACGGCCAGCGCGTATTTTGGTTCTGAGACCATCAATGCCATGACGACCGCCCAACTTTATCAGGCCAATCCCTTCCCGTGCGTCTCCCGCCGGATGGCAGACATGCGGCATCCGGCGCAGAAGGCGCTCCTGGCGGAGTGGCTGAGCAACCACACGCGGGACAAGGTGGGGTGGTGGGACTGGCGCGGAAGCCGTCAGTACTCCTTTGGGGACGGCCACATCAGTTTTTTGGCCGCGCGGAAAATCCTGCCTGCCGTGAATGCGCTGCCGGACATCAACCTGACCACCAACGGCCTGGCGGGGCGCGACGTGCATTAAAGGCCGCAGGGCTGTGTGGTCATGGAACCGTGTCGATGGCGGTCTTTGTGGAACCCCCACGCGGTCAACTTCTTCTTGGCAAAGCGAGGCCAGGCATTCAATGTGGACACGGATCAGCATGGCAGACGCGTGTCGTCATGAGGACTCTTTGCACGAGACGGGTGTCTCGCACGCGAGTGCGGATTGGATACGAGGACATGGGATATAACACCTATAACTACAGCTACGACATTCCGAGGCCTTAAAGATGGAACTGATTCAAATGACCGCCGCGTACTCCAACGCGGTGCTGCTGGCGGTGCTGCCGCATGTCACGGATGTGGCGAAAAACCTGGACCTGCCGGTGCTCCAACCCGTGCAGGCCACGCATGTGGAGCGCTTTGTTTGCGACCCTCGCAAGGGATCGGTTGGCGGGTGGGTGACACTCACAAACGGTTACAAATTCTGGTTCCTCAACGGGCATATCGACATGATGGAAAGTCCCAATTGCTTTTTCCATCTTCAGGACCCTGACGAGGTTCCACGCTTTTATGGCACGAAGCGCATGACCGAAGATGAGGCCGTTGAATTGGCGCGCAAAACCGTGCGCAAGCTCGGTTACAATACCTCCTGGTTGAAAGCCAATACGCCGAAAATCGAGGAACCTTGGACGCCCATTCAAGATCGGCCCAAGGTGCTGCCCCGTTTTAGGATAACATGGGAGAAGATTGCGTTGGATAGCAGAAGGGACAGGGCCGAAATAGAAATCAACACAGATGCCAAAAGGGTGGAGATGTTCACTCTCACTGGTCGCGAATTCGAGCGCAAGCAGCCGAACATACCTCAGCCGCCGGTCATTCCAAGCGAACCTTCTCCAACTCCTCCTGTACAAGCTCCCCCGATGATGTGCTTGTCAGAAATTCAACGCGCTGCCGTAACAAACGAGGTTTGTGGAAAGGCCACTGAAATGGCCAAACGACTCGCTTTACCAATCAGGATTCCAATTCTTCCGTCGGATATAAAAGAGAACCATTTGGGATTGGTGAATGGCGAGGTGTCCGGATCTATCATTTTGAAAAACGGTTACTGGTTCTGGTACGGCCACGGCTATATCTCAGGATTCAACGGCCCAAACAGCAACGCCTACGAACACTCTATTGACCTTCGCACGGTTTACGGCAAGGTCCGATATACAAAGCAACAGATACTGGACTATGCGACCAAACAGGTTCGCAAGCTCGGCTATCCCGACAGCGCGGTATTTCTGGACCAGCCCCCATTTGTGGGCGGTGGTCCCGATGAGAACAACCCAGGCTACACGCGTTATCGCGTTTATTGGGAGATACCAGGGACAAAAAGTATTGAGGAGGACAGGAACGCCCAATTCGTCGAAGCCGAAGTCAACGGAATGACCTTGAAGCTTGAATCGCTCTGGCTCCGCAGCACGAATCTTTACAAGCCAGACATCCTGAAACTTGAGACAAAGAAAAAGGAGTAGCGGGCAAACAAAAGCGCCTTTCGAGGTGGCGTGAACGGTTTTTATGAGATAATCCGTTGGCATCAAAATACGCTCTGCCGGACATCAACCTGACCACCAACGGCCTGGCGGGGCGCGACGTGCATTAAAGGCCGCAGGGCTGTGTGGTCATGGAACCGTGTCGATGGCGGTCTTTGTGGAACCCCCACGCGGTCAACTTCTTCTTGGCAAAGCGAGGCCAGGCATTCAATGTGGACACGGATCAGCATGGCAGACGCGTGTCGTCATGAGGACTCTTTGCACGAGACGGGTGTCTCGCATGGAACGAGAGTCCGCAGATCACGAAGGAAAGATAGTGGAACAGGACAAGGCACTTGAATGAAACGACAGAGTCATTGGTTTTTGGGCGCGCTTCCCGCGCTGGTGGTGGCGGGTATTTTGTGTTTCACCGCGGCAAAGGGGAACGCTGCGGAGCGCACCACAAAGGGCGGTCAGCCCCGAATCGTCAACCTCTACAACTTCATTCGCAATTCGGACTTCCGGCTCAAGGATTCCGAGGAGGTGCTCTACGATTGCACGCGGCGCCAGATCGAGCTGCTCAAGAGCGCCGGGCTTCCGGCCACATGGGCGCTCCAGTACGATGCCCTGATCAACCCGCGTTACCAGAAGTTGCTCAAGGAACAACTGGGGCCCAATGACGAGATCGCCGCCTGGTGGGAGATCCCCAAGCCGCTCGTGGACAAGGCGGGCCTCAAGTGGCGCGGCGAGCACGAATGGGACCCCGTGGCCAATGTCGGATTTTCCCCCGGCTACACGCCTGAGGAGCGGCGCAAGCTGGTGGATGTGTACATGGCCGATTTCAAAGCCGTCTTTGGTTTTTATCCGCGCACCGCAGGCTCCTGGTTCATGGACGAAGTGACGCTGGATTACATGGTCAAACAGTACGGGCTGGTGGCCTCGTGCAACTGCAAGGACCAGATCGGCACCGATTTCTACACCCTGTGGGGCGGCTATTGGAACCAGGCGTATTACCCCAGTCGCGTGAACGCCTACATGCCGGCCCAGACGCGCGCCGGGCAGATCGATGTGCCGGTCTTCCGCATGCTCGGGAGCGATCCCATCTACCAGCACGGCACCACGCCGGGGCTGCAATCGCTCGAGCCGGTGTATCCCGAGGCGGGCGGCTCGGAGAAGTGGGTCACGTGGTTCATGAACAACATGATCACCCATCCCTCGCTGGCGTTTGCGTACACCCAGGCCGGCCAGGAAAATTCCTTTGGCTGGGAGGGGATGAAAAAGGGGCTGATCTACCAGATCGCCCTTTTTGCGCAGCAGGCCAAAGCTGGACAGATCCGCGTGGAAACGATCGAACAATCGGGCCGTTGGTTCCGCAAGCATTTCCGGCTCACCCCCGCCACATCGGTCGTGGTGTTGGATGATTACAAAAATGAAGGCCGCAAGACGGTCTGGTACGACAGCCGGTTCTATCGCTTAAACCTCCTGTGGGAGAAGGATTCCTTCTTCATCCGCGACATACATTGCTTTGACGAAACGGTCGTCTCCCCCACGCACATCACCCCGCTCAAGGAGACCTCCCTGGCGTACGAGACCCTGCCGGTTGTCGATTGGGCGTTCTGGTCCGATTCCGGCCGTCAAAAAGCCGGCATGTTCCCCGTGCTGATGGCTCCCAATGGATCGTCCTCGCCCCTGAAGGCGGACGGCACGCCTCTCGTCCGGGAATCCAAGGCCACCGGCCTGAGCATCACCCAGCCCCTCGTGGGCGGCGGGAGCTTCACGCTCCTCTGCGGTGAAAGGAAACTCACCGGCCACGCCGTGGACGCCCAGGGGCAGCCGTTGAACTGGGCCTGGACGATCGTGGGCGGTGAACGCCTGAAGAAACTCGTCCGGAAGGTGGACGCGAAAACCGTGACCTGCCATTACAACGGCGAGGACTACCGGATCAAGGTGGACACAGGCTCGTGCCGCCAGCTCGAAAACGGGACCCTGCAGTTCCTGCCCAACCGTGCCGGGAAATGGGCCATGTCCTTCGAGACCGCCGGCCAGCATTGACCTGATTACCAGGAGGGGCATCCTCTTATTTGCTGACAATTTTTGTGGCGGGTGCTGGAATGGCGCCCCATGAAATTTTTGCATCTTTCCGGCTGGTTGCTGGGGCTTTCGATGGCCCTCGGGGTGGCGGCGGCGGATTCCGCCGTGGTGGACCTTCCCGTGGGCGAGACGCCGCTGACCGATATCGGCATTTACAGGATCTACTGGCAGAGCCGCGGCAAGGCGCCGGTGGCGATGCCGGATTCCTGGATGGGTCATTTCGATCCTGCCACCGGCATTTCGTACCAGCCATGGGGCACGCTGATGGGCCGCTCGGCCCTGTTGATGCATTCCCCGTGGCATGTGCCGCCGGGCGTGGCGTGGGTGGAGTATCCCCTGCGCCTGCCCAAAGCGAGCCCGCTCAAGCTGAGCTTCGGCATCGCCATGGGACCAGAGGTGGCCGTGCCGGAACGAAGCGACGGTGTGACCTTCAGTTGCCGGATCGTGACGAAGGACGGCAAGCGGGAGTTGATGCGCAAACATCATGACCTGGCCGATTGGATCGATTATTCCTTCGATCTTTCCCCGTATGCCGGCCAGGAGGTGACGCTGGCCCTGGAGGTCGATCCCGGCCCCAAGGACAATGCCTCGTTTGATTATTCCTTTTTCGGCGATGCCAAAATCACCGCAGGCCAGGCCGTGGGATCCACGCAGGAAACGGTGGCGCGGCTGGTGAAGGCGAAGGCGTACAAGGCGGCCCAGGGGGTGTCGCTGGCAGGGTTCAGCAGCGTCACCAATACGTCGGTCGCGCCCGGCAGCCTGGTCAGAGGCGCCACGCGTCTGGAGCAGGCCGATGGCTCCTGGCGCTTTGTGTATAACGGCCCGGATGCGCGTGTGGTGTATGCCTACCAGCCGGTCACGGGGACACTGGACGATTTCACCGTGCAGGTGGATGGCACGCCCGCGTTTCACCCGGCCCAAGGCGGCGGCGTGACGGCTGTGGAAACCGTCGGCAGCGAGACCCGGGAGCAACGGCTCACCGGAGGCCGCGCGGTGTCGGTTCGCAAGGAAGGGGCCACGCTGGCGGTGGATTGGGAGTATCAGCATGAACTGGGCGGGAAACCGGTGCGCGTGGCGTGGCGTTATTCGCTCGCGGGCAAATCGCTCGTGGTGCGGGCCGAGTGCGCCGCGCCGGTGGTCAGCCGGTTTTCGCTGGGGAACATCGGCGGGGCGGCGCTGCGGCGCACATTCCCCGTGCCTTATCTGCTCCAGGGCAACGTGCATTACCTGTTTGCGCAAAACGCGTTTGTCTGCCGCTTCTTCGACTGGAAGGTCTCGCACGCGTCCTCCTGTCCGCAGGAAGGCGCGGTGTACGAGCCCAAGACCGACGGCACGCGCAACGCCCTCTGCGAGGAGGGGTACATCGCCGTCTCGCCCAATGTGCAGGAGGTGCTGCCCGCGACACCCAACGTGGCCTCGCCGTTCCGCGACCTGCTCGGGCCGTGCATCATGCTCGACATCTGGGGTCATCATAAAGGCACCTATGCCGGGGATGCCGAGAACCTGCGCCACCTGAAGGATCTGGGCGTGGACCACATGGTCATCATCCAGCACGACTGGCAGCACTTCGGCTACGATGTAAAGCTGCCGGATCATATCCCGGCCAACGCGGCCTTTGGTGGCGAAGAGGGGATGAAGATCTTTGGCCAGGCGGCCAATGAATGCGGCTACCGGTGGTCGCTGCATGAAAACTACATCGACCTGTATCCCGATGCCCCGTCCTACGACCCCACGGCGCGCGTGTTGCGCTCGGATGGCACGCCGTCCCCGGCCTGGTACAACCCGGGCACGAAGGTCCAGAGCTTCGGCCTCAAATGCAACCGCGCGCTGGAGTTCGCGAAGCAGAACGCGCCGGAGATTCACCGGCGTTACGGCACGACCGCGGGCTACCTGGATGTCCATTCCAGCGTGGTGCCGTGGCATCAGTTGGACCACGAGGCCAATCAGCCCATGGCGGCCATGGAGCTGGCCAAGGTTCAAAACGACACCGCGCTTTTTCAGTACATGCGCGACACCCACCAGGGGCCGATCTTCGGCGAAGGGGCCAACCATTTCTACTGGGCCGGCCTGTGCGACGCCGTGGAGGCCCAGGTGCAAGGCGGGGAGGAACACCAGGCCTTCCTGGACCTGGACCTGTTGCGCATCCACCCCCGCATGGTCAACCACGGCATGGGCTACTACGAGCGCTGGTTCCGTCGCGGATACAATCACCAGCTTGGCTTCGAGACCGGCACGATGGAACAGATCGACAAGTACCGCGCCATGGAGCTGGCTTACGGCCACGCGGGTTTCGTGGGCACGCCCCATGACCATAACTGGCACTGGGTTGTGCGCGAGCATCACCTCATGCACCCGGTCCAGCGCCTCTACGGCACGGCGCGGCCGGTGGAGATCCTTTACGAGACCGCCGGGCAACTGGTCACCGCCAGCGTTGCCCTGCCGGCCGGCGACACCGCCCGCCAGCGCATCCGCTACGACTCCGGCCTGACGCTCTGGGTGAATTGGAAGGCCGAGCCGTGGGTGGTCGAGGGCCGCACGCTGCCGCAATGGGGATTCCTGGCCAGGGGACCGGCCACCGAGGTGTCCACCGCCCTGCGCGAGGGCCGCATCGCCGATTGGGCCGAGTGCCCGGAATACGTCTTTGCCGACGCCCGCACCTACGCCTTCATGCCCTACCGGCGCACGCCGGTGCAGGTCGAGCCGCGCCTGAAGGACTTCGCCTGGCTGGGCGGCAACCGCGTCCGCGCCACCTATGAATGGGTCGTGGGCGAAACCATCAGCCAGGACTGCCACTGCTTTGTCCATGGCTCGCTGCCCGCAGGCGGGGAGACGCCCGAAAAGATCGCCTTCCAGCAGGACCATCCGCTGCCCCGGCCCACCTCACAGTGGCGCGCGGGCGAGGTGGTCACCGATGGCCCCTACGAGTTCACCGTTGACGGCCAGGGGGACACGTTCGACCTCTCGATCGGTCTGTTCAAGACCGAGCGGCTCCGGTTGAAAGGCATGGATGACGGCCGCCGCCGCATCATGTTGGCGAAACTCAAGGTGACCCGCGAGAACGGCAACATCACCGGCATCGCCGCTGTGAAGCCGGACGCTCGGGATCTCGCCGCCGCGCCCGTGGAGGCCGATTTCACCGCGCACATGAACCCGGCCGGGACATGGGTGGACTTTGGCAAGGTGGCCACGGACGGCGCGGTGAAGATCAACCGCGAGGCGGGACGCTTGGTGATCTTCCCCTATCCGCGCGACCGCCAGTTCAAGGTCGCTCTCGACCTCAAGGCCCTGGCGCCCAAGGCCAATCCGCGCAAGGTGAAGCTCGCCGCCCTGGCCGCAGCCACCCAGCGCGACCTGGGCGAAGTCCCCTTCCAGATGGAGCAGGGCCGGCTCGTGTTCCAGGCCGGCATGCCGGGCGCGGGGCGCTATGTCGTGACGTGGAAGTAATCGCCTGCTTTTGGAGAAACAACAACCGCCAGTCCAGGGCAATACCCTGAGCTGGCGGTTTTAATTTCCTGAGGAAACGGCCCAGTCATAGCCATCCCCATGCAGACATTGGATGACCGGGCTCGAACTCCGGGCCTTGGAAGTGAATAAGGACAATTAAAAACCACCATTGAGCCGGTGGGATGGACGGGAGAACAACCGCTTGCACATGATTATCAATCACACCCCGATGTATAGGATCCAGCAACTTGAAACAAAAAACCGGCCAAAACAGTTGGCCGGTAAATAGAAGGCAGGTGGAGTTATGAACATTGCCATAAGCCCTACACAGGCAAGCCTATCTTCGCCCGGCTTAGACCTGGTTGCCGCCAGCAAGGACAGTATCACACAGAAACGTATGAGAATCAAGCCGGCATGCCGGGCGCGGGGCGCTATGTCGTGACGTGGAAGTAATCGCCTGCTTTTGGAGAAACAACAACCGCCAGTCCAGGGCAATACCCTGAGCTGGCGGTTTTAATTTCCTGAGGAAACGGCCCAGTCATAGCCATCCCCATGCAGACATTGGATGACCGGGCTCGAACTCCGGGCCTTGGAGCCCAATGATTGTTTACTGATGACTGTTTACTCGGCTGCCTTGCCCGTCGCCCAGATCGGGGCCGACCACACGAAATTCGTGTCCGCCTGCGTGACCTTCACAAACCAGTAGTGAGGGCCGGGCTTCACATCGACCTTCCTGGACCACTGCGCCGCCGCCGTTCCCGGTTCGGTGGTCTCGATGACCTGGCCGTCCTGGAACAGGGCGATTTTGGCGGTCTTGTCGTTTGCATCCGGATCCTCCACTGCGACCGTGACGTTCAGCGAGCTCACCGGCTCAGCCAGGATGGTGCCCATCTCGGCATCGTTGGCGCGGAAGAGCAGGCGGCAGTTGCGGTCTGTGGAGGAAAAGGTGCGTCGGGCCTTGAGGGCCTCCCAGATGTTCCTGCGGGAGAGCCCCGGCGCCCAGATGCCGGTCCAGGCGCGTGTCTTGCCCCAGTTGGGCGAATGCGTGTCGTCCGAACCATCCGGCCCCAGGTGCCAGCCCAGGTTCAGGGCGCGGATGTACGCCTGCTCCTCCTCGCTGCGCCGAACCTCCATCAGCTCGACCGCCTTGTCGCCCACCTCGGAGTAGGCCAGGGCGTTGAAAACGTTGGTGCCCGTGCCCGGGTGGTTGAACTTCACAATCACATTCGCATCGGCCGCCGCCTGGTAAAACGCCTCCAGGTTCGTGGGCCACAGGCGGGTCTTGGGATCGAAGATGCACGCGTGCCCCAGCGCCTTGGTCCATTCCATGGCGGGCAGGGTGACGAACCTGCCCTCCTGGTTGGCCTTGTCGGCCTGCTCGCGCACGTCGGCCCATTCCGCGTCGGTGAGCTTCTCCAGGTGATCGGTGAGTGCGAACACATCGAGCAGGGTGGTGTTCCGCGCGTAATCAAAGGCGGCCTCCGGAACCATCGTGCCGTCGGAATAACTGCTGTGGGCATGCAGATCGGCAAAGAAACACTTCAGGGCGTTGGTCACAGTGACATCGATGCCCCCGCGTCCGTAACGCTCATCGGACACGACCGTCAGGCGCTGCGAGCCGTTGGGAACCATCGTGGTGTCGATCGACCCCTTCCACGCGCCCTCGGACCCATCGTGCGACATCTTCACCCACGGCGGGCCATCGAAGCCGACCAGCGCCTGGGTTGGCATTTTCGCGCCCGGCCCCGGGGTGAACGTGGCGCGGACTTCCACCGTGCCCGAGAGCGTGTTGCTCGCCTGGGGTGCGAGGATCCTGACCTTGATCTTGGGGTGATCTTTCTGAGCGGCGCTGGCCGATGCGCACAGGAAGGACATCGAAACGCCAAGCGCAACGAATAATAATTTGTCGAGCATTTGTCCGCAGTTTGTCACACGCCCCGCGGCCCAACAATCGAAAATTGGAGCTCAAGCGATGGAGCGATGAACGGTCCGCCGCCCGCCGCGTCTACATCGTGATAAATGGCATGTGAATGCCCGCCAGGTGGTGGGGTGACCAGTCCCCTGGGCGCCGCGTGCCGCGTGTGCGATACGACATTGAGACGCATCAATGGATCGTTACGGTCTGGGTTCGTCCTATGGAACCGAGATGTTTTAGCCT
>CAZIDG010000100.1:0-14110 GCA_964538065.1 uncultured Verrucomicrobiota bacterium
ATTTGGGAATACTAACGTTGTGCATACGAGTATGTCACAACTTACGGATCGCATCCTGGATTCCTATGAACGAACGGGGGGGATCAACCATCTGGACGGCGTGAACCTGCCGTCCAAGAGCGCGATTTCCAAAATTGCGATTGATCTGTTGCGTTTGTTGTTTCCGGGCTTCTTCACGGACAAGCAGTTGCACAAGTCGGAGTTGAAGGCGGCGATCTCCATTCTCGCGGAGGAGATTCAGACGCGCCTGGCCGAGGAGATCAAGAAGAGCCTGGATTACCAACCGCCTGAAGGCGCCAAACACAGCCAGTTCAAGGGCATGGCCCAGGAGGCCACGTGTCTCTTTTTGGATAAGTTGCCCACAATCCGGGATTTGCTCCAAACCGATGCCGAGGCTGCCTATAATGGGGATCCTGCGGCCTTGAGCAAGGAGGAGGTCATTGTGGCCTACCCCTTTATCGAGGCGATTGCCACCCAGCGCCTTGCGCATGAGTTGTACCTCCAGAACATCCCCCTGATCCCCCGCATTATGACGGAGTGGGCTCACAGCCGGACCGGCATTGATCTCCATCCTGGCGCGCGCATTGGCTCGCACTTCTTCATTGACCACGGCACCGGCACGGTGATCGGCGAGACGAGCGAAATCGGCAATCACGTCAAGATGTACCAGGGCGTGGGCCTGGTGGCCCGCTCGCTTTCGGGCGGCCAGCAGCTACGCGGCAAGAAACGCCATCCAACCCTTCATGATCATGTGACCATCTATGCCGGAGCGACCATTGTGGGCGGGGAAACGGTGATCGGGGCGCACAGCACGATTGGTGCGAATGTGTTTCTGACGGCCAGCGTCCCGGCGCACTCGCTCGTGGTGTTTGAGGGGCTCACGGTTCGAGTGACGAGCAAGACCCCCCGCGAGGGCTACGTGATGGACTACCAGATTTAGCCCGACAACGCGCATCGGCTCAAAGGCATTCCTGAATGGCGCGTGCGCCATTCAGGCCATCAAACCGGACGCCGGTGGACCTTGTGGACGGCTGCCTGGTCGGTCGGCTTGATGATGATGTCATCGATGCACACATGGGGTGGCCGGGTGGCAATCCAGAGCATCGTTTCCGCGACATCATCCGCTGAAAGGGGATGGACCCCTGCATAAACCTGGCTGGCGCGTGCTGTGTCACCCTTGAATCGCACCAGGGAGAATTCGGTTTCCGCCATGCCGGGATCAATCGAGCACACTCGCAGGCCAGTGCCGCACAGTTCCAGCCGCAGGGCACGGGTGATTTGCAGTTCCGCCGCCTTGCATCCGCAATACACGGAACCCCCTTCGTAGGCTGTGTGCCCTGCGATCGAACCGACGTTGATGATCGTTCCGCCGGGGTGGAGCGTCATCAACGGCAGAAGAGCGCGTGTGACGCGCAGCAATCCCAGGAAATTGCTCTGTACCATGGCCTCCCAGTCGGCATCCTGACCACCCGCCACAGTATCGAGCCCATGCGCGCCCCCGGCATTGTTGATCAACACATCAACGCATGAGGTCGAGGTGCGCACCCACTGGGCGAACGACTCGACGGACTGTGTTTGAGCCACATCCAGAAAATAGGCCTGCGCCGAGGCGGCGCCTGCGGCGAGGGCATCGTCGATGACTGGGCCCAGTCTTTCCATCCGGCGGGCCCCCAGAAGGAGATGCGCCTTTTGAGCCGCAAATAGCCGGGCGGCTGCTGCGCCAAATCCGCTGGAGGCGCCCGAGATGACGACCCATCGATTGGCCAGGTTTGTGTTCATGGGATGGAGTGGGATTCGGATCGCTCAGGCGGTCGCCTGGCTGCGTTGCTGGCGCGTCATCAGGTAATCCATGTACTCGATCAAATGCTCCTTGAGCTTGTTGCGGGGAATCACCGCGTCCAGCAGTCCATGCTCAAGCAAAAACTCCGCTGTTTGAAAGCCGGGAGGGAGGTCGGCCTGCGTCGTGTCGCGAATCACGCGGGGACCGGCAAAACCGATCATGGAACCCGGTTCGGCAATGATCAGGTCGCCCAGGCTGGCGAAGCTGGCCATGACGCCTGCGGTGGTGGGATGGGTCAACACGCTGATATAGGGCAGCTTTTTGCGGGCATGGTAGGCCAGCGCCGCGCTGGTCTTGGCCATCTGCATCAGGCTGAACATCCCTTCATACATGCGGGCGCCGCCGCTGCTGCTGATGATGATCAGAGGCAGCCCTTTCTCCGTGGCGGCTTCGATGAGCCGGGTGAGCTTTTCTCCCACCACCGATCCCATGGAGCCACCCAGGAAGTTGAAATCCATGACGCCCAACGCTGCGCGATGAGGTCCAATGTGGCAGATGCCAGTCAAGACGCCGTCGTTCAGGCCGGTCGATTCCTGGTATGTCTCAAGCTTGCTGGTATAGGAGGATACGCCAGTGAATTGAAGAATGTCGACGCTGGTCATCGTGGCGTCCATTTCCTCAAATGAACAGGTTTCCACCAGGGCATTGATTCGCTCTCTCGCCCCGATTCTGAAGTGGAAGCCGCACTGCATGCACACCTTCAGGTTTTCATCCAGCTCCTTGTCATACAGCATGGCACCGCATTTCTCGCACTTGGTCCAGACGCCCTCAGGGATGTCCTTCTTGCGGCCGCCACCCAATTTGGGTTTCTTGAGCATTCGGCCCAGGGACTGACCGGGCTCGGTCTTGAGACCGTTCCCGTTGGTGTCCAGCTTTTTAATCTTCTTGGCGAATGTCGCATTCGCCGGTGCTTCCACTTTATCCATATAAAATCAACGATCACACCCCGCGTGCCAGTGTCCAAACCATTACACTGCCTGCCCCCATGTCCAGAAGCGTTCTGGCACAGGCGTCAGTGGTGGCTCCCGTCGTGAAGACATCATCCACCAGGATGATGCGCTCACCATTCAACTGTTGTCCTGGGCAGCCGGTAAAGGCCCCCCGCATGTTCTCCTGCCGTCGCCGATAATCCAGATGCGTCTGAGTCTGGGTGTATTTGACCCGTCGTATCAGTCGGGCGTTCACTGGAATGCCCCTGGCCTTCCCCAAGTGCCGGGCCAGACGTTCGGCCTGGTTGAACTCGCGTTCCCGTTCCTTGGTGGAATGGAGGGGCACCGGGACGATGAGGTCCCACGATTGATCCACTAGAAATAGTTGGACTTGCCGTACCAGCTGGCTGGCCAGAAATGGCTCGAACCACAACGCCCTCTGATACTTATAACGATGTATCACTTCCAGCGCCACACCCTTGGCCACGATGGCCGACCGTGCCTGCGTAAAATGACGCGGGGTGTCACGACACTGACTGCACTCAAACGCCGTCGTGACTTGACCGACTACCGGCAAACCACATCGTTCACAAAAGGGTGGCGTGATGACTTCGACTTGCCGGGCGCATGCTTTGCATAAAAAACCTTCTGCTGGCGTCGCCCGGTTCACGCGACACACCTGACACACCTCAGGATAGAAAAACGCCAGCCCTGCATCAAGCCAGCTCTTTATCGTTGATTTAACTGGTTCGTTGTCAATGACTTCAGGCATTTAAACTAGGCCGTTTGGGTGCTTGGGCATGTCCCAGGATCAACCAGCCTGCCACCAGGAGGATCACAATCAGGCCCGCCCAACCGTCCACCAGATTACTCCGTCCCCATAGCCAGGTGGATGCTTCTGGCGATCTCATAAAGAGAATGCCCGAAATTTTCATGCCCATGATCCACCCCGCATGCAAACCGATGGAGCAAAAAAGCAATTGAGTCCGTTGGTAGGCCAGCCCAAGTAATATGCCCACCCCCGTCAGGTTAAAAAAGCCTGGGATGAACGCGTTAAACTCCACAAATCCGTGCATCATTCTCGCCAGTACCACAAAGCCCGAATCCCATTGAACAGGGGAGGGCGATGCCGGACGCTGGAAAAAATGCACCACAGCGTAAAAGGCGCTGCTCAGGATCAAGGCCGTCACCCAGGGCATGGTTTTGCGTAAAGCCCCAAATAAGGCCCCACGGAACAGGATTTCCTCCAAAAAACCAACCACCAAGGCACTGATGATGGCCAGGAGGATCGACTGCACGATGTTGAAAAGGGTGACGTCGGTACGCGGATGCTGGACGCCCATCAACCACCCAATGATCACCAGAACCGTGAGGGAGCCAAGAGCGATGATCATTCCCTTGAGAAGGTCCTTGAGGATCCGAGGATCCATTTCCAACCCCACATCGCTGGCTCGGCGCACCCCCAAGGCTTTGAAGAAGGGCCACAGTCCGAAGATCGCAATGATCAATAGCGATCGGTTAACAAATCGATGAAATGGGTTGTGCGCCAAGGATTTGAACCACTCAATATGAGCGGATCCCATGACTACAAGGGCGTGGATCCACGGCGCCACCAATGCACCGCCCACAAAGACCACAAACAGATACACTGTGAGTATCCCCAAGGGACGCATGATTCTCTTATACTATGCCGGCCTTGAATCGCCAACTTGAATTCAGCCAAAGCCTCCCGCCGCCTGGGTCGCAAGGCCTTGGGTGTTGGGGATGGTGATCCATTAAGCCACCTCCACATTAAGGACTTAAGTGTCTGGGTGAGGGGCGAAGCCAGTTTTATCGTGTAGTCCCGGGCGGGGCGGTTGGTTGAGGTGATGAATGGGCGGCGGAGCGCACCGGCGGTTCTTTTTCCCAAATCTGGCGCATCAGATTGTGGATTTCCGGTTCCGCAGTGAGCAGTTCCGCCCGGTTGAAGGGGAAGAAGTCGTCCACGCCAAAATAGGACTCGGTCATTTCGGCAAAGAACTCCTTGGGATCGGTCAGGCCGTAATGGCGCACGCGGGTGCCGTCGAAGAGCAGGGCCTGATCTCCATGGCCGCTCTTTTTATACTTTTCATAGGCCTCCACGATCCGGGGTTCCTCAAAGCCCAGGATTTGGTCGTGGTAGGCGTGGGCCAGTTCGTGGAGAATCACCCAGGGTTGTTCGCGGATGTTCCGGGGGGTGACGAGGTCCGCCGCCTCGCAGATATGGACGCACCGGGCCAGTTCACGGCTGTAGCCATGGTTCTCAAGCCATTCAGCCGAAGGATGATAGGCCATGGCGCGCAGGTTGCCATGGGTCAGGTCGAGCACGATGGGCACGGTGCGCAGTTGGGCCACCTTGTCCGGCGGGACCACTTGGACGATATCGGCCAGTCTGGTCTCGAGAAAGCGCAAGCACTTGGCGCCCAAGGTGTCATGCGGCGGCGCCAGGAGGCGGTCATCCACACGAACCGTCCATCCCTCCAGGGTGCGTGTGGAATGGGAGGCGGGTTTGGGTGGTTCGGTCTCAGCCTGGGCGGCGGACAACCAGGCCAGCGCGGCCATTGCGACAAGGAATCGTTTCATGCCAGTGAGTGCAGTCTGAGTCCTACACGGAATGGTCCCAGGGTGGCAAGTGGGAATCGCCGTCGTTCCCGGGGTTTCGGGCGTTTCATGCGTCCCGACTGGCGCTGGAGGTGGTCCCAAAGGGGTGTGGGCGTTGGGACGTTGGGTGGCATCGAAAAATGACTTGAGTAATGTTCCCTGGTAAGGCAGTTTTTCAGAAACTGCGATACTGGCAATGATTTGGGGTTGTGGTTTGTATTTGCCAGGAAGTGTGGTCAGGTGTGTTACACATGAAACGATTTTTGGTAACCGCGTGTTGCTGGGGACTGCCGCTCATGGCATGGGCCGCTGAAGCCCATGGTGAAGGCAAGGGACATGATCTGCCGCTCAACGCGGTGGATGTCTTTCATATCGGGCCACTTCCCGTCAGCAACTCCATGATCATGACATGGGTGGTGACCGCCTTTCTGGTCCTCATGACCCGGCTTGCGACCCGGCGGGTCAAAATGGTTCCTGAAGGCCTGCAGAATTTCTGGGAATGGCTGGTGGAGGGCCTGTATGAATTCCTCGAAGGCATCATTGGCAGTCACTTGGTGAAGAAGACCTTCTGGTTTTTTGCCACCATCTTCATTCTCATTCTCTTCCAGAACTGGATCAGCCTCATTCCGGGTGTGGGCACCTTGGGGTGGGGACATGAGATGCCAGATGGAAAGTTTGTTGTGACTGAACCCTTTATGCGGGGCGGCAATGCCGATCTCAACATGACCTTTGCCATGGCGATGATCTTCTTTGTGCTGTGGACGGTCTGGGCGTTGCAGGAAAACGGCGTCAAAGGCTTCTTTTTGCATATATTTGGACCTCAAGGTGATACAGCGGGATTGCTCAAGGTTGTCATGATTGTGGTCTTCTTCCTGGTGGGTATATTGGAAGTTGTTTCCATCATGTTCCGGCCCGTATCGCTCAGCTTCCGTCTTTTTGGCAATATTTACGCAGGCGAAAACATGCTGGATGCCATGGCCAACATCATGCCCATGCTCAGTCCGCTGATTTTGCTGCCGTTTTACTTTTTGGAAGTGTTGGTGGGCCTGGTTCAAGCCCTGGTGTTCATGCTGTTGACGGCGGTGTTTACGCTGCTGATCTGCCAGCATGAGGAGGGGCATGAGACCGCCCAACATCATTAGGATTTAACGATCGGTACGGGCTGAAAAGCCGGACCGGGAATGATTTTCGTGTGTCTGACCGTGTTCAATCGCGGGGGCCGCGAAGAAAGAAAGGAACAGTGGTATGATCATGCCAATGTTGGCAGAAATGAGCGGTAACTTCCATGTCGGTTTCGCCGCGCTGGGTGCGGCCATCGGCGTGGGTCTGATCGGTATGAAGGCTTCGGAGGCCGTGGGTCGCAACCCGGGCGCCTCGACGAAGATTCTGGTTCAGGCGATTCTGAGCACCGCGTTTGCCGAAGGTATTGTGTTCTTTGCCATTTACCTGGCAAAATAATCAACAGGCGCGGCCCGTCATGCGGCGCCGTGCCTGCCCCTTTCATTTATGGTCCATTATAGTCCTTTGATGGCCAGTGTGGCCACCGACCTCGCCGAGGCCGGCCAGAATGTTGCGAAGACCTTCGGCCTGAACTGGCCGCATTTCATCGCGCAGGTGATCAGCTTTCTCATTGTGGCGTTTGTCCTGTACCGTTTCGCCTACAAGCCGATCCTGACCGTTCTGGAGGAGCGCAAGCAACGGATCGCCGAAAGCCTTTCCAACGCGGAGAAGATCAAGCAGGAACTGGCCAAGGCCGAGGCCACCCGCAAGGAGATCCTGGAAAAGGCGAATATTGCGGCCAACCAGTTGATTGCGGAAGCCCGCGCCGCGGCTGCCAGTGTGCAGGAGACCGAGACCCAAAAGGCGATCGCCGCCGCCGAGCAGATCATCGCCAAGGCCCAGGAAGCCACCGCGGCCGAACATGCCCGCATGCTGGCCGAGCTCAAACGCGAGGTCGGCAAGTTGGTGGTGGATGCGACCATGCGTGTAACGGGCAAGATCCTGACCGCCGAGGACCAGCAACGGCTGATTCGCGAGACCAACAAGGAGCTGGCGGCCTAAGCCGTAATCCCGAGGTGATCATCAGCGCATGAAGATATCCAAATTAGCGCGTCGCGAAGGCCGGGAGCTTTTCAAGTCATGCCTTGTGGAAGGCCGCCTGGACGACCAGCGTGTGCGCACCACCGTGCAGCTTTTACTGGAGAAAAAGCCCCGCCAGTACCTGGCGGTGTTGCAGCATTTCTCCCGGCTCGTGAAGTTGGAGGTGCAGCGGCGCACCGCCCGCATTGAGACGGTCATTCCCCTGACTGACGCCTTGCGCGCCGATGTGGAAGCCAGTCTGACGGTCCGTTATGGCGCAGGGCTGACCTTCGAGTATGCGCAAACCCCGGCTCTGCTCGGTGGCATGCGCGTCCAGGTGGGGAGCGATGTTTTTGACGGCTCGGTGCGTAACCGCCTGGCCGAATTGGAGGAACACTTTTAAGTCAACATGAGCACGATATTGCAGGAAATTGAAACCCAGATTGCCGGAGCCAAAGCCAGCGTGTCCCGGCAAAACGTGGGTGTGGTCCGTGAGATCAGCGACGGTGTGGCCAAGATCGAGGGCCTGACCGACGTCATGGCCAACGAGATGATCGATTTTGGTCAGGGTGTCATGGGCCTTGCGTTGAACCTTGAGGAAACCGAGGTCGGCGCCATCATTTTGGGCGACTATGCCCACATCAAGGAAGGCCAGGAAGTGCGCACCACGGGCAAGTTGCTCCAGGTGCCTGTGGGCAAGGAATTGCTCGGGCGCGTGGTCAACACCCTGGGCGAACCGATCGATGGCAAGGGCCCGATCAGCGCCAGCACCGCCTATCCGCTCGAAAAGATTGCCCCCGGCATCATCACCCGCAAGTCGGTGACCCAGCCGGTGCAGACGGGCATCATGGCCATTGACGCGATGATTCCCATCGGCCGCGGCCAGCGCGAGCTGATCATTGGCGACCGCTCAACCGGCAAGACCACGATCGGTGTGGACACCATCATCAACCAGGCCAAGTTGAACCGCGCCGCCGAGGAAGCCAAGGACAAGGATTATCGTCCCCTCTATTGCATTTACGTTGCGATCGGCCAGAAGCAGTCGAACGTGGCCAATGTGATCAACGTGCTCGAGAAGGCCGGGGCCATGCCTTACACCACGGTGCTGATGGCCGGTGCGTCGGATAACGCCACCAGCCAGTACCTCGCGCCGTTCGCTGGATGCGCCATGGGCGAATGGTTCATGGACAACGGGATGGATGCCCTGATCATTTACGATGATTTGTCCAAGCACGCCGCTGCCTACCGCCAGGTGTCGCTGGTGCTCAAGCGCCCCTCGGGTCGCGAGGCCTATCCGGGCGATGTGTTTTACCTGCACAGCCGCCTGCTCGAGCGCAGCGCGCGTGTGAATGAAAAGAATGGCAATGGATCGCTGACGGCCCTGCCCATCATTGAAACGCAGTTGGGCGACGTCTCGGCCTACATTCCGACCAACGTCATTTCGATCACCGACGGTCAGATCTTTCTGGAAACGGACTTGTTCTACCAGGGTGTTCGTCCGGCCATTTCCGTGGGCATCTCGGTGTCCCGCGTCGGTTCGGCGGCGCAGATCAAGGCCATGAAACAGGTGGCGGGTCGCATCAAGACCGATCTGGCCCAGTTCCGCGAACTGGCGGCTTTCGCCCAGTTCGGTTCCGATCTCGATGCCAAGACGCAGTCGCAGATCGAGCGCGGCAAGCGCATTGTGGAGGTGTTCAAGCAACCCCAGTACAACCCGATCCCGGTGGAGATCCAGGTGTCGGTGCTCTGGGCGGCTCAAAACGCCTTCTTCGACGATGTGGCCGTGGACAAGATCAAGGACTGCCAGGCCAAAATGGCCGACTTCCTGACCACTCGCAAAACGGCCCTTCTGGCCCGCATTGTGAAGGAAAAGGCGCTGAGCGATCCGCTGGTGGCGGAGCTCAAGGCGGCCATCGCCGAGTTCAAGCAGACCTATAAATAAGGTCCTGTTCGCTTTGAAAGCCGCCGGTAACCATCGGCGGCTTTTTTAGTTTTTGCCGCTCGGGCATGGTTGTCAGAGCGGTCGGTTGTTCGATGGATTGAGGAGGCGGGAGCGGATAGACGGTGGGTTCGGTCATGATCCTGGCCTCCCGGGGGCGGGAAAATATAAAATAATCCGCAACAAAACCCGTAACAAAGGAGTATTACCTGTATGCGATTAATCTATTTGCTGCCGGTCTTGATGGGGGCCTGTCTGACCGCTCAGGCCGAAATGGTGGAAAACCGCGTCAATAAAACCTTTGAGGCGGCCAGTGGCGGGGTTCTGACCATGGAGGTGGATCGTGGAAGCGTTGATGTGCGCACCGCCGATCAATCCCAAATCGCGGTGGAAGTCTTTCGCAAGTGCGATCCCAGGTCGTCCGCCAAGGCCGAGGAGATTTTCCGGGATCACCACATCACCTTTGACCACCAGGGTAACAACCTCTCCATCAAGGCTCAATCCACCGGTGAAGCCAAAAAGGCCGAGAGGTGGGGGCGTGGTGGGTTGCAGGTGCAATATCGGCTGGTGGTTCCCCGGACATTCAACCTCAATATCCACACCGCCGGCGGTGGCATCGGGATCGCCGACATCAAAGGCGATGTGAAAGCGCAGACGGCGGGCGGGGGGATCAACGTCGGAGCTGTCGACGGGCCTGTCAACGTACACACTGCAGGTGGCGGCATTGATATCAAATCGGCCACAGGCCGAATCGATGCCAGGACCGCTGGCGGCAGCGTCAAGGTGGGCTCGGCCCCTGCGGGAGCGGGGTTGCACAGTTCAGGTGGCGGACTTGTTCTTGGAGGCGGTTCCGGGAAGCTGGTGCTTGAAACGGCCGGTGGCAGCATTGATCTGACGGCTCAAAACGCCGAGGTCGTTGCCCGCACCTCTGGGGGGGGAATCAAGGCCGACTTAAAGGCGCCCCTGGCGGGCGACAGTCAGATTCGCACCTCCGCCGGTGCCATCGATCTGAAGCTGGACGACGAGATCGCGGTGACCATCCACGCCGAAACCAGTGCCGGCAGCGTACATACGGACTTGCCTGTGACGGTGAAAGGCGAGGCTGGATCGGGCCGTTTGCAGGGCACCATCAATGGTGGGGGACCCAAGCTCGATCTATCCACCAGCGCAGGGCACATCGCCATTCACAAGCGGTAGGCGCAGAGCAATTTGTGGTTAATGGAAACAAAGGGCGCTCGCAAGGGCGCCCTTTTCCTTGAGGAAATGGACACCAGCCGATGCCAAGCAGGGAGCAGGTCATCCGCATTCGAAATGCCGCAGTGAAACGTTGCAGAGGCCTAAAACTTGCGCTTGGGCAGGGGGAGCACAAGCGGTTGCGGCGCAACACCTGCCGCCGGCGACGGCACGATGAATGCCGGAGTAAGGCTGGAGCCACCAGCCACCCTCGCATTCATTTCACCGAAGATGCCCATTTGCCGCGCGGGAGTGTTCCCTGGATTCAGGCTTCCCATGGGGTCGCGGCCAACGCGGTCATTGGCAAGGTTTTCCAACGAAAGTGATGTCGTGGGCTGGAGGGAACGCGTGGTTGAATCCGACGCCCCATTGATGGGGTCGCTTGAGCTGCCCGCCAGCGAGACATCGGTGGCACTCAAAGGACGCAACAGTTGCTGGAACCGCTTTTCCGACTCCGTCTGAAGCATTTTTGAACGATCCAGCGTGCCCATGGCATTTTGCTGCTGCCCGGGCGAGGTCATGGTGGGAGCCAGGGAGGAATTGGCGCGATCATCATTGCGGCCGGAGCTTCCCGGCGTGCTGCGGTACATGTAATCGGTCCCTCCTGCATTTTCACCGCCACTTTTGGCATTTCCCAGAGACTGCAAGTCGTTGATGCCCAGGTTCCGCGGCCCCGCAAGCCCCAGTTCCTCTTCGACTTTTCGTGAACTGTTCCGTTTGGCTGTCGATGAATCCCGGTTCGAGTCCAGTTGCTGCATGTATCGATCCACGATGCGGCTCTTGGCGGCGTCGGTCTTGTTGAAGGAATCCGAATTCAGAGAGGAATTGGGCATGGCCGTGTTTCCTCCCTCCAGGGATTCCTTCATGTTCTGCATGGAGACATCGGGCGTGACAAAGATCCAGTTCTTGCGTTGATCGATGAATTCCTGAAGTTTCTTGTTATTATAGAGAACTGCGCCGGGTGACTGACGGGGGGCCACATAGGGCATGTAACCCATGGGATCGTAGCCTTCCTTCAAATCGCTGGGGCCCTTGGCATCGATGTCCTTCCGGACATCATCGGGCAGAACCACCGTATTGGTGCTTCGAGAGAAATTGATGGCATCGGCTGCCAGACAGGCACTGGGAAGGAGTGCAAACAGGCTTCCAGCCAAAAGCGATCGAAGTACGATGCCCTTGGTGTCGATGGATGAACGCCTGATTGCTATCATTTCTCTAACTCGCTTACTATCAACATTTTCATTACATGAGGGGTGGACAGTACCCCACATGACATCCGTGTATTAACGGAGATTACTAAGCCTTTGACTCGAAGGCTACTGAATTTGTTCAGAATTAAAGACTCAAAATTGTGCCGCGTTTTGACGGGCCCAAGCGTCCGCCTGGAGGATTTGATCCAGCGAGGGTTTGCGGATGACTTGGTGTGCATCCATCGTCTTGCGAACGACATCGGCAATTTGGTCAAAACGGATTTTACGCTGGCAAAAGGCTTCCACAGCCACTTCATTGGCGGCATTCAGCACCGCTGGCAGGGTGCCACCCACATCGCCCGCGCGCCGGGCCAGCCCAATCGATGGAAACCGTTCTTCATCAGGCTCTTCAAAGGTGAGTGTGCCCCACTTGGCCAGATTGGTTTGGATGCGATCGCTGCCCACCCGCTCCGGATAGGTCAAGGCGTACTGGATGGGGAGGCACATGTCGGGCGACGATATCTGGGCAATCATCGCGCCATCAACATATTCCACCAGCGAATGCACCACGCTCTGGGGATGCACCACCACGCTCACGCGGTCCATGGGGACGCCAAAGAGCCAGCGCGCCTCGATCATTTCCAACCCCTTGTTAAAGAGCGAGGCCGAGTCGATGGTGATCTTCCGGCCCATGACCCAGGAGGGATGCTTCAGAGCACGTTCCACGGTGATGCGCGGGAACTCTTCCTTGGGGGTCTGGCGGAACGGGCCGCCCGAAGCCGTCAGCCACAACCGGCGGATCGATTCCGGCGGTTTGCCATCCAGGCATTGGAAAATGGCCGAGTGCTCGCTGTCCACAGGCAGCACCTTCACACCGTACTTGCGGGCCTCGTTCATGACCGTCTCACCGGCCATGACGAGGATTTCCTTGGAGGCCACGGCGATGTCCTTGCCCGCGCGGATGGCGGCCAGGGCGGGTTGGAGACCGGCGGTGCCCACAATGGCGATCAACACAATGTCCGCCTCGGGCATGGTGGCCAGCTTGAGCAATCCCTCATCGCCCGAATACACGGGCACATCGGGGCCGCAGGTTTCCTTGAGCGACTGGATTTTGGCGGGATTGTTGATGGACAGGGCGCGCGGTTTAAAGCGCGCTGCCTGCTGCGCGAGCAGCGTTGCGTTGCTTCCCGCCGCCAGGCCGATCAGCCGGATGCGATCCGGGAGATCCTCCGCCACTTTGATGGTGCTGGTGCCAATGGAACCGGTACTGCCAAGTAAAACGACGTTTTTCATGGGCCGAAAATTAAGAATGCCTGCCTACGTCAGGATGTGACGCAGGTATAGATACATCAGCGGGGCATTAAACAACAGACTGTCCAACAAGTCGAGGATTCCTCCCATGCCGGGCAGGAGGGCGCCGGAATCCTTGACCCCGGCCTCGCGCTTGAACAGGGACTCGATGAGGTCGCCCACCACGGCGGTGGCCGCCAGGAGGCCGCCCAGAATGATGGCATGCAGGGTGGTCATGCCCGCCAGGCGGGGTCCGGCCAGCCAGGCGCAGATCACGCTCGCGGCCATGGCCACAAGGATCGCTCCCGCAAAGCCTTCCCACGTTTTGCCGGGGCTGATGCGCGGGATCATCTTGTGCCGCCCGATCAGGCTTCCCACCAGGTACGCCCCGCTGTCGCTGAACTTGGTGACCAGGATGAAGTAAAGCACGTAGTAACGGCCATCGATGCCGGGAAAGAAATTGATCTTTTGGATGAAATTCAGCAGCCAGGGCACATACATGAGGCCAAATAACGTGGTGCTGATGGCCAGTATCCCGGCCGTGTTGCTCCGGGAGACAAACTGGCGCACACACAGTCCCAGTACAAAAATGATCAAAATGCTGGTTTCAAAATCATTCACCTTGCCCGGCGCGTCGTAATAATGGCCCGTTAAAAAGAAGAACGTGCACAGCATCAACAGCAGGCCGCCAACCATGCCCCATGGCTTGAAACAAACCAGCCCCCGCGTCTCCACGAGTCGGTAAAACTCCCGCAACCCCAGGGCCGCCAGCCCCAGCATGATGGCCAGAAACACGTACTCCGAGATGAGCTTGTGGCTGGAAAACAGGGCCGAGAGGACAATGGTCCACAAAACCACAAAGGAGACCAACCGCCGCATGAAGACCGAAGCCTTGGATGCGGACGGCGGCGATTTGGGCAATGACGGAGTCTCCGGCATTCGTTGACAGCCTAACGTGAAACGGGGGGGAGTCCAGACGATTTCAAGGTGC
>CAZIDG010000101.1:0-14028 GCA_964538065.1 uncultured Verrucomicrobiota bacterium
AACCGTTCGGGGCCCCCGCGCGGACATTGACCCTTGATGCAAAGGGTGTCATACTCGCGGTGTACCATGCGCCGAAGAACCCGCTTTCTGCTGTCTGTGTTTCTGGTCATCGTGATGGTGACGGTGGCCGCAGCAGCGTGTTTTTTGTCCAGAGAAAGGCCGCTGCCCAGCCCGAATGGGTATGATGATCTCGTGAAAGCAGCCATCCTGGCACGTTATCCCAGGGACGATGCCCCCGCTTTCGATCACGACGGTCTCAAGGCCTTGTTGTCTCAGAATGCCGAGGCGCTGCGGTTCCTTCACATCGGGCTCAGCCGTGAGTGTGTTGTGCCGACGGATGTCGCGACAACCAACCGTTGCACCTTGTGGACCGCCTCCAGAGACTTCTTTCTCCTTTCCGGCCTTCTCAACAACGAAGGATTCCTGGCTGAAATGGAGGGCCGGTATGGGGACGCCGCGCGAAGCCATCTGGACGCCATCCGGATGGGACAGGCGGTCAGCCGGGGTGGTCTTACCTTGAGCATAACCATTGGAATCAATTGTGAGAGAGCCAGCCTTTCAGCGTTCGGCAAGCTGATGCCCAGGCTCAGCTTCGAGGAAACCCGCCCCCTCATCACCGAGCTGGTGGAGATCGACGGCGCCACCATCCCATGGGGCGAGGTGCAGAGAAATGAATTCCGCTACGCCATCAATCATCTCAGCCCTGGATTTCATCCCATCGAGCATGTGAGAAGCCTCTGGGCGCACAAGCGCATGGTCCATTACGCCGAGGTGCCATACAAGGAGGCCGTGGCCCGCCTGCGCCTGCTCACGGTCGAACTGGCCTTGCACTGTCATCAAGTGAAACACGGGCGTGCCCCCGCCAGCCTTCAACAACTGGTTCCGGAGTATTTCCAGCATCTGCCGATGGACCCCTTCAGCGGCCAACCATTGGTGTACCGCATGGAGGGAACCAACTGCCTGCTGTACAGCGTTGGAAAAAATGGTGTGGACGATGGCGGCCAGAGCCCAATGCGCATGGAGGGTGCGAAAAACAGGGATCTGTTTCTCCATTTGTATTAGCAAATGGAGATTTCCCTCCTGCGCCGGCCACCCGCACCCCGCCTTACTGCATGGATTTGACGAACTCGTCCGCGCGGGCGATGGAGGTGTTCATCCGCGCGATCAGGCGGGTGATCTCGCCCTGGATGTTCGTGGCTTCGCCCTTGAGCGAGGCGATGGCCTGGGCGTTGAGGTTGTGCTTGAGGTAGAGCACGTAGTCCTTGAGCTGGCCGAGGACGGGGTCCATGCTGTTTTCGGCGTTCTGGAGGACGGCATGGAGCTCCTCGTACTTGCGGCGGGTTGAGGCGAGCTGCTGCTTGCTGGCGTCGCGCAGCGACGGGGTGTTGATTTCCTGAATCTCCTTCTCCCATTCGGCAAACAGGTCCGAGGCCACCTCGCCCACCTCGGCGATGCGCTTGTGGACGGCCTTGGTCCGTTCCTCGCACTCGGCGTAGTCCTGCTTGAGCGCGTCGTAGTGCCGTCCCAGGTCGCCGCCATCGAACTTGGTGATTTCCTGGAGGCGGGTCATGGCGTCCTTGAACTGCTGCTGGGCGCCGGCCTGTTCATCGCGCGCCTTGAGCACGCCCTTTTTGAGCAGGTCGCGCTTGTACACGCCGAATTTCTCGTAGGCGGCGTAATAGGTGCTGCGGCAGCCGCTGCCGGCAAGGAGCAGAAACACCAGGGCGATCACCGTGGTTGCGTATGCATGTCTCATAATGAATCCCGATCGTGGCTTCAACACGGCAAGTGTATCCTCCGCCTCAGCGGGACGCAAGCCCTCGGGCCCGCTCCCGCCGCGCGGGATGGCTCACATCCGGCCCTTGATCTGCTTGAGCTGCTGGTATTCGGGGCGCGCCGTGTAGTAACGGTCCAGCGGGTAGCAGCCGCTGACCATGCCGTGGCGCGGCGCGGTGGTGCAATCGCTGAAGGTGCGGCAGATGCAGCGCGGGTCGAGCGTCCCTTGCTTCAGCGCATCATCGAGCATGCGCGGGTAGCTCAGGATCGCGCGGCCCAGCCCCACGGTGTCCACCCAGCCCTCGCGCACGACGCGCTGGGCCACGTGCGGCAGGTATTCCTGCAAATAGCTGTACGCCGTGCCCACGATGATCAGCCCGGCGGGCGCCGCCGCCTTGAGCGCGCGGGTCACCTGGATGAGCCGGGCGACATCGACCAGCGGGTCGTTCGGCGGCTGGTAGGCGTCCGAGGGCGGATAGGCGGTGGGGCGCTGGATGTGCGGGTTGTAATAGGGGGAACCGGCGGTCAGGTTCAAGATCTTGATGCCCAGTTCGCCGCACAGGGCCACGAATCGGCGCGGCTCGGCGAGGTCGTATTCGAGCGGGTTGTCCGGGTTCACGCCGAAGCCGCACCGGTAGGGGAGGCAGTGCTGGAAGTCCTCCGGGATGCCGGGGCCGCGCTTGCCGGGCACGCTCCGGGCGGGATCGGGCCGGAACGGGACAAGATCGTACGCGCTGAGGCGCACGCCCAAATCGATCTTCACGCCCGCGGCGCGGATGGCTGCCACGATCTGGCGCAGCATGCGGGTGCGGTTCTCGAATGAGCCGCCGTACGGGCCCGGCCGCGCATGCGCCCCCAGGAGCTCGTGCAGCAGGTAGCCGTGGCAATGCTTGATGTCGACAAAGTCCGCGCCCGCCTCCTCCGCCACCTGCGCCGCCTCGACGTAGCAGCCCACCAGGTCGTCCAGCTCCATGTCGCTCATGATGGCGGCGTCGGACGTGATGCCCACGCGGGCATCGAGCAGGGGATGGCGGAAGGCGATGCGGGATTCAAAGCGTTTGCTGTCATGGGGCTTGCACCAGCGGCCGCTGTGGGTGAGCTGGAACCCGATGACCAGGTCCTGCGAGGTGCCGTGCTCGCGCTCATGCGCCTCCACGAGCGTCCTGCGCAGGAGGGTCAGGTTGGCAAGCTGCGAGCGGTCGATCATCAACTGGCGCGGGTTGGCCCGCCCGTCGGGGCGCACGGCCATGGCCTCGCCGCCAAAGATCAGCTTCGCGCCGCTTTCGCCAAACCGCTGCCAGCGCCGCTTCACCTCCTCGGACAGGCCGGCCTCGGTCAGGCCATCCCAGCCTTCCATCGGGTGGACCGTGAACCGGTTCCCAATGGTTTTGCCATGCACGACGACATTGGTGATGGGCCGGGCCAGGGGGGATTGATCCCCCTTCAGGATGGCGTCATCGCACGGCAGATCGAGCCCGAGCGCCGCCACGTGACGGCGGAATTGCCCGACCGTCTTGAGCGAGGCGATGCGCACCAGGGCCGGAGTCGGTGTGTCCATGCGCGGCGGTTCGGCACCGTTATTGCGGGCCGAAGAAGGTGAGGTAATCGCGGTCCTCGGCCTCGCGCTGGAGCATCAGGGCCAGCTCGCGCGCATGGTAATCGCCCCACAGGGTGCTTTCGCCCTGGGGCACCTTGGCGCCCTTGGGCACGCGGTCCCAGCCGTTGGGGCGGTGGTAGATCGAGTGCAGGAGCAGCCCCTGGTGTTTGGGGCTGGTGGACAGATAGGGCTCGTCGAAAAGGGTGTTGGCGATGGTCAGCGCCGCCTGCCGGTATTTGCGGCCTGAGCGCGCCTGGTTGATGCTCCCGAGGTAATTGCCCAGACGCAGCAGCCCCTGCGCGGCGATGGCCGCCGCCGAGCTGTCCACGGGCTCCCACTCGTTGAACGGATCGGCCGGTTTGTTCAAATAATCCCCCAGCCGGTGCAGGTTGGGCGCGCCGGTGTCCCAGTACGGCACGCCGCAGGTGGGCGTGTTGGCCAGATAATAATCCGCGGTGGCAAGGGCGGCCTCCAGGAACATGGCGGCAATCGATTTCTGCTCGCTGGCCGACGCGAAATCGGTCACGGGCAGCACGCGGATGAACTCCAGTTGCTCCGCGTAGCCGAGGATCGCCCACGCGAGGCCGCGCGTCCACGTGGTGAACGGCGAGTACCCCTGCTGGGTGCTCGGGCAGCGATAGGTGCCGTCGTTGACGTTGAAGATGCTTTCATGCGCGGTCCGGCCGCGGACGTCGTAGGCATCGCGGCCCTTGCCGAAATAAATGGCGTACTCGGCGGTGACGCTGGCGTGGTCCACCATGCGCTGGAGGAGGGAGATGCGCTGGTCGCGCTCGCCCATGAGGCAATGGCCGAGACGGTGCGCCAGGGCCAGGGAACGCAGCGAGCGCAGGGTGTCGATGAACAGCGAGTGGGGGCCGTTGAACGAATAGATGTACCCGCGGCCATCCTCCAGGGTGGTCCAGCGCGCGGCCTGAACGGCGCCCGAGACCTTGAGGGCCAGCTCATAGACCTGGAGCTCCCGTTCGTCGAATCCCAGGGCCCCCTCGAGCATCAGCCGCCGCAGGTTCCCGTAGGTCGAGATGTTGTTGAAGCCGTGGTCATGCACGCCGGTGTGGGACACATGGGAGGCCATGTGCTCGATGGTGAGGGCGCGGCCCATCTCCAGGTAGCGGCGCTCCTCCGTGGCGTCGAACTGCAGCAGCGGCGAGCCAAATTGAAACCCCTGCGTCCACTCGGTCCAGCCGCGGGTGGTGTACACACCATTGACGGTGTAAACCGGCGTCCCGTGCTCGGGATTCCAGGCCTTGTGGAGTTGAATGATCTTCGCTCCCGACAACTCAAACAGGCGGTCAAGTTTGGATGTCAGTTGTCGCGCCGTTATTTTCTGATCGATGCTGATGGCCATACAGTTTTTGGAATAAAGGACACGGTGGCTGGCGCCGCATCCAACTTCGGTCCCATTTAGCCCATGGCCGGGGCCGATGCCAAGCACCATTTCGCCCCGGACCCCATCCAATTTTATACTCGCCGGAGGTGGCGTCGCGTGCTAAACACGAAACCGATACCATGAATGCACGCATCCAATCCCTGGTCCTTGGCTGCCTTGCGCCCATCGTCGCGCTGGCCTGCACCCTTTCCCTGCGACTGGAGGCCGCCGAGCTCCCGCCCGCCGACACCCGCGCCGACACCGTGGCCGACCTGAACACCCTGCGCTCGTTCCCGGGCATCGACACCCGCGCCGCGTGGGAGCAGCGCGCCCGCGCGATCCGGGAGCATGCCCAGGTGTGCTGCGGCCTCTGGCCCATGCCCGAGAAAACGCCGCTCCAGGCCCGCGTCTTTGGGCGCATCGAACGCGAGGGGTACAGCGTCGAGAAGGTGGTGCTGCAGACCTGGCCCGGCTTTTACCTGGGGGCCAACCTGTATCGTCCCCTGGGCCGGGGCAACGGTCCCTTTCCCGCCATTCTCAACCCCCATGGACACTGGGGGCGCGGCCGCATCAACGACACTCCCGATGGCAGCGTGCCCGCCCGGTGCATCAATTTCGCCCGGCAGGGGATGATCGCCCTGGCCATCGACATGATCGGGTACAACGACACCGTTCAGTTCCCCGACCACCGGGCCATTGCGATGAACCCGACCAACCAGTTGTGGAACATCAGCCTCATGGGTCTCCAGGTGTGGAATGAGGTCCGCTGCCTGGACTTCCTGGAATCGTTGCCCGAGGTGGACCGCACCCGGCTCGGCTGCACAGGCGCCTCCGGCGGCGGCACGCAGACGTTCATGCTTGGCGCGGTCGATCCACGCCTGGCGGTGCAGGCGCCCATCGTGATGGTCTCCCACTCGATGCAGGGCGGCTGCCTGTGCGAGAACGCCCCCGGCCTGCGCGTCGATTACTCCAACATGGAGTACGCCGCCGCACCGGCGCCGCGCCCGCAAATCCTCGTGGCGGCCAGGGGGGATTGGACCCGCGACACCCTGAGCATCGAAGGGCCCTCGATCGCGAACATGTACCGGCTGCTGCGCGCCGAGGACCGCCTGCGCTACGTCCGGTTCGATTTCGACCACAACTACAACCGCACCTCGCGCGAGGCCGTCTATGCCTGGTTCGATCATTGCCTCCTCAACGCACCCCTGGCCGACAGCGTGCCCGAGCGCGATTACAAGCCCGAACCCGATGCCGACCTGCGCGCCTTTCCCGATGCCAAACTGCCCGCCGATGCCCTGCCGCAGGACCAGTTCCTGGCCCGGCTCGTCGCGACGTATCAAAAACAGATCGAGGCGCTCAAGCCCACCAACCGCGCCTCCCTGGCCAGCTACAAACGCGTGATGGGCACCGTGTGGACGCATGCCCTCCAGGTCGAATCCCCCACAAACCTCCTTACCACCACGCCCGCCTCACAGGTCGAAAACGGGCTGACCACGGAATCGCTCTGCCTGGGACGCGCCGACAAGGGGGACCGCCTGCCCGTGGTGATCATGCGCCCGCCCAGGGCCACGCGGGCCGTCGTGCTCGTGCACCCCGATGGCAAGTCCGCCCATGCCGATGCCGCGGGACAGCCCCTGGGCCTGGCCCGCACCCTCACCCAACAGGGCATGGCGGTGGTCCTGATCGACACCTTCCTGACGGGCGAACTCGCCCGGGCCGGGGCGCAGGCCAAACGCCAGATCTTCACCAACTTTTTCACCACGTACAACCGGACCGAGCTCCAGCAGCGCGTCCAGGATCTCGCCACCGTGTGCGCGTACGCCCGGCGGCACTTCAAGAGCGTCGCCCTCTGCGGCACAGGACGCGCCGGGCTCTGGACCCTGATGGCCGCCCCCGTGGCCGATGTCGTGGTGGCCGACGCCTGCCAGTTGCCCGCCGCCGATGATGCCTCCCTGCTCGCGCCCGACCTGTTCACGCCGGGCCTGCGACGCCTCGGCGGCTTCGAAGGCGCGGCGGCCCTGGCGGCCCCGCACCCGGTCCTGATCCACAACACCGGCAGCGCCTTCCCGACCCGGTGGATCACGGACACCTACGCGGCCGCAGGCGCCAGAAAGGCCGCGCGCATCGAGCCCGCCGCGCTCCCCGACGAAGCCATCGCCCGCTGGCTCAAGCGCGCCCGGTAAACCAGGGGCCCCCCAACGACCCGTGCAATGAACCATGCCGGCCATGGTGTGGCGCGCTACGCTGCGCTGGGTGGGGCAAATCGCGTGGATACATGACCGGCACCTGTAGTCCAGGCGTTCAGGAATTGGAGCCGAGCATCCCAGGATCAGGATGCAGAACTCTCGTACACAACCTCAAGAACTGGGATCTCCCATTCCTTGACCTGGTACTGCTCTCGTCTTCCGATCTCAACATCCTGGGCGGCCGTTCGAACCACCATGGCCAACACGCGCACGGTCTTCACGGCTCCAACTCGAGGCCGCCATTTCGCATCCCCCTTGAATGAAAGCCGGGAGACACACACTTGTTCTTTATTGAAGAGGCCAAGGATGCCTCCATCCGGCGAACGCAGCATCAGTTCGTCGCCGGGACGCAGACGTGAGAGCGCTGAATGAATGGGCGCCTTCTCGTTGAATCGGCCTGGATATCCCAGGTGAATATCCTCGAGGCTCAGGACTTCGTAGTTCAATGACTTGCTGCCGGTGACCATGCCCACATGCGTATGTTGCTGCCGGATGACCGCTGTTCCATCCATCGTTTCAGGTAAGGATGGCCGAACATCGAGGCGGTCTAGAATGGCCAGACTTTGGCGTGCGCGGGTCATGCCAACATAAAAGGCGCGCCGGACTTCCTCCAGTCTGCCCGGATTTTGGTGTGCCGGCCATGTTCCAATCAGCAACACATGGTCGTATTCGGTTCCCTTGGCCGAGTGAACGGTGCTGAGGGTAACCCCGTCGCCGTAGCTGAACTCCCGCCGACTTTCGGAGCAGGCTTCGTACAGATATTCAAGGGCCTCGTGGATGGTCAGTTCGGCATCGAATGATTCCTCACGCCACGATGCCAGCGAGTCCGCGAGAAAATTCACCCATGGATGACCTGTTTCCCCCTGGAACATCTCCGCGGCATCAGCCTGGAGCGCGCTCGCACGCCTCAATTGGGACCGATTTTGCTCCAAATGCGCCATGAACTTGCGGATCTCCCTGATGTGGTGCAAGGGGACCATTTTGTCCCGTTGTGCCAGCCAGCGGACCGGGATGTTCAGGGTTTCCATCAGCATGCGCACCTGTGCCAACTCCCGGTGGGTGCTGGATAGGACTGCTATGCGTGACCAATCCCGGACCCCGATATCCCGCAAGCGTTGCATCTCATGGACCGTTGCCTCGGCCTGATCACCAGCATCACGAACCTGAATGACTTGAACCTTTCCGCCGGTGGACACGTCCCGTTGTCCCAGCTCGCCACCTGGCGGCAACAGTTGCCGAGAATGGTCAATGCGGATCGGCTGGTCGGATTTCATGCGGTCCGTGTTGGCCTCAATCACGCGGTTGGCTGCATCGATGATGTAGCGTGTGGATCGGTAGTTCTCGACCAGATAATGCGCGTCCGCGTTGTAATCCTCCTTGAAGCGCCGAATAAACTCCACGTTCGTGCCACGAAACGTGTAGATGTTCTGGTCGTCGTCGCCCACTGCCAGAATCGACAGCTTGAGATCGGGGTCCTCCAGGGTTCTGCCCGCAATGGCACTGATCATCTCGTATTGTGGGCAATCAATATCCTGATACTCATCCACCAGGATGTGTTGGAAGCCGGAGAGCAAACGATCGCGCATTTCATCCGGCTCGAGTCCTGGAGGCGTCGTTTCCCCGCGCAACAATTTCACTGCATCCCCAATCAGCGCATCAAAATCGATGCCGGTGCCTGCCTTTTCAGCGCGTCCCGAGAAGGAGTGGCCGAGCAGCCGCATCGCCAGGCCGTGATAGGTCACCACCGTCACCCCCCTGGCATCGTCCCCCACCAAATCCCGCAGGCGCTGTCGCAATTCAATGGCCGCGTGCCGGTTGAAACAGCATACCAGGATGCTCTGCGGGCGAACGCGCTCAACCCGCAGCAGGTAGGCGCAGCGGTGGACAACCGTCCTGGTCTTACCGGAGCCGGGCCCGGCGAGGATGAGCAAGTTCCTGCCCACCGGTGCGGTCACCAGCTTGATCTGGGCCGAATTGGCGAGATCGGTGACAATACGTTGGTAGGACTGGGCCGTGGTGGCATGGCTGAGCAGCTCCGGCTTCATGTTGAGGTAGCGGCGAATGAACTCCTCCTTCCCCAGGGAAAAATAGGAGAGCACCAGGGCAAGGGCTTCCTGAATTCGTTGGAGCCCCCGACGGGCAAATTCGCTCATGACGTGCACCTGCAGGATTTTCTCCCGGTAGTGGTGCTCCAAAGGTTGGTAATCACTGGCCTTGTATTTTTCACCCCGGGCCTGGGGCTGAAGGCGGATGGTCATGGCGGAACGAAAGATGGCCAGTCCCTGCTGCAGAATGATGATCCGTTGTTCATGCAGATACATCAGGGCCCTCTCAATCGCGGCCACGGGATCCTTCAGATCCGATCGCAGGACCAGGTCCTTATCGAGAGCATCCTGGAGTTCCTGGAACGAGAACTCGACCAGCAAATCGGCGCGCGCTGGTGTGTCTGCGGGAACCTTCGCCAGGAGGACCTGGAGGACCAGGGATGCCACGCGTCGCCGTTTCTCGGCCAATTCCTCGATTGCGGTCCAGCCGCGTTTGGTCACCCGGACCCGGCAGGTATTCCGGCTCATATGCCGGAGTTCAATGCTTCCATTTGTTCCTGCATAGCCGCGGCCGTCCTGGCTGAGGCTTTTGAGCAGGGCACGGACGAGCTCGGTGGAAGACTCGTGCTGTTCGTCGCACAGGCGCTCGTTGAGCAGCTCGAGAGACAAGGGCATCCACCCCTCGGGATCTGGCTCCTCCCTGGCGAGCATGTCCACCAGGGCACGATCGAGCTGGAGCACGCGATCCAGACGAAGGCGCGAGTGATCAGCCACCTTGTAGCGGACAAAGGCATTGAGGAGCATGTCGCGCTTCATCAAGCCAGCCTGGGCCATGCTGCCGAGGATTTTGAGCACTTTGGCGCCAACATATTCGGGGTTCGCCGTTGTGTTGTCCCTGGAGAATTGGACAAGCTCGGGAAGGAGTGCCAGGCGATCCACAGTCAGACAGTCCGAGGGGCCGCAGTTGATGACTTCCCGCAGGATGGCCATCCACAGCCGTTGTTCCTGTGCCGACAGGTTTAGCCGGGCCATTTTCACGGCGGCCTCCTCCAGGTTCTTCACCAGCGGCCGGGCCTGGAACGTCTGGTTCACATTCTCATCCCGCTGGAGGAAATTGGCGCGCTCCAACCACGAGATCGCCGTGCGCACCTTGGTGTCGGCATCACGATCCTCCATTCCGATGCTGGTCTCGACATCCTCGTCACGGAGGATCTCCCCCGTTGTGATGACCACCTCCTGGCGGTCGCCCCTGGCAGCCTTCCGCAGACCGCGCAGGATTTGTGCAATGTCGCGCCGGGTTAATTGTGAAAAGGCGCCCATGCGGAACTGCCGTTCACAGTCGGCTTCCTCGAAAAGCAGGACACATTCTGCCAACTCGCCATCCCGGCCCGCACGTCCAGCCTCCTGCAGGTAGTTTTCCAGCGAGCCCGGCGTGTCCGCATGGATGACCAACCGGACGTCCTCCTTGTCAATTCCCATCCCGAAGGCATTCGTGGCGCAGATCACCTGGACTGCCCCGGCCAGAAATTCGTCCTGGATCCGTTTCTTTTGGGGCGGAGTCAGCCCTGCATGGAAATGCTCGACTCTCCAGCCTTTTGTCTTCAGGTACGCAGCAGTCTCCTCCACATCGGCCCGTGTCGCACGAAAAACGATGGCACTGCCCTCCGCCAGTCGTTCGAACAGCAAATCATGCACCCTCTCCAGCTTGCTGTAACCCTTGATCGCCTCCACTTCAAAGCGCAAATTCTGCCTCTCGACACCTCCTTCATAGAGCGTCAGATCACGGCCGGTCTGGGTTTTGAAGTAGGAAATGATCTCCTCCTTTACATCGCGCTTGGCCGTGGCGGTGAAACAGGCGATTGGAGGAATGCCCACCTTTTGCTCCTCGGAGAATTCCCGGATGAACCGCCCCGCATACAAATAATCCGGCCGGAAATCATGGCCCCACTTTGAAAGACAGTGCGCCTCGTCAAAAACCCAGCACCCGATCTCCCGCTGGGCGATCGCTTCACGAAACGACTTGTTGCGCAGTTGCTCAGGCGATACATACAGGACCGCCACGTCCCCAAAGCGCACCCGCCGGAGGACATCGCCTCGCTCCAAAGATGTAAGCAAACCATACAACGCGGCTGCAAACGGCGTGTTGGTGCGTCGCACCAGGCCGTCCACCTGGTCCTTCATCAAGGCCTGCAGGGGGGAAATGACGATCGTCAACAGGCCCCGCCGGTAGTTCCTGACCAGTGCTGGCAATTGGAAACAGAGGGACTTGCCGCCGCCGGTCGGCAGAATGGCCAGGAGCGACTCGTTCCTCAACCCCGCTTCCACAATGTCCTGCTGGAGGCTCCCTCCCTGCGCATTGGCCGGGACTCCACGAAAATCATCCCAGCCAAAAAACCCCCGCAACTGCTCGCGGGCATTGTGCACTCTGCGGCAATACTGGCACTGCCCAGAGTGACACGGAACATCGCGCAAGCGTGTGATCAACTCAACTGCTGCCGGATGCTCATGCCGAACCCAGGGTGGCAATACGGAGTTTGTTCCGCTCACCCTCAACCATGCCAGAGCGTACGCAACCGCATGCCTTTGCTCCGTGGTTTGGATCAGGCTTTCCCCGGCCGGAACACAGGCACACCCCCAGCGCCCAAACATCTCATGGCAGATTTCCAGCGCGGTTTCCCTGGTTGGACGAACTCCTCCGAGCGCCCGGAAGACCAGGTCTAATCCGTTTGGGAGCGCCTTGCTGCTGTCATCTGGCGTTGTTAATAGAAAATCCAGCAGCTCAAACAACCTTGGCTCAGTCTGCTTCAACCCTTCCAATGAGCGAAACTCGTCGGCAAAAAGAACTGCGGCCTGTTGAGCATCGGCCACCGGATCATTGACACTTTCGCTGACCAGCTTGTAGTTCTTCAGCAGGCGATGGTAGGGATTCTCCGGAAAACAGATCGGTGAGAGCACCAGCGTGTCGATGATCGGAAGGTTGTGGATCGCAAGGCCGGGTGCATGTTTCTTGAGAATCGGAAGGTCATGTCTGGCTATGTTATGCCCCAACACACAGGCGGCTTCCTGTGAAAGCCTGCCGAGTTGCTCATAAACCTCCTGCCTGCCACTCCGCCCGGACTGCGACAGAATGGAAGTTCGCAGCACAGCTCCCACCTTCAGAATCACCCCTTCGTGTGATACTTCGAGATCAAGCAGAAGTGCGCTCGACAATAACGCCTGCAGGGCTTCTTTTGTTGTATCGTTCGTTTCGCTCGTCGATGGTTCCATAATCCATCCGTCCTCAACATTTTCTTCTCAATCCTCCGCCCGCTCGCCGGGGGGCGCCATCTTGACAAGCCGGGGGTCAAACCGGCCCAGTGTCTCCACCAGGTCGCCCTGGGCTTCCATGACCTTGTGAATGTCTTTATACACCATTGGCACCTCGTCCAGACCGGCGGAGATCAGCCGCACGCCCCGCTCCTTGAGCACGCGGTGGACCTTTTCCCACTCGAATGTCTCGAGCGCCCTGCTCCGGCTCATCACCCGCCCGGCGCCGTGGGATGCGGACTTGAGCGACGCCTCGTTGCCCTTGCCGCGCACCAGGTACCCCGGCGCGGCCATCGAGCCGGGAATGATCCCCAGCACGCCCACGCCCGCCGGGGTGGCGCCCTTGCGGTGGACCACGACCTCGCGCTCCACGCCCTGGATGACATGGCGCTCCTTCCAGGCGAAATTGTGGTGGTTCTCCACTTCAAGGAGCACCTCCAGACCGAGGTGCCGCGAAATCTGCTGGTGGATCAGCGCGTGGTTCGCCGCGGCGTACCGCCCCATCAACTCCATGGCCGCCCAGTATTCCTGGCCTTCGGCCGACTCGAGCGGGAGCCATGCCAGGTGGCGGTGTTCGCGCGGCAGGTCAGGGTGCCGGGCCATGGCCAGCTGGCTGTAGTGTTCACAGACTTCGGCGCCCGTCCCGCGGCTTCCGCTGTGGCTCAACAGGGCCACGTATTCCCCGGGCTCGAGATCGCCCACCGGCGCCTCCGCCGTGAACAGGCCGAACTCCACGAAATGATTGCCGCTGCCGCTGGTGCCCAGTTGGGACCACGCACGATCCTTGTGCTCACGCGTGACCGGGCTCACCGACCAATCCGCATCAAGCACATCGTGCTGGCGCCGCTCCTGGAACATGGCGCCCACCCCGAACCGCGTCTCCGTCTCGATCGCATCCACCAGTTGCTCGCGCTTGCGGGCCAGGTCACGCACCGGCAGATCCAGCACGGAGAGTTTCATCCGGCAGGCAATGTCAACCCCCACCGCGTAGGGAATGACCGCATGGTCCGTTGCCAGGACCCCGCCAATCGGAAGACCGTAGCCGACGTGCGCGTCGGGCATGAGCGCGCCCGCCACCGCCACCGGCAACTGGCAGGCCCGCCCCATCTGGTTCATCGCCTCGGGTTCCAGGTTCTCGCCCCACTGCCGCCAGGCGGCCGTGGCCTCCCGGATGGGCCGCGCCACACGCGTCAGCGCCCTGGCAAACTCTCCCCGAAGCCCGTCGTCGACAAACGCGGCCGGATTGCGGACGATCGCCTCCACGTCCTCCGCCAGCCTGGTTTTATCAAGACCCTTGAGAATATATCGGGCAATGAACTCCATCCCCCGTCGATTCGCCTCCCCCGGGGGCACCCCCAACCGAATCAAATCCTTTGTATTCATGTTCAATCCCATTTTGACCCTGCTCATCCCTGCGCCACCCCTCCTGGCCTTGAGCCAGCCAAACCCGCGCAATCCTCTCCGCATCAAGCTGATAATGGCAATCCCGATGCCGCATGCAAGCCATTCGACGCCTCCCCCCCAGCCACCGCCCGGCGCGGCCCGCCACAGGCTCCGATGGATTCGCTCCCCCCCCTGGCTCATGCGAACGCCGCAGGCGTGGTGGGGCTCGCACGCTGTTGCGAGCCGCTGTCGTGGGTGCTCGATTTGGAAATTATGAAATCGGAAGGC
>CAZIDG010000102.1:0-10951 GCA_964538065.1 uncultured Verrucomicrobiota bacterium
GTGGGACGGTTTGGCCTGGTTGGCACAGGTGTCGCGTTCTTCCTGATGTATGTGTTTTATTGTGTGCTTACCCATGGTCTGGCTCGCCATTTGATCAATTTCAACTGGTCATTTGCCAATCTCAAATGGATCGGTCTCAGCCTCATGGTTGTCTTCTCGGCCTTCTCTGCCAGCCTGTTCCTCAAGCCGGTATGGGGCACATCGATAGGGCTGCTTCTGGCATTGGTATCGGGTTTTTACTGTATGCGCGCGCTCGTGGAGGTGATCGGCCAAGAACGCCTCCCAGCTCCCTTGCGCAAATTCTGCACCCTGTTTTCATGATGGATTCCCTCAGGCTTCCTGGATTCCTTTGAATGCTCAGTCACAAACCAAGCACAAAGAACCGCCCCTCCTAGCTCCCAACTCCCAACTCCTGTCTCCTCACCATGGTTCTATAGTGTCGCGGTTGAGTGGTTGAAAAATCTTTGTCCGCTTCCCGCTTGTCAGTCCTGACTTCGAACGTTACTCTTACAGCCACATTGGCATTCCAATGATGCGTCGCGTTTTATGAATAAAACCGAGTTTTTGACTCAACTGGAACAAATCACCATCAGCGACCCGGGAACCCTCTCCGGCTCGATGGCTTTGAGCGATATTCCTGGCTGGGACAGCATGGCGGTACTTTCCTTTATCGCCATGTTGGATCAACAGCTTGGCCGGTCGGCACCTGCGGCGGACATCGCAAAATGTAAGACAATCGATGACCTGATGCACCTATCCGGCATCAACGCCTGATTTGTCCCATGCCCAACGCCATCCTTAAAGCGGTCGAATACTTCCTCCCCGAGCGTGTTCTCGGCAACGACGAGCTTTCCCGCGATTTTCCGGACTGGCCAGCGGGGAAAATTGCCGACAAAACGGGGATTAACACCCGGCATATTGTGTCCAACACCGAGTGCTCGTCGGATCTCGCCGTTGGCGCCGCTCAAAACCTGTTCCAATCCGGCGTCTGCAAGCCCGAAGAGGTGGACTTCTTACTGCTCTGCACGCAGAGTCCGGATTACACCCTTCCCACGACTGCGTGTCTGGTGCAGGATCGCCTTGGGTTGTCCACTCAATGTGGTGCGCTTGATTTTAACCTTGGCTGTTCCGGTTTCATTTATGGTCTTGGCCTGGCCAAAGGACTCATCGAATCGGGCCAAGCGGCCAATGTTCTCCTTCTTACTGCAGAGACCTATAGCAAATACATTCACCCTCAGGACAAAAGCACCCGTACTATCTTTGGTGACGCCGCTGCCGCCACGCTCATCACAGCCGCTAACAAGTCCCAAGCCGACATTGGACCCTTTGTCTATGGGACGGACGGCAAGGGGGCTCGCAATCTGATAGTGCCCACCGGCGGGGCGCGGCAAGCCTTTGATCCTTCGGCTTCGGCCCAGGCCGATGCCAGTGGCAGCATCCGTTCGATTAACAACCTCTTCATGAACGGACCGGAGATCTTCAATTTCACTCTGCAGGCCGTGCCCGCCAGTGTGAATGCCCTGCTGGCCAAAACCGCAAGCACCCTGGATGATTTTGATTTTATCATTTTCCACCAAGCCAATCGGTTCATGTTGGAAACCCTTCGGCGTAAATTGCGCATCCCCGAAGCCAAATTCCCCATCCTGATGGATGATGTGGGCAATACTGTCTCATCCACGATCCCCATCGTGCTGAGCCGTCTTGCCAAAACCAACCGTCTTCAACCCGGCATGCGCCTGATGGTCGTCGGCTTTGGTGTCGGTTATTCCTGGTCGGCAGCCCAGATCATGTGGAGTTAGTCTTTGGCCATGCAACACAGCTACATTCTCCAGGGGTGGAACATCCGGCTGCGTCCTGCTGTCGAGTCTGATTCGGATTTTATCATCAAGCTTCGAACATCCTCTCACGCCCTGGGCCGTGTTTCGGACACCAAACCTTCCCTGGAATCCCAGTTGCGATGGTTTGGAGACTATTTTTCGCGTGAGGGGGATTATTATTTCATCATCGAAACCTCAGGACACAAACCCATCGGAACCATTGGCCTATATAACATCGTCGCTCAGGATGGCGAATGGGGACGGTGGATCATCACTCCGGGAATCCCTGCCGCACTACCTTCGGCCATGCTGGTTTATGATTTTGGTTTTAACACCTTGGGGCTTTCGCGCATCCATGGTTGTGTCGTTAGTACAAACCAGTCCGTGATTTCCTTTCATAAACGTTTTGGTTTGCGCCAAACCGGCATCCGTCATGACGCCCTCATGATTGGTGGCCAGTCCGTTGACTTTGTTGATTTCCTTCTGGAACGGAGCGATTGGCCCGCCTTAAGGCAAAAGCATCTGAACCTGGCTGACCTCGCAGGCCGACAGATTGCCTCCATTAATCCGTTTTGAACAATAGATTGCGGTTTGCAACATCTCCATTCAAAACACTGCAAAGATCCATGGGCATAATGAAGTTGCCTCCCTGCAACGATGTGTCTATCATTTGAAAAATGAGCTTAAGCAAATGTAGTCTGATTTATTTGCCGAAGATCTCTGATCCACGTGGAAATCTCACTTTCATTGAAGGGGGAAAACATATCCCCTTCAATATCCAACGCGTCTATTACTTGTATGATGTACCAGGCGGTGCCGAACGCGGTGGTCATGCTCATAAGGAATTGCATCAGCTTATCATAGCCATGTCGGGCAGTTTCGATGTCATGCTCGATGACGGCAAAGATAAGATACGATACCATCTAAATCGTTCACATTATGGACTTTACGTATGTCCCATGATCTGGCGTGAGTTGGACAATTTTTCTTCCGGATCGGTTTGCATGGTGCTGGCTTCTAATTTCTACGACGAAGCGGACTATTTCCGTAATTATAACGATTTCACTGCGGCGTTAACTTCTCACCAAGTCCAATATCCATGAATGTTCCATTTTTAGAACTCAAGCCCACTTATTTGGAACTACGTGACACCCTTGACTCTGCTTACCATAGGGTCATGGATTCGGGTTGGTTCCTGTTCGGACGGGAATTGGAATCCTTTGAAAAGGAATTCGCTGCATTTTGCGGGGTTCGGCATTGTATTGGTGTGGGAAATGGATTGGATGCCATCCATCTCATCCTTAGATCCCTTAACATTGGACCTGGCGACGACGTTCTCGTTCCCGCTCACACGTTCATTGCCACTTGGCTTGCGGTCTCCTACGCCGGAGCCCGTCCTGTGCCAGTGGACATTGATGCCGACTCCTATAATATCGACCCTGCCCTCTTGGAAACCGCCATCACTTCGCACACAAAGGCCATTATAGCCGTACATTTGTACGGTCAATCCGCCAACATGGCCGCGATTAACGCCGTGGCTCGGAAGCATGGACTTAAGGTTATCGAGGACGCCGCTCAGGCGCATGGGGCTCGCTGCCATGGTGTGCGCGCGGGAGGATTGGCAGATGCCGCAGCCTTCAGTTTCTATCCCGGGAAAAATCTTGGTGCCTTCAGCGACGGCGGCGCAGTAACTACCAACAATGATATGTTGGCCGAACGCGTGCGTTGCGTAAGGAACTACGGATCGAAGGTTAAGTATCATCACGATTACCAAGGCATTAACTCCCGTCTAGAGGAGCTTCAGTCGGCATTTCTACGTGCCAAACTCCCTGTATTGGACGCGTGGAACCAGCGGCGCACCCAGATTGCTCAGCATTATCTCGAAGCCTTGGCCGGAATACCCGACCTGATCCTCCCCAGAGTGCCCGCATGGGCTAACCCCGTCTGGCACTTGTTTGTAATCCGCCATCCCCAGCGCGATCGTCTTCAAAAGGCCCTGGCGGACGCCGGTATCGGCACGCTTATCCATTATCCCATTCCGCCTCACCTTTCAGGCGCATATGCGGACATGCGGATCGCTCCGGGAACCTTTCCCGTAGCGGAAGCCTCCGCCAATACCGTCCTCAGCCTTCCCATGGGTCCTCACCTGGCACAGGACCAAATAGTCCATGTATGTGAAGCCGTTCGCAAAGCGGCCGCCGCCCTGGCCTCATAAATAACGGTTGCTTCATCACTTTCAGTCTGAAGCCTGGTAAAGTCCCGATTACTCAGCATCCGCCACAGACCGTGGGCTGCAGACATCGCGGTGAAAACACCACCTTTTTAGCGTGGCATTTCCCCTTGTGCATTCGCATCACATTCTAAACTTCCACTTTCCAGTCAGTTGTTATAGAGTCATTCTGTTGACTATGAAACTAAATATCAAAATCACCGTGCTGCTCCTCATGGTCGCCGCCATCGCCTTTCTCGGCGCCGGCTGCACTAAACAGGCCAAAAAGGAGCGCCACCTTTCCAAGGCCAATCAATATTTTCAGGCTGGTGAACTCGCAAAAGCCGAAATCGAGTACCTCAGCGCCATGCGCCTGGGTGGCCCCGATCCGCTTGCCATCACCCGGTTGGGTCAGATCTATTATGAGCGCGGTGACCTTCCACGTGCTTTTGCCTTCCTCAACAAGTCCCTCGAGTACGACACCAACAACGTGGATGTGCATGTCAAGGTAGGCACCATCATGCTCACGGGACGCAAGGTCAAGGAAGCCCGGGAGCATGCCGAGTTCGCACTCTCCAAAGCACCGACCAATGACGAGGCTCTCATTCTCTTATCCGATTCCATCGCTTCCCCGCAGGAAATCGATACGACCTGGCAGAAGCTCCAAAAACTTAATGCCACCGCCGGCAATCGCCCCGGCTACCACGTTGCCATGGGCAACCTTCTCCTTCGGCGCCAGGATGCCACCAATGCCGAAACGGCCTTTAAACGTGCCATTGCCATTGATCCCAAGTTCAGCCAGGCCCACCTCGCCCTGGGTCTCATTTATTGGTTGCGGGACGACCTCAAACAGGCCGATGCCGAGTTTAAGACGGCTGCCGATCTCTCACCCCTCAAATCTCCTCGCCGCCTCAAATATGCGGAATTTAAGATTCGCACAGGCGACCTCGATGCGGCCAAGAAAATCCTCGAAAGCGTGACGGACCAGGCCCAGGACTACGTGCCCGCATGGACCTATCGCGCCGAAATCGCCTTTGCTGAAAAGAAGTGGGATGAATGCAAGGACCTCATTCAAAAGATCCTTACCCGGGATTCCGGAAATTACGAGGCCCTCCTCATGCGCGCCCGTCTTCGTCTGGTTCAGGGTGAAACGGCCAAAGCCATCGAAGAGTTCACAAAAATGGCCAATGATTTCGCCCGCATTCCCCAGGTCCATTTCGAACTCGCCAAGGCCCATCTTCGCAACCAGGACCCCGTCAAAGCCATCTCCAGCCTCAACCAGGCCCTCGCCGCCGATCCCAATTACGTGGATGCCATCCTTGCCCTGGCTGAAATCAACCTTCGCAAAGGCGACACCGCTGCGGCCATCTCTCCTCTCATAACCCTAACCAAGAAACGTCCGGAATTAACCCGTGCCCAGTTGCTTCTGGCCGCAGCCTATCGCCAGCGTAATGCGCCCGATGACGCTTTGGCGATCTATCGCGCCCTGGCTGCAAAGCAGCCCAAAAATCCAGAAATCCAGATGCTCATCGGCAGCGTCCTCCGCTCTCAGACTAAAAATGCGGAGGCCCGTAAAGCTTTTGAAAAAGCCTTTGAACTCGCGCCGGGTTACCTGCCCGCCCTTGATCAATTGGTAACCCTGGATGTCAATGATAAGCGTTTTGATGACGCCGTTCGCCGTATTCAGGCTGTTGCCGAAAAGGCCCCAAAAAATCCGGTTTTGCCCTACATGATTGGTCGTGTTTATATGGTCCAAAAGGATTATCCCAAGGCAGAAGCCGCTCTGTTAAAATCCAACGAACTTGATCCAGAGTATCGTGCCAGTTTCATTGCGCTCTCTCAGGTTTATGTAGCCCAGAACAAACATAAAGAGGCCATCGCCAAGCTTGAAGCCATCGCCGCCCGCGGCTCCAACGATGTTTCGGCCCTGATGCAGATCGGCATGATCCACGAAGCTGCGAAAGACCTCGAAAAGGCTCGTGATACTTACGAGCGTGTCATAAAGATCGAACCGAAATTCTCCCCCGCGCTGAACAACCTGGCCTATCTCTACTCCGAGAAGTTCAACAACCTCGACCGTGCCTATGAATTGGGCAAGACCGCCAATGAACTCATGCCCAACGATCCGTTCACGTCCGATACCTTTGGCTGGATCCTGTATAAACGTGGAGATTATGGCCGCGCCTTGACGTTGATCGCTGAGAGTGCCGAGAAACTCGAAGACCAGGCAGAAGTTCAGTACCACCTTGGCATGGCCAATTACATGCTTGGTAACGAAGCCGCCGCACGTACAGCCCTCCAGACAGCCCTTAAAACCGGTGACGATTTTCCCGGCAAGTCCGATGCTCAGATTCGTTTAAGCTTTCTTGCCACAGGCCAGGTCGCCGCGGGCCCTCAGGCCATCGCAGAACTGGAAAAACACCTGCAGGCCCATCCCAGCGATCCTATTGTACTCATGCGATTGGCTACGGCGTACGAAGCCGCAGGTAATTTCGACAAGGCCCGGACCACATACGAGCAGATGCTCAAGGCCAACCCCAAAGCCGTTACTGCCACAGTACGGCTTGCGCAGATCTACGCCACGCATCTGAATAATCCAGCCAAAGCCATGGAGTATGCCAAGAGCGCACGCGCCCTCGCACCGGACGATCCGGACATCGCTCACACCTTGGGCAATCTGGCCTTTGCGACAGGAGATTTCAAATGGGCCCAGAGCCTCCTCTCGGAAAGTGCGCGCAAGGACAGTTCCGATCCTGAGGTTCTTTTTGACCTCGCCCTCGCTGATTATCAGGTCGGTCGCGTAGCCGATGCCCAATCGGGCGCCCAGACTGCCCTGCGCCTCAACCCCTCATTCTCACGCGCCGCCGCAGCCCAGGCCTTCCTCGCCATGTTGGATCTATCGCTTAATCCTGCACGTGCCATTCAATCGGTGGCTCAAATCCAGGCCGCCCTCAAGGCCAATTCCAACGATACCGCCGCTCTCATGGCGGCCTGTCTCGTCCATGAGCAACAGGGTAAATGGGCTGAGGCCCGTCAGATCTACGAAACCATCCTAGCTCGCAATCCCCTCTTTTTCCCGGCAGCTCGCGGTCTGGCCATCATCTACTCCCAGAATCCGGCCGACACCCAGAAAGGCTACGAACTCGCCGTGAAGGCCCGTGAAAACTATCCGACCGACGCCGATGTGGCTCGCGCTTTGGGCATCATCAACTATCGCCGCAACGACTTTAACAACGCCACCCGTCTTCTCACTGAAAGTGTGCGTAAACGCACCAATGATGCAGAAGCCTTTTACTACCTCGGCCTCGCCCAGAGCCAGTTGAAACAAAAGAAGGAAGCCACCGCCTCGCTGCAAAAAGCCCTGGCCCTGAATGCCACAGCTCCTTTTGCGACCGACGCCAAACGTGCCCTGACAGACCTTGCCAAACCCTGAAGCCTCCCAACGACACACTAAGAACCCCGAATTTCCATCTGTTGGCTACTCGCATTGGTCCTATGCCTCCCATAGCTCCCATCCTTTAGCTACCGACATGCGGATCTACGAACTACGCACTAAGAACTAAGAACATTGGTCCATTTTATGTTTCCTACTCACCGACGTATATTGTCCGTTTTTTATATCACTATTCTTGCCCTCTTGTCCGGCCTTTCTGCCGCCTGGGCTGGTAATCCAGCTAATCTTCGCTGCGAATACCTCGCAAACCCGATGGGTATCGATATCCCCCAGCCCCGTCTCAGTTGGGTGATCGAATCTTCCCATCGTGGTGAGATCCAGACTGCCTATCAGGTGCTCGTGGCTTCGACGCCGAAAATACTCGCCAAAGCCCAGGGTGACCTCTGGGATAGTGGCAAGATTTCCTCAGACCAGACATCTCAAATCTCATATGCTGGCACCCCTCTGACAAGCCGGCAACAGTGCTGGTGGAAGATCCGTTATTGGAATCAGGATGGTAAACCATCCGCATGGAGTCAGCCCGCCCAGTGGTCCATGGGCCTTCTTGATCGTACTGACTGGCAGGCGAAAATGATTGCAGCAAATTGGCCCGGACCAGTGGATATGCCTCTCCCCTGGTTTCGCAAAACCTTCACGCTCGACTCGGCACCCAAAAACGCCACGGCCTATGTCTGCGCACTCGGTTATTACGAGCTGTATGTCAACGGCTGCAAGGTGGATGATCACGTCCTCTCCCCTGCCATCTGCGATTATGCCAATCGTGGCTTCTACGTCACTCATGACATTTCCAGATACTTGATTCCCGGTAAAAATTGCATCGGGCTGTGGCTGGGACGTGGCTGGTTCTCCAAAGGAAGAGTTCGTGGCGCTTTCCACGATGGCCCGGTCGTGATGGCTCAGTTCGAGATCGGCGATGGCCTGCGGATCTGCACAGATGAAACCTGGAAGGTCCGCCGTAGTCCCATCACCGCACTGGGTGCAGGTATTGTGAATGAGTTTGGTGGTGAAAAGTATGATGCAACCCTCGACCTCCCGGATTGGAATAATGCCAATCTCAATGATTCCGATTGGGCCTCTCCTGTGATCGTTCAACCGCCGGCCATCTCCATTTCCGCCCAAATGGTCGAGCCCAACCGTATCACCGAATCGTTCTCAGCCGTTGCAGTTTCTCAGGTGGCACCTGGCAAATACACCGTGGATATGGGACAGGACTTCACGGGATGGATCAGGCTGAATCTGAAAGCCAGGAAAGGACAGGCCATTCGGATTGATTATCCCTACCCCGTCGCAGGTGCTCAGCATGATGAGTATGTGCCAAACGCAGACACCTCCATCGTGTGGCAGAATTGCCGGTTCAACTACCATGCCACTCGTACATTCACCCTGTCAGGACTGGACACGCCGCCCTCCCCTCGTGATATCACGGGCCACATGATCCATACCGATTACGAACACGCGAGCCAATTCACGTGTTCGAATGAGTTGTTGAACTGGATCCAGCGCACCGCGGCATGGACTGAACGGTGCCTCTCGCTTGGGGCATGTCCAGTGGATTGTCCCCATCGGGAACGCGCCGGATATGGTGGCGACGGTCAGGCCGCCATGGAGGAGATGCTCAACAATTTTGGTGCCGGCGCCTTCTACACAAAATGGCTTCGGGACTGGCACGACAGTCAGGGCCCTAATGGCGACATGATGCATATTGCCCCCGTGGTCACCACCGGGGCCGGTGGCGGCCCCGCCTGGAACGATGTCTGTGTCACCCTGCCCTGGCAGGTCTATCTGCGCTATGGCGATCGCCGTGTGCTCGAATCCAATTTCCAGATGATCCAGCGCTGGCTCGATTTCCAAAAATCCAAAACAAAGGACGGACTGTTAATCCCCTACCCCACCACCGGCTTCGGCAGCCTGGACTGGTGTTATCTCGGCGATTGGGTTCCGCCTCGCGGCCCCGATGCCAACACGTCTCGCAGCGTTTTCTTTTTCAATAACGTCTATTATCTGTACGTCCTCGAAACAGCCGAAAACATCGCACGTGTGATTGGCAAAACCACCGATGCCGACAATTACGCTCAACAGGTCGCTTCACTCCGAACCGCCATCCATAAGGAATTTCCAAATGAGAATGACAAGGCTTATGACCATGGCCTGCAGACCCCGCTCTCTCTTTCGCTTCTGACAAGTCTCATTGCACCGGATCAGCGGGCCGCCGTGGAAGCCCGCCTCGAACACGACATCCTCGTGGACCATAAGGGTCACATCGATACCGGCATCCATGGGACTTACCTCCTGGTCAAGGAGTTGACCGCCCTGGGACGCAATGACCTCCTTTTCACGATGGCCACAAAGACGGATTTCCCCAGCTATGCGCATATGCGTAACAACGGCGCCACGACGATCTGGGAGCAATGGGACGGAGACAACTCGCGCATTCACCGCTCCTTCATTTCGATTGGCGCGTGGTTCATCGAAGGCTTGGGCGGCATTCAGCTCGATCCGAGCCATCCCGGGTATTCTCATTTCACGATCAAGCCCGCCGTTGTCGGGGATTTGCGATATGCCCGCACCAGCTTCAAATCGATCAAGGGCGATATCATCAGCAACTGGCAGCGTGATGGCAGCCAACTCTGCATGGACATCACTATCCCTGCCAACACTACCGCCACCGTGTATGTGCCGGCAAAGGACGCCTCCGACGTGACTGAATCCGGCAAACCCACGGCCAAGGCAACAGGTTTAAAGTTTCTCCGTGTGGAAAATAATGTGGCCGTGTATGCCGTGAGTTCGGGAACCTACCAGTTTCGTTCGACTCTACCTTAATGCATTCCACTACGGGATCACGAACCACGCACTAAGAACCAGGAACTGAGAACCCCATGCCTCCCCTCATCCTGGTTTCTTGGTTGCGTGGTTGTTAAATGAAGCTTTCCATTGCCATCCTCCTCAGTTGCTGTTGTCTGGCAGTGTTCGCTGCGCCTTTTGATACTCGCATCGAATTCCAGCAACCGAACGGGCCCATCATTACACTCCACGGATGGGGTGATGATTTCTCTGCCGTTTTTGAAACCCTGGATGGCTATGCCGTCGCCTTTGATGCTCAAGATCGCTCGTATCATTATGCCTCTCTGGCTGAGGATGGTACCGCCCTTCTCCCCTCCCCCTACCGTGTGGGATTTGACGATCCTGCCCTCCTGGGTCTCACCAGGCATCTCCGCCTGCCTGCGCATATTGTCGCACGTCAGTCAACCGCTCTGCGCCAGGATTGGGCCACGCAAACCGGTCTTGATCTCCGATGGAAGACCCTCCAGGACCAAGCACACCGACATGGCAGCTATTCAATGATGGATGCCTCAACCTCGTTGACCACCGGCAGCAAGGTCGGGCTGACCCTCTTGATCGATTTCGATGACGATCCGGCCACAATTCCTCAATCCGAAATTGCCGATTTCCTGAACAGCGATGATTTCACTG
>CAZIDG010000102.1:11051-13537 GCA_964538065.1 uncultured Verrucomicrobiota bacterium
GCCACAATTCCTCAATCCGAAATTGCCGATTTCCTGAACAGCGATGATTTCACTGGTTTCGGCAATAATGGCTCGGTTCGACAATATTATTATGACAATTCAGCAGGTCTCTTGACCTATACGAACGTGGTCACCTGCTACGTCCGCATACCAAACTCACTGCATCCCAAGAGTTATTATAACGACACCACCCGTTCCTGCAGCACCCAGGCAGGCGAATTGATACAGGATGCCCTCAACATCCTGAAAGCTCAACCGACCTACACCACAGATATCCTCCCAACTTTTGATGCCCTCACAACCCGCTCAGGCAGCAGGGTTCTTTTATTCAATGTCCTTTATGCAGGAGGTAATGGCGGGGTCTTTCGCAAGGGCCTCTGGCCTCACTCCTATATGCTTGCCCAAACCGGTTCCATCGAGCTATCCCCTGGCGGTAAACTGCTCTTTAATTACCAGATCTCCAACCTCGGCTCCCGCCTTGAACTGGCCACGTTTTGCCACGAAACCGGTCATATGCTGTGCGGATTCCCCGATCTCTACGATATCGATTCTGATTCTGCTGGTGGTGTGGGCATGTATTGCTTGATGGGTTGGCCCGCATCATCCACGAATCCCCAGCAGTTCTGCGCGTATCTTAAATACATGGCCAACTGGGCAAACCTTACCGATATTCCTGAAGATTCCCCCACAACAGCCACCCTCCCGATTTCGGGTGCGGAACAAAACCATTTCTATCGCATTCGCAAGCCAGACAGTGCCATCGAGTATTACCTATTGGAAAACCGACAGCGCACGAACCATGACGCCTCGCTGCCCGGCTCCGGCATTGCCCTCTGGCACATCGATGAGTACGGCAATGCCGAAACCCAGAGCCTGGAATATAACACCCTGCATAAAAACTTCCTCGTCACCCTCGTCCAGGCGGACAACCAATGGCACCTCCATAAAAACGCGAACAAAGGCGATGCCTGGGATCTTTTCTACGCCGGTAACACCGCCAATGGCTATCAGGACCATCTTTCTGATGTGACCTCCCCCTCCCTGCGCTGGTGGGATGGCACTCTATCCCGGCTCGAACTCTCGGATTTCAGTACCAACGGCCCCGACATGTCATTCTCCGCTTTCATTCACCCCATCGCCCCGACCCTGAACATGACGATGAGCACCAACAACGCCATTTGTCTGTCGATTCACAACACCACCGGCAAGCCATTCGCCATCGAAACCTCGTCGAATATGCAAACCTGGACTCCCCTTTTCACCAACATCGTCTCAGCAGACACAAACCTTGTGGACCTGGACTCAGGCTTGGAACAACAGCCCATTCGCATTTACCGCGCCACCTCCATTCCATAGCCCCCCGCACTTTGGCGTCTCTGCGTATGACCCTATGTACCTCTTCGGAAAGCCAGTAACTGCGAACCGGGAACCATGCCCTCCACTTGGCCGGGTGACCTAAGCCTCATGACTCCTATCACCCTTGTCTCTGCCTCATCCGAGGAGCGTAATGTGCCGCCTCTACTGCACACCCGGAATCCATTGCCCCACATCCTGGTTTCCTGGCTGTGTGGTTGTTAAATCAGTATGCCCATCTCACTTTCCACCACCCTCCGAGATCCCGCCTGGGATGCCTTCCTGCAATCGACCCCCTTGGGCCAGTTCCAGCAATCCAGCATGTGGGCCCAGGTCAAGCAGGTCGAAGGCTGGAGCCCCATCCGTGTCACCCTGCATCAGGATGGCCAGATCACCGGTGGATTTCAAATCCTCCAAAAAAAGACCCGCTTTGGCCGCATCGGCTACGTGAGCAAAGGCCCCATCCTCGCCCAGGAAAGCGACGAAGCCTGGCATCACATCCTCGGCCTCCTGACCCAAACCACCCGCCAGCACGGCCTGCGCGCCCTGGTCCTCCAACTCCCCGACTTCAGCCATTGCCCTGAAACCCTCTACCCCCAACACCGCTTCCTCCCCAACAACCACATGGGCATCGTCCAAACCACCCTCATGGTCGATACCAGCAAAGGCTTTGATGTGGTGCAGCAACAGATGAGTGCCTCCGTCCGCAAAAACGTCAGGCAAGCCCAGCGGCGTGGACTCGCAATAAGAGTGGCCGACCATCGGGATTTGGGTGTTTTCTTTGAATTAATGCGTTGCACCTGCGTGCGTCAGAGCGCATCGCCAAATCCAGCATCTCTGCAAATCCTTGAATCCTTTTGGAACGCCTTATACCCGTCTAGTAACCTGCACATTTTCCTGGCCGAATTCAACGGTTCCATTTTGGCCGGCCAGCTCTGCATCCCATTTGGAAACCGTGTGAGTCTTTGGAAAAAAGGCTGGAACTCAGAACAGTCAGGCCTCCATCCCAACGAATTGCTCCACAACGATGTGTTTGCGTGGGCCTGTGCCAACGACAGGCTTTTCTGCGATTTCTGCGCCTTGTCCCCCCATGTCGCCGCTGTCTTGAAAGATTATGGAACCACAGACGGTCT
>CAZIDG010000103.1:0-13522 GCA_964538065.1 uncultured Verrucomicrobiota bacterium
GGCGTGGGAAGAAATCAGACCCGCACCCGAATTGACCGTCGAGGAACGAAATCAAGAAGGCGCAAACGGCAGCGCCAAAAAGCATTAGAGCGATCCCGGCGAGTTCATGAGGCTGGCGACACGGCTCAACAGGCGTCCGGCTGCGCCTCCATCGATCACGCGATGATCAAAGCTCAGCGTGAGGCAGGCCTCGGTGACAGGGACAAATTTCTGTTCGGAGTCGCTCCAGGACGGCACCCGGCGGCCTGCTCCCATGCCTAGGACAAGGGTTTGCTCAGGGAGGGGAATGGGCGTGGCCCAGGTGAGGCCAAAGGTGCCGAAATTGGTCACGGTGGCAATGGAACCGCCCGTTGACCCCGCAGGCAGTTGGCGTTTGCGGGCCAGATCGACATGGTTTTCGTAAGGCTGGATCAGGTCAACCAGGCGCATTTTGTCCACATGGCGCAGGACAGGCACGAGCACGCCGTCCTCGGCCTCGACGGCAAAGCCGATGTCGATGGCCGAGGGGTGAACGATCTGCGTGCCAATCAATCGACCCGCCGGGGCGCTGTTTTCCGACAGGGCGATGGCCAGGGCGCGCAGCGCGTAAAGGGTGGGGCCGGGCCTTGGGTTGCAGGTCTTGCGGTGTGCCAGCAGGGCGTCGATGCATACGGGCAGACCCACCGTGGCCAGGGGGCGGGTGGTGCTCCGGCGCATGGCATCCGCCACGGCGATGCGCATGGTGGAGGCGGGGCTGGTGCGGTTATGCTCAAGACTGGCGATGAATTTCTCGAAATCCTCAACCGTCAGCCGTCCCCCGGCGCCGCTGCCCGCCACGCCCGCCAGGTCGGCGGCATGGAGGCCAAGCTCCTGCATGCGGGCCTTCATGCGGGGGGAGATGTAGCTGGCGCCCTGGGCATTGGCCGGAACGGGCAATCCTCGCACCGTGGGCTGGACGCTGGATCGGGTCGGCTCTGCGGGGGCGGTCGCATGTGTCTGGGCGGCAGGCCCGGATGCAACTTCCTGAGCTGGAAGGCCAAGGCGGACGGCCTCTTCCTTGGTGATTTCCACCAATCCCAGGGTGTCGCCCACCGCATAGCTCTGGTCCAATTCAGCCAGCCAGCGCGATAGATGGCCGTTGCAGGGCGAGGTGACGGTCATGGTTGCCTTGTTGGTTTCCACCTCCATGACATTTTGATCGGCCGTGACGAGGTCACCCGGCTGCACCAGGAAATTAATGACCTTGGCTTCGGCGATGGACTCGCCCAGTTGCGGCATGATGATGGGGAGTGATGTCATAAAATGATGGGGCGATGGGTAACGTTATTAGAGATGGAGCAGGTGGCGTGAGGCATTGGCAATCGCATGGGCCGTGGGACGATGGGCCGCCCAAAGGTTGGGATGATAGGGGATGGGGGTATCCTTGGCGTTCAAACGCTGGGGCGGGGCATCGAGCAGGTGCAACCCTTCCGAGGCGACACGCGCCAGGACCTCAGCCGTCACGCCTCCCCAGGGCCAGGCCTCCCCCACACACAGCAGGCGGCCGGTACGGGCCACAGAGGCCATCACAGTATCCGTGTCCAACGGTTTCACGGAGCGCAGGTCCACCACTTCAATCTCCCACCCTTCAGCGGCCAGCTCCTCGGCTGCGGCCAGGGCCTCGTGGACCATGGCACTGTAGGTGACGATGGACATGTCACGGCCGGGGCGCGAAATCCGCGCCTTGCCCACAGGCAGGGCCTCGGTGGGCAATTTGTCTGCCTTGAGGTGGTAATAGAGCAACTTGTGCTCGCAGAAAATGACGGGATCATCGATGGCGACCGCCTCGATGAGCATGCTGTAGGCATCCTCCACCGTCGCGGGCGTCAGGACAATCAGCCCAGGATACTGGGCATAAAGGCCTTCCATGCTCTGGCTATGAAAGGGGCCGCTGCCGGAGGTGCCGCCGCCGGGGAGCCGGACGGTGATGGGGCACGGAACGCCCGTGCGCCAGAACAAGGTGGCCGCTTGATTGACGATCTGGTTGAAGGCGATGGTCGAAAAGTCGGCAAACTGAATCTCAATAATGGGACGCATGCCTTCAATCGCCGCTCCCACCGCGCAGCCCATGATGGCATCCTCACTGATCGGGGCGTCCAAAACCCGTCCGGGGAATTGCTGGGCGAGGTTTTTGGTGGCTTTGAATGCACCGCCAAAGGCGCCGATGTCCTGGCCATACAAAAAGACACGAGGATCCTCAGCAAGGACGCGTTCCTGGGCAGCGCGAATGGCTTCGAGATAGGTTATGCTCATTGGACCTCCATGGCCTTTTGTTCCATCAAGGAACTCGTATTCAATGCCTGCCAGGATTCGTGGTAGGGATCAGGCAAGGGTTCGCCTTGTACCTGGGCCACAGCGTCATCGACATGTTGAATGGCATCGATTCGCCATTGATTGAGATCGCTTTTAGTGGCCAGGGCGTGTTCCAAAAGGAATTGCTCCGCCACCTGGAGGCAGTCCCGGCCGACAGGCGATTGCTTGAGGGCGGGATCGACATAGCTGGAATCGTCATGCTCACCGTGGCCGCACAATCGGAGCAGTTCAGCCACAACCATTTGGGGGCCTCCTCCGGCTCGAGCCTTGTTCACAGCAGTCTGGAGCACCTGGAGGCAGGCGGCCAGGTCTGTACCATCCACCGAATAGCCGGTGACTCCATATCCCTGGGCGCGATCCGCCAGCGATGCACAGGCGAACTGGCGGCTGTTGGGTGTGGAATAGGCGTAATGATTATTGGCAATCACCAGCACCAGTGGGAGTTTCTCGATGGCGGCCTGGTTGATGGCCTCATGAAAGGATCCTGTCGAAGTCGCGCCGTCGCCGATACTTGCGACACCCACTGTTCCCTGTTGCCCCTTGAGCCGTCGCGCGAGCAACATGCCATTCACCACGGAGATCGTCGCCCCCAGGTGGCTGATCATGGGGAGCAAACCTGCTCGCGGATTGCCACGGTGGACGTTTCCATCGCGACCATGGGTGATGCCCTTCGCGGAGCCAAGATAGGTGCGCACGGCCTCCAGGACCGTTTCTCCAAAGGCCAATCGACCGGCGGAATCGCGAATAAGGGGGGCAAATACATCACCTTTTCGCAAGCTGACGCCAATGGCGGCGCTGAGTGCTTCCTGGCCTCGGCCCAGGAACACACCCCCGTGGATTTTGCCGCCACGATAGAGGCTCGCAAATTTGTCATCCAGAACCCGTGCCTGGATCATCCAGCGATAGGCTGGGACCATGGAGGCAACGGATACATTGTTTTGATCTGACCGGCTGCTGTCAGGTTCAACCATGCACTCTTTTTACACTGTAACCTTGGGCGTGTGAATAGGTTTCTTAATGCCTGATTTCATTCAGAGGGAATCCGGATGATGATCTCGCCGGATTGGATGCGCGTGCAGCAGGATAGGCGATACGACTCAGGATCCCGATTCCACGCATCCAGGACATCCAGTTCCTCATCCGTCGGAGGCTCCAGACCTGCTTGACCACCAAGGACTTCCACAACGCAGGTGCCGCAGTTACACCGGAGGCATCCCGCAGGCATCTCCACACCCGCCTGGGCGGCAGCATGATGCAAGGTCAGGCCCGCAGGAACCTCGATGCGTACATCCTGCGGTAAAATGGTGAGTATGGGCATGGCTTTAACAATAATTTCTTTTTATCATGGAGCCTACCACAAATTCTGCAAACCGCTGGAATTTCACTGCATGGAATCTGGCCAGGGCATGCAAAAAAAGAGCGGCCGGGTTATTCACCCGGCCACTCTTTACGAAAATTGAAGTTGAGAGCTTAAATTTCGCTATCCACCCGCGGCTTGCTCAGCCACCCAAGTCCTTAATCTCCGCGGCGCCGCAGTTCTACGCCTTTTACACACGGTTTAATCAAATCTGCATTTCTGCATCGATTAATGACGGTGTTAATATGACCGATGCCGGTGTTTCCTGCCAGTCACCAGAACTGGTGACACTGGGGACGAGGTGTCCCCAGCGTGATGCGGCATGGTCATGGCCGATAACACCCTGATCCATCGAGGTTTCCCATGAATCTAGCCAGCCGAAGGGGAGGGCGCATCCTCCTGGAAATGGGTTTTTTCCTTATAAAAGTAGGCTACGACGATGAACACAAAGGACGTGACCAGCATGAAGGTCGAGAAAAACAGGTAATAGTTCACCGGTGAGATGCGGCTTGATCCATCCGGGTTCTGGATGAAGAAGTTGAAGGCCGAGGTGAAAAGGTTGCCCAGGGCGATGGACATCAGGTAGAGCGACATGATCAGGGATTTCAAGCGCTTGGGGGCCTGGGTGTAGGAAAACTCCAGACACGTGATCGAGATCATGATTTCGGCGGCGCTCATGATGACATAATCGAACAACTGCCACCCAATGCTCGGTTTATGGCCGGCAACGATCTGGGTTTCCACCCAGGCACAGATGAGGAACGTGGGGACCGTCAAAAACATGCCGATGCCAATTTTGCGCAACGGACTCATTTTGAACACTTTATTGATGGCTGGATAGATCCAATACGAGAAAACCGGGATCAGGATCAGGATCAGAATCGGATTGGCCGCCTGAACCTGGGAAGCCAGAATCTCAAAACCAAAGATTTTGCGATCCATCTGTCCAGCCTGCAGAACCCATGCCGAGCCGGTCTGGTCCCAAAGTGACCAGAATACTGCGACCAGAACATAGATTGGTATAAGTTTGGCGATGGTCGTAAGGCCTTCACGACTAAAGGTATCCCGAACGAATTGACCACCGGCGGGGGGCACATGAACAAAACGATGTCGGCCCAGCCAGAAAATGATGGTGGCCAGGAGCATGAACACCGCAGGAATACCAAAGGCAATACGGGGTCCGTAGGCCTGAAGCAGCCAGGGCGTCAAGAGGGTGGAAAAGAAGGAACCAGAGTTGATCGAGAAATAAAACCAACCGAACACACGGGGCAGGAGGTGTTGATTGGAGGCCCCAAACTGATCTCCCACATAGGCCGATACACAGGGTTTGATACCCCCCGATCCGACGGCGATGAGGATGAGTCCCAAGGCCAGTCCCCATCTGGACTGGTCGATGGCGAGCACCACGCTGCCCGCACAATAGACCAGGGACAGCGACATGATGGTGCGGTATTTGCCGAGCAGGGCGTCCGAGAGGATGGCCCCAAAGAAGGGGAGAAAATAGACCGCAAAGACCCAGGTGTGGAACCAGGTGCGGGCCTGGGCGTCGGTCATGACATTTTTCATGCCGTCACTACCCAGCAAATACTGCGTCATGAAGACCACAAGAATGGTCCGCATGCCGTAAAAATTGAATCGCTCGGCCGCTTCGTTGCCGATGATGAAGGGGATGCCTGGTGGCATGCCCTCAGTCTTCGGCGGAGTCGTCATGTATTTGCTGGACATAGTGGGATGGGGGGCGTCGATGGGTGCTAATTCGTAACGTGTTAATGATCAACTACCTGTTTCATGCGGAGGACTTTGGTAAGGAAGGCCCATTTATCAGCCGCCTCCTCGATGATTTTGGTCGTGGGCTTGCCGGCCCCATGGCCCGCCTTGGTTTCAATGCGAATCAGGACAGGATTGGAGCCGCGATGGGCCTCCTGGAGGGCAGCAGCAAACTTGAAGCTGTGGCTGGGGACAACCCGGTCGTCGTGGTCTGCCGTGGTGATCAGTGTCGCCGGGTAGTGAGTTCCCTTTTTGAGGTTGTGAAGCGGGGAATAGGCGCGAATGGCCTGGAATTCCTCAGCATTGTCCGGGGAGCCGTAGTCAGCCGTCCAGGCCCAACCGATGGTAAATTTGTGGAAACGGAGCATGTCCATGACGCCTACGGCAGGCAGGGCGGCGCCAAAAAGGTCGGGACGCTGGGTCATGCAGGCGCCCACCAGGAGGCCACCATTGCTGCCGCCTCCGATGGCGAGCTTGCTTGGCCGGGTGTACTTGTGATCGATGAGCCATTGACCTGCGGCAATGAAATCATCGAACACGTTCTGCTTGTGCAGCTTCATCCCGCCCTGGTGCCAATCCTCTCCATATTCACCGCCGCCGCGAAGATTGGCGACTGCATAGACGCCCCCCATCTCCATCCAAATGAGGTTGGCGGGCGAGAAACCGGGCGTGAGACTGATATTGAACCCTCCGTAGCCGTAGAGATACACCGGGTTCTTCCCGTTCAACTTGAGACCCCGCTTGTGCGAGATGAACATGGGCACCTGCGTGCCGTCCTTGCTCGGATAAAAGACCTGGGTGGTGACAAAATCATCCGGGTTGAAGGCAACCTGGGGTTTGCGGAAGAGACTGCTGGTTGAGGTCTTTAAGTCGAGGTGGTAGATGGCCGTGGGCTGGTTGAAACTCGTGTAGGAATAAAACGTCTCGGTGTCATCGCTTTTGCCGCCAAAGCCTGAAGCGGTCCCAAGCCCTGGCAGGCTGACTTCGCTGAGGAATCGACCATCCAGTGCGTGGATTTTCACGGAAGTATGGGCGTCTTTCAAGTAAATCGCCATGAACTGATGGTTGATAAAATTGACACCCTGAAGGGTTTCCCGGGTTTGGGGGATGATCTCCTTCCATGCCTTTCGTTCAGGATGATTGATGTTGATGGCCACCAGGCGCCCCAAGGGTGTGTCCAGGTCGGTGCGAAACCAAAATACAGGGCCATCGTTACCCACAAAGGTGTAGTCCGCGTCAAACTCCTTGAGCAACTCCACCACGGTGGCGTTGGCATCGTCGAGCTTTTTGAAGAAAACGCCATTCTTGGTGTCCGTGCCGCGTCTGACATCGATGATCAGGTACTGGCCATCCTCGGTGACACCCGCTCCCAGGCTCCAGTTTTCCTGGTCGGGCCGGTGATAGATGAGGGGGTCCTCTGATTGTGGCGTGCCGAGACGGTGGTAATAAACCTTTTGGAAGCGGTTCACCCCGCTCATCTGGCTGGCATCCTTGGGCTCGTCATAACGGCTGTAGAAGAAACCCTTGTTGTCCCGGGTCCATGAGGCGGAGGAAAACTTGATCCATTTGAGCTCGTCGGGCAAATCCTTGCCTGTGGCCACATCGCGGACCTTCCAGGTCTGCCAGTCGGAACCTGCTGTGGACAGGCCATAGGCCATGAGCGAGCCATCGTCGGTGATGGCCGAGCCCGCCAGGGCGACCGTGCCATCGGTTGAAAGGGTGTTGGGATCCATCAACAACCGCGGAGATTCGGTCAGGTTCGTGGTCGTGTAGAGGACACTTTGGTTCTGCAGGCCGCTGTTGCGGCTATAGAAATAGTGAAGCCCCATTTTGACGGGAACGCCGAATCGTTCGTAGTCCCAGAGGCGGGTCAGACGTTTGCGGATGGCTTCCCGGTTGGGTATCTGGTTTAAAAAATCGTGGGTGACCTTGTTTTGAGCCTCGATCCAGGAACGGGTGGCTGGGGCATCCAGGTCCTCGAGTGGCCGGAAAGGATCTGCAATGGGAGTGCCATGAAGGACATCCACCTGGTTTGTTCGGGGGGGGAGGGGATAATGCAAGGGGGCGGCGGTTGCCGGCAAAGCCAGCAAGCCCGCACACACCGCAATCATGGTATACGGAACGCTTTTCTTCATTGAGTGTTCTGCTTGTAGCGGATTCGGCTGTCCTTGGCCAAGGAAGAAATGTGTCTTTTGACCTGCAAACATCATGTGCAGGCATGGTTGGGCGCCGGTCTCCCAGCCCGGAATACGCCTTGATGGGGGATGTCCGCCCTCATTCCAGGGTGGGGTGTTGGAGGCCGGTTTCGGTTTTTGCATCCAAACCCGGGTCATAATTTCCTTTCGACCTTGAGCCCGGTTATCCCTAGGATCATGGGGATGGCTGGTGACACGCAAATGACGCCCATGATGGCGCAATATCGGCGGATAAAGGCCGAATTGCCGAAGGATGCCCTTTTGTTATTCCGCCTGGGTGATTTCTACGAGATGTTTTTCGAGGATGCCCTGGCGGGCGCCCAAATCCTGAATGTAGCCCTGACGCGCCGTGGCTCCTCACCCATGTGCGGAATTCCCTACCATGCGGCATCGGGTTACATCGGCAAATTGCTCAAGGCAGGCCGCAAGGTTGCGGTGTGTGATCAGATGGAAGACCCGCGTCCCGGCCAGTTGGTCAAGCGGGAAGTCACCCAGATCCTGAGCCCCGGCACCCATTTTGACGAGCGCATGCTCCAGGCCGAGCGGAACAACTACCTCGCCTCGGTGTATCAGAACGACGGCGAATATGGCATGGCGTTTGTGGACCTGACGACAGGCGATTTTCGGGTGACGGAGGTGGAGGGCGAGTCTGCATTGCTGGCGGAAATGGAGCGGCAACGTCCCGCAGAGATCGTCGTTCCCGGAGGGGCCGAGGCGTTGATGGGTTTGCTGCGCCCTGGATTTCAGATCCTGACAGGGTATGAAGACTGGGTGTTCGCCCCTGAGACGGCCCAATACACCCTGCTGGATCATTTCAAGGTCGTCGCCCTGGATGGCTTCGGATTAAAGAAGCGAATGGCGGCCATTGGAGCGGCAGGGGGGGCGCTGCACTACCTGACGCAGTATCTGCACCGGGATGTGTCCCACCTGACGGGACTGTCGTATTACCAGTCCTCCGACTTTCTCATTCTGGATGGCACCTCATTGCGCAACCTGGAGATCCTCGAGCCGCTGCATCGGGATGCCCCTCCGCCGGCCAGCCTTTGCGGGGCGCTGCATCGGACGGTGACGCCGATGGGGGCGAGACGGTTGAGAGACTGGCTTTCGCAACCGCTGGCGTCCGTGGCGGGCATCGTGCAACGACAGGATGTTGTCCAGGGGTGGATTGATCACGCGGACCTTCTGGCCCGTTTTCGTGAGGAACTCAAGGAGGTGCGTGATTTGGAGCGCACCATCAGCCGCCTGAGCGCGGGCGTTGGCAATGCTCGAGACCTGCTGGCGCTGCGGCTCGCCCTGGAGCGCATTCCCCAAATCCAGGGCGTTTTGAAGGAGCTCATGACGCGCCTGGGTCACACGGAGCAGGAGGTGGGTCTTCTGGCCGCTTCAGATCAGGCCAGGGAGCAGGAGGCAGTCGCTGCCAGGACATCGCTCCTGGTGGAGCTGAACAGCCATCTGACCCCCTTGCCGGACATTGTGAGCCTGGTGGCGCGCGCCATTGTGGACGAGCCGCCCCTGACCCTGAAGGAAGGCGGCCTGATGCGGGATGGTTACGATGCGGCGCTGGATGAATTGCGCAAGGCCTCCCGGGAGGGCAAGGACTGGATTGCACGACTGCAGCAGGAGGAAATCGAACGCACGGGCATTCCATCCCTCAAGGTGAGGTTCAATTCGGTGTTTGGGTACTTCATCGAGGTGACCAAATCCCACCTGGACAAGGTGCCGGCGACCTACACGCGCAAACAAACCATTGCCAACGGCGAGCGCTTCATCACCCCCGAATTGAAGGAGATGGAAGGCAGGATTCTGGGGGCCGAAGAGCGGAGCATGCGGCGCGAATACGACCTGTTCATGCAGGTGCGTGAGGCCGCCGTTGGGCGCATGAACGAGATACAGCAAACCGCTCGCGCGCTGGCGCAACTGGACGTCCTGGGCGCATTTGCCGAGACGGCGCGCCTGTTCAACTACTGCCGTCCCAAGGTGGCGGACGAGGGTGTTTTGCGGATTCGTGAAGGCCGCCATCCTGTCTTGGAACAGGTTCAAACGACCGAGCGCTTTGTGCCCAATGACACCGATCTGGATGGACAGGCAAGGCAGATTGGCCTGATCACCGGGCCCAATATGGCGGGCAAGAGCACCTATTTGCGGCAGGTCGCCTTGCTGGCCTTGCTGGCCCATACGGGATCGTTCATTCCGGCCGCCGAGGCACGGATTGATCTCATAGACCGCATCTTCACACGCATAGGCGCCAGCGATGATCTTTCCCGCGGGCAGTCCACCTTCATGGTGGAAATGAGCGAGACCGCAAATCTGCTCAACAACTCGACCCCGCGCAGCCTGGTGGTGCTGGACGAAATTGGCCGGGGCACGAGCACGTTCGACGGCTTGAGCCTGGCCTGGTCCATCGTCGAGTACCTGCACAATAAAACCGGCGCCAAGACGCTGTTTGCGACCCACTATCATGAATTGACCGAGCTGGCAGGCCGTCTGCCGCGTCTGGCCAATTACAATGTTGCGGTGCGGGAGTGGAACGATCAGATCATCTTTCTGCGCAAGATTGTCGAGGGGGGGACGGATAAGAGCTATGGCATCCAGGTGGCCCGCCTGGCCGGGGTGCCCAAACCGGTGATCGAGCGTGCCAAGATCATCCTTCGCAACCTCGAGGAGTCCGAATTGACACCGGAAGGCAACGTCCGGCCGGGTGCCCGGCATCGGGCTGAGCGGGAGAAGCTGAAAAACCTGCCCCCAGCCGAGCAGCTCAGCCTTTTTTGAACAGGGCCGGATGGGGTGCCCGCCGCATATTTATTTGGCATTTTTTAGTTGGTTTAGGGGGTCGGATTCTGGTTGGGTATGAGCATTATCAGCCCTTGATATTGTTATGAATAAAACCGTGATACGCAGTGAGACGGCCCTGGTCAGCCGTCGCTCCTTTATTCAACGCAGTGCGCTGGCAGGTGCAGGCGCCCTCCTGTACGGCGCCGCTCTCAGCAATGCCTCCGGCCAGAGTGCCCAGGACAAGCTTGTCGTGGCGGTGATGGGATTGGGACGCGGGATGGGCCACGTCGATGCGCTGCTGAAACTGCCCAACGTGGAAATCGGTTACCTGTGCGACGTGGATGACCGGCGTCTGGCGTCTGCAAAGACTGCCTTGAGCAAGCGCATGAGCACCCTCCCAAAGACGGTGAAGGATTTCCGGCGGGTCCTGGATGATCCCAAGGTGGACGCGCTGTTCGTTGCCACTGGCAATTATTGGCATGCGCCCGCGACCATTCTGGCCTGCTCGGCCGGCAAGCATGTCTATGTGGAAAAGCCGGGCAGTCACAACCCGCGTGAAGGAGAATGGATGGTGGCTGCAGCCCGGAAATACAAGCGGGTGGTCCAGCAAGGATCACAACGCCGCAGCTATCCTGGCATTATTGAAGGCATCCAGCGCCTCCATGAAGGCGCCATCGGCCGGGTGTTCTATGCGCGCTGCTGGTACAACAACAGCCGCACGTCCATTGGGCATGGAAAGGTGGTGCCTGTGCCCGCCGAGTTGGACTACAGCCTGTGGCAGGGACCGGCTCCCGAGCGTCCTTATGTGGACAATCTCGTGCATTACAACTGGCACTGGCGCTGGCATTGGGGCAATGGCGAGCTGGGTAACAATGGCATTCATTACCTTGACCTGGCGCGATGGGGCCTGGGCGTCGATTATCCCACAAGAATCACCTACAACGGCGGGCGCTATCATTTCCAGGATGACCAGGAAACGCCTGATACAGGCATGGTGGCTTTTGACTTTGGCGACAAGGGCATCTCCTGGGATTATAGCAGCTGCCACCCGCGCAAGGCGGAAAAGTTCAACCTGGTCAATTTCTACGGCGAAAAGGGAACGCTGACCTTGGAGGGAAGCGGGTATGTGATCTATGATCCCGAGGGCAAGGTCGTGCATCAGCACACCGCTCCGGGCAACGACCAGCAGCATATCGGCAATTTCCTCGATTGCATCCGTTCAGGAAAGACCCCGACCGCAGAAATCGAGGAAGGGCAAAAGAGCACCCTGTTGTGCCACCTGGGGAACATCGCCTACCGGACAGGTCACACCATCCACTTCAATCCCAAGACCAGGAAGATTGAGCATGACGACGCCGCCACGAAGCTGTGGGGGCGGGAGTATCGCAAAGGCTGGGAGCCCAAAGTCTAGCGGCTTGTGGGCATCCGACCGCGGATGGCTGAAACCAAACGCGCCATGCAGATCGTTTGATGAAACGTGCCTGCATGGCGCAAAGCGAACAGCCGTGACGTCGTTACGCGACGAGAGTCACACGGATGGGGCGTCAGTAGTTTTCGGCTGCGACCTCGTAATAGGCCTGGGGATGGAGGCAGGCCGGGCATTTGTCGGGTGCCTTGGTGCCTTCATGAACATAGCCACAGTTCCGGCAAACCCAACGAACAGGCTCCTGCCGGGCAAAAACAGTGCCGTTTTCGACGTTCTTCAACAGCTTCAAATAGCGTTTTTCGTGTTCGGCCTCCACCTTGGCGATGAGCTTGAACGCCGCTGAAATCTCGGGGAAACCTTCAGCCTTGGCGACTTCAGCAAACTGAGGGTAGAGCTTGGTCCACTCCTCATTCTCGCCCATGGCTGCGGCCTTGAGATTTTCGGCGGTGGTGCCGATGACCCCGGCAGGGTAGGTGGCCGTGATGGAAACCTCACCTCCTTCCAGGAATTTGAAGAACCGCTTGGCATGCTCCTTCTCCTGGGAGGCGGTTGTCAGAAAGATCGACGCGATTTGTTCGAAACCCTCTTTTTTGGCCACGCTGGCAAAAAATTCATACCGATTTTTCGCCTGCGATTCTCCAGCGAATGCTTTGAGCAGATTCTGTTCTGTCTGTGTTCCTTTGAGGCTTTTGTTCATATATGATCCCATTCGGTTGAATGTTGTTTGTTTTTTGCAGGCCGACCCAAACAGCACAAAGGGTTTGGGGGGCGGAGTCACCATCGTCCTCCCTGTCGCCCTAGTATCGTTTATTCAGCATGTAGAGCAGAAAACCAAAAAGCAGCGAGCAGAGGATGCCAACCACAATGGCAGCATGCACCGATATGCGATGAAAACGCCGATTGCTGCGGCCCATGCCAGGCAACAGGTAATAGCGATGTTCTTCTTTGTTTTTCTTTGTCCCGAACATGTCTTTTACATTCAATCCAAAGCACCACTCCGGCTCGACTGGATGCGTGAAACGCATCTCTCTATGCCAGAATATGATTCGTTAGGCAAACACTGAAATTGCCTACTTGCTGCCGGGTTTGACCGGCGGCATGGCGGCCAGATCGGGTGGCAGGTTCTCCGGGGTGAATGTTTCGATGTTCAAGGCCAGCACACTGAACATGGGAACACCCAGATCGACCGTCCCCCCGGACCGATCGACGAGCATGGCAACTCCCACCACCTCGCCACCGTGCTTCCGGACAATGTCCATCGTTTCCTGGACACGGCCGCCCTTGGTCACCACATCCTCCACGACGAGCATGCGCTCGCCGGGAGCGATTTTGAAACCGCGCCGCAGCACCAGTTTGCCCTCTTCCTTTTCTGCGAAAATGAACCGGCTGCGCAATTGACGGGCCACCTCCTGGCCCAAGACGAGCCCCCCCATGGCTGGGGATATGACGGTGGTGGCCTTGAGGCCACGCACCTTCTCCGCCAAAGCCGCACCGAGGGTTTCCACCACGGGCATTTGCTGCAAGGCCAGCGCACACTGAAAATACTGCCGGCTGCGCAATCCGCTGCGCAGTATGAAATGGCCGGATAATAGAGCCCCGGTATCACGAAAAATCTTTAATGCTTCTTCGCTCGTCATCGTGCGCATTGAACTATGGTCGGAGAACAACTTCAAT
>CAZIDG010000104.1:0-13387 GCA_964538065.1 uncultured Verrucomicrobiota bacterium
CGTGGAACCGTCATAGTTCAGGCTCTGCGTGGCAGGATCCGTGGCGTTGAGCCGGCCAATGTTGTTGCGTACCTGACCACACAGATTAGTGAAATATCCCCCCACTAGAATCTTCCCATCTGATTGCACTGCCAGGGATTCCACGGAACTATAGTAATAACTAAAATATGAGACTCCCGATGTAAAATTGGTATCCCGCGTGCCATTCGGGTTTAATCGGACAATATGGTTTAGCATTCGACTGGAATTCGGGGGGATTCTTCCACCCACCAAAATCTTTCCATCTGTCTGCACTGCGAGCGAATATACGTATGAAGGATAATTCCTATAATTTAGCCCCGACCGAAAGAATCCGTTGTCCAGCGTGCCGTCTGGATTCAGCCGTGTAATATAACCGGGCATCTGCCCGGCGAACGCGGTGTAATAACCGCCCAGCAGAATTTTTCCATCCGCTTGCACTGCCAGGGAGGAAACGTAACTATTGAACTTTGGATTGAAATCGGTGTCCAGAGTGCCATCGGGGTTCAGCCGGCCGATATGATTACGAGTCTGCCCATTGATGTTAGTAAAAGAACCACCTACCAGGATCTTTCCATCCATCTGCATTGCCAGGGAATTGATAGGAGCGGGTGACCCTATACCTATGACTTCGGGATTGAATCCATTATCCATTGTACCATCCGGATTCAGTCGGCCAATACTGTTGCGCATCTGGCCGTCCAGATTTGTGTAACTACTGACCACCAGAATCTTCCCATCCGCCTGCACCACCAGAGATGACACGGTGCCACCGACCCCCGGATTAAAACCGGTGTCCAGAGTGCCATCGGGGACCAGTCGCCCAATATAGTTGCGCGGTTGACCGCCTATATTAGTGAAAGTCCCACCCACCAGAATCTTCCCATCCGCTTGCAGCGTGAGGCAAGACACGGCTCGACTGATGTCCGGATTGAAACCGGTGTCCAGCGTGCCATCCGGGTTCAGTCGGCCAATATTGTTACGCGCCTGTCCTCCCAGCGTGGTAAAAATACCGCCCGCCAGTATCTTCCCATCTGGTTGAACAGCCAGCGAATACACGGTAGATATTTGGGCCCCTGGATTGAAGCTATCGGGTAATGGAAATTGAGCGAAAAGAACGGAGGGATGGCCTAGGAGCAGGACTGCCAGCAGGATCAGCATCCTGTTGCAAAGAAAACGAACCAAATGAACCTGAGATATCATGGATTCTGGGTTTGGAAGTCGGATTTCACGGTCTGGGAGTCTGCCGAAAAGTCACTCTTCTGGCGCACATGGCAGAATGCGCTGTCTGCTGGGTTGAAGAATTCAAGTTCACAATACGTGATTCAACCATGGCCTTTGCATATTACAAGGCTGTTGTTTTGAGGGGACATGGTACGAATGGACTCAACAGAATATTTAGTGGAAGAGGGGCAGGAAGTCGCTGCGGAAACCACTTTTTCAAGTGTTTCCCATGTATCCTGCCAGTGGTAGCGGCTTTTAAATCACTGTTTGACCGTCTCACACGATGCATCCATCTCCTGCAGGGCGGCCTCAATGCTGGATTTGACGGCAACTACATTTTCCGCAGCAAGAGTGTCTGTCAGGATCCTTCTGACACGACTCACATCACGTCCCTTATTGATACCTCCGAGATAATTTGCGGCCGCGCATCGATTTCTATAATTCCTATCCTTCAGAAAGGGTGTTACCTTATCCAGCATCGAAAAATCCCCAAGTGAGTATAATGCCGCGCATATTCTCAATTTTACCGAGGAATTCGACTCCATAGCCAGGCGCTTTTGCAGCGCCTGTTTTGCTTTGAAACTCGGATAATGCGTCAATGATAGAGCCGCCGCAGCTCGCACAAATGGCGATTTGTCGTCCATCGCTCGGACCAATGGCATGAAGCCTTCGGCCGGTCTTAAGTCCCCTATGCTCTCGGCAGCGGCAGTCCTCACAAGCATATCCGCATCACGTAGTGCGCCTACGAGGGCACTTGCTGACTGCCGGCATTTATAATTTCCCAGCAACTGAAGTGAACGGGCTCTCACTTCGGGGTTACCATGTTTTGCCAAATGCAATACATGCTGTAAGGAGTGTGGAACATCGTGGGTTTCCAAAAGCTCCACAGCGCGTAGTTTGCACTCTCTGCCGGTGGCAAGGGACGATATTACGCGCTGTATTACTGTTTTCTCCATGCATAGTAGATTGGCATCTGTATTGTCCGCATTCATGGCTTGCCTCGCAGTCTTTTCGATGATTCACCTGATTGGTAACCCGGATAATGTCCCTGAAATATATCCGTCCAAATATCCTTTGAATGTTCATACTTTCAAGTGTGCTTCGTTGGCAAGCCCTTGATGACATCGCCGAAGCATTAAATGACAATCGCCATGTAGCGTGGCCGAGAATCGCGCACGGTATCAAGCAGGAGGGGTTCGCGATTTTTGGTGCTGAAGATTAAATGCACATGCAGGCGGGCGAGAGATTGGGGCATGATTTGGGCCGTCCTTTCAGGACTCATTGGGGTTTATCGAACGGTTTCCCAGGGCGTTGCCCTGGGCTTGGGCTAAGGCGCGCCGTTGGCGCTGAGGATGCCGACATTGTAAGCGCATGGTTGTATTGCAGGCGCATGGTTGGGATGCCCCGAAGGGGCCATTCAACACCAGCCCAGGGCATGGCATCAGGCTAAAACTGAATTGAGCCATCCCTGCTGGGGAGCAGGCGGATCGCTTGGCGACCATCGATCGCGGTGATCTTCGCCGCTATTTGGCCGGTTTCACCGTGGTGGCGCCTTGAGCCAGGCGCGACCGGGCGCCGCGCAGGACGATCTGGACCACCTGGGGCGCCGCGGGCTGATCGAACTGGGTGATCAATTGCTGGTAAAACACGCGCGCTTCCTCCACGCGTTTGGCTTCCCACAGAAGATCGCCGGCAGATTTCATGGCCTGGAGGACCTCCCATTTCTGGTCGGGATAGTCCTGGCCCACCTGGCGGTACAGGCGGATTGCGTCCTCCAAACGCCCCTGGGCCGCTCGAACGTTGCCCAGGCTGCGCAAGGCCTGGGCGCACCAGAAGGGCTGGTCGTGGTATTGGCGGAGCAGCTTCTCGTAACCCGATGCGGTTTTTTCCAGAAGCCGGGTCGCCCCGGCCGGAGGAACCTCCGCCGAGGGGAGGTGGAAATTCCTGGTGGTTTCTTCAAAGAGGGTCTTGGCCGCGGCATGGCGGCTCTCGGGCGTGCCACTGGGTCCGCACCCGGCAAGGGCCAGGGCCACCGCCATTGCCATCAGGCACTGGCTAACGTTTCGCATTATTCCCATGATTCACCACAAGGTCATACGTGATCGTTCTGCCTTCGCGGGGCTTCACAGGCGTCACGAACTTGACCTTGCGCGCGTTCATCTTCTCAAAATCCATGCTGGTGCTCAATGACCAATCGCCCTTGCAACTGCGTCGAAAGTCCACGACCACATCGATGTCGCGGCTATTGCGCAATTCGATCTCCCATCGCTCGCGCACGGTCCATCCCGCCACATCGCCACCCTGGGAAAACTGGATGTCGGTCTTCACGTAGTCCATGAGCACTGGACGGACAATGATCCGCGGGTCGGGCCCCATGTTCAATTCGACCTCCTCGTTGATGGGGATGTATTTGACCGGCTTGGCGCCGACATACTCCAGCGTACCGTCATCCCGGGCCGAGCGGACCACGATGACACGTCCATCGGGCAAAGGCTCCTTGCCCAGATGGCTCGCAGTGTCGTTTTTGAAGCGATAGCAATGGATGACATCCTCTTTGAAGGCCTCCTTTTCGTATTTATAGTAGCTGGTCACCGGGATGTCACGGGCCTGGAAGGAAGGTAGTTTCCTGGACCAGCCGTCCGGGATGTCCTCACGCCCTTCGACCGTGTAGAGGAAATACTCGGACATGGCCTCCTTGGTGATCTGTTTCGGGGCTTTCTCCAAGTGATAATAGAAATCCGAATATTGAACGGGTACCCCCATATATGCAGGCAGCGGCAGGTTGAGTTTGAGCGGCGCGAGGTCATTGGTCCTGCGAACCTGCGCCAGACGGGCGATGTCTTCGACGAGTCTCACCACGCCCACAATCAGCCGGACCTGGGCCTGGTTGTAATCCTCGCCACTGCGATTGTGAACGGTCACCGCCCCCTCCAATTGCATCCGGCTCTCGTCCCGGGCAAGCGTGGCGGTGTAGTCGGCCTGCCAGGAGATGCCGCTGGTGAAATAGCGGATTTCCACCTCCACCTCGCCGGCATAGCCACTCTGGAGCCGCCATTCGAGCGTGTTGGTGACGCGTGGAGGGAAACTCACATCCAGCACCTCGATTTCATCCGTGTGAGTCAACGCGCGAAACTCGACAGAAGTGGGATCGATGAGCGTGTTGGCCCAGGAAAACTCCAGGCGGTTGAGACCCTTGCGCAGGGTCAGATGCCGGGTCTCCTTCACCATCGTGAGGTCCACGGAGTTGTAGATGGTTAATTGCGTGGAGTCACGGCCGGGGAGCGTGACGACATTGACACGCGCCTGGCTCGATGCCGCCATACACCATGCGGCCACGCCGACCATCATCCATCTCCATATTCTCATGTAAAATCCCTGACGCCCATCGGGCCGCTCACGCGACTGCCCCCGCCTGCCATTTCTGGCTTATTTTGTGGCATTCAGACCATGGCGCGTGGTGACCTCGTAGCGGAGGGTCTGCGCCTCGTGGGCCTTGAGCGGCACCATGAACTTGATCTTTCGGGCGTCCACCTTTTCATACGCGGCATCGGTCTGGAGCGACCAATCGCCCGCGAAATTGCGGCGCAGGTCCACCGTCACGCCGATGTCCTTGCTGTTGCGCAATTCGATCTCCCATCGTTCGGTGATCGTCCACCCCGCCACGTTGCCCTTGTTGTCAAAACGAATATCGGTCTTGGCGTAATCCATCATCACCGGTTTGACCTGCACCTCCTGGTCGGGGCCCAGCTCGATATCGACCTGTTCCTTGACGGGGATGTACTTCACCTGCGTCTGGCCCACGAAGGCGAGCGAGCCATCCTCGGCGGCCTGGCGCACCGCCATGACGCGTCCATCCGGCAGCGGTTCCCGTCCCAGCTTGCTGGCTTCATCATTCTTGAACCGGTAGTAGCGGATGACCTGCGCATTGTTCTGCTCCTGCTCGAATTTGTAGAGGCTGATCATCGGCACATGGGCCGTTTTGAAGGACGGCAGACGTTTGGCCCAGCCATCGGGAATGGTGTCGCGCCCTTCCACCGTGTAGAGGAAATACTCGGACATGGCCTCCTTGGTGATTTCCTTCTTGGCAGCTCCGGCCATCCCGTAAAGCGTGACGGCCCGTCCCATCGCCACGCCCGCCTTGCGTTTGGTTTCAACCTTCCTCGCGACTTTGGAAGCGTCCTTGTCCGTCATCTCGGCTTCTTCGCGGCGGGCCAGGTCCACAATGTTTTCCACCAACCGGATCACGCCCACCACCAGGCGCACTTGGGCATTCTCATAATCCTCTCCACTGCGGTTGGTAACCCGCACCAATCCTTCGAGCGTCATTTCGTTTTCGTGGCGTGCGGCCTCGGCCACATAATCCGCCGCCCAGGAAATGCCGCTGGTGAAATAACGAATTTCCACTTCGACCTCGCCGGCATACTCGCTCTGGAGGCGCCATTCGAGGGTGTTGGTGACACGCGGCGGAAAACTCACATCGAGCACCTCCACCTGGTCCGCGTGGTCGAGCGCACGGAACTCCACGGAGGTGGGATCGATGAGCGTGTTGGCCCAGGAGAACTCCAGCCGGTTGAGGCCCTTGCGCAGGGTGAGATGGCGGGTTTCCTTGACCATGGTGAGGTCCACCGAGTTGTAGATGGTCAACTGCGTGGAGTCCCGGCCCGGCAGGTTTACGACATTGATGCGCGCCTGAACCATCGTGGCCATCATGAGCCACGCGGTCGCCGCAATGAGCATTCCCTGGCGCAGTCGTTTCATGTTGTTCCTTTGCCCCCCGGCACACCGCCGGTCATTTCGCCACATTCAAACCGTAACGGGTGGTGAGTTCGTAGCTGAGCGTTCTGCTCTCGCGCGGCTTGAGAGGCACGTTGAACTTCACCTTGGTGGCATCCACCTTCTCATAGGCCGCCTCGGTGGTCATCGACCAGTCGCCTTCGAAATTGCGCCGGATATCAAGCACGACGTCGATGTCCTTGCTGTTCCGCACCTCAATTTCCCAGCGTTCCTTGATCGTCCACCCCGCCACATTGCCATCCTGGTCGAACCGGATGTCGGTCTTGGTCCAATCCATGAGCTTGGGCTTGACCAGGACCTCCTGGTCCGCGCCAAATTCAAGGTCCACCTGCTCCTTGATGGGGATGTACTTCACCGACGTGCCGCCCACATAGGCATACGAGCCGTCATCAGCGGCCAGGCGAAAGGCCTGCACCGCGCCATCAGGCAGGGGTTCCTTGCCCAGCTTGCTGGCCTCGTCATTCTTGAACCGGTAAAAGCGTATGACCTGGTCTGCCCACTGCTCCTGCTCGAACTTGTAGAGGCTGGTGATCGGGATATCGGCCGTCTTGAACGAGGGAAGTTTTTTGGACCAGCCGTTGGGGATGGTGTCGCGCCCTTCGACCGTGTACATGAAATACTCGGACAAGCCTTCCTTGATGATTTCACGCGGTTTTTCCAAGGCGAGGGCATCCGCAACCATCATGCCTGCTGCCACAGCCATCGGGGCACGCATCTTGACACCTTCCTGCACAGGCGCGGGCGCAGAAGACGGCACAGCCTGCGGACGCCAGTTTTGCGCCAGGTGCGCGATATCCTCCACCAGGCGAATGACGCCCACGATGAGCCGGACCTGGGCGTTTTCGTAATCCTCGCCGCTCCTATTGGTTACACGCACTGAGCCCGCCAGGCTGGCCTTGGTCTCGTTGCGATTGGCCTCGGCCACGTAGTCGGCCGCCCAGGTGATGCCGCTGGTGAAATAGCGGATTTCCACGGTGACTTCGCCCGCAACCTCGCTTTTCACGCGCCATTCCAATGTGTTGGTGACGCGCGGGGGGAAACTCACATCCAGCACATCCACCTCATCGGCATGCGTGAGGGCTCGAAACTCGACGGACGTGGGATCGATCAAGGTATTCGCCCAGGAAAATTCGAGACGGTTGATCCCCTTGCGCAGGGTAAGGACACGCGTTTCCTTCACGAGCGTCAGATCGGCGGAATTATAAATGGTCAACTGCACCGAATCGCGTCCCGGCAGCGTCACCACATTCACCCGGGCCTGGGCAGTGGCGGCCGCACCCAAACAGACGGCCGCCACGCCAAGGAAGACGAAGGCTCTCAAACCCTGCAGCCCTCGCCAGGATCGACGCGCTGGCTTACCGCCACCAGCAGCGCCACTACGGATGTTCATGGCACCCTCGAGCCGGTTCGCACCGGCATACAGGAAGGGTCTCGTATTCATGGTTGGAAGAAATCGGAGTTATTTAACAGGCTGATCCTGTGGCTGGACGTTCAGCCGGTTGATCTGGAAATTGACCACGGTCTTTTTCTCGCCGGTCGTTTCCCTGGCCAATTTCAGATGATATTCAAAGGTGGTGGCGTCCTTTTTCTTGAATTGGTCGGGATGGCTGTTTTCGACCATCTTCCAGTAGCCCGGCACATGCTCCACAAGCACCACATCCACATCGCTGGATTTGAAATTCTCGATCTCGATGCGATAGACCTCATCGGTGTCCCACATCACCAGGGCGTTGGCATTGTTGCGGCGCAGGTTGGTCTTGTCGTCCTTGACCTTGCGCTGCACCACTTTGATATCGCGGCTCTGGCCAATAAACAGCTTCAACTCGCGATCCACCGGAGTGAGGGCAGCCCAATCCTCCCCGGTAAAGGCCACGCCTTCGCCCGCCTTGCTGCCGTCATCGGCCATCTCCTTGGTCTTCAAAAAGATGCGTGCCTTTCCCGGCAGGAGCGTGTGCGAGCCCAGCTTGGAAGCCGAATCGTTCTTGATCACGTAGTTCAAGGGGATGCCCACGGTGGCCTTCTCGTACTCGGGATCCCAGGGCAGCGTCGCGGAATCCCATGTGAGCACCTTCTTGATGGAAATATCCGCAATCCGTTCGGAAAGCATCTCCAGAATTTCGCCATGTGCTATGGTTTTCTTAAAATCGGCACCGTATCCAATGGACACCTCGGCATCGGTCAAATCCTCGCCCGAATCGTTGCGCAGGCGGAGATAATTGCGCAGGGTCAGGGCCTTTTCATCCGGCTCGGCCACTGCCTTATAGACCACCTCGCGGTTCAACCCTTGCAGCAGGTAGGAAATGCGTACCCGCTCCTCCATGGGCTCGGGTGTGCTCACTGCCCAGACCAGGGCGTTTTCGTTGGGCGGATAGCTTGTATTCAGAAGGGTCACCTTGTCGGCGTGGCCCAGCATCCTCAATTGAATGGATGAGGAATCGATGTTGACCCCCTGCCAGGAGAAATCCACCTGGTTAACCCCTTTCTGCAAGGTCAGCACGCGCTCTTCCTCGACCAATGTGGCGCTGGGATGCGCCAGGGATACCACCACGCGAGCCCGTTCGGGCAGGGCCACCAGCTTAACGCGCGCCTGCGCCTGCTGGGAAAGCAACAGCGCCCCGCACAAGCAAATGATGATTCTTTTCATGTGATTCTTTTGGCTCCAGCTAATCTAAACACCATCCTCCAACGTTCGTTACCAATCTCACCCAAGACTGTTAGACGGCAAACAAAAAAAGACGCTTCATAAAAGAATGAACTATTCCAAGGTGCACCCCCTGCGCTGGATTGGGAGACATGAGAGGGGCGCGACCTCCACAATAGAATTATGCCTTGGATCCATCGGGCCATGAACTCCATAAAAGCAAGGCACCAGTGGCGGGGGGTGGAAAAATGAGAAAATACGATGCTGATTATTTATGATTCGGTAACGATGTAGAAATGTTAATAAGTCGTTTTATTATGGGATTATGACCCATTATGGCTGTTTTGTGAAAATGATTGTTACAGCGAATACCCCTGGCCGCTGTTTTTACACTGCCTGCATCATGGGCATGGATCCGAGCCTGCTCAGAGGCGTGGACTTGCAGTAAAGTAAACTACACACTAAGAATGTGTTACGATGATTTTGATGGCTTACGCCATTCGACGCGAGGGGGCTCGGGGAGGCCTTGGGCGCGCAAGGCGGTGCGGAAGTGCATTTTGGCGATTTTGCTCAGGGTTTCCACGCCGCGCTGTTCCACAAGTTGCTTGGCGACAGCATCTACCGCAGCCGAGGCACCCTTGGGCAGCTTGACGTTCAGATCCTTCTCCAACCGGGCCAGACGGGTGACAAATTCATGCCGGGCCAGGATGGAGGCGGCGGCCACCGCAAGGTCTGATTCCGCTTTGTGGCGCTGAACGAGCTCAATCTCGCGACCCAGGCTCATGAGGGCGCGGGCTATGACGTCCTTGCTATGGGCAAACTGGTCGCTGATGGCACGCACTGGCACCGGATTCATCTGGTAGCGAACACCCATGAGGTTTTCGATCACGCGGGCATGGCCCCAGGCGAGCACGGTATTGACCGACCGCATCTTGGTGTACAACCGGTTATAAGCTTCGTTGCCAATGGGCACCACGCTGCAAACGCAGCCGGGCGTCTCGCGGATGAGCTTGGCCAGATCGGCGATCTTTTTGTCGCTGCCGATGTTTTTGGAGTCCTGCACCCCGGCATCGGCCCACGCTTTGACGACCTGCTCGTTGACATAAACGCCTGCAATGCATAGGGGACCGAAGAAATCGCCCTTGCCGCTTTCGTCCACACCAATGCGCGGCAGGAGCATCTCGGGGTTCAGCACGGCCTCGTAGCCCAGCCGGGCTTCCTTGAGGATGCGCGGCTCAAGCGTGAACTCGACAAATTCCTGCGTGCCCTTGCCCTGGACCACAAGTTTGCCGCTTTCGTAGAAGACGACGTTGACCCGGGCGTTGCCCGCCGCATAACGCGCATACGGGACCTCGCGGAACTCGAAGCCATTATCACGCAAATAGTGGCGAAGTTCCGCGGCACGCGTATCATCCAGTTTACAAGTATATGAAGTCAGCGCCTTCACAGAATGACGGTAAACGAGCGCCGCGCGCGGGCAAAGGCAAAAATGTCCCTCCCTCGCCGCCTCCCGGATCGGCCGCGTGTCTGGTCGGATGGTTTGGGGCATAGCCGTCCTTTTTAAGGAGCCATTCCAATGCATAAATATATCGTTCAAATATTCCTAACTTTAGTTTGCGTGACTGCAACGATGGAAGGGCGTGTCGAAAAGCCTGTTCTTTCATGCAGCCTTACAGCTACAAACAGTGTCTTCCGTCATCAGTTGAATTCAGGATACTCTGTTCGAGTGGTACGCTGCGAATTGGGCTGGGAGGTTGAAGTGTTTAATGGGCATGACAAAGAAAACTTGCTCTATCCCGCTGGAAATTGGCACGGTGCACAACCGTGCCAGATATCGGCTTGGTCTCATCGTACGCTGACCTTTCCGGATGTTCGATTGATCCCGGTCCGAGATTCCAGCGATTCAGTACGGATTCAATTGATTAATGCAACCGTGACCGGGGGAGTTGGCAAGGAAAGATTTACCGGTGGGCGGCTGGAGGTTTATTGGGAAAAACACCAGTAGGAGTTTTCATATGAGATTATCATTATTACTCGTTGTTCTTGGGGTATCGAGTTGGCTGTTAGCTTCAGCTCAATCGGGCGAAACATCCGCAATGCCGACATTTGGCTCCATGGCTGCCGGAGCGAATAGATTGATACAAAGGGAATCCGCATTTGTTCCGCAGAAATCCCTAACTGCACCCGGCGTTCTAAAAGGCAGATGGACTTCGAAAAGCAGAGGCGATTCCCTGATTATATCGCAAACGTACACAAACCGTGCTGAGGTTGAAGAGCGGCAACCGTCGGTATCCTTCATTGAGGACGAGTTTACACTCAGCATTCTTCCAAAGACTCACGGCTGCGATTTACATTTTGTGGCGGCCTACGGCGCATTCCGTGTTTACGGAGTCGATGCGAATGGCGATGGGGTTGAGGAGATTGTGTTGGAGCGAGGAGAAGGACGCGGAACTTTCGTTTATGTTCAGAAACTCGAGATTCTTGCTGTTTCGAATTCAGAAATAGTGACAATCTTTGAAGCTGACTTGAACGGTTATGTTTACAACCCTGATACGAGCGATCCCGTTTCATGGGAGAGAACCTACGTGTGGAACAAGGGGAAACAAACGAAAGAACTACAATTGGAACTACGGCTTATACCCCCGTCGACCATTCCAAGACAATGTGGTTCGGAAGTGACATCGTTTATCCTTCAACATCCAGTGCTGCGTTTCGGGTTCGACCACGAGAGAGACAGATTTGGAATTGTGGAAGAGGTTTTTGTGCCAGCATTCACAAACGCTAATAACAGAATTTCACCCTCAACGAAATAGTCCTGTAAAACAGAAGGCAGACAAAATTCGGCCTGAATATTTGTGCTCCAAGAGTCGGAAGGGAATATCAGCGGTTTGAGTCCTGAGATCACCAGTCACACACAGACAATCCGCTCCCGCCTCTTGAGGCAATTGGCTGGTGTATTGGCGGTGGCCCGCCGGCAGTGTGCGAAATCACAATGGCGGCACAAATCCGTTTCGGTTTGGTTTGCGTAAAGGTCAAAAATGCTGTTTAATCTCCGCGATGCCGGTGCGATGACGAATGAAGCATTCACGCGGGTCTCGATAGACAAAGAATTGGAGTTCAGCCGATGGAATCTGCTAAACACCGAAGAGGTGCTTTTTAAACTGTCGGGTTCCAACGGCCGGGCGGATTACATTTTAAGCGGGCAGCGTGGACCGTTGGGCATGCTGGTCAACGATGGCTGATTAGGACGATATTATGATCTGGTTCAAGAAAAAGCCCGAACCCGCCACCCCCTCAACCAACAGGGTGGAGGATCTGGCGAACAAGCTTCATCGTGAAAGACGCGGTACCGAAATAGAATCTTCGCTTCAGAGGTTTGATTACAAGAGTTTGACTGAGCGCGAGAAGGAATCCTGGCATCACCTAATGGGAATTGAGGCCATGCGCCGTGGCGACGCGGACCTTGCGCTAAAACGATTTCAAGCGGCCGCTGAACTCTTTCCCGAATCGCAAATGATTCGTTTTTCCCTCGCCCAAGAGCAAGTCAATCGAGGTGACATTGAGCAGGCATTCCGAAATTTCGAGCTTTGTTCCTTTCCGCAAATTCCGGCGACATGGGCTTTGGCGCAGGCCCGATATGCGTATCTCTGGAACTTCTCAGAACGCGGATTGAACTGCATCCGGCCAATTTTCAAAGCCTATTTTGACTTGGGGATTGCCGACGACCATTTTCTTTACATCCGCGGTTTGCCATTCTTCGGGCAGACATGGAACTACTTGGTCTGCTTTGCGTGGATGAAACGTGATTATTCGGAGGTGCTACAAATCACAAACGACGCAGCCGCAAGATTGGCAGATTACGATTTTGAAAGGCAAAAGGCTTTTTTGAACTGTTACCGCAATTCAGACTTTGCCCCGTTTGAAGAGAATCTTCGGTGCTCAATACAGGAATGGTCAAAGCAGAACATGCCGACAGGATTCCAAAGCATGCAGTTGGCTGGACTGACTGCAGAGTTGGAATCGGATTTTTTCACAGCGGAGCAATCAATTACTGCAGTTCAGCTCAAGGCGAACGATTTTCCTTGGTTGGAAGATGTCCGCACGATTCTCCTTGCGAAGTTGAATCACAAGCACGCTCGGCCTGAAGAAGAAAAATACAAGGGGCAATTCCTCCTGAGACAAAAACTTCTGCTTGAGCCAGACCACGCCGTTTCCTTCTTCCTTCTAGACTACCAAGAATTGTTGAAGCGCGAATTTCAGGCGATTCGAAATCAATCACCCCGGTGAGATTTTATGCGACTAATTCTCGTGGATAGAGGTAAGGAATTGTGCGATGTCCTTCGCTGGCAATTTCGTTTGCACCCTGAGGTGCAGGTAGTTTGCGGTCGTTTCGAGGAATTGCCGTCTTTCGATTGTGTGGCTACGGCGGGGAATTCGTTCGGACTGATGGATGCGGGCATGGACTTGGCGGTCGTTCGCTTCTTCGGAAGACACGTCATGGAACGTGTTCAGAAGAGAATTCTGGAGGATTATCTGGGCGAGCAACCGGTGGGCACCTGTATCATCGTGCCTACCGACCATGCGGTGCATTCGTTCATCGCACACGCACCGACCATGCGTGTTCCAATGAACATCCAAGGAACAGACCACGTTTATCTGGCCATGTTTTTGTATCATGCTCAGCTCTCAGCGGAACACCGGTTGCCGATG
>CAZIDG010000105.1:0-13235 GCA_964538065.1 uncultured Verrucomicrobiota bacterium
TTTCGTGCAGGCATGCTGAGCTTGAGATGGCTGATTTCAAATGCCAGGGATGCTTCGCAAAGATGCGCCACAATGGCCTCCCGGTTGAGTGCGCCGGCTATTTTGAAACGCGCTTTCTTTGCCGATAGATAGGCATTCTGGTAGTTCTGCCGTTCCACGAAGAATTTGGAGGTTGTAAAGTAATCCAGGTAGCCAAGGTACCAGAGCCCGGCTGCCATCAAACCGCCAATGAGCACCACGCCCACCGCCATGCCAACGTTGTTCTGCATCGTCATGGCCAACGCCGCCAGGCAGAACATGATGCATACAGCGTAAATGACCAAGGCTGCCGCGCCATGATCCAATCCCTTGGCCAGCAGACGATGGTGTATGTGCCCGGCATCGGCCGAAAAAATGGATTTGCCTCGCAGGAGCCGACGCATGATGGCCAAAAACGTGTCAATGATCGGATAGCCCACCAGCAAGGTGGGGATCAGCAAGGACGACACCATCGAGGCCTTGGTGTTGCAGAGTATGGAACTAACCACCAACGTTGCCCCCAGGAATAGCGAACCGCTATCGCCTAGAAAGATGGTGGCAGGATTGAAGTTGTACCGTAGAAATCCCAGACACGCGCCAGCCATCGAACACATGACCACCGCCCAGAGCACATGCCCATGGATCAACGCAATGATGCCGTTGGTTACAGCCAGAAAGAACGCCACCCCTGCGGCCAGGCCGTCAATGCCATCAATTAGGTTGATGGCGTTGATGACCCCGACAATCCAGATCACAGAGACAACCGTACTCAGCCATCCAAAGCTAAGGACCGTTCCCCAAGGCAGTTCCATGATTTGAAAGCGCACTCCCAGAAGGGCCAGAATGATGGCAACGGTGAATTGTCCCAGCAGCTTATGCCGTGGACGAAGGTCATATTTGTCGTCAAACGCTCCTAATAGGAGCATGCTCAAACCAGCTCCCCCGATCATATAAAGCTGGAGGACATTCCTTTGCACCGTAAGGCTGATGGAGTTGGTGTAAAACAACAACAGGGACAATGGCAGCCACATGCCGACGAAAATGGCCAACCCGCCCAAACGAGGCATGGTTCGGGTATGGACCTTGCGCAGACGCGGACGGTCCACCGCACCAACCCTGATCGCCAAACGCGCCACCCACGGTGTCAATATCCATGTGGTGGCCAGGCTGAGAAGGAAGCAGACAATGTAAGTGCGATAGGTGATTCCGCTGAAAAAGGGAATCCACTTCTTAAGCACTTCGTGGTCCAGGGCACCCACTATCCCAAGCCCCATCAGTTGTGTCGACCCATCCATACCATCATCATGGACACTGAGATACCAGGGAAGTGACGCATCCCTGGCTGAACGCTGCACAATGAGAAGGGATGTTCAGGTATGTTCTACCCTCAACCCTGTCATCATGACGTTCCAACTGCCGCAATGCTAACCCTGCGCCATCTAAATATTGTCGTTCAATGTGTTGCACAAAAACACCACCCAATCCGAAGGTTATCACGGCGGCGATGATATTCCAAAGCCTAAATCAAGTTTCACCGAACGCTTGTCAGACGAGTTCCTTCAGAAAGACCGATGAGGAGTGGTGGATTCTCACCGGTCATAGGGTCGTGACAAGGTTCAGCGTTTTTTTGGTTCGCCTTAAGCCGCAGGTTCAGCCGCCACGGGTGTTTTCTCGGTGAAATGGCCAAAGGCACGGAATTTCTCGTAGCGCATCCTCAAACGTTGATCCGAGGGCATGGCTGATACCTCATCCAAATGCTTGATAAGGTTCATCTTCAGTGTGGCCGCCGCTGTCTCAGGGTCGTTGTGGGCTCCCCCAATGGGTTCAGGCACAATATCATCCACCAGCTTCAAATCCAGCAAGTGCCGGGCCGTGATCTTGAGTGCTTCGGCGGCCTTGCCTGCCGCAGATTTTTCCTTCCACAGAATGGCGGCGCATCCCTCGGGACTGATAACCGAGTAATAGGCGTTCTCCATGATCAGAACACGATCAGCCACCCCAATGCCCAGCGCTCCCCCGGAGCCGCCTTCCCCGATGACCGTGGCTACGATGGGGGTGTCCAGCAGCACCATTTCACGCAGGTTGACTGCGATTGCTTCAGCAATGTGGCGTTCTTCAGCCCCAATGCCAGGGTAGGCACCGGCGGTGTCGATCAGAGTGATGATCGGGAGTCCGAATTTTTCAGCCATACGCATCAGGCGCAACGCTTTACGATAACCCTCCGGATGTGCGGATCCGAAATTGCGGCGTATGTTTTCCTTGGTGTCACGGCCTTTTTGAGTCCCAATCACCATGACCTTGCGGTCATGCAACCGGGCAAATCCACCGACGATGGCATGATCGTCCGCATACAGGCGATCACCATGGAGTTCACAAAAGTCCGAAAAAGCCATGCGCAGATAATCCAGCACATAGGGCCGCTTGGGATGACGGGCCAGTTGGACCCGTTGCCAGGCGGTCAAATCGGCATAGATCTGTTTGCGCGTTTCCTCGATTTTCTTTTCGATCTGGTGAATTTCCTCATCCAGGCTGATTTCCAGCGAATGATCTTCCTGGTGTTTTTTTAACTCATCCAGTTTCCGCTGTAACTCGAGGATCGGCTTTTCAAAATCAAGCTGATGCTTCATTGGCTCTTAGATTAGCGAGGTAAACGAACCCCGGCAACGGGAAAACAGCAGGAGGACGGCATCCGTTGGGCGCGTTGGGGGGGGCATTTGCTGAGGGGAGCCGGAATGAGATCTGTTAATCCTCGCACTTGACGGTTTCCTTTTCATTTGTAAATCTATACAAACCGATCAGTTCCAGCACATGAGCAGCAAACAGACGCTTTTTCTATGTATGGGGTCCGCTTGCCACCAGTTGGGCGGGTTTCGGCTCATTCCGCTCTTGGAGGCCCTTATAAAAAAGCATCATCTGGAGGATCGCCTCGAACTCAAAGGCGCTTTTTGTCTGGAGCATTGCGAGCATGGGCGCTCTCTCAAACTGGGAGAGATGGTCCTGACCCATCTCACCGCTGAAAACATAGAGGAAAGATTCGCCACGGAAATCCTTCCCCGAGTGAAAATGGATTGATATGGAAGCCGATACCGCCCTTTGGAAGTTGCTCTGGGATTACGATCCCAACGGACTTTTGGTGCTGGATGAATCCATGAAGATCATCCTCGCCAACCGCGCCTTGTGCCGCATGTTCAAGACCACCTTCGAAGCCCTCAGTGGGCGCCATGCATCCGAGTTGGTGGGGGACCTGCGTGATTTCCAAAAGTCTTTTACTGAGCAGGTTGAGGTCCTGGGCCAGGAGCAGTCCTTTCCCCAATACGATCTCTATGTTCGCAAGGTCATTTTCCCCGTGCCAGGCGAGCAGGTCGTGGCATGCATCTTTGTGGATATGACCACTGAGTGGAAGCAGCAGCAGGAAATGCAGGCCCTGCGCCGCCAGGCCATTCAGGAGGTGCGCCAGGTCGTTGATAAACAGATGAATGTGGCCCAGGAAATTGCGGGTCTCCTGGGGGAAACCACCGCCGAAACCAAGGTCAGCCTGCTTCGTCTCCTGGAAATGCTCCGCCGTGAACACGCCTGAGCTCACCACGTTTTACGACATCTGCAGCGCCAGTCTTAACCGGCATGGCGAGGAGTTGTGCGGCGATCAGGTCAAGGTCCTGCGCACGCCGGATAAAACGATTGTGGTGCTTTCCGATGGTCTGGGCAGTGGTGTAAAGGCCAACATTCTGGCGCGGTTGACCACGGAGATCATTGTATCGATGCTCCGGGCCAATGCCGCCTTGCGTGATGTGATCGAAACGGTGATCGGCACCCTGCCCATGTGCAAGGTGCGCAAGATTGCCTATTCGACATTCATCATCATTGAAATCGAGCATGCCAGTGGTCAATTCAAGGTCATCAATTTCGACAGTCCGGCCGCTTTCTACCTTCAACAGGGCAAACTCACTCGTCTGGAGCTACATAACGATATCATCCAGGGTAAAAAACTAAGCATTTCCGAAGGCACCCTCAACCGGGGCGATTTCCTCGTGCTCGCAACCGATGGCGTTTTATATGCCGGCATGGGTGTCTCCATGAATTTTGGGTGGGGTTGGGATCAGGTTGGCGTGTTTCTTGAACGCATGACCAACCTCCAAGTGTATTCCTCAGAGGATTTGGTCAAAAGCGTTTTGCGCAAGACCCAGTCCCTTTATGGCGCAAACGTGGGTGATGACGCCACCATTGTGGGGATCATGGCTCGTTTTCCGAACCGGTTGATGGTGTTTACGGGACCGCCGGCTGATAAATTAAAAGATCAGGAATTTGTCGATCGCCTCCTCAAGTTCAACGGCCGCAAGGTCGTGTGCGGCGGCACCACAGGCAATATCGTGGCACAACAGGTGGGGTCTCTCATCGAGACGGACATGACGACCCTTCGGGATGACCTGCCTCCGATCGGTATTTTGCCGGGAGTCGATCTGCTGACGGAAGGCATATTGACTCTGGCCAAGACCCTTCAGTTGCTCCAGCAGTGCCAGGGCGAAGAGCGCAACCTGCCGGATGATCACAACGGTGCTGTCCTCCTAACCCGCGAACTGCTTCATGCCGATTCCATCTTTTTCCTGGCAGGCGAAAAGGTGAATCCCTTTTATCAGAATCCCCTGTTGCCTCGGAGCGTGTCCATTCGCCGAAGTGTCCTCGACCAGATCGTCGAGGTTTTGCTCAATTATCACAAGGAAGTGAAAACCGAGTGGTGTTGAGGGGGTTACCCGGCTTTTTCGACTGCAGCTTTCATCTTGGCCAAGCCGGTTTTGGCGACCTCAAGCGCGTCCTGTTCCCAGTACTTTTTATTGAACATTTCCAGGGAAAGGATCTTGGTGCCTCCCTGTGCAGCCAAGGTGCGCAGGATCATGTCCATGGGAGCGATGCCATCGCCAGGGAAGATTCGATACCCGTCATTGATTTTATCACGGGGTGGGTCATTCGGGTAATCGTTCATGTGGAAAACCTGTATGGCATTGCCGCTCAACAGGTTTAGACCTTCGAATCGTGAACCACCCTTGTAGAGGTGGAAGACGTCGGCCAGAACGCATGCCTTGGGATGGCCTGTTTCCATGGCCACCTGTGTGCATGTGGACAAGCGGTTCAGGTTTTGTGAGAAACCCCATACTTCCAACTGCGGCAATACCCCGATCTGGTCTCCCAACTCCAGCAGGGCGCGATACCGTTCAGCCGCCCGATTCAAATCAAGTCCTGGTTTATCCGTTGCGCCTGATGGGGGGGCTGCAAGCCGTTTTCCACCAATTTTGAGGACTAGATCCATCTCGTATCTGGCGCGTTCCAGTCCCTTGGCTCGGCGTTCGTCGTCATCGACCACCCATTCCGGGAAGCCGATGGCACTTTCGACCGTCAATCCCGCGTCCTGAATGCGTTGTTTGAGTTCGTTGAGCGAGCCACCCGCCTTGGCATAACGATCAATCGCATCCACCCACGGTTCGATGGCCTGATATCCAGCCTGGGTGGCGATCTCGATCTCCTTCACAATGCCCAATTTATGTCCAAGCAGGGTCCCTGTGTTCAGACAAAAAACAAAGGGGCTCTTTTTCGAGGACGATTCGTTGGCGGCAGCCGCGGTCTGGGGAAAAAAACTTGTCGCGGCGGCCAGTAAGGCGCCCCCTGCCAGGGCTTGGCGGCGCGATATTCGTGTGTCGTTGATCATATCCAAACTTGATTGCTCCGATTCGATTTCCGGGAGCATGACTATTTGAACTCTAAAGGCAAGTGCGCTTGTGAATGTCTGAACTGGGGGGGTATCCTAGTGTCCGCCAATCAAGGCATCCGTGACTTCCTTGTTGAAACGGCATTTGTCCGTCTTCAATTGTTCCACCAGGTCGAAAAGGGCCTTTTTGGCCATCTCGGCCGACGGTTTCTCACCCTTGTTGTTCCAGTAATCCACGATCTTTTTGAAATCATCCGAGCGGGGGATCGTCAAGGGGCAGGAGGAGGATCCTACTTTCTTGAGAGGCCACCAGGCCCATCCGATGTGGTTTTTCTCGACCAACGCGGTGCATTCCTTGAACCATTGGTTGTTGTTTTCCCCACTTTCGCCCAGCCAAAGAGGGAGGTTGTATTTTTCGCGCAGGGCCAGATGGCTGCTGATGGCCTCCTGGGTGTTGGGATTCCAGTACTTATGAAAACTGAGCACCATGTTATCATCCCAGGGACCTGGAAAACCATTGTAGTTATTACCCCAGCCGTTTCCTTCAATAATGATGATGTGGTTCTTATCGACCTGGCGAATGGCTTGGGTGATCTCCTGATAGATGGCCCAGATGGGTTGGTTGGTTTTGTCCTCGCGGCCATTCTTGTCCTTGCCTTCAAAAGTCCAATTGGGTTCGTTCAGAAGGTCATAGCCGCCAATCCAGGTTTCGTGGGCATATCGCTCGGCCAATTTTCGCCACAACGCCACCGTTTTATGCCTGTTGGCTTCACTTTCCCACAGGGACGGCTTGGCTGGGTCATAATCCGAAATATTCGCATCCTTACCCTGTCCGCCGGGGGCTGCATGCAAATCCAGGATCAGATACATGTGGTTTTCCTTACACCAGGATAGGAGCCTGTCGGTGAGTTCAAATCCTTGATTAAGCCATGTAACTTGCCCTTGAACTGGTTCAGCTTCAATGGGAGGCGTGAACAGGTTGTAATGCATGGGCAGGCGAATGCTGTTAAAACCACATCGGGCCAGCAAATCCACATCGGCCTTGGTCATATGGTTTTGAAGCCATAGATCGTAGAACCGCGCGCAATCCTCGGGGCCGATCAGGTCCGTGATGCGCGCCTTGATGGAGTGTTGCGTGCCGATCTTGTTGATGCCCAGCATGTAGCCTTCCTGGAGCATCCACCCGCCCAACCCCATGCCCCGCAACAGGACCTCTTCGCCCTTGCCATCGACAATCCGTTGCTTGCTTGTCTTCAGAAAACCTTGGGTATCAGCAGAGACCATGCTGATGATCGCCATGAGACAGATCAGGAAAATGAATTTAATTTTCATTGTGGTTTGCGTTCCGTTCTAAACGGTTTCCGCGCCTTATGCAACTGCACTCCTCACGCCAGCGGCTTTTTGGGCCATATTAATGAAAGAAAAGCCAGACAACAGGATAATGCCAAGGAACACGCCCCAATGGGACTTTTTCTAACGATAACAGTGTGCACTATCATTTTGATAGTCGGATTCAAAAACGGAGGAATGGAAAACGGAAACAGGGGGAGGAGGCAGTTCTGCGACAAGAAAGCGTAAAGTGCGATTATGGGAAAAAGAAGAGGGCACCGTGTGTGCGGCGCCCTCAGTTTTCTGGTGTTGCATGGATTAGCCCAATCCAGGAACGCATTCACCAAAAGTCCATGTATGGTTGGCTCAAAAGGCATTGCCCGCATGGCGGGCTAAGCAGGGAGCGGGGATTCACCGCTCCCTGCCGCGAAAGAGGAACCATAGCAACCAAAATGTCCCTCTAAATGCCCGACAAAGCCTTTCGGCCCTGTCAAATACCAACCCCTTGTCCGGTCATCGGCCTGGATTGATCCCAAAGCCGGGTTACATGACCCACAAGGTTCCAAAGAACAACAACAAGATCCAAAGACGTCTCGGGCGGAGGGCTTATCTCCACCCGAGAGCATCATGAGCCGCTCCTTCAGCAGGCTTGTAAATGGTGATAATTATGGCGAGTTGCCCACCGGGCAAACTGGGCCAGCTCTTCCAAACTCCGGCGAATCGATTTCAACGTAATGGGATTGGCCGTCTTCTTGATCTTCTTAACCGCAGGGTCCACCATGGGAGCTGCGGTGACTGTCTCGATCTGCTGATCAGTGATCGTGGGAACCTTATTCAGAACATCCTCAGCAGAAAATACATAGGAGCCATTGGATGCAGGGATTCCCAAGAGGTCGCGCAGAACAATATTACCTGTGCTGCGGCTCAGATTCACCTCCGGCGGTCCGCTTTGGGCTGTTGGATTCTGCAGGATGGGGATGCGGATCTCCTTTGCAGTCTGGGTACCGGGGACGCAATCGTACTCGAAAGCGGCTGTTTTGATGCCCAAACGGTTCAGCTCCTGCTTGATTTCAGATTCCATCTCGCCAATCTGTCCGGCAAACATCAAGGGCGGATAGAAAACAATCGTCCCGGTAGGTTCAAAGGGATCGCAATCCCGTTGATGTGTGAAGAATTCCTTGAAACGACAATCCCAGCGAACACCTTGGCGTGCACAAAACGGATCAAGAACCTTAGCGGTTAAGTAATCGCAAAGATCCGTAATACGATGAGTGTGCAGCCTATTGGCTTCCTCAGTGATGGTGAATTTAAGGCTCATTTTCGTCCTTTTATCTCTTTGGTTGCTATTAATAAGCGGGTTCCGCCACCATTCCCTACGTAAACCGGCTTTGAAAAGTACTAAAGCAAACATGATGCCAAACATTAACAACATATATTAACCTGTTTATAATAAATAAGATACAAATAGTTTTCATATTAAGTTGATCCTCGGGAAGGCTCTCATTATGTTGTTAGGACAATCAAAATGATAGAATCCCCATGAAGGCAGCCGACTTAAACTTGGCGGAATTGATGGAATTCGAGCACGGACGTGTCGCGATCCAGGGTCGGCGTCTAATTTTGCATGACTTGGGATCCCTCGGACAGTTCCGTCGGGATTTGATAGAGACCATGGGTTTGGAGCAGGCGCAGAGAATTTTTACGCGCAAGGGGTTCTTTTGGGGGCAGGCCGATGCAATGGCCATGCAAAAGATGTTCCAATGGGACAGCCCCGAAGAGTGGCTCAAAGCCGGGCCCATGCTGAGCCAGATTGTTGGGTTGGCGGAGGTGGAGATCCTTTTCCGCACCATGGATTCCACGGTAGGCCGCTATGAGATGGAGGCGGTGTGGAAAAACTCCTCCGAGGTGGAGCAGCATTTGAATGAAATGGGGCATTCAGAGTACCCTGTGTGCTGGGCATTGGTGGGGTATGCCAGCGGCTATTATTCCTACTGCACGGGCAGGAATGTCTATTTTGTTGAGCTGCAATGCCAGGCTACGGGGGATGTCTGTTGTGTGGCGCTGGGCAAGGACGTGGATTCATGGGGCGATCAAATCAAACCGCATCTTTCGTTTTTTCAGGCAGCGGATATTCAAAAGAAGGTTGAGGCGCTTACGCGTCAGATTGCCGACCAGCAGGCAGAACTATCGCGCAGCCAGCGCCAGGCCAGGAGCAAGGCGCAGGTTCCAGCGGTTTCATCGGCGGAGGTGCGCAGTCCCGCCTTCCACAACACACTCGAACTGGCGGCGCGTGTGGCCAAGTTTGATACGACAGTGCTTATCACAGGGGAGACGGGGACAGGGAAGGAGGTCCTGGCGCGGTATATTCACCAGTGCTCACCGCGGGTATCCAAGCCGCTGCTAGCCATCAACTGTTCGGCAATGCCGGAAACGTTGCTGGAGAGCGAGCTCTTTGGCTATCGTGCCGGGGCGTTTACCGGGGCCACCCGCAATCATCAGGGGCTTTTTGAAGATGCCGATGGCGGGACGGTGTTTTTGGATGAGATAGGAGACATATCGCCGGCCATGCAGGTGAAGCTGCTGCGGGTGCTTCAGGAGCGCGAGGTGCGGCGTGTGGGGGAAAACCAGTCGCGGCCCATCGATGTGCGGGTGATTTCCGCCACCAACCAGGATCTGCAGGCGCTGGTGCGCGACGGCAAGTTTCGTGAAGACCTTTATTTCCGCCTGCACGTGGTGCAGATCAAGGTGCCGCCACTGCGGGAACGTCGCGAGGACATTCTGCCGCTGGCCCGTTATTTCCTACACCGGTGCTCGCGGCGTCTCAAACTGCCTGAGCTGCGCCTGGGGCCGGGGTGTGTGGATGTGTTGCTCAACTACGCCTGGCCTGGGAACGTGCGGGAATTGGAGAATGCCCTTGAGCATGCTGCCGTGATGTGTTCCGGCAATCAAATCACCCCGGATTTGCTGCCATTGGTTCTCTCTCAACAAGGAGGTGCCACCCCGTTAACCGCTCCCTATCGGTCCCTCGACGAGGTGGAGTTGGATCACATTCGATATGTGCTGCGGATCACGGGGGGGAATCGTGCGGAAGCGGCCCGGATTCTCAAAATCGGAGAGGCCACATTGTATCGAAAACTCAAGGTCATGAACCAGACGCCGCAGGAGGCGGGGACTGAGTCCTCGCTTCAACCATAGGTTGGGCCAATGGACATGCAGATGTGCGCTGGGCTTTGGTGCGCATGGCCATGACGAGTGGACGCAATTCATCGTTTACGACCGGCCTGGGCTGGCATAATTTCAACCCATAGCGAAATAATCAAAAGGCATCACACAATATGAGCATACAACGCGAAGAGGGCGGTGGATCGAGTTTAAACCGAAGGCAGTTTCTATGGGTTGCCGGCCTGACCCCCCTGGTGCTTTCCAGCCAGGCGTGCCGCTCCGTGGACCATGGGGGATCCGAACAAACCCCATTGAGTGTGATGACATTCAACCTTCGGTTTGCCAGCGCGAAGCCCCCGCATGCCTGGCCGCAACGGCGTCCGCTGAATCATGAGGTCATCCGCATGGCGGCACCCGATGTCATCGGAACCCAGGAGGGGATCTACGCGCAACTCAAAGACATGGCCGCGGACAATCCCACTTACGGCTGGCTTGGATTGGGACGCGAGGGGGGGAGCCGCGGGGAATACATGGCGGTCTTTTACCGCCAGCATCGTCTTGAGCCGTTGGAATATGATCATTTCTGGCTTTCCGATACACCTGAGGTCATGGGATCAACCCACTGGGGGAATACATGCAAACGGATGGCCACATGGATCAAGTTCCGAGATCGCGTCACGCAGCGGGAGTTTTATTTCCTCAACACCCATCTGGATCACCAGGTGCAGGTGGCGCGTGAAAAAGGGGCGCAATTGATCCTCGACCGCATCAATGCCTGGAAGACGACGCTCCCGGTGATTGTTACCGGCGATTTCAACTGTGCGGTGGGGAATCGCGCCTACGAAATATTTGTCAAAGACGGTGGTTTTGCGGATACCTGGCAGACAGCGGGGGAGCATCGGGGAGAAGACATCAGCACCTTCCATGGGTATGAAGGCAAGCAGCCCAAGGGGGACCGAATCGACTGGATTCTGACGCGCGGCACGGTTCAGTGCGACACTGTTGAGATCCTGACCTATACGCGTGACGGGGAGTATCCGAGCGATCATTTTCCATTGATGGCGCGGCTCAGGCTTGGCTAAGGACGGATTTTCCATGAGCTTGACCTGGCGTGATACCGATGAGATAGGGTGGACATTGGCGGACCGATACCCTGAGATCGATCCGCTCAAGCTGAGCTTTACCAAGCTGCATCAAATGATTGTAAGCCTGCCTGAATTCAAGGATGATCCGGCAGGCTCCAGCGAAGGAGTCCTGGAACGGATCCAGATGACGTGGTTGGACGAAAAACGATAACGATTTGCAGGTAATATGAGTGTGTTTAAAAAAGCGATTGTGGCACCCAAGGCGGCGCCTGCGGTGGGACCTTACAGCCATGCCGTGAAGGCTGGCGGGCTGCTGTTTTGCTCGGGGCAGATACCCATTGATCCGGCCAATCCGGCGCAAGGCTTTGCGGCGATGGACATCCGGGCGCAGACGGAGCAGGTGCTCAAGAATATCAGCGCCATTCTGGAGCATGAAGGCTTGAGCCTGGAACATGTGGTCAAAACCACCGTGTTCATGACCAACCTGGCGGATTTCGGCGCCATGAACGAGGTGTATGCCCATCACTTCAAGAGCGAGTACCCGGCACGGTCCACCGTGCAGGTGGCGGCGCTGCCCAAGGGCGCGCAGGTGGAGATCGAAGTGGTGGCGGTGTATCCTCGTTAAGGACGCCGGGCAGGATCGCAATGACTCAGCCTTTGCTTTATTTGGCATTGGGTCTGGCGCTGGGGGGAGTGATCGGGTGGCTTCTGGGCAACCGGTCCCGCACCGGCGCGCCTAATGCGGAGGCACAGAAGCTCGAAAACGAACTGCGCCAGCAAGTCAGCCAGAGGGAGGCTGAGGTGGCTCAACTGCGCCAGCAGACAGCCCAGGCCAGCCAGGAACAGGCCCGGGCCGAAGCGGGCCGCGCCGCGGCTGAGAAGGTGCTCGCGGAGCAGAAGCAATGGCACGAGGAGCAGATGAGAGCCGCGCGTGAGGCTCAGGAAAAGGCCCTGAATGACCTCCGCGAGGCGTTTCGCGCCCTGAGTGCTGACACGCTCAAGAAGATCCAGCCGGAATTCCTCCAGTTGGCCAACGAGACCCTGGCCAAATTCCACGAAACAGCCAAAGGGGATCTCGAACAGCGGCAGACGGCTGTGGCGGCCATGGTGGAACCGTTGAAAGTCCAATTGGAGACGTATCAGAAGAGGCTTCAACAAAGCGAAACCACACAGGCGGCCGCGCTGGGCGAAGTCAAAAAACATCTTGAAAGCCTGGCCAGCCAGAGCCAATCCCTGGCGGGGGAGACGCTGCAACTGCGGCGGGTGCTCAGTTCCAGCCAGGCGCGAGGCCGCTGGGGGGAGGAAACCTTGCGCCGCGTGGTGGAAGCTGCGGGCATGAGCGCCCATTGCGACTTCATCGAGCAGGTCCAGGCGGGGGAAAGCAAGCCGGATTTGCTGGTGAGGCTGCCCGGGGATCGTGTCATCATTGTGGATGCCAAGGTGCCGGACCTGGAGTTTTTGCAGGCCCTGGATGCCACCGATGTGGCCCGGCGGACTCAACTGCTGGAGGAGCATGCCAGCAAACTCAAAAGCACCATCAAAGGGCTGGCCGATCGCAACTATCCCCGCCAGTTTCCCAATGCGCTTGACTATGTGGTGTTGTTTCTGCCGGCGGAATCGCTTTTCAGCGCGGCGCTGGAAGGGGATCATGAATTGATTGTGTGGGCGGCCAGCCGAAGGATACTCCTGGCAACGCCCGCCTCCTTGATTGCTCTTTTACGCGCGGTGAGCGTGAGCTGGCAGCAGCAGTCGCAGGCGGAAAACGCCCGGGCCATCGCCGAGGCTGCCCAGGAGCTCTACAACCGAGTCAGCACGTTCACCGAGCATTTGGAGGCCATCAGGGGTGGTCTCAAGAGGGCGGGGGATGCCTACAATGCCGCAGTGGGGAGCTACGAGCGTTCGGTGAGGCCCAGCGGGGAACGGCTGGTCAAGTTAAGTGGTGG
>CAZIDG010000106.1:0-13199 GCA_964538065.1 uncultured Verrucomicrobiota bacterium
GTGGCGGCCACACGATGCTAATACATGTTCCCAACATTCTGGAACACAGAGTTTTGGGATCGACCCTTGATGATGCTGCTGGGGAGTGTTTCGATAAAGTGGCCAAATTAATTGGGCTCCCCTACCCTGGTGGCCCCGAAATGGATCGCCTTGCGGCTCAAGGAAATCCACAGGCCTTTGATTTTCCGCGCCCCATGTTGTCAGACCCCAATGATGATTTCAGCTTTAGCGGTCTAAAGACATCAGTCCGTTATTATCTGCGTGATCACCCCGCGCTCATGTCAGATTATCCGGCCTTGCGGGATTTATGTGCCAGCGTCCAATGCGCCATCGTGGATGTACTCACTGCCAAAACGCTCAAAGCCGCCAAGAGGCTCCACGTTCGATGTATAACCGCTTCAGGGGGAGTTACATGTAACCGTGGACTTCGCACGAGACTTGCGGAAGTCTGTGCGCAGAAAAAGCTTCGCCTGCGCATTGCCCCCCGGGATTTTTGCACCGACAACGCCGGCATGATTGGCATACTGGCTGAACGCAAGCTCTTAAGCGAAAAACCTCTTACCCCGTGGGATGACGAAAGCCATCCGGGTTGGGACTTGAGCGATGGGCTTACGCCGCCCATGAGTTGACGCCAAATCTGTCGCAGCATACGTTTTTTCCATGGCTACCGTTTCAGAAACATCACGACCAACGCCAGAAAATGCGATCCGTTCGAGCGAGTCTCGGCCGGCCGAGAACCTGGATGTACTCGCACGGAAGATCCTTGATCTGAAAAAGAAGCTCAACGCGGTCATCCTTGCCCACAATTACCAGATCGCTGAGATCCAGGATGTTGCAGATTATGTCGGTGACTCCCTGGGACTATCCCAGCAGGCAGCAAAAACCGATGCCGATGTCATTGTGTTCTGTGGCGTCCATTTCATGGCCGAAACCGCCAAGATCCTGAACCCCAAAAAAACCGTCATCATTCCTGATCGTGATGCTGGGTGTTCCCTGGAGGAGAGCTGCCCCGCGGACAAACTGGCCGCACTTCAGTCCACCAATCCGAATTTTTACACCATCGCCTACATCAACTGCAGCGCTGCTGTGAAAGCCATCAGCGACGTGATTTGCACCAGCGGCAACGCCGTTAAGATCGTCCAAGCCGCCCCCAAAGACCGCGATTTATTGTTTGTCCCTGACGAAAACCTGGGGTCGTGGGTCATGGAGCAAACCCAGCGCCCCATGACACTTTGGAAAGGCAATTGTTATGTGCATGTGGAATTCACGCATGCAGCCATCACCAAGCTGCGCCAGCAGCATCCTGGGGCTCCCCTGGTCGCGCATCCCGAATGCACACGTGCCGTGCGGATGCTGGCTGACGAGGTCTGTTCGACCGAGAAAATGATTTTATACTGCCGTCAATCACCTGCCCCGGTGTTCCTGATCGCGACTGAATCGGGCATGTTGCACCGTCTTCACAAGGAATGTCCTGGCAAGCAGTTTGTCGCTGCTCCGACAGATACCTGTCAATGCAACGAATGCCGGTTCATGAAATTGAATACACTTGAAAAAGTGTATGACTGCATGGTGGATCTTCATCCACGAGTGGAGTTGGGTCAGGACATACTTCAAAAGGCACGTGCACCGATTGAACGGATGCTCGAAATCTCGGCCCGGTGACCTCTCTCTGCAAGGCACAGCAGGGAGCCAGCAAACACCGCCCTGCGCATGGGGTGCAACCATGCCATGGCCTTGTTTGGATGGATTGAATCCACGTTTTCAAAACGAACCCCTGCCAGGTGCAGAAAGCCAAAATCGGCCCATTGTTTCCCAATGGCGGCACAGCCGCCTTGCCTAGTTGGGAGTAGCATGTCCTGAATCGGAATTGGTTGGAGGAACCATGATCCAAACACAGGATATGCCCGCCCATGCAGCCGGCCCGGCGCCAGCCTTGAACCTGGAGACGAACTTTGGCGAAACCCGCTGTTATTTTGAAAACCACCTGGTCTATCTGGCCTTATCGCAAAGAGCCAAAGGATTGGTCATTGGCATCAATTTGAATCCGGGAGGAGGGTGCAATTTTAACTGTGTCTACTGCGGAGCCAGCCGTCCACACCCCGCAAGGGATCGCAATGTTAACATCAAGCTCCTGATGAAAGAATTTCATCAGGCACTTCAGTGGACACAATCCGGTGACGTGAGCCACATGGGTTGTTTCAAGGGCGTCCCCCAGGATCTCTTGAAGGTCAAGAAGGTGTTGATCAGCGGGGATGGAGAGCCCACCCTCTGTCCGAATTTTGCGTGCGCATTGGAAGCGCTGGTTCACGAAAGAGCCCAAGAGAAGCTGCAGGACTACCCTCTCGTTTTGGTCACGAACGCCTCCAACCTCCATCTGCCGCCGGTTCAGCAAGGACTAAGATGGCTGGAAACTCAGGACGAAATCTGGGCCAAATTGGATGGCGGCACGACAACCTGGATACGTGCGATCAATCGCACCACCATGACGTGTGAGCACCTCCTGGCCAACATCACGGATGCCGCCCGTGAACACAGTATCATCATCCAATCCTTGTTCCCCCTGTTGAACCAGAAGGAGCCGTCCGCTGAGGAAATCAATGAGTACATCCAACGTCTATTAAACATGCAGAAGGAGGGTGCCCCACCTCGTGCTGTTCAGGTGTACTCAGCACACCAACCCACGCGTGTAAGGGAGTGTCAGCACCTGCCATTGCAGACCCTTTGTCGCATTGCGCGACAAATACGAACCACGACAGGTCTGGAAACCGAGGTTTTCTAGCCAAATGCGTTTTACCTCGGAATGCGTGACCCGATATCGCGACCCGGCGGGCAATCAGAAGGCGAAAAATGATGGTATTGCCAGGGCAATTTGATATAGGATGCTCCCATATGGCATCGGGATTATCCATTGGTTTTTTAGGAGCGGGCAAGATGGCCACCGCCCTGGTGAAAGGTTTCATCAAATCGGGTCAGGTATCGGCTGACAATATCATTGCCAGCGATCCCAACGAAAACGCCCGGGCAGCATTCACGGCCGAAACGGGTGCGCGTGCCACGGCATCCAATGCTGAAGTAGTCAAATTCGCATCGGTCATCGTTCTGGCGGTGAAACCCGCCCAGGTTGTTGAAGTCTTGGGTGAGGTGCGGCCAGTCATGACCGACCAGCATCTGCTGATTTCAATTGCAGCCGGTGTGCCCATCAAGAAACTCCTGGGGGAACTGTTTGAAGGATCCCGAATCATTCGCGTGATGCCCAACGCCCCGGCATTTGTCGGTGCATCCGCCAGCGCGTATGCCCTGGGCGAGTTTGCCACGCGTGAGGACGGACAACTGGCTCAACGTCTCCTGGAATCAGTGGGGCTTGCCTTTGAGGTTAAGGAGGGATTGCTCGATGCAGTGACCGGCTTGAGCGGCAGCGCGCCCGCATATGCCTTCATCATGATCGAGGCCTTGAGCGATGGTGGCGTTGCGGCAGGACTGCCTCGCGATATCGCGACCCGACTGGCAGCGCAGACACTCCTGGGTTCGGCTCGCATGGTCCTGGAAAGCAAGCTTCATCCGGCTCAACTGAAAGATATGGTCACCAGTCCCGGAGGCACCACCATCGAAGGAGTGCATGAAATGGAGCTTGGCGGTGTCCGGGCCGCCCTGATCAGTGCGGTGCGCGCAGCAGCAGAGAAATCTCAAAAGCTGGGCAAGGGCTGATGAACATTCCCCCTCCAAGCCCAAAACAAGCCCGCATTCTCTGGGCCTCGGCCACAGCGCTTTCGGTGGGGATTCTGGTGGTCCTTGGGGGATTGGTGTTATGGGGACTGGGATGGGTGCTCAATCGTCTCTCGTCCGTGTTGCTGCCCCTGGCTGTTGCAGGAATTCTGGCGTGCCTGCTCGATCCGATCGTCGATTTTTTCGAGCAGCGTCGCCTGAGCCGAATGCGGGCCATCTGGGTGGTCTTTGCTTTGGCGTTGACGTTGGTGCTGATGGTATTTTCCACCATCGTACCCGCGCTCGTGGTTGAGACAGGGCAGTTGGCCCGCAGCGTGCCTGAGTACAGCCAGAAACTCCACCAGGGCATCAGCGACAAACTGGCTGATTCTCCGCTGGGCTTGAAAGCGCGTGAAGCCTGGGATTCCCAGTTTGGAGAATCGGCGAAAAACTGGCTGACCAAGGCTGTTCCCGCAGCCACAGGGTGGGTCCTCAATCAACTGACCAAGGTCGCCTCCTGGGCAGGGTTGCTTGTTGGCCTGTCATTGGTGCCGGTTTATCTGTTTTATTTTCTCCTCGAAAAACAGGGCATCTCCAAGCACTGGACCGAATACCTGCCCATCCGGGAATCAAGCATCAAACGGGAGTTGGTCTTTATTCTCAACTCGATCAACGAATGCATGATCGTCTTTTTCCGCGGCCAAATCCTTGTCGCCCTGGTGGATGGGGTCCTTCTGACCATCGGTTTTTTTGCGATGGGTCTCAATTACGCGCTACTTTTTGGTCTGGCTGCCGGTCTTCTGAGCATTATTCCCTACCTGGGCATCACCGTCAGCATCATCCCCACCGTCACCGTGGCCGCCATTCAATATGGCGACTGGCTCCACCCTCTCCTGGTTTTGTGCGTGTTCATTGTGGTTCAAACGCTTGAAGGCTTTGTGATCTCACCCAAGATCATTGGTGATCGCGTGGGGATGCATCCGCTCACGATCATCGTGGCCATCATGTTCGGCACCACTCTATTAGGCGGCATTCTAGGCGGAGTGTTGGCCATCCCCCTGACTGCAGCCCTTCGAACACTCATGTTCCGATACGTGTGGAAGCGAAACGGGCAACCAGTTCAATAGCAAAGAGATGGGTTGATAAAAGCCAGCATGGATGCTGGCTGGATTGACGATTTTCCCCCTCAACAAAGGCTTGCGCCGCAGGCCCCCCTGGCGTCAGATTAAAGCCAATGAAATGGTTACTCACTTTGATGGTGGTTTTGGTGCTGATCGGCTGCAAAACCACGGAAAGTCGTTTTAAACGCGTCACACCTGGAATGACACGCGCAGAGGTCATTCAAATCCTGGGCCAGCCCAAGACCACCACTGAAGCCAAGAATGTTGAAATCCTGAATTACAACATCCGGGAAACCATCAATGACTGGTACACCATCCCGTACTATGTCCGGTTAAAAGATGGCATCGTCGTCGACACCGGACGGCGCGGCACCTATCCAAGCTCCACACCCTAGCAGATTCGCGCATGCCCCGCGAGTACACCATTCAACCGTTCCGAGCGGATGTCGATCTGCACATTGATTATCGCAAGGAACTGAATGACCAGCAATATGCCGCCGTGACAGCCCGGCCGGGGCCTGCCTTGGTGCTGGCAGGAGCTGGTGCGGGCAAGACTCGCACTCTGACCTATCGCGTTGCCTTCCTTCTGGAACAGGGGATCCCTCCTGACCGCATTTTGCTGCTGACCTTCACCAACAAGGCGGCCCGTGAAATGATGCGACGGGTGGCGGATCTCCTTGGTGGCGACCTACGGGATCTCTGGGGAGGAACCTTTCACTCCATCGGCAACCGGCTATTGAGACGGCATGCGGATCGCCTGGGCTATCAAACCGACTTCACCATTCTGGATTCGGAAGATGCCAAGCATCTCCTGAGCGCATGCCTGGGGGCCTCCAAGATCGACATCAAGGCCACGCGATTTCCGAAGCCGGAGGTGCTGGCAGGCATGTTTTCGCTGGCGGTCAACACCACCCAACCCATGGGTGGGATTCTTCATCAGTATTACCGGCAATTTGAGACGCTCGAGCCACAAATTCACGCGCTCCATGAGGCCTATCAACAACGCAAGCGCGAATCGAACGTGATGGACTTTGACGACCTGCTGGTGCTCTGGCTCCGGCTGCTTCAAGAGCAGGAAGACATCAGGGAGCGCTACCAGCGCCAGTTTCAGTTTGTTCTCGTGGACGAATACCAGGACACCAACCTGATTCAAAGCGAGCTGGTGGACCTGCTGGCAGCGCGGCATGAAAACATCATGGCCGTGGGAGACGATTCCCAAAGCATCTATTCCTGGCGGGGCGCCAATTTCCTGAACATACTCGATTTTCCCAAGCGTCACCCCAAAGCGGCCATCTATAAAATCGAGCAAAACTACCGCAGCACGCCGGAGATTCTCAATGTGGCCAACGACGCCATTGCGGCCAACACGCGCCAGTTTGCCAAGCAATTGGCCGCCGTGCGTCCGGGAGGCGTCAAACCGGTGCTGGCCGTCTGCAGCGACGCCCATGAACAGGCGGCATTCGTGGCACAACGGGCACTTGAATTGCGCGAAGAAGGCTTTGCCCTGGGGAATATGGCTGTATTGTACCGCTCGCATTTCCATGCTATGGAACTGCAGTTGGAACTGACGCGGCGCAACATCCCCTTCTCCATCACCAGCGGCATTCGTTTCTTTGAACAGGCGCACATCAAGGACGTTGCGTCCTGGTTGCGACTGCTGGCCAACCCACGGGATGAATTGGCGTTCAAGCGCATCGCACTCATCATGCCAGGCGTAGGCCCCAAGGCGGCCGACAAACTGTGGACTGCCTTTCAAAGTACCGCCGGAGCCACCCCCCAGGAAGGATCAACGCCTCAAACATCCAAAAAAGGCGCGCCTACTCCCCTTCCAACACACCATCCCATTGCCGGCCGCCTTGCTGCCTGCGGGCATGCCGCGCCGAAAAAGGCCCAGGATGCCTGGCGATCCATGGCGATCACGATGGATCAGTTAGAAGAGCCTTCCCTGCGCCAAAGTCCGGGCAAGCTCATCCAACTGGTCCTGGAGGCTGGCTATGAGGATTACCTGCGCACGACCTACGACAATTCAGAATCCCGGCTGGAAGACACCCAGCAACTGGCAAACTTCGCGGCCCAGTACCAGCAATTGGAGGATTTCCTGTCCGAACTATCACTTCTCTCAACCGTGGATGCTGAGCAGGAGACCACCCAGGACAAAAACGATGAACGCATCCGGCTATCCTCCATCCACCAAGCCAAGGGGCTGGAATTCGATATTGTCTTCGTCATCATGCTCTGTGACGGTCTTTTCCCAACATTCCGCGCCCTGGACGATCCTGAACGCGAGGAAGAAGAGCGCCGCCTGTTTTACGTGGCTGTGACCCGGGCCCGCAACGAGCTTTATCTTTCGTATCCCCTTATGCGTTTCGCGCAAGGATATGAAAACGCCATGCAACAACCTTCGCGTTTTCTCGCTGAAATCAAGCCGGACAAACTCGATCAGTGGTCGCTGCGCACCGGCTATTGAGCCTATTTGGGCTCTAATGAGGCCTTATACAGGCCGAAGGAGGAAAGCGTGGGACAAGCACGCGCTTTTGTGATGTTCAGCCGCACCTTCGAAGTCGTCACGGGTTCAAAGCGCAGAAGGCGTTTGTAGCCAACCGTCGTACCCTGAACCACCGGCTTCCACTGTCCGTTTTGCCATGCCTCCAGGTTGAACTCGGCGATCCGTTGGCCCAACTCGATGTACTCCTGAAGCATGGCACGGTCAAAGGTCTGTTCGCGGTGGAAATCAATTTCGATGGAGGCATTGGTCACACCGTCCTCCGCAGCCCAATAGGTGGCACGCTTGTTGTCCAGAATTCGTCTGGGGCTGAACAACCTCTCATTCCCGCGGGTGTTGCTGGCTTTAACATCCCCCCGCGCTGCAAGGTTGTGCGCAAATGTGGTGTCGATGGCCTGACGCCATTCACGCAGTCGCGCCACATCGTTCTCATGGATCAAGCCACGGCGATCAGGCGGCAGATTCAAATGCAAGGAGCTGTTGAGGCCGACAGAACGATAATAAATATCGAGCAGATGTTTGAGGGATTTGACCTTGCCATCCTCTTCAGCATGGTAGAACCAGCCTGGCCGAATCGAGACATCGCACTCGGCAGGAACCCAATCAGGACCCTCAATATCTCCACTGCCCATCTGTGAACTCACCCCGCCGCCCACTTTGGCCTTTTGGCGGTCATACATGGCCCAATTGGTATCCTTGGCCAGTCCATCCTCGTTTCCAACCCAGCGAACATCCGGCCCCGCATCGCTGAAAATGGTGGCGCTGGGCTGAAGCCGACGCACAATTTCATAATATCCCTCCCAATCATAGACCTGCTTTTTGCCATTGGGTCCTTCACCGCAGGCGCCATCAAACCACACCATGGATATTTTCCCATAGTTGGAAAGCAACTCGGTGAGCTGCTTCTTGTAATGCTCATTGTATTTGGGCGAATCACCATAGCAGGGCTCATGGCGATCCCACGGGGAGAGATATACTCCGAAATCCAGGCCGAACTCACGGCAGGCATCAGAAACCTCCTTTACCAGATCGCCTTTGCCCCCCTTCCAGGGACTGTTTTTCACCGAATGCTCCGTGTACGCGCTGGGCCACAGGCAAAAGCCATCATGGTGTTTGGCCGTGAGCACAACCATTTTAAAACCTCCGGCTTTGGCAGCCCGCACCCACTGACGCGCATCGAGTTGGCTTGGGTTGAACATGGCCGGACTCTCTTTGCCATCGCCCCACTCGCGCCCGGTGAACGTATTGATCCCAAAATGCGTGAAGGCATATTGTTCGCGTTCATGCCAGGCCAGTTGTCGAGTCGCCGGCACAGGGTTTATGGGGGCAGGAGGTGCAACCCTTGCGCCCCACGCGCTGAAAGACGCGAAGAGAAAAGCCAGCAATGAACATGACAAGCGGGCATTAAACATGATCTTTGATCTCCAATTATTGAGGAACATCTTATTCATTCAGCGCAGAGTAACGACAGGTTCATTTTGCCGTCACAGTGGGAGTGAGGACCAGCGCAATGTTATCTGCCACGGCGTCGTTATACGTACCATTCACACGCTTCATGCGAAGGGTAATGACGACCTTGCGCGTGCCTGCAGGCACCGTCCCGGCACCGGTCTTTAAGACCAACATGGCTTTCGTTTCGGGTCCAAGAATGCATTCTGCCAATTGCCTGCCATCGGCGTCCATGAAAGAGACTTGGGCCTCGGCACTGTCCTTCTGTCCCGCAGCCCCTCCGAGAAATGCGGTAAACTTATAATCCACGACCTTGGCGTCAATGACTGCACCTACGCTGGCGAGATCGATGGTCTGCCTGGCTTCAGGCGCCAGGCTGTCCGGCCCGCCGATAAAGAAATTTGTCCCACGATTCAAAGGCCCTGGTGTATTGGTCCCTGGGAAACCACCGGGCATGCCGTACTTGAGAACGGTCAAGGACGGACTCGTGGTCCAACCAGGAATCGGCACTGTTTTGTAACTGCTGGCAGCAGCAATTCCGCTCTCGGCATCTCCGTTAATCACGAGGTTGGTGTTGAACAGTGGACTTTTCAAAAGTTCGACATCGAATGGCGCCTCCGACCCTTGTTTAGCTGCTGCTGGAACAACCGCCTTGGCCTCTTCCCTGGCCTCAGCCGTGGTCGCAGGCTTGGCCTCTGACTTGGCCGCCACTTCAGCAACAGGAGCAGGTGGAGGGGGTGTTGTCTTGGGGCTTTCCACAATCTTCGCCACAAAGGCATCGTAATTTCCACCACGATTCCGCATCTGGAAGGGTTTGAGCAGAGGAAAGTTCACGGAGGCAGTCGCTCCCGCAATAACAGGATGCCCCTCAGGATCAATCGCAATGGAGGCACCCTGGTCATTTGATTCCCCCCCCAGATAGGTCGAAAACAAAAGCTGGCTGCCATCAGAACTAATCCGAGCTACATAGGCATCCCAATTGCCACCGCCAAATTTCGCCTGAATAGGGTCCACCAGGGGTAGATTGGTCGATGTTGTCAATCCAACTAGATGAATGTTACGTCCGGCATCGATGGCCAGGCCGCAAAGCTCCTCCCCACTGCCCCCCCAATACGTTGAAAAGACAGCCTCGGAGCCAGCAGGGTTGAGCTTAAAAACAAAGACATCTCGCTTGCCGGCGCTGGTCGGTTGCAAGGCTTTAACCACCGGGAAATTGGTCGAAAAAGTATCACCGGAAACATAGGCAAATCCATCCTGATCCACCGCTATGCTGCGTCCCACGTCATCCCCTGAACCGCCATAAAAGGTGGAGTAAACCAGGCCGTCCCCCTGGGCATTGAGTTTGCAGACAAACGCGTCGTATCCGCCGGCATATTGGGCATGCAGGGCGTTGGTCGTCGGAAAATCCGCTGAAGAGGTGTAGCCAGTTATTAAAGCCTCCCCCGCTTCATTAACAGTCATGCCAATGGCGCTGTCATACGGCCCAGCCCCCCCAAGATAGGTGCTGTAAACCGGAACACCATCGGGGCTGACCTTCACAACCACCGCATCAAATTTGCCATTATTCTGAGGCTGAAATGGTTTCACGGTTGGAAAATTGGTCGAAGACGTATCGCCGCCCGCATAGATATATCCACGACGATCCACACTCACGCAGGTCATATCGTCGCTGGCACTCCCTCCTAAGTAGGTGGAAAAGACCAGCGCATCCCCCTTGGGCGAGAGTTTGGTGATAAAGCCATCACGGTCGCCTCCGGCAAAATTGGGCTGAAACGGTTTCGAGATCGGGAAATTGGCAGAAAAGGTCTGCCCCACCACAACCGCGGAACCTTCGACATCAACTGCAATATGAAACCCGCGATCATTCCCACTCCCCCCCAGATATGTGGCATACACAAGGTTGCTCCCGGTTGGATTGAACTTGGCAACGAACACATCATAGCCGCCGGAGTTGATGTTGCGTCCGGTGTTTATGGCTGGAAAGTCCAGCGAAGCTGTCTGCCCCGCCACATAGATGGAGCCTTCAGAATCCACTGCCAAACCGAACGCCTGGTCATCCCCCTCTCCTCCCAGGTAGCTGCTGAATCCGAGCACTGGATCAATGATCAGAGGACGCGAGTGATCATAAGACGCCACATCAAAACCGATCTCCCACCCCGCACCCGCCAGCGCCTGTAATCGGAACCGCCCCTCCACCTTCTCCCGCTGCCCCTCCCGCCATTGATAGACCACTGGCTTGTGATGCAGCAACTCGCTATTGCCCAAACGAATGGTCAGATTGCCATCGGCATCAAGCCCAACTGATTGGGCGCCCATAACGGCAAGCCGGATGCGTTGGGGATCAGCTCCTGGCGCAACTTGAAAATCATACTCAAGTTGCGAGCCAGTGCCATAATAGACGAGGTCAACACCATCATACACTTGATGAGCGAATACCTTGCCACAGGTGGCAATGTTGGAACGCCACGATGCAACATCATTCCCCATCAGATAATGAACCTTGCCCGGCAAGAAATCCCCTCCCTCCAGTTGCCCGCCAGACTTCGCCCCAGCCAAACCAATCCGCATGGTGCCATCCGGACCTCGCACCACCAACTCATCTGGCGCCAACAGCAGGCTGAAGCCGGGGCCTCTGTGCACATAGGAATAGCGTGGATCGACCTGGCCTTGATTCGCTTCGAACACCAGCGGCGCCTGAAGACAGGCCAGGCGGGCTGTAGTCGTCGGAAGGTTATTGGAAATGGGGGTGGTGGCATGGATTTGCAGGGAAAACAGCATTGCGCAAGCTCCCGCCACACCAAGTAATGAGGTTTTAACCAAGGCATTCATTGGAACATTTTCTTTCATCAGGCATTGTTCAATCTTTTGACGCGACACCTTTGTAACGACCTCGACCGAGCTTTCGGAATTATTAGAACTCCAATCGGTTAAAATAACAAGAGCGGTTCTGTTTATTTTTGGGTCTCCTCCATGCTTCCGGCAAATGCCGAATGCGGACCCACCGATTAGGTTTTGACATACCACGACTCCTTACTATACTTCAATCATTAGCAGCTTGTGGACCGTTGAACCATCGGTTGTCGGTTTGTCTACCTTGCATGTTTGCCTTGGAACAGACAGACCTGGACCTACAGTTATTGCAGGAGTCCGTTACATGAAACCGTTTATTTTTCCTGCATGTATCGACGCCCCGAGACAAATGACTCATGGATGAATTAAATGACACAAAAACCGTACTCTGCATTTAAGAATGTGCCAGAGCGCGACCCAACAAACCCCACTATGATACCCATTAAAATTGAATGTTCATGTGGTCAGCACTACGCCTTCGAAGTTGAACCCGTTCATGGCCGCATGCCTTCTTCGATTGCATGTCCTGTCTGCGGCATTGATGGCACCGATGCTGCAAATGAGGCGATTGCTCAGACCATGGGAAGCCAGGCGGCAAGCGTAGTGTCTCCTCCGCAGGCAAACCCCGTTCGAGTGACCCCATCGTCGCCCGCACCGGTTGCTGCAGCACCGGTTGTCTCAACGACCACGATGCAACGCAGCGGCATGATGCGAGGCCTGCAAGCCAACAGAACCCAGGCCGAGCACGAAGCCAGGGCCAAAATCATGTGGGGTGATCCGCCTGAGGAAGTGGTCAAGTACTTGCGACTCCAGGGATTGAGCGCGGAAGAGGCGTCAGAGTTGATTCAACCCCTGCTGATCGAGCGGGCCGTTACGGTCAGAGCCAATGGCGTGAGGAATATAGTAATAGGCTCACTCATGGCATGCGTGCCAGTTATAGCCTTTATTATTTTCATGAGTATGAAGTACATACCCATGAAGTTATTTGCACTCACCGTCATGGTGGGTTTGTATGGTGTCTACAAACTGTTCAACGGCATCTTCATGTTCGTGGCCCCCAAATCTGAACCGGGAGACGTCGGCGAACAGTGAAAAGACCGGAGAAGACCTGCGATCCCCCCTTCGGCATTAGGTGCTTAGGCGGCATTCGTTGCTGGCTTGCGCATGGCGGCACAGAGCTGTTCCCAGCCAGGATTGTTCCATTGGCGCGGAAATGTCTGGCATTGAATGGGTTTGACATCATGTACCCGACAAAGACTGTTCTGTAGAAACACGCAGGCGCCTCCTGCTTGATCCTTGAGCACAAGCCCTGAGCGATCAGGCGAAAGCTGGGTGTACTCTTGGATGAATTGAAACTCATCCAAGCTCAGAAATCCAGCCATCCGCGTGATGTCTTGATTGGTCACCCGGACCTGCCCGCTCCACCGGCAGCAGGCCCCACATTGTTGGCATTTAACAAATTCGCTCACCGTAACGACCCTGCCGGAATGTATCCGGCAACGGTCGTCCCATAATGAAGCGAGGTACGGAGCCCGGTGTCAATACCACTCTAAGATGGAATCCGTCCTTACCAT
>CAZIDG010000107.1:0-12854 GCA_964538065.1 uncultured Verrucomicrobiota bacterium
ATCCTAAGTCTGGCGCGTCTGCCAATTCCGCCACTCACGCACAATGCAACTCATGATCCCCTTCCGCGGGATGTGTGGCCTGCCGCCAAGAGTTGACTGTTGCGCAACACCAATCACCACGGTTGCCATCCCAGTGGACTGGGACTGCCTTATGCTTAGCACATCGGAAGCCCACCGGGCAAGCCGTCAATGGCCCATGGACACGAAATGTTTTGAGCCTGTCATCCAAAAGGCACAACGTTCAGGCAGCACGATGTTAAATTTTGTCGGCGCCTGCGCCTTTGTGCAACGAGTCCCACTTTCTCAAGCCCATAGCCACCACGGCAGCCCAGGCCAGAACCTTGAATTGACCGTGATCCAGGGCGTGTTCCAATTCCTGGCGCGTCAACTTCAACAATCGTTGTTCTTCGAGATCCCCCGGAAGGCAGGACTGAACCGGGTGGGCATTGAGTGCCAGAAAAAGAAAGGCGTGCCCAACTCCCCGGTTGGCGTCCACGGCGGTTTTGCCGAGGAAATGCCATTCCATGGCCTCATGGCCTGTTTCTTCCATCAATTCACGCTGAGCTGCCTTCAGTGGGTCTTCGCCGGGTTCAATAAAACCTCCCGGAGGAGCCAGACACGTCTCCCCAACTGCATATTTGAATTGCTCGAAAAACAGGAAACGGCCTGCGGTGTCCATCGCCAAGATGGTTGCAAAATCAGGGGTATCCACCCAGGCCCAATCTGGAATAATGCGACCGTCAGGCAATTCCACCGTATGTTGCTCGATGGCAATGAACCGATTCGGACGGCACAATTCCCGTCGTGCCAGTGTTTTCCACGGCTGCATATCCAAGATTGTACAGACTCAAGGCGACTTTTTACTTCGCGGACTGCGAGGGCCGATATTTGACCGTGTACAAAAGACCGACCGCTGTGAGCAATACGCCCCACCAGATATCCGCATGCAGTTCAGCCAGGACCACGGTTTGTTCGGCAGGTCTGACGAGGTGATACACCCCGGCACCCAAAATGATGATCCCGTACACAAGCAGTATGATGCCAATAAAGAACCAGATGGGAACTTGATGTTCGTCATGCATAGGACACCTCACCAAAAAATAATGTTAACAGCCACCAGCACGATCATGACCACGACCGCCCACATCACCGGTTTTTCATACCATGCGCACGGGCCCTCCTCCGGCAAGGGGGTTAATCCCATCACCAGATTTCTAAGCTCTGCCTCGGGCTTGGGCTTGGTGAAGAGGCTGACCACCACCGTAACCAGGACACAAACCACGAGCGACCACCAACCGCTGTACATATTGACAGCCATTGGTTTCGCTTTCTCAGAACGGGCAATCAGTCTGGCGTGATCCGGATTAAAGGCAGCAGGCGCAAAGCGCATTGAAATCTGTTTTGCCTGGATATTAACCCCAGGTTTGACAACCACAGATACGCCCTCGACACCAAACTTGGACGATTCCTGCAAGCCACCCAACATGACTTCGGGTGCCAATACATGCACCTTTAGATCCCCCCCTTTTTGTGGCGTAACCGCAGGCAACACAATTGGAGCATTCGTCACGGTCCAATGACCCGCCACCATGGGGGCTTTTCCGGACTCACTCGTCACAGGCACGTTGACCAAATCCACCGTACCACTTTCAACCGTCACCTTTGTGATTGTGAATCCTTTGCCATTGGACACCTTATCCAACGTCACAACGGCTCCCTTTTGCAGAGTAATCTTGGGATGCGGTTGATAGCCGTCCGGGAAGGTGTGGACATAGGCCCACATCGAAATCGAAACAATGATGGCGGTAAGGAAACCCAGGAAACCACCCGCGGGAGTAGCCCGTTTCCAGAGCATGCCTAGAATCACCGTGCCGAATAGAGGCACAATGAAGAAGAAGACCAGCACCTGAAGATACTCCAGAATGTTGGAGAAAAAGAACAGGGCGTAAGCCGTGGCGATGGAGATTAACACACCCAAAAGGGAGGACCAGCGCCCCATGTTCAGATAATGCTTATCGGGCGCGTTCTTGTTCATGAGCGGCTTGTAAACATCATACGTCCAGACCGTGGCAAACGCGCTGATGTTGCCCGCCATGCCCGACATGAACCCGGCAATCATGGCTGTCACCCCCAATCCCAGCAACCCTGGCCCCAGGTATTGCCCCATGAGCAATGGCATCACATCGTTGAAAGTCCGATGAGTGATACCTGCGCGGGGATCGCTCTCAGGCACCAACACCATGGGCGTGCCATCAGGATTCATCAGGACCGCCAACCCCAACAGGCCAGGAATGGTCACAATGATGGGAACGAGCATTTTCAGAACCGCGCCGATAATGGTGCCGTTTTGCGCCGAACGCAGATTCTTCGCAACAATCACCCTTTGGACCTGCAAAAAGTCCGTGCACCAGTAGCCAAAACTCACCGCCACGCCCAACCCGAACACCATGCCAAACCAGTCGATTCCCATGGGATTGGTATCAAACGAACCCAGATTTCTCCACAAACTGGTAAAATCAGCATTTTGAACGGTGGGATGAATCACCTTGGCATTGGTTTGAATGGTTTCCATCATTTTGTGCCAGCCGCCTGCGTGAATAATGCCCAAAATAGGAATCAACAAGGAACCAGCCCAGATGAGGAAATATTGAAGCACTTCGTTGAAAACAGCCGAGAGCAGACCTCCCAGCGTGACATATACCGCCACAGTAATGGAGGCCACCCAGATGCTGACGTCCATGTTCCAACCCAGAAGCAAGTTTAAAATCTTCGCCATGGCGAACATGCTCGCACCGCTCACCATGACGGTTAAGATGGCAAAGGAACTTCCCGCAAGAATCCGGGGCCCTTCGCCATACCGCAGCTTCAAATATCCCGGGACCGAATGGGTCTTGCAGATGTAGTAAAAGGGCATCATGACCACCGCCAGAAAGAGAATGGCGGGAATGGCCCCTATGAGGTAGGCATGCGCACCCAGCATTCCGTATTGATACGCCATGGCGGACCATCCCATGGTCTCAAGCGAGCTCAGATTGGCGGAAATAAAGCTCAAACCCGCAACCCAGGCTGTCATCTTGCGGCCTGCCATGAAGAAATCCTCCCCCGTGGATGCAAATTTCTTGAGGTAAAACCCGATGCCCAACACCACCAAAAAATAGATGGCGATGATCACCATATCCAGCCCGCTCAATTTCAGGAGACTGCCTCCATTGGCGGATGCAAGGACCGGCACCAACGTATCGGCGGCTTCCGATGTGCCCACCATGCTCACAAACAACAGAAGCGCATGATAAAACCATGAGGAAATGGAATGCCTGAATCCTGAGACACCATTGGCCCTATTACACTGGTGACGGCCAGACGCTGTAAAAGGTGTTGCAGACGGTGGCCGGATATCCCGGCCTGCTTGAGCCGCGTGTTTCATAAGGAGTATTTGAGGCTCTTCTTTAGAGCAAATCCCCCAAATGATCAACAAATGATTTAGTGCTTACAATGGCAGATCAAGGGGTGCACGGGCCTGTATAAGAATTGAGTTTTCGAAGGCGTGCAATCGAAACGCACCAGCACAGGCAGGGATAAACATCGAGGCTGGAACACAATCATCCTGGGCATTGGCCATGCCTTGGGAACCGGTGTCCGTATGGACCTCCACTTTTCCCGATAACAACGTCAAAATATGATACTCCCCCTTCGTATCCACCTCCAGATCCCCGTTCCCAGACAAGGCAATGGACGACACTTCCAAACCAGGAAAACGGCCCAATTCAACATTAGGAGCCATCATGGCTGGTGACGAGGGGGCATCCAAGGATATTGCCCGAAATATTTCATTCACCTCGTGGTTTTCAATGGATACCAAATGTCCCCGTGCATCAACACCATGCGAATAACGGACTGGATATCGAGCTCCATCCTCCAATGGCAGGGTGCGTCCGCCAATTTGAGGTTCAATGACCTCCACACCGCGCATCAGGGCATGGACTGTGCCAGCCGGGACCTGAATGATTTGACCAACGCTTACGGGCAAATAATTATAAAAGGCGTCAATGTCTCCTTCGGCGGTCGCTAACCGTTCCAACCAGGAACACCATTCGCGAGCGTTTTCTGTGTTAACCAAGGTTTCCAAAAGAACACTGGTATTGCCCGTTTTCCTTAAGGATTCCTCAAGCCCCGCCTTGATTAAGGCGTCATTCGCTTGACGTAACACGAGCCCAAAACATGCCAGGGTCTTTGCATAGGCTTCAAGAAAAGCTCCCCGGTCAATTCGCCCACCTGCTCGAAACAGCGCAAGTTTCTCAGGATTAAAACCCAGAACGATTTGAGGCTGTGGAGCGATAACTCTGGCAACGACCCAAAGTTCATTCTTGGTGTCATGAACCTGACGTGAAAGATCGGAAATACGTGATTGCTGTCCTGGCGTTAAACACTTCACCAACAATGGCGTGGTGCCGTATTTCGCTGCAACCCGTCTGCCAAGCATGGCCTCGGGATTTTCGCGGATCACCTCAGAAAGCAACAAGGGCGTTTCCCTTCCCGGAAGTAAAACCTGTGATGACTTGCCCGTCTCAGTAGAGGAGAGCCAGTACTCACCAATCAAGCCTGTCTTTACAGGTACGAAGCTTGAAATTCCTTTTTTAGGATCACCGCCCCACGGCTTTGATTCAGCATGCGGAATCAGCGGCAACGGCGTTCCATCAATGATCACATTCGTCACCATGTGCTTAATCGGCGCAGCGAGACGCCGTAACGAAAGCGGATATCATTTCGCGGACCAAATCGAACCGTTGGGCACATATGGCCTGAGCACGCCCGGGGGTGTCCGCCTCAGCATAAAAACGGAATTCAGCGGCATTTCCCGAGGGGCGCAAATGCACCACCTCTCCGTTTTGAAAGATGATCCGGACGCCATCGAGGTAATTCAAACGAACAATCGGGGTAAAACCACGCGCGGCAGTAAACAGGGCGTTCAGGCTCTTGCGAACACGCTCCAGCGCAGATGACAGAGCCTCATCGCTGGCCAAAGAGAAAGCCGGGGAAGGCACGTTGCCGGAGACTGATTTTGGAACCACCCATCCCTTGTGCAAATCCACCTCTTCAACAGCAATACCCGCTGGCGAAATGGCTGCAATGATCTTCCGGCCCGTCTCAGCGGACTCGTACGCAATATCGTCGTGCTGGCCGTCGACCACGCCCGATGCCGTGAACCTCGAGAACAGCCCTGGAAAATCCGAAGCCTTTCTGAGAACACGAGTTGTCCCGTCCGCCATGTGAACATGCCCTTGATGCAAAATGCGCAAGGCACACACCATGGGCAACACCGCGTCACGGGTAGGCAATGCCTCGAGAGTACGACCATCCAAAGTCCAGCTGGCTCCCAGCAAAAAGCCTCCGTTGGCTTCGTATCCCACGGCACGCACAGAGGCTTCTCGAGCAAGAGCCCGTTTCATCGCGTGATTGATGTAGGGCGATCCGACCTGGGTCTGAACGACTGTTGCCATGGCCTTCAACATCTGAACGGCGGAACTGTTGCAGGTGATGGGGAGCGCCACAAAGGAAGGCTTCAGAAAGAGTGATGCGACCACACCCAGCATGTCCCCTGGCAGAAACTCGCCTTTTTCATCACAGAACACCGGGCGATCCGCATCACCATCCGCGCTCATCACAGCCAGTGGCAACCGTCCGTGCTTCCTTTGAAAATCAGCAGCCAACCGACGCAGTTGCTCTCGGATGGGGTCAGTCATCTTTTCCGTATCAACAGGCAGAAACTCCCCCGCTTCAACATTGAGTTCACCCACAATGTCAACCCTGGCCCCAAGTTCCCGAAGAATGGCAGGGATGATGCTGCGCCCCACAGAGGATTGGGCCAGAAAAACCAGATCCATTCCCGCCAACGCCTGCGCACCGAAAGCGTCTTTGTACCGCTGCACGTACATCTCCGCCGCTTTCTGTTCAACCACGGCCAAGGCCTTGTCAGTCTCAGCCAACAATTCGGCTGCCTTCTCTCCCATCTGGCTGACGTCCAGAAAGGAACCCTCAGGCGAAAATAACGCCAATTCCGTGGGCCAGGACGCCACCTGTTGACGCATGAGCCCCACCTGTTCGAAAATTGGTTTTTCCTCTTGTTTCAGGATTTCCCCATCCGGGCGATTGAATTTGATGCCATTTTGCCCAAAGGGTATGTGACTGCCCGTCACCATGATGCTGGCCATCCCCTTGCGAAGTCCATAATTTGTCACCGCCGGTGTGGGCAGCGGTCCACAATAGACTATCCTGCACCCTGAATGAATGATGGCCGCACCAACAGCCCTGGGAATGCGATTCTCCCGGGAACTGGGTCTGAAATCTCTCGACAAGGCCACTGATTGACCAGGAACAATGCCGCCCGGCACCCCCTGCCGTCCCAATTCGAGGAGGTATGCCAAAAAGCCACGGGTGTTAATAAACACCTCTCTGTCCGAGAGATTCTCGTCCAGATCACGCAGGCCGCTGGTACCAAACTTAAGCGGCTTGAAAGAGAGTGGTTTTGCCGGTTCCATTACACACCGCATTCTATGCGCAAACCTGCGCCATGGCAACAGCGAGGAATGAAACGAGCCAGCATTTTTTCATGACTCAATCGTTCCCGGATACCTGTTTTTCAAATGATTTGATTTTGACAACACGACCAAAATCATATTTACTACTTTGAGTTTGAAGGAAAAGGACGTTTGCGAAAATCAGCCCGGGTGATGGCCATTGAAATGATGTTTTCCATGGGCTCAGTCACCCTGCAAAACAGCTCAACATTGTGCACTTGATATGATGACGCGCCACTTTCGTACCCATTCGCATGTTATTTTGTGGATTGTGTGCATGGCAATTGCGTGCCATTCCGCTTCAGGCCAGATCTTCATCCGGCGCGTCTGGCACTCCTTCGACACTCAAATGCCGGCGGGTTCGCCGGTCACCCTCACCGTTAAGACGGCAAGCCCCACCAACACCATCATGGAAATCCATGTGCCTGGGGTGTGGCTTTCCACACATACGGTCGGCAACAGTAATTATACGCGGGTGGAATATCCCGCGACCGTCATGTCAGGTCTGGGCTATTCGGAGAGTGAGCCCTGGTTCGATTTTCCGACTCGGACAAAGCAGTTGCCGCTGCCCCGCAAGCGTTACCAATATGCACCAGCCATCACCGTGCCCAAGCCCGTGTTTCCCCCCGCAGCACGAGGACAAACCATTCAGACCATTGCCGATATGCGGCGATGGGGCATTGACCCCGTGGGAGCACGGCCCGGCATCCCGGCGTTGCGTGGCATGCTTGCCGTTTCAGGGAATAACCGTTCAGAGGATGTTCATGTCAACCAGCAGCAAATCCTCAGCACCACTCTGACATTATCGCACCCCCTGGCCCCCGCAGGCTACGATGCCTATGACCAGGTAAGCGGTGAAAACGGATTCACGGCTCCCACGCTGATTGATGCCGATTTTTACAGGAATTATCAGGGTGCTTACTCGGGGGTTGAAGCCCCTGTGACCAGTGTCAGAAAAATGGGCGCTTATTCAACTGTTGAAATGCGCACCCCCCTCTTCGAAATGGTGAATGCCACCAACATTAGTTTTCACACCAATCTTGTCCTCGAAGTCACCCACCTGCAAGGCACCGAGGATTTTGATTGCCCGATCAGCTGGGATAGCTGGATGTTCAACATCCCCTTCATGAATGGCGAGGCCCTGCGTTCCGCCATGACAGCCAAGGGACTTGCCATCGAGGCGTCTCGCAGTGCTCATTATCTTATCCTGACACCCAGAAGCTTTCGCTCGACGCTGGATGAGTTTGCGCTTTGGAAACAGAACAAGGGGCTGAATGTGGATTTTGCGTATGTGGGCAGCGACTCGGTTTTGGATGACGTTGCCGCTGATCGCAATGCCATTGATGCCTATATTGAGACCTTTTTCAAAATCAATTACTGCCACGGCCTGTATGTGCTTTTAGTAGGCGACGTTGACATCATTCCAGCCGGTCGCAGCAGCCACATCGGAGCCGATCCTGATGGAGCCACCGCTGATTCAGATCATGTCTATGCCGTGATCGGAGATGATATCTTCTCAAGTGTGTATGTGGGACGACTTCCCTGCCATAATACGGCCGAACTGCAGGTGCAATTGGACAAGATTTTATCCTATGAACGCGACCCCGTCGGTGGCAACTGGCCGACCATGGCCACCCTCGCGGCCAACAGTCAGAATGATGATGAAACCGCCTACGTGAGTTCATCCTTCCCCTCCAAATACGCGGCAGCCGTCAATGCCATAGCCAATTATGGCGGTTATACATCTCCGCCGACATTCGAGGTTCTTCATGCCGGCGCGGCCAACTACACGGTAACGCGAGCGGTGAATCAGGATGTAGTGGATGCGGTCAATCAGGGGCGGGGCCAGGTCCTCTATCGAGGCCATGGCAGTGGAACAGGCTGGGTGGCAGGCTGGGATGGAAATGGCACGGCCTTCACCGCATCCATTCACCTGCCTCTGCTGCATAATGGCGTCTTCCCCATCATCTACTCGATTGCATGCCAAAACGGCCGTTTACGCGATCCCGGTTGCATTGGGCGGGAATGGATGCTGCATGATGATGGCGGCGCCGTTGCGCATTGGGGAGCAACCGTCAATTCGAATACCGATGAAAACCACAACCGCGCCAAGGGCATTTTCCGGGCAATCTATGAATCCGGTTTTACCCGTCTGGGACCTGCCCTGGCGGAAGCAGAACGCATCAGTTACGCGCTTACGGGCGGTGGTGATGGATGGTTGAACAACACGTTTTGTTACATGCTTCTGGGCGATCCGGAAATGACGATCCGAAAGGAGTCCATCCCACTGCAAATCAACCTTCCCAGCACACGGGTCATCAGCGATCCGGATTTGACCCGGATCGAGGTTCGAGACGGAAGTGGCAATCTGATGCCGGGCGCCTTTGTAAATCTTGTCCTGGCAGATGGAACACGCACGAACGGCTTCACAGGCACGAATGGCCAGCTGGAACTGCCGGGAATAAAGACCAACAACATCAGCCGATTCATTCTCCTTTCCGATGCGTTCAAATCGCGACAAATCATCTTTAATCCGCTGAAGCGGGGAATGACCCTGGAGTCGCTGGGCTATGATGCAAAGACCGGATTCAGCTTCAAGTTCGCCACAGTACCCCTAAAAACCTATCTCATCCAGGGATCGCCGGATCTCGAGACATGGTATGACCTCAAATCCACCAACGCTGCGGGTAATGTTGTTGTGTATGTGGATCCACCTTCCATTCTGTCCCTGCGGACTCTTAACACGAATCTGCTGCCCATTCGGGACACAACCATTGGAACAATCATTAGAACTCCGATTGTGACCCGGGCGCGCAATCACTATTTCAGAGTGATCCAGGAATAAGAGGCGTTCAAAAGGTTGCGTGGATCTCGTGAAATGCTTGTGCAGGAGCATGCATGCTGAACAATGGCCTGAGAGTTTTATTTGCCGATTTGTTCCAATTCCTGCCAGCGTTGATACAAGCGGGCAACTTCATTTCGAGCGGATTCCAGCTCAGCGATGATCTTTGGAGCTTCTGCTGCACGTGTGGCAAAGAAGGCGGCATCGTTAATGGTGGCCTCCAGGTTTGCGGCGTGGCTCTCAGCAGCTAGAATTGCTGACTCCATCCCCTCCAGTTCGCGCTGCTCCTTGAATGTGAGCTTGCGCGGGCGCTCCTTTTTGGGAACGTCTGCTTTGGAGATGACTGTTGCCATGGATGTTGCACGACTGGCCAGATCCCGGACTTTCTTTTTTTCGAGATAGTAGGAATAGCTGCCCGGCTGGATAAAAATGCCGGCATCTTCAAAGGCCACGATCTGGTCGCAGATGCGATCCAGAAAATAGCGATCATGGCTGACAACCAGCACGCTGCCCGAAAAATCCACCAGGGCCTCCTCCAACATGCGTAAGCTCGGGAGATCGAGATCGTTGGTCGGTTCGTCCAGGACCAGCAGGTTACCCCCGCGGCAAAGGACCTTGGCGAGCATTAATCGGGCTCGTTCACCACCAGAAAGCCTTCCCACCGTTTCCTGGACTCGGTCATCAGGAAAAAGAAACCGCCGCAGATAGGCCCGGGCCGTCAAACGCTGTTCACCAAATTGCACCATCTCGCTTTTATCCGACACCTCCGCCATGACAGTATTGTCGGGATTGAGCTGCATGCGGGCCTGGTCGATATAGTTGATGACGACTCGCTTGCCCATGGTGACCGTCCCCTCATCCGGAGATCGATCCCCCAGGCAGGTGCGAAGCAAGGTGGTCTTTCCAACACCATTCCGACCAACAACTCCTGTACATTGCCCGGGTTTGATCGACAAATTCAGCCCACGGAACAACCAGCGTTCTTCAGCACCATCCTCAACTTTGGCGCCAACATCGACCAACTCCACCCCCACATTCCCCATTTCCGGAGGCGGTGGGATGAGTAAGTCCATCTCGCGCTCTTCAGGAGGTGCTTCCAGGCCTTCCACGGCATAAAAGGTGTCCAAACGATGACGCGACTTGGACCTCTGGGCACGAACCCCGGCACGCACCCATTCGAGTTCCACCCTCAGGAAGCGTTGTCGTCTCCGTTCAGTCTCTTCGGCGATCTGCTGGCGCAGCGCCTTGGACTCCAAATATGCCGTGTAGTTTCCAGGATGGGAGAAAATGTGTGTATCCGCCAACTCCAGGATGCGCGTGGCAATCACGTCCAGGAAGTAACGATCATGGGTCACAAAAACAACCGCCCCTTTGAATTCGCGTAAAAACTCCTCCAGCCAGCGAATGGATTCGGTGTCGAGATGGTTGGTGGGTTCGTCCAGGAGGAGCAGATCCGGCTGCGAAACCAGTGCGCGGCAGAGGGCAACGCGCCGCTTCTCCCCACCAGACAGGGGCCCTACAGGCTGGTCAAGATCGGGAGCACCTAATGCCGCAGCTTCAGCCTTGATTCGCGCTTCCAGGTTCCAACCATCGGCATGTTCAATCCTGGCCAACAGACCGGCAAGCTCGGCCTCACTACCAACCCCTGTTTCATAGAGGTGGCGCCATTCCATCAAATCAGCCACGCCGGCCTCTATGTTTTCACGAACCGTTTTGGTGCCATCAAGTTCAAATTCCTGCGGAAGATAGCCCACCCGAAGGGCCCGGCGCTGGGTAATCTCTCCCTTGTCAGGCATTTCAACTCCGGCCAGGATCTTTAAGAGACTGGTCTTGCCGCAACCGTTCCGTCCTACCAGCCCCACCTTTTCCCCCGCCACGACAGCGAGACTGACTTTGTCCAAAAGCACCTGGAGACCGTAAGCAAGCGCCAACTCGTTTGCCGTCAACAATGGAGGTTCAGAAATGCTCATCACTCAAAAACGCTATGCACAGGCCAGCACGCCATGTTCATTCCTACGAACATAGCGCCAACTGAGATTGTTATGATGTCCGGTCTTAAGCCGGGTGGCCTTCGTTACCATAAGAGGAAGATATTGGCGCATTCCAGAACAGATGCACGCTTTTCCGAGGTAAAAATGGAAGCTCACGTCTCAATAGGACAGCCCGCTGCACCTTTAAGCCTTCTTTATCGATTCCGCCATGGCCTGCCCCGCAATCCATCCCGTGGTCCAGGCAGCCTGGAAATTAAAACCACCGGTAATGCCGTCGATATCCAGCAATTCACCCGCCAAATACAAGCCCGGACATATCCGGCTTTCCATGGTCTTAAACTGCACCTCATCCAAACGCACCCCACCGCAGGTCACAAACTCGTCCTTGTTCAGGCTCTTGCCAGTCACAGGCAATTCGGCATGCGTCAATTGTTGGAGCAGTTTCTGCTGGCCAGCACGCGTGATGGAACTCCACCGAGTTTCAGGATTCAACCCCGCCCATTGCACCAGCCGTTCCCATAACCGCCCAGGAAGTGGTCCAATGGGCGCATTGGCCACAAGACGTGCTCCTTGTTTCTCGCGCCTCTCATTCATCTCTTTGAGGATGGCTCCCTCTTCCATTGAAGGCAGCCAGTGGATGGCCAGTGTGAACTTGTACCCACGATCGAACATGATCCGCGCCCCCCAGGCGGACAACCTCAAAATCACCGGTCCGCTCATGCCTGAATGGGTGATGAGTACTGGCCCACGCTCACTGAGCGATGTCCCTGGCACCGAAACAAGCACATCACTCACAGCAACCCCAGCCAGATCATGCAAGTGGCTCGCATCCAATTCAAAGGAAAACAGGGATGGCACCGGAGGCTCCAGGCTGTGCCCCAAGGCTTGAGCGAGTCCTCCCTGGGCTGCAGCGCGGCAACCGCCGGTAGCCAGCAACAGGGAATCACACGTTATTTTCCTGCCTCCAGACACCCCCAGATCAAATCCTCCCCCGACCCGTTTTGAAATCTCCTCCACCCCCGTGCGCGCTTGCAATGTAATTTCTGCCTTTTGGGCCTCACGCATAAAACAATCAATAATCGTCTCTGAGGTGTTGGTCATCGGGAACATCCGTCCATCCGGCTCCGTTTTGAGCTTCACGCCCCGTTGTTCAAACCACGCGATGGTATCGCGCGGTTGAAATCGGTGGAATGGACCAATTAATGCCTTGGAGCCTCTCGGGTAATGGGAGGCAAGCTCCCGGGGATCGAAACAGGCGTGCGTAACATTACAGCGTCCTCCCCCAGACACCCGCACCTTGGCAAGAAACTCTCCGCTTTGCTCCAAAATCGAAACATGGGCTTTTGGAGCCGCCTCAGCACAGGCCAGTGCGCCAAAGAAGCCCGCCGCCCCACCACCAACCACCACAATTTCGCTCTTGGACATCCCCTTCTCATAAGGGCGAAA
>CAZIDG010000108.1:0-1534 GCA_964538065.1 uncultured Verrucomicrobiota bacterium
AGCGCAAAACAGCTCAAGGAACGTACTACATCGTTCACTCAAGGCTTGCAACGCCCTGCAAAAGTGTCTTATAAATGGACACAATAAGCTTTGAGCGCCAAGATTCTCATCGTGGAAGATGATAATGTCGGACGTCTTCTGTTGCGTCGCATCCTGAAGGCGGATCCTTCATTTGAAATCCATGAGGCTCAGGACGGTCTCGCAGCGTGGGACTTGTTTCAGAAAGGCATCATCCCCCAGGTGTGCCTGCTGGATATCATGATGCCTCGCATGGATGGACTGGACCTGCTGGTTCGCATGCGGTCAGAACCCAGACTGCGCGGCATCAAGGTCATCATGGTCACGGCCGTGAACGACCGCCCGCGCGTCACCCAGGCCACATCGCTCGACATCGACGGCTACATCCTTAAACCCTTTTCCGCCCAGCGTGTGCTCGATCAGGTTCGGAGCGCTCTGGAACCTCATACCCCGCCAGTATTGCCGCCTCTGACCATTCCGCAGGATAAGCCCCAGGGGTTTGAATGGAACACCTACGTCAACGGCCTCAGGCTGGCCAACAAGGAAACCGAACTCAACCTCGATGCCTTGCGGGCCGCCCTGGCAAGCGGTGACCGTGGCAAGGCCCTCGAACAGGCGGAATCCATGAAGCAAGCGGCTCAGAAACAGGGGCTTACCGCGCTTGTCAATGCAGCCAACCGGCTGGGGGCAGCCATCCTGCTGGATGACATTCGGAACATCACGACGGGTTTGCAGGCGGTGGAATCGGCCCGCAAGGAAATGCAGGAGACGATCAGCAAACTGGAGGCACGCAAAGCATCCGGTGGCGGTGGTGGAAGTTCTCTGCCCGGCACCGCCCTCAGGGCCTGAGCGGTTTGCCAGACTGGCAAACCGGTCCGTTCATTCCTAATCCCCAAAGAGCTTGCGCAGTTGGGCGCGCGCTTCTGTCTCCCGGGGATAATTGTTAGCCGGAGGGGTGTATTCCCGCCGGATGAAATCGAAATACTCGCAGAAGTTGCCCCGATCCTTCTCCGCCTCAGGATCTGCCCGGCGGTCACGGCATTGGTGGGCCGAGCGGGCATCGTAACTGACGCAATTCAGGCAGACCCGCAGGTCGGCACCACATTTGTGACAGCTTTCCTCCCGACCGGGCTGTGCCGAAAGCTTCCACTCCCAACCGCAACGATGACAATGACGTGTCATGGCAGAAGGCACTTTAGCATGGGTGTCAAGGCCGGGTGATGGCCGCCAAACGGGCAATTTCCGGCTTTCAAGGGAATGCCTTTTCCTGGTCCATATCTCATCGATCACCGCAGCCACTCCAACTCGATTCCCAGACCATGGGTGATGATTCATCCCGGGCAGATCATGGGTCCTCGATGACCCGGTAGAACGCCTGCGGCAAGTTCGGGTTTGGAGCTTTAAGCCACAAGATTCCACCGTTGCCCTTAACGGAAGGTTGTGGGGTGTAGTGGCCTTTTATCAAGTCCTCTGTCCATTCCAGGTGGTATTGCTTTTGCGAATCCACAGGGATCAG
>CAZIDG010000108.1:1634-12741 GCA_964538065.1 uncultured Verrucomicrobiota bacterium
ACAGCATCGATCGCGTAAACCCACTCCTTCAGTGTGCCATCTTCCAGGAGGGCCACACCACCATTGTTCCGACCCGCTATGGCCACGGCGTTGGTAACTCCCGGAATGCCATTACAGTAGTTGGGCGTGGAGACATCGAAGGCAACCACCGAGCCATCCTGATTGAGGGACAGAATGATGCTGGCGGTTGCAGCAATGGCCACCGGCGTGTGATTTGTGGGGTGGATCGTGGCGGCGTTGCCGCTGGAACGCCAATAATGGATGTCTCCCCCTTCCATCAGGACCGCGCCATATTCAGGGCCGCTGGCAATATCCAGCACGTTGAACAAACCGGGTGGGACATAGGGTCCCATGGGAGGCAGAGTGGGGCCATTGTATCCCCAGAAGGCGATGGTGGTGTCCTTCTTCAAGGCCATGCTGTGGAAAAAACCAGCCGTGACCTTGACCACGCCACGTAAATCTTCGGGCGGTTGTGTCTGGCCGCTGTTGTTGTCACCCCAGCCGATGACGGTACCATCCGAGCGCAAAGCGAGGCTGTGCCCCTGGCTGGCTGCCACTCCGACCACGTTCGTGGCGGAGGCGGGAACGGGTGGTTGAAGATCGGGGTTTCCCCAGGCAATCGCCCTGCCATCCAGCGTCGCGACGACGACGTGGCTTGAGCCGGCGGCGGCTGCCCTGAGCTCTGGCAGGTCCGAGGGCCAGTTGCTTTGGCCATAATTGGCGGTGGCGCCCCATACAGCCACGGGCAGCACAGAAAGACTGAACTCCTTCGAATACATTAATCCTGCGCTGTTACTGACGATAACCTGATACGTACCGCCATGGGTTGTTTGAACCTCCGGAATCAGCAACGTGGCGTTGGTTTGCCCAGGCATGGCATATCCATTGTGTTTCCATTGGTAGAACATCGGTGTGCTGCCCACAGCCTCCACCTTAAGCCGGACGGGTTGTGAGAGCAGGACCAGTGTATTCGTCGGCTGTGCTAGAATTGTGGGAATCACAGGCATGACACGCACCTGTATCGGAAGGCTTTTTATCGTGCCCAGAGCATTGCTGACGATTAACTGATATCGTCCTGCCAGAGAGGCGCTTGCATTGGACATCACCAGGGTGGCATTGGTGGCTCCGGCGATGACCTGGCTGTTGCGCAGCCATGCGTAACACAACGGCGCCTGGCCAACAACCGAGGCAGACAACTGCAACGTGGTCCCCTGCGCCACCAGGCCGCCCACAGGGGATTGTACAAAGGCAGGCTCCCGCCCTGCCACCAGAGCCATGGAGTTGGTATATCCAGCGGTCAGCGCAGCGACATGATGCAAATCATTGGGTATGCGCGACAGGGGATTTCGGGAAAAAATGGTTGGCACCCCCCAGGTAAGAACCTGTCCGTATTCCGTCAACCCAAGGACGTGATAGGCTCCTGCGGCGATCTTTGTAAAGCGCGCATCTGGCGGCGAGGCAAGCCGGGTTGTGCCCCATTGCACGATGGAACCGTCATTCTTGAGAGCCACGCTAAAGCCTTCTCCGGCAGCTATGGCCACGACGTTGGATAAGCCGGCGGGCGGACGCAATGCCAGCGTGGTTTCCCCCACAGGGGCTACCGTGCCATCGGAACGCAAGGCCAATTGATGCGTGCTGCTCGAGGTAATCGCCACCACATCAGCGGGTTCGGAAAGCAGCGAAACCCTTGCGCTCGTTTTATTGTTGATCACCCCCACATGGCCGTTGCGGTAGAGGAGCAGGACGCTCAGGGGAGCGGCGGAGATGGCCTGCACATTCTCAAAACTCGTACCACCGATGCAACTGTTACGCACCCAGAGAGCGTTGCCCCATAGTGTCGCCTCGCCATCCGCTGTGAGCGCCACCGAATAATCATCCGAGGCGGCGACCGACACAACATTGTTGAGCCAGGACGGCGGGGTATCAAAGGTTGAGTTGGTTAGGGTGCCCCACATCACCACGCGGCCATCGGGGGTTGCGGCGATGCAATGTCTGCGGCCCGATGCAAACGAGGTTACATGCGAAAGACTGGGCGGAAGCGTCAACTGACCGTAAACGTTGCTCCCCCAAGCGGATAACTGCACAACGCTCACAAACCAGGGGGCGCTCCAAGTTGAACCAGCCAAATTCGTCGCCCTCAGGAGGTAGGTTCCCGCCTGATCATACTGAATATTTGTAAACGACAGCGTGGCAGTGGTTTTACCGGTGAGCGCACTTAAATCATGGTACCACTGGTAAGTGACGGGCAAATCGCTGCTGGCGGACATGCCCATCGAACCGGATCCTCCGAGCGTAAGCGTGAGATTAGTGGCCAGATTATCGAATCGTGGTGGTGCAGATTCAATGGGGCACATCAACGAATACCCCTCGCGCAGGGAGGACTCGACAAGTTCATCAAGATCCTGGGCCTGAGTGGTCCATGCCATGGCGGCACACACAACAATCCACGAAGTTAAAAACCACCCTTGATGCCCACCATGAGAAACACACTTCGCCTGCGGCTTGAATGGCAACCTTTTCATAACATCTCCTATAAGCTTGATGAGTTTAACCTGCCATGGCTTCCACTATGCGCTATACACCATATTTGCCCCTCCGCCATCGAAATCCATGTCCTGGCCGTTGTGTTTTTGAGCGCACATCCCTGTGCGTGGCAACACACAGGCCCGAGTTGCAAACCATGCAAGATCCACGTTTCCTGTTCCGGGGGTTGTTGGTAGGATAACCTCACAAAGCACATGACCAACATCAACGATTCACACGGATATGAATAAGGCACAGCAGTACGAGGCCGTGTCCCAACGCGTGCGCGCGCTCATTGCAGGTGAACGCGACGTGATCGCCGTCATGGCCACCATGGTTTGCGAATTGCACCACGCCTTTGAGGTGTTCGATTGGACGGGCTTTTACCGCGTAACCGCTCCCGGTGTGCTCAAAGTCGGCCCGTATCAAGGTGGGCATGGCTGTCTGACCATCAATTTCGATCGTGGAGTCTGTGGACGGGCCGCCCGGATGCGTGAGACGCAACTGGTGGATGACGTGACGCATGTGCCATGGCACATCGCATGCGCGAGCTCGACGCGCTCGGAGATCGTGGTCCCAGTCTTTGATACCCCAGGAGAGGTTCGCGCTGTGCTCGATGTGGACTCCGACACCCTGGCCGCGTTTGACGAAGTGGATCAACGCTACCTGGAGGAGTTCTGTTCCTGGCTCTCGCCGCTGGATTGGCCGGGTTGAGGCTCGTTTGATCCCCTCTGCGCACATCGGCCAGTCAGCGTACTGAAAGGACTGGTCTTCCAAGCCATGGCATGGCATACGTGAAAGCAGTCATTTTGAGATAACACAAATTTGTTTGTGCCCGTGCGGACAGGTTTTATGAATATGTTTACCAAGCGCCTTTTTTGTCTTTTGAGCGTCCTCTGCTCTCTTGCCCCCTGCCAGGGGGCAAACCGCGATCTTTTGATCGCCGATTTTGAAGGTGATAACTGGGGGACCTGGACGGCCACCGGCACGGCCTTTGGCCCTGGGCCGGCCCACGGCACCCTACCCAACCAGATGGAGGTATCCGGATTCGTCGGCAAAGGATTGGTGAACTCCTACCATGGCGGTGATCCATCCACGGGCACCCTCACATCGCCATCCTTCAAGATCGAACGTCCCTTCCTCCGTTTCCTCATCGGCGGCGGCAAGGACACGAATAGGACGTGCATGAACCTGGTGATCGACGGCCAGGTCGTCCGCAACGCCACAGGCCCGAACGACAAGCCCGGCGGTTCCGAGGCACTGGCCATGGCATCATGGGACGTCACCGAATTCACGGGCCGCACCGCGACGATCCAAATCATCGATCAGGCCACCGGCGGCTGGGGCCACATTAACGTGGACCAGATCATCCAGACGGATCGCCGGCTGCCGCAAATGATTGCCGACGCGCACCGCGAGTTCCGGATCACCAAACGTTATCTCAATATCCCCATCAAAAACGGTGCGCCCAAACGGCAGGTCACAGCCCTGATCGACGGCCGTGTTGTGGTGCGCAACGAGATCGAACTGGCCGACGCCGCCCCGGATTGGTGGGCCGTCATGGATGTCAGCGCGTGGCATGGCAGGACGCTCACGCTTCAAGTGGACCAGCTTTCCGATGAATCCACAGCCTTGAGTTCCATGGTGCAGGCCAACACGCTCAAAGGTGCGGGTGATCTGTACCGGGAGCCCTCGCGCAACCAATTCCACTTCTCGCCACAACGGGGCTGGAACAACGACCCCAACGGCCTCGTGTGGTATAAGGGCGAGTATCACCTTTTCTTCCAACACAACCCCTACGGGTGGAACTGGGGCAACATGCATTGGGGCCACGCCGTCAGCCGCGACCTGGTGCATTGGCGCGAATTGGGAGATGTGCTTGCGCCGGACACCCTGGGCGCGATGTTCAGCGGCAGCGCCGTGGTCGATTGGCGCAACTCGAGCGGCCTGGGCACTGGCAGTCAACCACCCCTGGTTCTCATCTACACCGCCGCCGGCAACCCCACCACGCAATGCATTGCCTCCAGCACCGACGGACGCACCTTCACCAAGTATGAAGGCAACCCCGTCCTCAAACAGATTACCGACGGCAACCGCGATCCGAAGGTCTTCTGGCACGAGCCCACGCACAAATGGATCATGCCCCTCTACGTCGAGCTCAACAAGGTCCACACCATTCATTTCCTGAGCTCGACCAACCTCAAGGACTGGACCTACATGAGCCATGTCGATGGATTTTTCGAATGCCCCGACTTTTTCGAACTGCCCGTGGATGGCGATACGACCGCACGCAAATGGGTGCTGACTGCCGCCAGCAGCGAATACATGGTGGGCCGCTTCGACGGCACCACCTTCACACCTGAGACGCCCAAGCTCCCTGGCCATCGCGGCTCCGGCTTCTACGCCGCGCAGACCTATGGCGATCTCCCCCAAAAAGATGGCCGCCGCATCCAGATCGGCTGGTTCCAGACGGCCACGCCGGGCATGCCCTTCAACCAGTCCATGACGATTCCCCTCGAACTCAAACTGACCCGCACCACCGAGGGGCCGCGCCTCACATGGACACCCGTGCGCGAACTCGAATCGCTCCATGCAAAATCACAGTCGTTTACCCCCCTCACCTTGAATCCCGGCGATGCCAACCCACTGGCCCGTGTAAAGGCTGAGCTGGTCGAACTGCGCGCTGAATTCGAACCAGGCACAGCTCGCGAGGTGTCGCTCACAGTGCGTGGCGCCACCATGGTCTATGACGTGGCCAAACAGGAACTCGTCGTGAACGGACATCGCGCCCCGGCTCCGATGCATGGCGGCAAACAGCGCCTGGTGGTCTATTGCGATCGTGCCGGTTTGGAAGTCTTTGCCAGCGAAGGCCTGACCTATGTGCCAATGCCGTTCATCCCGAAGACCGGCGATCTTTCGCTCTCCCTCCAGGCCACCGGCGGCAGCGCAAACATCACCGCCCTTGAAGTCCATAAGCTCAAATCGATCTGGCCCAAACGATAGCAGAATATTGAGAGTCTGTCAGATTGCGGGGTGCGTTTTTGACATCCAGCATGTCCATTTTCTGCCGTGACGTCAGCCCCTTGCACCCTATATAATCAGGCCCGATGAAACACCTATTTGCACTTGCGCTGTTGATGGCTTCGCTGGCCCTGGCCACGGCCGCCGATTCCAAACCTTGGACCCCTGAGAAGGCCCAGGCCTGGGGCCAAAAGAAAGGCTGGCTGGTGGGCTGTAATTTCGGTCCCAGCACCGCCATTAACCAGCTCGAAATGTTCCAGGCAGAGACGTTCGATCCTGACACCATCGACCGCGAACTGGCCTGGGCCGAGTCCCTTGGATTCAACTCCATCCGCGTCTTTCTTCACCACATGCTCTGGGAACAGGATTCCAAGGGCTTCCTCAAGCGCCTGGATAAGTTTGTGGCCCTGGCGGACAAGCACCATATCGGTGTGATGTTCGTGCTCTTTGACTCAGTCTGGGATCCCTTTCCGAAACTCGGACCGCAACGCGCCCCCAAGCCCCATCTGCATAACTCGGGCTGGGTGCAGTCCCCTGGCGTGGAGATCATCAAGGACCCCGCCCGGTTTGATGCCCTGAAACCCTACGTCGTCGGCGTGGTGGGACATTTCCGCAAGGATCGCCGTGTGCATGTCTGGGATGTGTGGAACGAGCCCGACAACGTGAACCGCCCCGCCTACGTGGAGCATGAACCCGCCAACAAGCCCGACCTCGTGCTGCCCCTCCTGGCCAAAACCTTTGCCTGGTGCCGCGAGGCCCGCCCCACCCAGCCGCTCACGTCCGGGGTGTGGATTGGCAACTGGCCCGATCCCGCCAAGCTCAGCCCGATGGATAAGCTCCAATTGGAATCCTCGGACGTCATCAGCTTCCACAGCTACGCCCCGCTGCCTGAGTTGCAGAAGTGCGTCGAGAACCTGCGCCGCTATCAGCGCCCGATCATCTGCACCGAATACATGGCCCGGCCCGTGGGCAGTGAATTCAACCCCAACCTGGGCTGGATGAAGGAACAGGGTGTGGGCGCGTACAACTGGGGATTCGTGGCGGGCAAAACCCAGACCATCTACCCTTGGGATAGCTGGACCAAGACCTACACCGCCGAACCACCCGTCTGGTTCCATGACATCTTCCACGCCGACGGCACCGCCTACCGCCCGGCAGAGGTGGACTACATCCAAAGCGTTACCGGCAAGAAAGCAAAGTAAGCTGGTGCTCGCGTGTCGATTACACAAGGCGTTTCCGTTCCCGGAAACGCCTTTTTTATATTGCAATGCATTGGAACATAATCATTTATAACACGGACAACAACTTTGAAACGCTGATACCCCCTGTCGGTGCCAATCCTTGTTGCGCCGCCGTTCCTACCTTTATCCACGATCCCATCGTGAGGGAGTCAGTCCCATGGCTTCCCCGGGCGGTTGGAGGGCCCTGCGATACCAGTCCCTCTCCAACCGCCAGCGCCTGACAACGTCAAAACGATCGAAGTTATTGATTACGTGACAGATCGATTTTGATTACAAAAGGTTGCCATTTTTCCAATGGCTCTTGAATCACGGAGGCGTTTATACAATATTACTGGCGTTAATGGGGCGGGTGGATTTGCCCCGACTGAAACGAAGGAAAACTGAGTATGATGATATTGGATCAATGGTGGTGGTTTGCGATACCGGGGATTATCCTGGGCCTGTATGCCCAGTTCAAGCTCATGTCCACTTACAGTCACTACGTCAAAGTGGGCTCGGAACAGGGCATCACCGGCGCACAGGCTGCAAGGGCCATCCTTGACCGCGCCGGGATGCAGAACATGCCCATCCATGAGGTGGAAGGCCAGTTGACCGATCATTATGATCCGACCAAAAAGGCCTTGTTCCTCTCGTCTGAGAACTTCCACGGAACGTCGCTGGCGGCGATTGGTGTTTCCGCGCATGAAGCGGGTCATGCCTTGCAACATCAAGCGGCCTATGCCTTTATGCAATTCCGCATGGCCCTGGTGCCCATCACTCAGATCGCCTCCACGGCGGTGTATGGCATCATCCTGCTGAGCTTCTTCATGCATCTGGCCAAACTGGCGATGCTTGCTGTGCTGGTGTTTGCCGTGATCGCCCTTTTCCAATTGATCACCCTGCCGGTGGAGTTTGATGCCAGCCGCCGCGCCCGGGTGCAGCTCCTGCAACTGGGCCTGATCTCCCAGCGCGAAAGCCTGGGCGTGCGCAAGGTGCTCAACGCCGCCGCCATGACCTACGTGGCCGCCATGGTCGCCTCCCTGATGCAACTGCTGCACTGGGTGATGATCGCCCGCGGCAGCGATGATGATTAGCCATCATTGGATGGTCCTTGGACCATAGAATCTTCCGCAACAATCACCCGCAGTTTCCACTGCGGGTTTTTTGTTGGGGTGGCCACGCGCAGGACCAGGGTGGCGAGGGAGGCACCCAGGTATGTCATGATGTAATTTTCGTTCCCTGACAGCCTTGCCAGAACGGGTTTACTGGGTAGATTCACTTTATGCTCATTCCCGTGAATGCCCGGCGTCGGTGGTTCGGCGCGTTCTTCCTGGCGCTGGCCGGTGGGATGTTGATCTGGGGTGAAACCCTGCTCAAACCGTGGCTTAAAGGACTGGCATTTCTGGTGTACTGGCTCATTTGTTTCCTGCTTACGGGAATGGCCATGTTCATAGCCATCCTGGATGTCCGCGCCATCCGTCATCAGGTGAGAAATCAGCAGCACGAGGAGTTTCATAAGGCCTTCGAGGACATGCCTGAACCACCACAACGCCCGAAGGACCGCCCCCCGCAGGATCCCAAGTAGGAGACGTGGTTTTTTCCATTTATCAATGCCACCGGCCGGAGTAAACTGTCTGTGGTGGCACTTGCACGCATCATGGTGGATGGCTATAGCCTGTTGAATAGCTGGACGGATCTGGCGCCCGGTTTCTCGCCCTTTTCCATGCAGGCCCGGACCGAATTGATCCACCGACTGGCGCGGTATGCGGATACGACGCAAACGCCCATCACCATTGTATTTGACGGCACACGCGCCCCGGAGGGTCTGCCCAAGGAAGTGGTGCCCAAGGGGATCGAGGTGATTTATTCCCCACCCGGCCAGACAGCCGACCAGGTCATTGAACGTGTGGCCGCCCTCATGCAGCCCTATGGCCCCATCCTGGCGGTGACCAATGACAACGCCGAGCGTGAAACCGTGGTGGCCCTGGGAGGCGTCTTCTGCAGTTGCGAGAGCTTTATCGGATCTGTGGATGGGTCGAGTGATGAGCTTGAACGCCACAGGATCCGCCACAATCTGTCCGAATCGGCTGGATTCAAACGCTCGATGAATCGAAATATCAAAGGCTTATGATGACATTCTGGCGGCTTTTATACACCTTGTTGCTCGCAGTGACGCTCAATGCGGTCGCAGAGGATAAAGCGTCGCCTCCTGCCGGACCTGCCTGCCATTATCTATTCGTGGTGGACACCTCTTACTCCATGTCGCGTGTATCAGGCATGGCCCGCCAGACAGTATTTGACCTTGTTTTCGACGGCATGCAGGGCCAGATGCAGAAAGGCGATTGGTACGGCATCTGGACCTTTGACGAACAGGTGGCCACCAATGGTTTCGCCCCGCTCCTGTATGATCCCTCCCTGCGCCGGGTCCAGGCCTTTGGTGCGTCCAATTTCCTCAAGGACCAGCATGGATCCAAAAACACCCGGATGGACCGTTTGTGGGCCGAACTCAGCCGGTTCAGTCCCGGCGTCAACCCTCTGTTGGTGGTGGTCATCACCGATGGCAATGATCGTTTCACCGGCACCCCTTTTGACGAACGCCTGAACACCTTTTTCGAGAAGAATTACAAGGAGTACAACCACGCCCGCAAACCGTTTGTCATCACCATGGTGGCGGTGGATGGGCGTTTCAAGGGGTGTACGATCAATGGTCCCCGGGAATCCATTTCATTCCAGGACATGGTCAAACAAGTGGCAGCCTATGATGCCGCCAACCCTCCCAAGGAAACCAAGCCCGAGCCAGCCCCCACCCCGCAGCCCAAAGCCGTGCCTGCCCCTGCTGTAACCAATGCGGTAACACCCGTCGCCCATGTGCCCGCCACGGTGCCCCAGCCGGTGAGCCTCGCCACGACGCGCACCACGCCGCCCCCGGCTGCTCCCAAAGCAGCGATTCCCGTGGCCGAAACAGAACCGGCAGTGCCCGCCACCAATAAGGTTGAAGCCCCTGTCAAAACCGAGGTCGTTGTCCCCACGAACACCGCCACCACCATCAGCACCCAGGCGGTGCAGCCCCTGGCACAGGAACCAAAACCGGAATCCAAGCCCACAGTGGCAACTCCCAAACAGGAGTTGCCCGCCCAAGGAACGAGCCAGGCCGTGATCGAATCCCGGCCAGTCCCTGCGTCCGAGGTTCATACCCCTGCGCCGGCTACAAACCCTGCGGCTGCAGTTGAGCCACAACAGGAAACCCCGTCACGCCCCGCTGAAACCCAACAGGCCCAGGAACCGGTCAGAGATGGCAGGACGACGGCTGAATCAGCCCAACCCGTTTCCTCCAAGGCACCTGCGACAACAACCGCTCAACCCGACCTCAATCCCAGCAACGCTGCACGCGCCTTGGGACATGGCGGCCAGGGCTCCCCCATATTGGAACCGGTTGACTGGGTTCGCACGGGGATCCTGATTGGCTTAATTGCGCTCCTTCTGCTGGGCATTGGCTTGCTGTACTGGATGTTGCGTCGTCCGCGTCCATCCAATCACCACAGTTTCATCACCCAATCCATCGATCGGGACATGCATCTCAAGTAATGGGCTGGCAGACCTTTAAGAGGGGTATGCTGAGCCATCATTTGAACCATTCGAATTCGCCAAAAACCTGTTGTTTGGTTGTAACTGAAACGGTTCGTCACGTGTCTTCTCCTTAAAAGGACGTATTGTCATGACATGGGAACAGGTCATAGGGCTGGCGCTGGCATTGCTGGTCATGTGCATCGGCTTGCTGGGATGCCTGTTGCCCGTCCTGCCCTCCACCCCGATCGTGTTTTTTGCCGCCCTCGCCCATCGGTTGTATTTTGGGCCCCATGGAGCGAGCAACTGGGTCCTTGCAGGCCTGGCAGGGTTTGCCCTGTTGGCCATCGCACTGGATTACGTGGCAGGGGTCGTTGGGGCGCAAAGGTTTGGAGCCACACGCTGGGGCATGGCCGGAGCTGCTGTAGGGGCTGTGATCGGCCTGTTTGGAAGCCTTCCCGGGGTCCTGTTCGGCCCCTTTGCCGGGGCCACCTTGTTTGAGAAATGCGCGGGTCGCGATTGGAATGAGTCCGCCCGCGCCGGCTTGGGGGCAACGATCGGGATGCTCGCGGGGGTCATGGGTAAAGTGGCGCTCTGTCTGGTCATGATGTTCATTTTTGCCCTTAACGTGACCCTACGCTCGGGCATCGAATAAATCCTTCATCCAGTGGCCCTGGAAGACCAAACCAAACCCCGGGTTTTCACGTGTGTTCCATGTCCCTCCCTTACAGGGCGGAAGGCGTGGGGGGAGGACGGTCACCCGGGGCTCCGCGTGCTCC
>CAZIDG010000109.1:0-12212 GCA_964538065.1 uncultured Verrucomicrobiota bacterium
CGCACCATTCTCAGCAAGGTGTCAGATTGATAGGGTTTTTGCAGGAACAGGCTGCCAGGGACACGATTGCTGCCAGCCCGGTCTATTTCAGGATTGTAACCGCTGCTGAACACAAATTTGAGCGAGGGCTGGCGTTCGTAAAGTCGTTTTCCCAGGTCCCAACCCGTCATGCCCTTGGGCATGACGATATCTGTCAGGACCAGTTTGATGCTCTGATGATGTTCTTCGAAAATGAGTTCGGCCTGTGGTCCATTGGCCGCTTCGAGAACATGATAGCCGCTTTTACGCAATGTGGCACATATCAAGGAACGAACCGGGTCCTCGTCCTCCACAACAAGGATGGTTTCCTTTCCTGAACGGATATCATTGAAGAGACTCCGATGGGGAGTCAGACTGGTTGGGCTGCTTGCGCCTGGTTTGCTCTGGATGGGCAGAAATACGCTGAAGGTGGCACCCTTGTCGGGTTCACTCCACACTTCAATCCACCCACCGTGTTGTTTGACGATGCCGTGTACGGTGGAAAGTCCCAGACCGGTGCCCTTTCCTACAGACTTCGTGGTGAAGAAGGGCTCAAAAATGTGGCTCAGGGTTTCCTTGTCCATGCCAATGCCCCCATCCGAAACGACGATCTTGGCAAATGAACCTGGCTGGGCCTCCGGATTCCTCAGTTCGCTGCCCTGTTGAATGTCGATGACCCCTGTTGCGATCGTCAGACTGCCCCCCTTTGGCATGGCATCGCGGCCGTTGACTGCCAGGTTGATGATGATCTGATCAATCAACGAGGCATCTGCCAAAATGATGGGCAGGCGGGGGGCATATTCACAAATCAACTGGATGTGTTCACCCAGAAGGCGCCTGAGCATTTTGACGAGGTTGCGAACGAGGTCGTTTAGGTCCACGGGACCAATTTGCAGGATTTGGTGGCGGCTGAAGGCCAGCAATTGCCGCGTTACGTCGCTGGCGCGGCGGGCGGCGATCGCAATCTCGGTGACGGAATCCACCGCTTCGGGCGGGATATCCTTTCGGGCGGACAGCAGGTCGGAGTGTCCGCGAATCACAGTCAGAATGTTGTTGAAATCGTGGGCGACACCCGCAGCCAGTTGGCCGATGGCTTGAAGTTTCTGAACCTGGCGGAGGCGCTCCTCCAGCTGTTTGCGTTTGGTGACGTTGCGATTGCTGCCCCGAACTCCGAGGAACACACCATCGTTGTTCCATACCTGATGGCTCACCTGTTCAATCCAGAGTTGCTCCTTGTCCTCGCGTGTGAGGCGGAAGAGCAGGGTGAACACAAAGCTGCCTCCATTCTTATCCGGTGGAGGAACCAGGCATTGCATGGCGTGTTTGCGGTACCCTTCGAGGTCTTCGGGATGCACCAGACGCTCGAATAGACTGGCGTCTTTGAGATACGCCTCTGCATCGTGGCCGCTGACGGTCTTGCAGGATGGCGAGGAATACAGGAAACGACCCTCGGGGCTCATCCAGAATTCCCAATCGTAAGTGTTGTCTGCAACAATTCTGTATTTGCTTTCGGACTCGCGCAGGGCTTCCTCAGCTTGTTGTCGCTCCTGGATTTGCTGGCTCAAGGCGTGGTTGATCTCCCGAAGTTCATGGGTGCGTTCCTCAACGCGCTTTTCCAAATCCTTACGGGCCTCTGCCAGGTCGTCATGGGCACGACGCAGGGCATCATGGGTCCGCTGAAGTTGACAGAGCGTCTGGTTGATGGTGGCGGCCAGTTGTGCCAGGTCGCCGCGACCGGGGATCGTGACGCGCGCAGCGAGATTGCTGGAAACGCCAATCAACTCCACCTGGCTTGCCAATTGGCTGACAGGTGTCAGAACCAATCTTTGCATGAGGATGAGTATTGCCCCGCCAAACAAGACAACAGAGATGCCAAGCAACGCCAGGAAAATGGCAATCGTAAGCAAGCCCTGGGAATAGATGAGGCGGTGAGTGTCGAGCCTCATGATGTAGGCGGGTTCTCCTGTGACGTTGCGCAGGAGGGTGTATCCCGCCACGGAGTGATCAGATAGCGCCTTGACGTAGTAGGGTTGTCCATGGAGGAAATTGTCTTTGGCGAGACGAAAATCATCAGGCAGATGCTCCTCTTGATAGGGGTGGAGATCCAGGGACAAACGTATGCCATCCGCCAGGAGCTTGATCTCCCTCTGATCAAAATAACGGCCGAACAATAGCGTGCCCTTGATGGGCAGGGTGGCACTGCTGGCCATGATGGGGCGCGAGACGATGAGCAGAGGGGTGCCAAGGACGGAAACCAGGCCTGCATGCCCGCTGTCTGCACGGGTGTGCGCAAGCAGTCCTCTCCCCGATGTCGCAAGCCAGTTGGTGAATGCCGGGTTCACGGGCTCGCCTTTGTAGGAAAGGGCGTCAAACGACCGTGAGAAGAGTATCCGCCCCTGCAAATCCACGATGCATACCAAACTCACCTTGCTCTTGGCGATCATCCCATCGGAGAAATTGCTGGTCAGATATTCGTCGTTGGGAGCTTGGACGTAATTAAAAGTGTCATCCCAGGATGCGTAATCCACAGCGGCGGTATCCAGGCGATCCATCATCTCGTGGAGGGCATTGTTAAAACGATGGAGATGTTCCCGCATCAATTCCGTCTCGATGCTCTCGAAGCGATTGACGAGGATGGAGGATGTTAAAAACGAAAGAAGCGCCAGCAGGCCCGCGATGGCCGCAGAAACAATGGCAAACGTTTTAAGGCGCAGGGTCATACGCACTGCTGGTGCACATGCCTGCCCACTAATATGAAGTGACGGAGATTAACATGGACAACACCCCTGCGGGGTCACACGTGTGATGATGACATCACGACCGACATGCAATAAAACGGGGAGTTCATATATGCCCTCCCAATGCCTACCCGCCCCTTGTTGTCACACATACACGACTCTTCACAAAAGGCCGCCCTGCACACTAGAGAGTAATATCGGCATTCTGGTGGGTTTCTTTAGTCTCATTCTGCCTGAATGCATTCTGGGTGAAGCTACGACTGACCGACTGGGATGGTGTGCCTTTGGGATGCCTGGCCAAGGGTAAAAAAAGGGTCGTCTTCTGCAGACGACCCTCCTCTTGAATCCAACAAGGTATGGGCTATTTGGCGTCCTTGATTTCCTGGATGCGGAAGTTTTTGAAATCGAATGACTTATCTTCGGCCTGGATGCCGATGTAGCCTTTGCCGGCTTCGATCTTGTCGGTTTCCCATGCCCGTTCACCGTCAACGTCCAGAATTGCCTTGGTTCCACGGACTTCCAGACGAAGTTTCATCCAGGTGCCAACCTTGATGCGGGCGGTTTCAGAGGGGACCAGCGGCTGGTAGCCCTTGACCAACCCCGCCAGGGCGTCGTAACGCAGGTTTAATTGATAACTCTTGTCTGGCCAAGGCTTTCCATCAAGACCCGCACGGAAGAAAATGCCACTGTCGTATTTCTCCTCAAGGGGGCGGATTTCTACTTCGAGAATAAAATCACTGTACTGAGCCTCGGAACGAAGCCAGCCCATTCCTTTGACAAGCCGAAGATTACCCTCTTTGACCTCAAAGTTGACGTTATTCATGCCCACCCAACCGGTCAGATCCTTGCCATTAAATAATGGCTTCCATTCGGCATCGGCATATGTGCTGGCCGTCCCGAGTAGCAATAATCCCAACACCAGGTTCTGAATGCTGCGCTTGATCATAGTATGTAAATGGTTTCTCTGGCCGACGATCATTCCAGAAAACTCATCGCTGGGAAGGTTTTTTTGCGGCCTACGCCATGGAGCGGCGCATATGCCTTGCTCACGGGCCTGAATGACAGGATTTAGATGCGTACCGACGAATGATGCGTTGGAGGGGTGCTTTTTGTTCGTGAGGATAAGGTTATTTCACGAGTCGCCTCATCGTCATGTTCAAAGGATTCGTGGGAAGGAGTTGTCGTGTGCTGAGCACCCTCCACCATGGTGCGGAGGACTTCCACTGTTGTTTTGAGGGACAGGGCCTGCGCCTTCAACTGCTTTGAGGCGCTGGCACTTTCTTCGGCGCTGGCTGCATTGGACTGGGTGATGCGATCCATATCACTTACAGCCTTGTTGACCTGGGTGATGCCGTCCTTTTGCTCAACAGACGCCGTGGCGATCTCCGAGACCAAGGAATCCACTTGTTTGGCATGCTCCACAATATCCAGCAACTGCAGTTCCACTTCATGTGCCTTTGAGGAAAGTGTGTTCAGATGTTCACCCATCACCTGGTTGGCGCGTGTGCCCACTTCGCCGCGCTGCACAGCTGTATCGATTTTGATCGTGGTTTCACGGGCGGCTTGTGCGCAATTCTGTGCCAGGTTCCGGACCTCATCCGCCACGACTGCAAAGCCCAGACCGGCATTGCCAGCACGGGCAGCCTCGACGGCTGCATTCAAGGCCAGAATATTGGTCTGGAAGGCGATTTCATCAATGGTTTTGATGATCCGCGTGACTTCGTCGTTGGAGCTTTTGATGGCATCCATGGCTTCGTGCAATTGTTTGCTGGAGAGACGGATGGCGTCCATGGCCTGCGACATCTCGGCCATCTTCTTCGCCCCTGTCTGTGCGCTGGTGCTGGCACGGGTCGCGGATGTGCGGGTGTTTTGCGCGCTTTCCGAATTGCGGCGCGTCATGCTGGCCATCTCCTCAAGCGAGGCGCTTGTTTCCTCCAGCGAAGACGCCTGTGTGGTCGCACCCTGGGCGAGCGACTGGCTGGCCGAAGCCACCTGATTGGAGGCCGAAAGGAGTTGGCTGGAATTCTCGTCCAGGGCGGTCATGATTTTGCGGATGTCTGTCTTGATGCGCTGACTGACGAAAAGGCTGACCGTAATGGCCAGCAAGGCCATGAAAAGCATGGTTACCCCGCCGCCACGGAGAGTACTGGCGTATGCATCTTGAATGTGGGCACGACTGCGGCCAATGAAATACATGCCCGCGATTTTTCCATCTGTTCCCCTTAGAGGCCAATAGACTGTGTTATACGGAACCCCACCGATCTTGTTGATGTTGGCGAAGACCCCTCCTTTTTTCAGAACAGCCTCGATGACCGCCGGATTATCCATCGGTACCCCGTTCATGCGTTTGCCATCCTTTATAACGGTGGTCGCCATTCGCACATCATTTTGAAAGACTGTGAACTCCACTCCGTAACGTTTCTTGATGTTGTCGACAAAACGATCCGTGGAGATGTCCGTGCCGGTCGTAATGCTGCCGATGATTCCACCCGCGCTGCGAATGGGAACCCCTGCTCGCATGGACAATTTGACGACGGTGCCTTCCTCGACTCCTGTCAGGGTTTTGCCCTGAAGGGCCTGCTGCACATTCAGTTGCTTGTGTACGCTATCTCCCACCTGGGGTGAATGACCTCGCCCTATGACCATGCCGTTTTCATCCGCCACGGTAACCAGATCCAGGCCCGTGGCTTCCATGATGTCTTTGCCAATGCGCTGAACGGCCTCCGTGTTTTTGGCTGCCACGGCTGCGACGAGGTCGGGGCGTGTGGCCCCCAGAAGCGCAGCCTCGCGGCAATGGTTGGCGACTTGCTCGATATCGCTGGTGACATTGGCCTGCCGGGCGTGAAGATCGGCTGTGGCGTTATCTTCGAAGCCACGTTTTACGGTCGTGAAAAGAATAAAGGTGGTGGTAGCGCCGAGTCCTACGATAACGGCGATATTCAATAGAATTATCTTGGCGCTAATCTTCATAGGTCCACCAGTCCCATCGGCACAATCCCATAAAACTTAAGCAGGAATTAATAAAAAAATGCTGTGGGACAACAATGCTAACGCAGAGATGCTGTGAAATGCTGATATATGCTAAGTGCTAATACGGCCTGCTGCGACTCAGTTGAATACGTGTGTTCCAGCATTAGGACACTTTAACGACTCCTGCATCCGGGAAAGTAGGTCCAGGAGCGTTGGCATGAGATCCGCTTATTGGCGGCCCGATGAAAGTGTTCGTGTCTGCTAGTTGGTTAAGTGTTATAGCAAGCTCCTTGCTTTTTACAACCGCCGCACATAGTGCGGAATATTTCGTGTCCCCCGCTGGACGATCTGACGGCGATGGGAGCCAATCCCGCCCCCTGGATTTGGCCTCCGCGCTCGCTGGAAAGCTCGCCCAGCCGGGGGACACCTATTGGCTCCGGGGTGGCACTTATACAGGGGTTTATTACCCTTCGTTGCAGGGCCAGCCAGGCAAGCCCATCACCGTTCGCCAGTACCCTGGCGAACGTGCTATTCTTGATGGCACCATCTATCAAGATGGTGGCGGTTATGTCACTTACTGGGGTTTTGAAGTGACCTGCACGGCATCCCAGCGCACCTCTTCGCAGGCAACACCATGGCCAACCGATCTGACGGTGCGCGACGGCATCAGCGTGCGCTCGCAGGGCATCAAGTTGATCAACCTGGTGGTGCATGATGTGCTGGGCAACGGTTTGTCTCTGTGGTCCGAAGGCCCTGACACCGAGGTTTCCGGTTGCATCATTTATCACAATGGTTGGCAGGCGCCTGATCGCGGCCATGGCCACGGCATTTATACCCAGAACACGACGGGTACGAAGCTGATTCGGGGAAACCTCATGTTTGGCGGTTACTGCAACGGCATCCAACTGTATGGGACCTCCGCTGCGCGACTGAACAACTACACCATCACCGGGAACACCATCGTGAATAGCGCCCAGGCTTCCACGGATGGGGTGGGCAACAATATCACAATTTATGGTGGAACACCGATTGTGAATCTGACGGTGGATGGGAACCTCACCTACAATAGCTTCAAAACATCCGGCACAGTGCAAATCGGTGGCTCGGGTGTGGCCAACCAGGATGTTCGCATCCGCAATAACTACTTCATGGAGTTCGCCCGGATTGCCGATTGGGCAACCGCGGAGGTATCCGGTAACACCGGCGCTGCGCTGGCAACGGTTCTGGAATTGGATCAGACCGTAAACAGTCTCAGCGTGCTCAAGCCAGGATGGGATCGGAACACATACTACTCCACTGAATCCCCATGGCAGCCCTTCTGTTTGTATACCAGCACCGCCAATGGCTATAATTTCACGGGTTGGAAGACGGCGTCAGGTCTGGATGCAAACAGCACCTATGTCAAGGGGCGTCCCACAGGACAAAAAGTTATGGTGCAGCCCAATCCCTACGAGACAGGCCGCGGGCTTGTCACCGTGTTCAATTGGGACAAACTTTCCCAAGTGTCGGTCGATGTGAGCAGCATTCTGCCCTCGGGCACCCAGTTCGAGGTTCGTAATGGTCTGAATTTCTTCACCTCACCTGTATTGACGGGCACCTACAATGGTCAGGCTCTCACCCTGCCCATGACAGGGCTGACCACGGCGACACCGTATGGCAAGGCTGCCCTTGCATCTTCGGCTCCGGAGTTCGCGGCCTTTGTGATCCTGCCTGTTGGCCAGGTCTCGGTGCAGACTGTCAAAACCCAGCCGACGGTGACATGGTCCACTCCGGCCAGCATCACCTACGGTACGGCTTTGAGTTCCTCTCAGTTGAATGCCGCTGCCAATGTGGCCGGTTCGTTTGCCTATGCCCCGGCGGCGGGTTCTGTGCTTGCCGCTGGCACCAGCCAGACACTCACCGCGGTGTTCACGCCTGCTGATGCGACCAAGTATTATGGCGCCACCAATACCGTGACGCTGGCGGTGAACAAGGCCTCGCTCACCATCACCGCGGATAATAAGTCCAAAGTTGCTGGTGATGCCAATCCCGTGTTGACTGCTTCGTACAGTGGCTTCGTCAATGGCGATACCACAAGTTGCATCGATACTCCCGCCACCCTGGCGACCTCCGCCACGGCCAGCAGTCCAGCGGGAACCTATCCCATTACGGTTGGCGGCGCTGTGGATAATAATTACACCATATCCATGGTGAATGGCACCTTGACGGTGACAGCGGCGCCGACAGTGACGCTCAGTTCGCTGACAGTCAGTCCCGCGAGCAAGTCGCTCACGACGGGCCAGACCCAGCAGTTGGCTCTTACGGGTAATTATTCGAATGGTTCCACCAGCAACCTCACCACAGTGGCCAGTTGGAGTTCGTCTTCGGCCTCGGTGGCGACGGTCAGCAGCGGATTGGTTAGTGCAGTCGGAGCCGGTTCAGCCACAGTGACGGCCACGTATGGAGGCCTGAGCACCACAGCGGCCATCACAGTAACAGCGGTGGCGCCGACGCTCAGTTCGCTGGCTGTCAACCCCGCGAGCAAGTCGCTCACGACGGGCCAGACCCAGCAGTTGGCTCTTACGGGTAATTATTCGAATGGTTCCACCAGCAACCTCACCACAGTGGCCAGTTGGAGTTCGTCTTCGGCCTCGGTGGCGACGGTCAGCAGCGGATTGGTTAGTGCAGTCGGAGCCGGTTCAGCCACAGTGACGGCCACGTATGGAGGCCTGAGCACCACAGCGGCCATCACGGTGACTGCCCCAGCCAACGTGAGCAGCCTGAATGTGAGCAATGTCAACGCCATCACGATCCGGGACAACGCAACAGCCTCGACATATCCCTCGGCGATCAATGTCAATGGCATGAGTGGCAATCTGTCCAAGGTGACCGTGACCTTGAACCAGCTCACCCACTCCTGGCCATATGATGTTGGGATGTTGCTGGTGGCGCCCACTGGCCAGAAGGTTGCCCTTATGCAGCGGGTGGCATGGGCCGGTGGTGTCAAGAGTGTTACCATTACTCTCGATGATGATGCCAGCCAGTCGTTGCCCAATGGCACCTCCTTTACCAACGGCACGTACAAGCCGACTTCCTATAGCACCATGAGCTTTGTCTCACCCGCTCCTGCAACCCCCTATTCCACGACACTCTCGGACCTCAAGGGCATTTCGCCCAATGGAACCTGGAGCCTCTACATTGTCGATGTCGAAGCGCCGGATTCGGGAGCCATCGCAGGTGGATGGAGCCTTAATCTTACAACCACCAATGCCGTGGTGGCATCTTCGGACCTGGCTGTAACCTGTGCGCGGGTCTCGTCATCCTATACCAATGGACAGAACGTGACCTTCCAGATCCAGGCCGGCAACAATGGGCCTTCCTCCGCCAGCGGAGTTGTCCTGACCGATGTGCTGCCGACGGGTGCAACCCTCATGTCGGCCACCCTGAGTCAGGGTGCCTACAGCTATGCCAACGGTACGGTGACCTGCAATCTGGGCACCCTGGCAACGGGCGTGGTGGCGACGGCCTCCATTACGGCGCGTCTGGGTTCCGTCGGAACGCAGACCAACAATGTGGCCATCACGTCATCCAACACCGATGCCACAGTGCAGAACAACAGTGCGCAGCAGATCTTCACTGTTCTCCCTGCTGGTGGCCTCGCCAATACGGGACGTATCACCATCCCGGACTCGGGTGTCGCGAATCCATATCCCGCAACCATCAATGTCGCCAACATCGCTGGGCAGATCTATAAGGTGACCGTCACCTTGAGTAATCTCACCCACGCGTGGCCATACGACATGGGCGTCATGCTTGTCGGACCGACGGGGCAGAAGGTGGTCCTCATGTCGGGAGCGGGTTGGTCTGGCCCTGTTGCCAATGTGAACGTCACCTTTGATGACTATGCCAGCAAGAGCCTTCCAAAGGGTTCCTCGTTTGCCTCGGGCAGCTACAAGCCCACGGTGTATGGGCAGGCAAAGACCTTTCCGGCTCCGGCTCCAAGTGGTTCTTACAGCCAAAAACTGTCCGCCTTCAACAACACCTCTCCGAATGGCGCCTGGTCGCTCTATGTTGTCGACACCGAGTCCGGCGTTTCGGGTGAAATTGCGGGTGGATGGAGCCTCACGGTCTCGACCACGGACGGCGCCAGTGCCAAGCTGGCCAGCGATGGCAGCGTGGTCAGCATTCCCCAGGAATCCATTCCCACCACTGAGCCCATCGCCATCACTGGATTGCAGCCTCTCGAAAAAGGTGCCATCCGGTTGACGTATGCATCCGAAGTGGGTGGTGCATATGCCATCGAGGCCAGCCAGGATAATGCGAACTGGACCACGCTGGGTGTGATGATCGCCACCAGCGCCAATGCTGAGTTCCTTGATACGCAGGCTGGCAGCTGCGCCATGCGGTTCTACCGCGTGGCCCGCGTCAATCCTGCAAACAATTAGCACCCACGAAACACAAAAAGGGCGGGATGCCTCGTGGTGTCCCGCCTTTTTCTTTTTGTAAGATGTCAGATTTCCTTCGCGATCCGGATCCGTTCGCACTTGCGAAATAAATCCAGAATGGCTCTCAGATTCTCCTGCAACTGGTAGGCGAGATCGCCACTGTTGAAATAATCCCCATTCCGCTCGCAATCCACCCCTGCCGCCTTGATGGCCATGAGCTGCTTGCTTGCCAGCCGCAGTTGAATGTCTGTGGGCCATTGGATCGCCGATCGCGGTTCATCTGGCTCATCCGCCGGGATGAAGTATTTCTTGACTGGACGCTCGGCCTTGGCCGGAGGAATGGCGACAACGCTGGAAGGCTTGCCACGTACGACGGCATCATAGCCCCGCGGTTTTATTGCTTTGAGCCCCACATCGGTTCCGTGCTTGACCGTCATCTGAACCCGCGGACGCTTGAGTTCGGTATCAGTAAAATTGTTCTTCATAAAGGGGGGGAGTGCCGCATGCCAGACTTCCCTTACCCTGTTTCCTCACGAATCAGTGGGGATAGCGGCAACTTCCATCACTCCCGATAATACTCAATGTTAATATATATTAATCCGCTGTTTTGTAAAGGTGCAGGGGTATTATTGTGGTGACAGGTCAAAGGAGATACATTAACCACATTTTAATGAAACCGGTTGTCTATGGCGTGGTTGGCAGGGCGCGACGATGGCTCTTGTGGAGCTTTTGCCTGATCGTGACCGGCATGCAGGCGGCGACAAGTCTGCATCGGGACGCCAGTGTGTTGCGTCTGGACAATGGTTTGGTGGCGGTCACCTTTAACGTGGCTAATGGAGATTGGGAAGCCATGTATTCCGATGGCACTGTTTTTGCCTCCGATCTGCAATGTGGTGTCATTACGGAATCCGTGGCTGGCTCTCGTAAGGGACCCCAGTCGTTCAGTTTCAGTCGTATTAAAGGAGTTTTTGGACCGGGGGTTCGTGTCGTTGTGGACCGGATGGGCGAACGCCCCTTTCTGCTGGTCATCACCATGCATGACGATCAGCCATTTTTCTTGGTTCAGATGCAAATCCCTGAAGCTAAAGGATTATCGATTTGTGGGGCGACCATGATCGAGGGACGGTTCCGCATTGGAGAAGATCCTGGCCAGGTGTCGGTCTTGGTGAATAAAGGGGACCTGAGGACTTGTTCGGAAATACAACATGTTGATTTGCAAACTAATGCAAATCGGTGGTCCGTTGGAAGCCAGTTCATGCTTGCGGGTTATAACCGCGGCGATGGTCGCAGCCTGCTCTTGGGAGCTCTCCAGTCGGAAGGGGTGAATACGATGAGTGCCACCGTCAATACATCAGAGGATGACCGCACCTTCCACATCAAGGCCTCCAGCCGATACGTGGGCGATCCCTTGCGGATCGAGTCAGGTTCGTGGTTTTCTCCCGTCTGGATGGTGGCTGTGCCGGGGCGCATCGTTGACGGCCTGGAGGTTTATGGACGGGCTTTTGGAGCCTTGCGTGCGACTCTGCCCCCTGCGACAGGTTGCAGCGGATGGTGGGCTGTAGCCCCTGGCGTTGCTGGCACTTCAGCTTCCTTTCTCACCTGCCTTGATGTCCTGAAGGGGCAACGATTGGCTGAATATGGACTGCGCATTGCCGGTTGGGATGCTCGAAAAGAGTCCGAAGACGGCTTTGAGAAAAATGTGCCTGACGGATACGGCGACTTAAGCTCGGCTGTTCGGAGCCGGGGGTTCGTGGTGGGAAAACGTCTGGAAAGTGGGGGCGATGTGCCTGCCGTATCGCCCGGATTTCCGATTTCTCATCTCCTAAGCCAGCGATTGGAAAAAATGACCGCAGAGGAGGGTGTCGGCGTTGTCATTGTGGAAGCTGGACATGGTTTTACTGTGGCACAACCCGATACCCCCTTGGATGTTACATGGCGTCGTGCCTTGGGCGTGCTTGGACAGATTGGGGCGAATCATCAGGCAAGGATCATGACGCGAGGGGGCCCCGAATGGTGGAGCTTCGGCGTGTTGGATGGCATGTCGTGGGGAACGACTTCGTGG
>CAZIDG010000110.1:0-6701 GCA_964538065.1 uncultured Verrucomicrobiota bacterium
TGTATAGCTTGCGCGAGAGTAGGAAGCCGCCAAATTTAATTTATATTACGCCGGAAGACTGAAGAGTTTTCCGGCGTTTTTGTTTTTCACGGGCTTGCGTGTTCGGGCCCAGGTCGATAGCTTCTTTTTCACCTCTTCACGCTGAAACAAGGGTTTGAGTATGCATCCACGGAAGGGATTGGGCGGGAGAGGGTTCATGAAATGGATTTAATCTGATGGGCGCTTCCGAGCAGCGACAGCTTTTGAGCGAGCACTTTGCCGATGGAACGATCACGGCCTTTTTCAGGCCGTTGGGGCGTCCCTCGGCTTCGTTTTACATTGATTGTGCGGACCGGATTGCACAAAGCGCGGACGAGGGAGGTCAGGTATCGCATGCGGATGCATTGATGCTCATTCGGGAGGAATTGGGGGCTCATCCCTCGACTCCCCTGGCGGAGGACGAAGGGGCCTTGTTGACGGATTTACGCCAGCGGGCAGGGCAGTTGTACAACAAGCTGCTGGAGGCAGGGTGGATCCAGGAAAGGCGGGTCAGCCTGGATGAGCACTGGGTGCTGGTGACGCCGAGGCTGAGGCGATTGCTGCGATTATTGCATGAACTGGCTATCGACGACGTGACGGATCTCAAGGATTTTGCGGCGGTCTTGCGCTCGATATGCGCCAGTGTGGAGAAGGAGGGGGCGGTCGATCCCGCGCAGTATAATCCCGAGGAATACCGCCAACTGATCACGGAATTGCTGGATCGTGTGGAGCGTGCCACGGAGCAGATGCACGCGGTGGAGACGTTGATTTTAAAGGAAGAAGCCCGGCAGAGGGCCAGCGCATCGGCCTCTGAGACCTTGAACCGGTTCCTCATCGGGTTTCATTCGGGCGAACACATGGTGTGTTATGACGCGCTGCAGCAAGGGGGGCTGGCGCCACGGTTGCAGCGAGCAAGGGCGATCATCCAGGAAGTGCTGGCGAATCCTTTTGCGAAGCAGCGGCTTGCGGAAGGATTGGTCGCGCAGCGGGGCATGAATCCCTCGGATGCCTATATAGAGGCGGAGCGGCGACTGGCCCGACTGGAGCGCGGGCTGGCCTCCATACCGGCCAAGCAACGGATAATCGATGGGCGGATGGCGGATTTCAGCCGGTTATCGGCGCAACGGTATCGGTATCAGACCGAGATCCGTGGGAAGCGACCGGAGCAGGTGAAGGCGCACATGGAGGAGGCCAACAAGCTCCATGCCGGCAGGACGTTTGCCGATCTGGCGAGCGAGCCCGGTTTTCCATTATTGAGGGCCGAAGTAAGCCTGAGATTTGGGGTGGATGCGCTGTATCGGCCCCGGCGCGCCCGGCCTGTGGTGGATTTGACCGTGGCAGCGCTGAGCGGGGAAGATGGCTCAGTCGACGCCCAGGAATTGATCCGCAGGCGGAACTTGTATGCGATCACGCCCCAGCGGGCGGGACGCTTTGTGGAAAAGCACCTGCCCGCCAAGGGGGCGCAGGTGAGCACGGCGGATTTGAGGTTAAACACGGAGGACGATTTGCTGGATTTTGTGGCGGCGCTGGCGTTTGACCGGGCGGCGGGAGGGGCTGTGCACAAGCCGGTGCGGTGGCGAGTGGTGACCCTGCGCAAGGAACTCGGGCTTGAACCGGAGAAGATACCCATGGATTCACAAGCTGGTCGGCGTATTGAACGCATCATTATCGAACGCATCTCATGAACCTACCCTGGCCTTCATTTTGGCAACATATCCCGGAAGATGACCGCCCGGCGCTGCGGGAGTGCCTGGTGGAACTGCTTTCATCAGGTGTCCTGTTGGGAGACGAAGGTCGTGCGCGGCAGCTCTATCTGACGGCACGCGAATTCCAGCGGGAACTGGCGGAGTACCTGGCCCCGCTGAACCTGGACCTGGTGGCTGATCCCGACAAGCCGATCCTGCAGGCGCGGCCGGTGCCGGGGGATTGCGGGCTGACGGCGGTGTTCACCAAGGACGAGACGTTGTTGGTGATGACGCTGTGGCGGATATATTACGATTTGCGGATGGAACAACCGGTGGAGACGGTGGTTGTCAGCGTGAACGATGTGTTTGCGAGGCTGAAGCTGTATTTTGAGAACATCGAGCCGCCCACACCGTCGCATTTGGAGCGGTTGCTGGGGAAGTTGCGGCGATGGAACCTGATCCGGTTTCGAAGGCAGGACGAAGAAGACCAGTTTGGGGAATCCCTGGTGGAAATCCTGCCGACATTGCAGCGAGTCATACCCTTTGAAAGCGAAGAAGCCTGGCAGCAACAGGCCGACATGTACCGCGCTCCCAAGCAAGTGGTGGAATCGGAGGTGGAGGAATGAACGGACAACGCGTATCGCTCAGCCGCATTGTGGCCATCAACTGGTATGGCTTCCGGCAGATCCTGGATGTGACGAATCACACGTTGATTGCGGGATCCTTTGGGACGGGAAAGACGGCGCTGCTGGACCTCATGCAGTACGTGCTTTTGGGGGAACATTGGCGTCCGAATCGCGCCGCAGCGGGGAATGCCCGGAGCCGTTCGCTGGTGAGCTATTGCCTGTGCGACACAAACACGGTGCGTGATGGGGAGGCCCATTACACGCGGCAAAGCGGGGTCACGATCGTTGGGCTGGAATATAGCTGGCCTGTCGAACGCGGCCAGAGCGAGCCGCGGCGTGAGACCTGGGGCATGCGCGTGGAATACAGCAGCCCAACCGCCGAGCCCAAAAAGACGTATTTTCTGGTGCCCGATCGCCTGGAGTGGGCATCCCTGGCACCCAACGGGCAATTATTGGACGAAGATGCGTTCCGGACCTGGATCCGACGCGAGCATGAACTGGGCACGGGGCAGAAATGCCTGTTTGGACGACAGAAGGATTATCTGGAGGAGATGGCCACGCCGAGCCATTTGTATTTTGACCGGGACCAGTTTCAAAAGACCTTTGCCAAGGCGATTGCGTTCGAACCGGAAGAGAGTGTCGAGGATTTCATCCGGCATTTCATTTTGGAAGAGAGCCCGCTGGACGTGCGGGATGTGAAGACGGCGCAGAATGCGTACCGGGACACCGAGGCGCGTTTGCGGAAACAGGAAGACGAGGCGGGATTCTTAAGACGGATTTGCCAGCATCATACGGCGATGGATGCCGCCCGGCGTGAAGAGGCGATTTACACCCACCTTGAACATGCCCTGGTGCATGCGCAGGCCTCTGAGCGGATGGAACGGCACAAGGAGGCGCTGGAACGACTCAAGGCCGAGCATGCGGAAGACCGGCAAACGCTCGATACCGCATTGAAGGAATTGGGCCAGGTGGCGCAGGTGATTCAGGAGACGCGCCTGGAAGCGTTAAAAGATCCGGACCAGCTCAAGCTCGATGACATGAACCGGCGCAAGCAGGAATTGCATGAGCAAATCACCGGTTTGCGGGAAGCGGCACAAGGGGTACACCAGCGACTGACGGACCGGCATTACCGGTGGGTGCAATGGCTGCGGCACGGGGCGACGCTCAAGCTGGAAGGCCTCTCGGAAGTGCTGACGGTGGATGGCACGCTGATGGATGCGTTGCATGGCGGGGCCGAAGATGCCGGGATGGCTGCATTATCCAAGCTGGCCAACCGGTTCAACGAACTCTTCAGAACGGTCGATGGGCTGCTCAAACCGCTACGGGAGGATCTGGATGGCGCGGAGAAGCGATTGCGGCAACTGGCTGTTGATCTCGAATCGCTGGGGCAGAAGCGCATGCCGGGCTCGTATCCTGTGTTTGAAGCCATTCAAACCAAGCTGGGCGGGCGAGCGGAGCAATTGGGGCGGTTGGTGGAAGTAAAACCCGAAGCCGAACGATGGTGGCCCGCACTGGAATTGCTGCTGGGGCGGAACCGGTGGGCGATTGTGGTGGCCAAGGCGGATTATTCGCAGGCGCTGGACATCTTGCGGCGAACGCCGCCGGGGCGGGAACCGGAGTCGCTGGTAAATCCGGCAGAGGCCATGTCCCCATCCCTGCGCAAGGAAGTGCGGGCGAATTCGCTGGCGACCAAGGTGGAAGTGACCAACGAAGTGGCGCGGCATTTCGTAAATCACCTGCTGGGGGATGTGATCTGCGTGGAAACGGTCGAGGAATTGGACCGTTGCGAGGCCGGGAGAGGGATCACCCCTGAAGGTATTTTCAAACAAGCGCCCACGCGGCGACGGCTCAAGCCCGCCGGCGATGTGCCGCTGACACTGGGACGCGAGGGGATCGAGCGCATGCGCCGGACACGCGAGGTTGAGCAGGCAGAGACCAGGGCGCAACGGGATGCCTTCAAGCGCCGGTTGGATGACGTGCATGCGTGGCTGGATATCGGACAGAAGGGGGGCTTGGGCGATGCCACGCTGCCGGATCGGATCGCTGAACTGCCGCGTCTGCCCGAGCTGCAGAAACAATTTGGTACGCTGTGCGAGACGATTCAGCTCTTGACCACGCCTGAGCGGGAAGAGCGGCTGAAGAGGCTCCAGGAACATGAAAAACGGAAAGCAATCCTGGATGGCCAGGTGGCCATTTTGAAAGAACGCCAGACGACGTTCAACCAACGGGCGAAGCCGCATGAAGAGGGGATTGCCCTGGCGCGTGAGAAACTGGATGCAGCGAAGATGTCGATGGTTGAAAGCCGGGTACACCTGCCCCAGGGGATCCTCGACAGCGAGTTGGAGGCGCGGCTGAAGGCCGTCATGACAGGGTATCCCGGATGGGAAGAACGCCTGGATGTGGTGCGCAAGAAAGGGTTGGAGACGCGGGAGGCCGTGGCCAAGGCACGACATGCCCGCGACGCTGAGCGCCTGGCCCTTGCGACGGCACGCGACGCGCAGGGCAACGTGAGACACCCGGAATACCAGATGGATTTTCCCCCTGAAGAAGAGGGCAACCAGGCGTGGGCGGCGCGTTTGCAGTTGCTGGAAACGGTGGAATTGGAGAAATCCCGCGCTCTGGCGGCTGAGCGGCGTCAGGATTGGGAGAGGCGTCTCCAGGAAGGGGTGCTGGACCGGTTGAACGAGAAGATCATGGATGCGGACCGGACGATCCGGCAGTTGAGGCAGTATCTGGACCGCAGGGTGGGGCGGCATATCTATCGGATCAGCCAGCGGCGCGATCCGGTGCATGCCGCATTGTGGCATCTCTTGGACACGGGGCTGGCGCCCACCGACCCGCTCGTGCAGGGCGTGAAGACCGAGGAAATGGAACGGGCAAAGGCGGAATTGATGGCGGCGGTTGAGGCGGCCGAGCAGGCAGACGAGCGGGCGCGGCGTTTGCTGGATTACCGCTACTATCATCGGTACGACCTTGAAATGGTCCAGGCCGACCAGCCCGATGCCCCCGCCATCTCGCTGGGGCGCAGCGGGCGCAGCCTGAGCGGCGGGGAGAACCAGGCGCCGTTTTTCATTTCGATGCTGGCGGCGTTTCGCCGGGTGTATGACCTGGGCTCGAACCGTTCGTTGCACATGGGCCTGGTGGTGATGGACGAGGCGTTCTCCAAGCTGTCGGGTGACGGCGTGGAAGACTGCCTGGAACTGGCGCGCAACTTCCAGCTCCAGCTTGTCATGGCGTTTCCCATCGACCGGCTGGGTGTCATGGCACCGTATGCGGACACGGTGGTGGTGTGTCGCAAAGAGGAACATCGGGACGCCAAGGGGTACGTATCGAGAGTCGATAACATCCCAATCCTGCTGCCGCCCGACCAGGTGATGGAGGCGCTGGAATGACGGACGACCCACGCTGGCGGGCCATGCCTGTGCTGCACATGCTGCATGAACAGTGGTGGGCGGCGCGGGGTGGAAAAGTGGGGGAAAGCCAGCGGCCATTTTGGCGGGATTGGGAGGAACTGCTGGAGGCGGGGGGACTGGTTCAGGCGGATCAGCGACGCGAGGCTGAGCGGGATGCCCGAGTGCTCGAAGGCGCGGGCCTTGTCCGATTGAAGACGGTGAAATATCGTCCCAAACTGATCGACAGCATTGCCGTGCCCGTGGACCAGGAACGCCGATTGGCGGCGCTGTTTGGGGATGTGCTGGAGACGGACGCATCGGACATCTATTTGACAAGTGTCGCCTGGGAACCGGAATTGAGGTTTGTGACCGAGGCGCGATTGGGGGTGGCGGCGGGGGACCTGCTCAAATTAAACGCATTCCTGGCGGAGGGCGGGCGAGAGAGACCCATCGTGCCGATCAAGGAACGTTCCATTCAGATATTTGGCGATGAGAAGCGCCTGGACGGCCTGTTGCCGACGGCGCTGTTTCGTGCGGGGCGATTGACCCTGGAGACGCTCCGCTGCGAGTTTATTGGCGAGCCGCTGGCGTGGGCGCGCGGGCCTCAAAATGGACAGCCGGTGTTGATCCTTGAAAATGCGGCGACCTGGCATACCTATTGCCGGTGGAATGCGGAACACGGTTTGTTCAGTGCCGTCGTGTATGGGAAGGGGCTCGTGATACAGGACAGCGTGCGGTATCTGGCGGGGATTTTTAAGGAGATCGGCGGGACACGGCGTGTTCAGTATTTTGGCGATCTCGATCCGGCGGGCGTGGCGATTGCGAACCGGGCGTCGGCGTCTGCGCGGCAGTGCGGTCTGCCGGAGATCGAGCCGCACCTGTGGAGCTACGAGAAACTTCTGGAATTGGGGCAGGGAAAGGAAGTGGAGTGGGAGGGGGATCCCATCGATGCGGCCACGCTGGCCTGGCTGGGCAGACTG
>CAZIDG010000110.1:6801-11942 GCA_964538065.1 uncultured Verrucomicrobiota bacterium
AAATGAATCATGAAGATGGACAGGGCCATGGCGCTGGACCGGAGGTGAATGGGCACTGTTTCGATGATCAGGGTATTGATCGGACCAGTGGGAAGAAACAGGAGAAACATGGCGAGAGCCAGACTCGACATGGAGAGAACTGTGTTGGTGGTCATGAAAGCCAGGAACGAGAGCGGAATGGCGGCGATGACCGATACGCTCAGGGTGCAGGCGTAGCCGGCGGGATTGCGCTTTTGCCATGCGGTGGCGGCGAAACCACCGAGCAATGTGCCCAGCAGACCGGCAACGACCAGGACTGCGCCAAAGAACGTGGCGGCGGTTTTCTCAGGCACGTTGTGAATGCGATGCAGGAATGTTGGCCCCCAGAAGGCAAAGGCGCCCAACGCGAAGGTGTAGGCGACGTAGCCCAGGACGGTGAGCTGATAATCCCGGATCGTGAAAAGCTGAAACACCTCCGTCCATTTGGGCTTGTGTCCAGACTCCGGCGGCGCTGACTTGCCTTCGGACTCCCCTCGTTGAGGTTCCTGGAAGGGCAACAGCAGCAAGGCCAGGAGAAGGCCGGGCGCACCCGCGATGATGAAGGCGTTGCGCCAGCCCCAGAGGTTGGAGATCTGACCACCGAGGATGTTGCCCAGGGCAGCCCCCACAGGAATGGCCACGTAGAAGATGGTCAGCGCATTATTGCGTTTGGACGGCCCGAAGGAATCAGAAATCCAGCCGGGACTGATGGTGGCATAGCTGGCCTCGCCCAGGCCGACCAGCGCGCGATAGACAAACAGCGCGCCCAGCGTGGCCGCAAAGCCGGTCAACACGGTTCCCAGGCTCCAGACGAAGATGCCCAGGGCAATCAGCCATTTGCGCGACGCGCGATCCCCCAGGTAGCCAAAGAAAGGCGAGGTGACAAAGTATCCGAGCATGAAGGCCGTGAACAGGCGCCCTGCCTGGCCATCGGACAGGCTCATGGTGCTCTGGATCGAGGGCAGGACCGCCGACAAGACGTAACGATCGATGTAATTAACCAGATTGAGCCCGGTCAGGATGAACAGGGTCCAGAAAGGATTAAGTTTGCGGCGCATACAAGACGTCGGAGCTGCGTGGCATTGGCCACTTTCCCAAGTGGCCATCACCGGTTGTAATGTGGGCCAAACGAGAGGAAATACAACCTCTGTTTGCGGAAACCCTGTCGGGATTCACTGAACTCAAACAGCAAAAAAGGCGCGTCGGGCCACGCGCCTTTTTGTGAGAGGGATCAGAATTGCGATCAGACGATCTCCGGCAATTCGTAGCCTTTGCGGCGGGGGCGGGTGAGTTGTTTGTTGGCCTCCTCGTCGCCGATGAACACCTCGGCCTTGGGATCCCATTTGAGCTTGCGCTGGACGGAGCGGCAGATGTTCATGAGATGGCAAAGGTTGGTGGCGCGGTGGCCGGTCTCGACATCCGCGTTGGGTTTCTTGCGAGAGCGCACGCAATCAAAGAAGTTCTGGATGTGGGGGACGGATTCGTTGTCGCCCTGCGGGGTGACCGGCGGGGCGCCATCGCGAAGCTCCTTGGGATCGGCTGTAAAGTCGCCGCGCATGATTTCGATTTTGCCCTTGTCACCGATGAAAATGGCCCCGAGGTCTTCCATGCCGCGTTTCTTGCCTTCGAGCTTGAGGAGCGTGCCGTTGGCATAGCGCATGGTGATCTTGCAGGCCGGGCCCGTTTCCTCGGGGATGATTTCCACGGGGCCTGTGTCATCGGTACCGAGGGCGCATTGGACCTGGTCAAGGCTGTGGGTGCCCCAGCCGGTGACGCCCCACATCTGGCCGCCCCCATCGTAATCGAGGATTTCGCCCCAGCCGTATTGAAGCTCGCTGTTGTAGGGGCGGAGCTCGGTCTGATTGCACCAATGATCCCAGTCGAGGCCGGCGGGCACGGGTTCCTCCGGCTTGGGTTTCCAGTTATGTCCGCTGAAGAAATTGCAGGTGATCACCGTGTGAATCTTCCCAATGGCGCCCTCGCGAACGAGCTTGCTGGCATATTGGTTGATGGGCATGGAGCGCTGCTGGGAGCCGGTCTGGAGGATGCGGTTGTATTTGTGAACGGCTTTGATGAGGACTTTGCCTTCGCCGATGGTGAGGGTCAGGGGCTTTTCGCCATAGACATCGCACCCGGCCTGGAGGGCGTTGATCATGGCAAGGACGCGGGCGTGGGTGGTGGTTTCCACGAAGACGACATCGAGTTTTTCCCTGGCCAGCATCCTGCGGTAATCCTGGTACATCTGCCATTTGTCGCTGCCGGGCACCGCCTTGGCGGCCTCCTGGCAGCGGGGCAGAAAGCAATCGGCCACCGCCACGATATCCGCACCGGGAAGCTGTTCCTTGGTCATGATCCAGCGGGCGCGTCCGCCCAAGCCGATGAAGCCGACCTTGAGGCGGTCATTGGCGCCAAACACACGACTGGGCACGAACGCGGGCATGGCGCAAGCCGCAGCCACCGTGGCTGAGGTTTTCAGGAATTGCCGGCGGGAGAGCTGCAGATGACGTTGTTGCATAAGCGTGTTAAATCCGGGTTTGTGAACGAGTTATTCGCCGCATCGTAAACACGAGCTGAGCATGGTCAAGCGGTATCGACAGGGAGACCAGGTTCAATCGCAACGCCCGCCTTGCCGGAGGGGGGGCAAAAAACAGGCGAATGGGGTGGTGTTATGGACTGTTTTTACGATTCCACTCGATGACGGCCTGGTACTTGGGGGCATCCTGGACAGGTTGGTCGGCGGATTCGAGCAGACACCAGCTTCCCCATTTGCTGGAAGATCCGACGGATGAGAAGATGCAACACAGGTCTCCGCCCGTGGCCTTCCAGGCATCCAGATATTGGGTATAGAAGGCGCCCATGCGCGGATTGCGGTTGGCCTGCTGGAGGAGTTTGGTGAGCGCGTCATTGTTTTCGGCGCCCAGCACGCCGACCAGGTGCTGGCCAGCCTCGTAGGCGATGAGCTTGAGCTTGTATTGATTGGCCACGCGGGCTGAATCGCGCATCCAGCGGATGCACTCGGGCAGGCTGTTGGTTTCCACGTGATCGAGCAGCCGGTTCAGGGGCCACTGGGCGACCTCCGCGGCGCCAGGTGAATCCTTGCTGGATTCGAGAGGGACGTTGAACGACATGTAGGGGGCGATGGCCAGGGCGTCGCAATGCTGCCAGGCATCGCGCGTCTTGAGCTTTTGTTCGCTCACATAAGTGCTGGCGGCCTGGGAGGCGATGACGCGCACGAACCGGTCGCGCCCGCCCCATGCTTTTTCCCAGATGTTGAAGATTTCCACCGATCGCAGGGCGCTGTAGCGCCAGCCGGCCTCCCAATGTTTCTCGGCCAGGCCCATTTTGAGCCCTTCATCGCCCGCATAGCGGGTTTGCTCGAAGCCGCTGTTCCAGATCTCATTGGAATACTCGATATAAACCTTTAGCGAGGGATCGAGCTGCGCCTTGACGGCTTCGGCGAATTGCCGGACGTAATCATCGGTGGCCCGATGGGGCATGCAGAACCAGGCGTTGGCCTTGAGGCGATTACACAGGTCCACCATGACCTCCACGGGGACGCCTCGTTCTGTAAAATTACAGTAGGATGATGTGGCGCGATCCGTCCATTCGCGCTGGCGCGAGCCATTGGTTTCCATCCAGTCCATGAACCGGATGGTGTTGAAGCTGCTCCATCGGGCCAGGAAGGCGGGATGGAAGGGGGAGGTGGCTTTCTCGAAGCCTGGCATGAACAGGCGGATGTTGCGCACGTACTTGGACGGATTCACCCGTTTGAGGGAAATGAAAATGCCCCCCTTGCGGCCATCGATATCCACCACGATCCGGCCGGGCTCGCGGCTGACCTCGCGACGCGCCCCTTTGATCTCGAGATCGCCATCGCCTTCATAGAGGCAGACGTACTCCCCATCCGGGGCATGGCCACCGGTCAGGACGAGTGTTTCGGCCCAGCAATCAGGGGCAAGACTCTTGATCCAGCCATTGGCATCGCGTTCGAGTTCGGGGCCTTTGCCCCATTCCGAACCCTTGCGCTGGCTGATCCACTGGCGGGAGGTGCGGAAGACATCGACAAACGGGTGCTCCGTGGTCCAATCCTGAATGCCGCTCAGATTCATGCCCAGACGGCTGCGGGAGGGATCAGGGGCATCGGCCGCCGCCAGGTGAATGACCAGCGCGAACAAGAAGCCCAGGACCGCGAGACTGTTTTTGGAGTTCATGGAGTGCCTTTGGATTTTTGAGAAGATTACTCTTCAACAAGCCGTAAAAATGTTTCAGAGGCGGCGGATGTGAAAGCCGCCATCCACATTAAAAACCTCTCCTGTACTGAATGGAAAAGCGTCCCGGGCAATGGCGGCGACTGCCCGTCCGATATCTTCAGGGGTTCCCCAACGCGCAATGGGGGTCAGGCCGTGGGCGATGAGTTGGTCGTATTTATCCTTCACCCCGCGGGTCATGTCCGTGGCGATGATGCCGGGGCGGATTTCGTACACCAGGATGCCGTGGGGGGCCAGGCGTGTGGCGAAGAGCGGCGTGAGCATGGATAGGGCGGCCTTGGCCATGCAGTACTCCCCCCGGTTGATCGAGGCCGTGTAGGCGCTGATGGACGAGATGGTGATGATCTTGGGGGCAGGCGTTTCCTTATAGGCTCCGGCTTCAGCCAGGGCAACCATCCATCGGGCCACCTGTTGGGTGAGGAAAAAGTGCCCTTTGACATTGACGGCAAAGACGGCGTCAAAACTCTCCTCGTTGGTGTCGAGCAAATCGAGTCGGGTTTTGGGGGCAACGCCAGCGTTGTTGACCAGAATATCGAGGCGGCCAAAGGCCTGTTGGACCCTTTCGACAAGGAGCTTGCGTTCGGCGGCCACCCCGAGGTCCGCCTGGAAGCATTCGATGCGGAGGGAGTGGTCGCATTGGCGGCCCTGCGCCACACAGGCACCCGCTGTTTGAAGCGCCGTGTCCCGCTGGGTGGCGTAGTTGATGGCCAGGTCAAATCCGGCGCCTGCCAGGGCGAGAGCGATCCCCCGGCCAATGCCCCGGGATCCACCGGTAATAAGTGCCACAGGATTCACAAGGCCCATTTATCCCAGGATTTATCCTATAGGCAACACCAGAGATGGACGAATGATCGC
>CAZIDG010000111.1:0-11785 GCA_964538065.1 uncultured Verrucomicrobiota bacterium
AGGCGGTTTAAGGGTGCGGACGCCTGCTTGACCCGGGGCTTGGGGTTTCCTAAGATATTTGTAATGGCTGCCATTCGCTTTTTACTCGTGGGTTTGCTGGTGGCGTCCGGGCTTGTTTTCCGGGCGAACGCACAACCGGCTTTTGCCAACGGCATCGCTGTCATCGTCAACAACGAGGTCATTACCTATCGCGACGTCGAGAGTTCCGTCACGCCGGTGGTGGAACTGCTCGTGAGCCAGTATGAAAAGCAGCCGGACGTCCTCAAGCAAAAGCTGCGCGAGGTCCAGAAGGAGCGCCTGGATGAGCTGGTGGCCCGCCACCTGATCATGAACGATTTCACCAATGCCGGCTACAACCTGCCGGAGAGCATCATCGACGACCAGGTCCAGGCCCGCATCCGCGACGAGTACCATGACCGGGTGACGCTGACTCAAACGCTTCGCGCCCAGGGGATCACGTTTGAAACGTTCAAGCGCAACCTGCGCGAGAACCTGATCATCAGCGCCTTGCGCGACAAGCACATCTCCCAGGAGTTGATCATTTCACCCCAGAAGATCGCCGCTTATTACGCCACCAACCAGTCCAAGTACCAGATGGACGACCAGGTCAAGCTGCGCACCATCCTGCTGAACAAACCCAAGGAAAACCCGGATTCCATCCACAAGCTGGCTGAGGAAATTTTGGCCAAATTGAAGGAAGGCGCCGTTTTTGCCGACATGGCGGCGGTCTATTCCCAGGGATCGCAGCGCGCGGCGGGGGGCGAGGCGGGCTGGGAGGATGTGGCCAAGCTGAATGAACTGCTGGTCGAGCCCGTGCGCAAGCTCAAGGCAGGCGAGGTCAGCGGCATCATTGAATCATCCGAGGTCGTTTACATTGTGATGGTGGAGGAGAAACGCGCCGCCCATGTGCGCCCGCTGACTGAAGTGCAGCCCGAGATCGAGAAGACCCTCATTGCCCAGGAACAGGCCCGGCTTCAGAAGAAGTGGATCGATCGCCTGAAGAAGAAATCTTTCGTGCGGTATTATTGATACGCCGCATGCGCGCCGTCCGTAGGGCGGGCTGGTTGCAGCTCCGCCTGGGAGCGTGTCCCATCAACCATTCGTGATCAGCCCTGATAACCGTCATGTCTGACAACGTTCAATCAACATCCGCCCAGCGGTCAGCCGTCTGGCTCGGAGTGACCATGGGGGACCCTGCGGGCATTGGACCCGAGATCCTGATCAAGGCCCTGGCGGCCGCTCCGCAGGATGGCACGCGTTACCTGGTTCTGGGCGATCCCGCACTCCTGCGCCACTGGATCGACCGTCTTAAAATCCCCCTTGAGTTGGTCCCTTTCACCCGGCCCCATGCGGAAGGCCGTTTCTTTATCCATAACCCCACCGGTCTGACGATGGCCCAACCGCCCGGGGCAGGCTCGCCCGAAGCCGCCCGCGCCGCCATGGCCTGCCTGGAAGACGCTGCCCGCCGTTGCCTGCGGGGCGAGCTGGCCGGCATGGTCACCGCTCCTGTGAACAAGGAGGCGATCATCAACGCCGGTTACGATTTCATGGGACAGACCGAGTGGCTCTCGCACATGGCCGGCGCCTCCCGCACGGCCATGCTGCTCATGGGCCAGGATGACCGCGACCGCTGGTTGCGCGTGGTGCTGGCCACCACGCACGTGCCCATTGCGAAGGTCTCCTCGGCGCTGACGAGGGAGAAGGTCGAGCTGGCCATCGACATGGCGGCCCGCGCCTGCCAGCTCCTGGGGCTCAAGCAGGCCCGCATTGGCGTCTGCGGGCTCAATCCCCATGCCGGTGAGGGCGGCAAAATGGGCGGTGAGGAGATCGCCGTGATCACCCCCGCCGTCGAGGCCTGCCGGAAACGGGGATGTAATGCCGTGGGGCCGCTTGCCGCCGATGCCCTGTTCCACCACGCCTTCCGTGGCGATTATGACATCGTGGTGGCCATGTACCACGACCAGGGACTGGCCCCCCTCAAGATGATCGGCTTCGAACGAGGCATCAACTGGACCGTGGGCCTGCCCTTTGTGCGCACCTCGCCCGACCATGGCACCGGGTACGACATCGCGGGGCGCGGGATCGCCTCCCCCTCCAGCATGGAAGCCGCCCTGAGCCTGGCCCGCCAGTTGACCCGGCCCGCCTGAATGCGGGCTCCGGTCGTTGCACACGTATCCACAGGATGCCAGCGTTGAATCATGGATGAGTTTCTACAAGCCACGCCCGTGATGGATTGCGACGAACCCACCATCGTCGCCACGGCCGCCGAACTGGCGGGCGACGTCTGCGACGATGAGGAGGTGGCGCGGCGCTGCTTCCTCTGGGTGCGCGATCGCGTTCGCCACAGCAGTGATCATCACCTCTCCGTGGTGACGTGCGCCGCATCGGAAGTGCTCCGACACCGCGCAGGCTTTTGCTTCGCCAAGAGCCATCTGCTGGCCGCCCTGCTGCGTGCGCGCCGGATTCCAGCCGCGCTCTGCTACCAGCGGCTCGCGCTGGATGACACCGCCACCCGCCATGTCCTTCATGGCCTGGTGGCCGTTCATTTGAGGCGCCATGGCTGGTATCGTGTGGATCCGCGCGGGGACAAGCCCGGCGTGGAAACGGCCTTCTGTCCACCGGTGGAACGCCTGGCATTCCATCCGGTCCGGCCGGGCGAGATGGACATCCCTGGACGGTTTGCAGACCCCCTGCCTGAAGTCCTTCACGTGCTTCGACAGTGGCACACGGCCGATGAAGTCCTCAGCCATCTTCCCGACTACACGTCCGCCACCCCGACTCGCGCCTGACCCCGGGCTTGCATTCGGGGCCGACCGTTGCAAGATGGCGGCACACTGGGAATGGCTCCGGGTTCACGCGCATGCGCTGTGAGTCAGGTTCTTTGGAAAAGACATTCCGCATTTAATGACTTGGGAGAATCACGATGAATAAACTTTGGACTTTAATGGCAGGACTGATGCTGTTCGCCGGAACAGTGCTCGCCGCCGATGGCAATCAAACAGGCCGGAGCCTCCAGCCGCTGCCGGACAAGGTCGTGGTGCTGACCTTCGACGACGCCATCAGCTCCCATTACTCCGTGGTGGCCCCGATCCTCAAGGAATATGGCTTCGGCGCCACCTTCTTCATCTGCGAATTCCCGCCGGACTTTGATAAGGACAAGGTCAAATACATGAGCTGGGAGCAGATCACCGAGCTGAACAAGATGGACTTCGAGATCGCCAACCACACCCGGACGCATGCGGACATCGGCAAGATCTCCAACGAAAAAATGACCGACGAGCTCAACTACATCGATGGCCAGTGCAAGACCTGTGGCATTCCCAAAACGGTCACCTTCGCCTATCCGGGATACGGCCTCGGCGCCAGGGCGCTGCCTGTGTTTCAGGAAAGAGGCTTTCTGTTTGCGCGGGCCGGCTGGAACCGCTGCTACGATCCAACCGTGGATCATCCGTACCTCGTGCCCAGCTTCGACATCGCGGGCAACGACGAGCAGAAGGTGTTCAACTACCTCAAGCAGGCCGCTCCCGGCAAAATCGTGGTGCTGACGATCCATGGCGTGCCCGATCTCGCCCACGACTGGGTGAACACGCCACCTGAGCTCTTCAAGAAATACATGCGCTTCCTCAAGGACAACCACTACACCGTGATCGCCATGCGCGACCTGGCCCGCTACGTGGACGCGAAAAAACAGATCGAAACCCTCGCCCCCGCCTGGGACAAGCAGTTCAAATAACATTTTTCAAATCCTGACCCCGAGGAATTCATGAAATCCCGACTCAGCATGTTTGCCCTGCTGCTGTGGATGGCGGCCCAGGCGGCCTCAGCGCAGGAGTTGAAACCCATTGACCTGCCGAAGCCGCAAACGGACGGCGGACGCCCGTTCATGCAGGTCTTGAAAGACAGGAAATCGGTGCGCGAGTTCAGTCCCGCCAAACTATCCGACCAGCACCTGGCCAATCTCCTTTGGGCGGCCTTTGGCATCAACCGTCCCGATGGCCATCGCACCGCCCCTTCCGCCATGAATGCCCAGGAGATGGACGTGTACGTGGCCACGACCGAGGGGCTGTACCTCTATGACGCCAGGGCCCAGCAATTAAAGCCCGTCCTGGCTGGCGACCTTCGCGCCCGGATCAACGGCCAGGATTATGTGAAGGTGGCACCCGTCACCCTGGTCTATGTGGCCGATTTTGCCCGCATGACCAAGGCCAGGGCCGAGGAAAAGGACTTTTACTCCGCGGCCGACACGGGCTTCATCAGCCAGAATGTGTATCTCTATTGCGCTTCCGAAGGCCTGGCCACCGTGGTCTTTGGCCTGGGCGACCGCGACCGTGTGGCGCAGGTCATGAAACTGCGGCCCGACCAGAAACCGGTCCTGGGCGAGGCGGTCGGCCTGCCGAAGCCATAGAACCCCTTCGGCCCTGTGGGCTGTCCGGGACTGGGCCAACTCCAGCACGACTGTCGGCAGCCCGGCGCATGGGATTGTTGCCGCCATCCTGCCACAGCACCATGGCTGTATCGTCAGTGATCCCTGGGATCATGGTGCTGCGTGTTTTCTCACGCGCGGCGGCACCCGCAATGATCCACGTCAGCTTCAGGCCCCGCATTCGAGGCCAATTTCTTTTGTGAAGGTTTCTCAGGCAAATTTGATGGCATGTGATACATTAAAATTTATTTGTCGCCATGTTCATTATTGAAAGTTTAGCATGATAAATCATCCGGTTGAAGTCGTTGTGCCTGAAAACACCCTGAAACAGTGGCAGGACATAGTAAATCTCCTGGCGACACTTTGCGGAGTGCCTGCCGCCCTGGTCATGAGGCTGCATAGTTCCGATATTGAAGTCCTTGTTTCCAGCAAGAGCGCGGGTAATCCCTATCACCCGGGAGATCGTGAACACTTCGACCAATCGGGCCTGTACTGTGAAACGGCCATCAAATCCGGAAACAAGCTTCTTATCCCTGACGCCTTGTCAGACGAGCATTGGAAAAATAACCCGGATGTGAAGCGAAATATGATTTCCTACCTGGGATTCCCCATCTTTTTGCCGGATAAAAAGCCGTTTGGGACGGTCTGCCTCCTGGACAACAAGCGCAATGAATACTCTCAAACCATCGTGGAGCTTCTGCAGACCTTAAAAGGCATCATTGAGTCGCACCTTGAGACGATCCATGTGAACCAGGTTCTCGGAGACAAAAACAAACGGTTGTCAGACTATTTAAGGGAGATTCAAGCCTTCCGGGGCCTCGTTCCCATTTGCTCCTCCTGCAAATCCATTCAGGATCGACAAGGCGAGTGGCATCCCATCGAGCACTACCTCATCAAGCATCCGGAGGCCGATTTCAGCCACAGCATCTGCCCGGCATGCATGCAAAAGCTGTATCCCGATTTCAGTGACGAGCGTTCGTAGATGCTGACCCGTAAACCACGGTCCACGGTTGTTTCTTTGTTTCCCGACTGGCGAAATGAAATTGGGACAACCGGTCAAAAAGCTGCGATTTCACAGCAACGAATGCCGCGGGTCCGCCTGGGACCCGCGTTTCGATGTCTCGTTGAGACTGGCGCGCTGGCGCTCAGCAAAATTGCGAGAGATAGCGGGAGGCCATGATGAAGCCCTTGTCCCGGCCCGCCTCGCTGTCCTCATTCTCGATGCTCAGGACGCCCCGGTAGCCAATCGACCGCAGGTGGTTGATGTATTCGCCCCAGCGGATGCTGCCCGAGCCCGGCACCACGTAGCGCCACCAGCCCTGGCCGTAGATGCCCACCCGCGCCCGCACTGCCGCATCCACCAGCGTGTCCTTGGCGTGGGTGTGGAAGATGCGCTTGCTGAACATGCTCACCGGCTTGAAGTAATCGCACTCCTGGTGCACCAGATGCGAGGGATCGTAGTTGAGGCCGAAATTCTCGTCCTTGATCGTTTCAAAGAGACACTCAAATGTGTCGATGCCCCTCAGGCAGGTTTCAAACCAGTTCTCAATGGCGATCTTGACGCCCTTTTCCTTGGTGTAGGCGATGATGGGGGCGAACACCTGTGGCACCACCTCGCGGATTTGCTGGATGCGGTTCATTCCGGGCCGCGGCATGCCCAGATTCATGCACAATGTGGGTACGCCCAACAGCACAGCGGCATCCGTCATCTTGCGGACATGGTTCTGAAACTCCTCCGCACCGCCGGGGCGGCAGGCGTCGCCAAAGCATGTCAGCGCGCTGATCACCAGGTGGCGTTCGGCCAGTTGCTGTTTGACCGTCTCGGCTTGGGCGGCGTCGAACTTGGTGGGGTCGATGTGCGTGCTGCCCGGGTCGGCTGCCACTTCCAGGCCGGTGATTCCGGCACTTTTGGCGAAATCGAGCACCTCCACCAGCGGGCGGCCGCCGAATGGAGCGGTGAGCATGCCCACATAAATGTTCTTCTCCTTGGGGGCGGGCTCATTTTCCGCACGGGCGTTGAAGAGCGACACTGTGGCGGCGCTTGCGAACAAGGCGACTCCGGCGGTCCTCCCCGCCGAACCGAGAAATTTCCTTCGACTAATCATAAGTTGGATGATTCATCATGTCCGCCGCCCGCCACGATTCATCAGGAATCGAACAAGCGTGGCGTGGATCGCGGCCAGTCTCGCACCCTCCTCCGCGGCCAGCAAGCGTATTCCAGCACCACGAAGAGCATCCCGGGAGGGGCGAACCTGGGTGCCTGGGGGGGCTGGCCGCACCATCAACCAAAAGAATGGGTGGACGCTTTGTCATGGCGCAGGTGAGGCGGGCTTGTCCTGGTGTTTGAGGATTTCCTCGGACATTTTTTGATAGCATCGGGCGGTGCTCCTGGCTTCCCCGGCGGGGGCGTCGCCCTTCTTCAGGGCCTCCCATTCCTTGAGGAATCCTTCGGCGCCAGACCAGACGGTCTGGACCATGCCAGCATAGCGCTCCTTGAGGGGGCCGGTGGAGCGCTCGCGGAACCGGACCATGTCCTGCACCTGGAGTACGGCGCAATCGGGATTGTTCCAGGGGCAGGTCACCACGCGCAGCCCTTTGAGGGCGAAATAGACGGCTGTTTGCGCCGGGGCTTCATAGTGCCAGTCGCAGATCACCACATCCCGGGGAATCATGTCGATGGCCCGGTGGGTATCGTTCATGCTCGCCTCCCACTCGCCCAGGCCCGTGGCCTTGCCGTCGAGCAGGCGGTCGCCCCAGATCCACAGGGTGCGGCCTTTTTTCTGCAAATGATCCCGGATGCGCTGGACCTCGCCGGCAAAGAGCTCCGACTTGTCCTTGCCGCCGCAGCGCGGGCATTTGCCCTCGCCAAGGTAAAACACCTCGTCCATGCCGGCATGAAAGGCGTCGGCCTCGAAGGCATCGCACAGCTCGTCCATGACCGCGAACACGACCTCGTGGACCTTGGGATGCAGCGGGCAGTAGCTCTTGCAGTAAAGTCCATCGGGGTTGGGCCAGGAGTGCTTCTCGGGCATTTTCACCCAGGGCGTCTCGTCAAATTCGGGATAGTGCTGCAGGAGGGAGTTGAGCGTGCTGGCCCAGGATTGATGGCCCAGCAGGTTGATCTGCGGGATCACCCGGATGTGGTGGGTCTTGCAGACGTTCACCAGCTTCTTGACCTGCTCTTTCGACAGAGCCCCGCCGTCGCGCAGTTCGGGATGGCTCTCGTACTGGTAATTGTAATCCACGCGCAGGATGAGCGTGTTCACCTGTCGCGGGACGAGCTCCTCCTGGATGAATGCGATGAAGGCGTCCAGTTGGGGCGGATAGGGCGCCGCAATGGCAAAGCCGCGGACGGGCAGGGCGCGGTCCAGGGCGGTTTGGGCGATGACGCAGCAGTGGGCCGCCAGCGCCACGCACAGGAGTCGTGAAACCATGTAATAGAGTTTTTTCATATGTAAAACAACCTGGTTAAGGTGTTCACTGCCGGGCCGGAGGCTTTGGCAGTCGGAACGCTCATTGCCATGGATTATCCGCACAAAACAGGCGCCATGTCGAGCGGGCTGTGCGGTGGGGAAAACACCTCTTGCCACTCCAAGGTACATGGTGATAAGGTGCGCCAACATGAACCACCAACGAGTCTCATATGAGGTGTATGACTCCATGTCACTTCCCTGCGAGGATGCCGACATAGCGCCCGACCTCTCATTGATGATTCATGCTGTGGAATCATAATCATTCCCCAATTATAAAAACATGAAACATATCTCGATACCTCGTCTGGCGGCAGCGGTCCTTCTGGGACTGGCGCCAGGTTACGCCGGCGCAGCCGACACCCTCTACACCACCACCGTGACAAAGGATCAACCGGTGGTTTACTGGAATTTTGATGAAGCTGATGGCAACGCGATTCAAAAGATGCCGCTGTCCGCCAAGCCCATCACCACGGAAAACGACCTCGTGCCCAGCGGCACGATCACACGCTACAACCACGCCGCGAAGGCCTCGGGATTGCGCCTGGGCAATGCGGCCAGTTTCACCACCCCGAGCTGGTTCCGCGCCAATGAAACGCGCACCGGCAGGACCTCCCTGGATGGGGCCTACGCCATCGAGCTGTGGTTTCAATCCCAGGGCGAAAACGCCAAAACCTATCTCGTCAACTTTGGCCCTGTGGGCGCCGATAGTTCCCCCGCGGTGATCTACAATTACAACACGCAGTATCTGGAGCTTTTCGGCGGAGGCCGCACCGGCGTCAATGGCCCCACCATGAGCGACCAGGCATGGCACCACCTCGTCTTTGTGTACTACGGCGATGGCTCGGATGGTGTCGCGTCCCGCGTGGATGCCTACCTGGATGGTGCAGCCTTTCCTTATATTGGCGGCGGCATGTCCAAACGCCTGAGCCTGTCCTCGATCATGGTCGGCGCGGCCCTGACCAATGGCGACAACGCCTGGAGCGGCTGCATCGACGAAGTGGCTGTCTATGACCTGAGCAGCCTGGCGGATGAAGCCGCCGTGACGGCCAAGATGGATGCCATGGTGGCGTCTCACATGGCCTCGGCCACCGCCACCTCGGGAACCTCGTACTCGGATGTCGTGCTGGCCGACCAGCCCTTCCTGTATTGGAACTTTGATGAAGCGGACGGCAACGCCAGACAACTCGCTCCAGTGGCCGCGCCGACCGCTCCGGACAACAGCCGCAATGAGCTCGTCCCAACGGTCAACGCCGTGCGTGCCAGCCACACCAGCCTCGGCAGTGATCTGAAGTTGGGCAATGCCGTGTCGCTGGACGGCCTGAGCTCCTTCGTGATCGAGAATGGACTCGATACAGGCGTCTCGGCCCTCAAGGGTCCGTGGGCTCTGGAAATGTGGGTGCAACTGACCGCGGACCAGGCCAACCGTTACCTGATCAACTTGGGCAGCGGTGGAGGCAACAGTCCAGCGGTCATTTATGGTTACTTCGGCCCTCGTCTTGAGGTCTTTGGCAATGGCCGCTCCACCACCAATGGCATTCCACTCACGGATCGCAAATGGCACCACCTCCTCGTGGTCAACTACAACACCGCCCCCGGCACGGGGACACCTGGCGAGGTTGTGAACCGGGTTGACTTCTTCATCGACAATGTTCAGTACAAAAACGTCGGTGGTGGCTTCAATCAGCCAGTGGACTTCACCGGCTGGCTGATATTTGGCGGAGACACTCCCACCAACCCCGGCAGCATGATCGGATGCCTGGATGAGCTGGCCATCTACAACCTCGATGGGCTTGGCTCCGTGGATGCAGTCGAATCCAAGGCGGCCACACTGGCCTCCTCCCACTACGCAGCCGCCTTCGGCAGCACCTCGGGCGTCGTCAACATCACCACGGAACCGGCGGATGCCACGAGCCAGTTGGGCGCCACAGTCACCTTCTCGGTGGCGGCCACGTCGGCCGGCACCACCAGCCCTCTGGTTTATCAATGGCTCCGCAACGGCGAGGCCATCGAAGGCGCGACCAATGCGGCCTACACCACCCCCGCGCTCTCGCTCTATGACCTGGGCACGAACACCTACTCGGCGCGCGTCTCCGCGGGTGCAGCCTTCAAGATCAGCCGCGCGGCGGCTCTTGTGGTGGCCATCCCGGCTCCGGGGCCGGCCACGCCTTATTCGCAGCAGATCCGCAAGGATTCGCCCCTGATGTACTGGAACTTTGACGAAATGACCGGCCCGGCCCTGCAGCAGATGGCCGTCAGCACCAAGCCCCTCACCACCGAGAATGACCTGGTGCCCTCCAGCTCGGGCGTCCAGCGCACCAGCCATGCGGATCTTGCCGATGGCCTCGCCAAACTGGGCAATGGCGTCGTCTTCGATGGCACGGGCCACATGATGGCGAACACCCTGCGACTGGCCAAAAACGCCATCGATGGCCCATGGGCGGTTGAATTCTGGATGCGCCTGGACAACGAGATCGGGACCGGCTTCAAGGCGTACATCGCCAACTTCGGCAATGTGGGGGTGGACAACGCCCCGGCCTTCATCTACGGCTTCAACCCGGACCGCCTCGAAGTGTTCGCGGGTGGCAGCGGCCGCTCCGGCGCCAATGGCCCCACCGTGGCTGACAACACCTGGCACCATGTGATCTGGGTGAACTACAACACCGCCGGACCCAACGCCAACAACCGCGTTGAGGCGTTTATTGATGGCGTCCTCCAGGCCAATGTCGGCGGCGGGTTCAGCAAGTCCATCAGTCTGACCCACCTCATCTTCGGCGCTGCCACCGAAACGGCCGATCACTTCATGGGCGCTCTCGATGAGTTCGCCGTGTACGATCTCACCGGTCTTACGGCGGAGGAAATCGCCACCCGCACCCAGAACATGGCCAACAGCCACGGCTCAGCAGCCCGCCAGGCCGGTGGCTCCAGCTATTCCGCCACCGTGCTGGCCGATCAGCCCGTCCTCTATTACAGCTTCGACGAGGCGGATGGGAACGCCCTGCAAAAGGCGCCCGTCACCCTGCCGACGCCCAATGCGGATAAAAACCACCTGCTCGCCTCCTCCGCAGGCCGCGTGCAGCACAGCGTTCAGGGCGACAGCCTCTACCTGGGCAATGCCGCCGACTTCGGCGGCAAGGGCTACTACCAGGCCGCCCAGCTCGACACCGGCCGTGGTCAGTTGGACGCCCCGTGGGCGGTTGAATTCTGGATGAAGGTCCAGGGCCCTAACCTCACGGAACGCCAGAATTACCTCCTGAATTTCGGAGGCAATGCACCGGCCTTCCTCTATGACTACCTGCCCGACCAGTTGGAGATCTACACCTCCGAAACCGCCCGCACCGCCAGCGGCCCGGTCGTGGTCGATGACGCCTGGCACCATGTCCTGTGGGTCTATTATGGTGACGGCGCAACCGGTGTGGCGGACCGTGCAGACGCCTACCTCGATGGCGTTCAATACCCCTATGCCCGCGGCACCTTCGCTCGCGGCCTCAACCTGGAAGGCAGCCTCGTCGTGGGCGCCTCCCGTCCGGGCTACAACATGTTCCAGGGTTGCCTGGACGAAATCGCCCTCTATGACCTCTCGGCGCTCGCCACAGAATCGGCGATCGAAGCCAGGGTTCAGGAAATGGTCACCAGCCATCGCGCCGCCGCCTTGCAGGCGCCTGCCCAGCCGGTGAACCTGCAGTTCAGCCGCTCCGGCAATGCCCTGACCCTGAGCTGGACCGGCTCCGGCTGCCAGCTCCAGCAGAATGACAATGCCGCCAACCCGGCCGGTTGGTCGGATGTCCCTGCCGGCGCCACCTCGCCGGTGGTCATCACCGTGCCTGCCACGGGCGCGAAGTTCTATCGGTTGAAGAAGTAAGTTCCTCCTCACAGCCCGGGCTGCCGTTGA
>CAZIDG010000112.1:0-11609 GCA_964538065.1 uncultured Verrucomicrobiota bacterium
CGGACCATCCCCACGTGTGTGGGGAGAACCGGTTGCCATCGGCAAATCCATGCTGGATGCGCGGACCATCCCCACGTGTGTGGGGAGAACAGACTAGGGACACGATAATACAGACGGCCAAGCGGACCATCCCCACGTGTGTGGGGAGAACACACCTCCCCGCTGGTCCAATGTGCAAATCCGCGGACCATCCCCACGTGTGTGGGGAGAACAAGGAACCCCCAAGGCAGGCTCAATGGTGATGCGGACCATCCCCACGTGTGTGGGGAGAACGAACCCTAAACACTCCGAGGCCGTATATCCTCCGGACCATCCCCACGTGTGTGGGGAGAACTTTTGAACGAATGTAGGTGCGGCCATAAATTACGGACCATCCCCACGTGTGTGGGGAGAACTTTCCCTAACCCTAAGTAACCGGTCATCAAAACGGACCATCCCCACGTGTGTGGGGAGAACGAGTCTTCCTGTTGTGGTTGCGGACATGAAGGCGGACCATCCCCACGTGTGTGGGGAGAACAAGCGCACGTTGCAATGGCATGTGGATTGCCTCGGACCATCCCCACGTGTGTGGGGAGAACATGCAGCAGGATAGTTGTCGAGAATGTAAAGGCGGACCATCCCCACGTGTGTGGGGAGAACCATCAGTTACCGGCTTGCGCAGGTCCAGAACGCGGACCATCCCCACGTGTGTGGGGAGAACTGGTCCGAGGCGGTCACGCATGAACGTTTCTGCGGACCATCCCCACGTGTGTGGGGAGAACTGAACCAAGGAAAGCGCGCATGGCGGCTAAATCGGACCATCCCCACGTGTGTGGGGAGAACTTAACGCCGTTGACTTTTGGCGCTCATACGGGCGGACCATCCCCACGTGTGTGGGGAGAACTGCAAGTGGGGAAATCGAGCTTTAATTATGGGCGGACCATCCCCACGTGTGTGGGGAGAACAAATAGACATTTCCTCAACAGTTGAAAGCGCGCGGACCATCCCCACGTGTGTGGGGAGAACCCTGGAATATCAACAGGTTATGAAGCGGATTTCCAGTTATTTCGATGAATTACAGGAGCGGAGGATTATCTTCGCTAGTCCACTCTTCGGCGACGAGCCAAAGGCCGCTGATTTCGGTATCACGGCGGTCTGGTTGCCCCCAGCGTTCGATGCGGAAGCCCTGGCAATTGGGTTCGCTGGTCAGGATGAGCATATTAATACCGGAGGCGTTTCTTTTGACGTAATCGAGTACTTTGTCGCGAGTACGCCGGTTGACCGTGCCGACAAAGACGTTGGGTTTTGGCTCCACGAACCAGCGTTTGAGGATTCCGCGGATGGTAGGCGGGGTGTCGTTGGCTACAATGACGGTCATAGGAGGGCTGAAGGTGGGCGGTTTCCTGCCTGCATTGGTGCAGTTTCTGCCGTGTTGAACAGGGCGGCGAGATCCTTGGGCATTCTTTGGAGAATGCGTTCCTCCTCAACTCGTTGTTTCAGGAATTTCCGTACGAGTTCGCCATCATTTTTGGGGTCCTGCCGCACGGCGAGAAAGGCTGCCGGGATACTGGTCAGGTGCTTGTAGAGATCGGCCACATCATACACGAAAGGTAATGTGCCTGCATCATGAACAAAACCAAGGGATGGCAGATAACCCAGCGAGCAGATCACGGCAGCGCAGAGGGCGTATAAGCTGGCATTAGCGGTGGAGAGGGCACGGTTGATGTCATCGGCCATTTCCCAATTCTGGGAATTGTAATTGCGTCCTTTCCAGGTGACTCCATTTTGTATTCCGAGTTCGGCATAAAGCATGCGCACGCGAAGGCCTTCCATGCCACGGAGTTCTTTGACGGTTTTTCCATTTACATCCACGTCGCCAAAACGCATTTTGAACATGTCCCGTGCAATCTGGGTGCGGCGCCGTTTATCGGCCCAGGCTTCGGCGTGCAATCGTGGCATGTCGTTGGTATGGTTAGGGGTCAGGCCAAAGGCATAAAAGCGAAGACAATCCTCGCCAGTCCAACATACGGGCGTATTGCTGTCGGCGCAGGCCTTCATCGCGGCGTGTGTCACGGCCGTGCCAGGACCAAGGATCAGCGCCGAGACTGTCGCCACGGGCAGGCGGCAAACCAAGCCACTAGCGCTGATCCATTTGATGCTGGAGTCGTCCACTTCGAGCCGTCCGTGCTCAAGGTAGATGGGAGTCCATCGATCCTTGGCGGGAGCCAGGGTTTCAATGGGGGGGCGTTCAAAGAGGGGCATACAGGTGTAAGATTGGATGCTTTCGTTTTAGATAATGTTTCATGGTTCCTGATGTCATGGTCTGGCGTCCTCGCTGTCCGGAATACCAGATTTTGGGATGCGCAGGATCCAACGTGGTGCATGGCGTGCTCCGATGGGCTGGCCGTATCCGACCGGTTTGTCATCGATCATATCGGCACCTGGGGTGCCGGGATTGGCCTCAATGACATGGTCGAATTGTTCCATGGATTCCGAGCCAGAGTACCCAGTTCGTTGCAGTAACTGTTTCCATATGTGAGTTTTTTCACCCACCGTCGACGCCAGCACTGGACTGGCAGGCACACAGCTTTTACGGCCCAGCCAGAGGCCCCATCGGGGATCACGCAATGCGGAGGCGATTGTTTCGAGCATATCTACAGGGCCTTCAAGCATAACAACGAACCGGGCATCAAGAAGGTAATGTCGTTTGGTTGTTTTGATCTCAGAACTCCTGTCCTCTGCATTGATCGGACAGCGGGCCTTTTGGATTAGCCTGACGGCGCGAGAAGGGCTAACTCCAGCTTCGCGAGTAAATGCCACCGTGTGATAATCCTCCAGGCGTCGGATCGGTAATTCCAAGCCTCGATGGTTGCGACGCGGCAATTGGATCGTGGTGACACCAATCGGTGTAAAACTATCAAGCTGAGCGACCTCGTTCGGTGAGTTCTTATCAATGCCCATGGCCGCCGCGATCAATCCCATGATACCGCTACGGGTGGGATGCAATACAGTGGTGCGCCGTTCGAATCGCGAGGCACATCCCCAGGACTGCAGGGGGCCATCGAGCAACAGGCCTAGACATCCATTAGTGGACATGTTTAGTCAGGGCCTCGCAAAAGGCGTTAAGATTGACGTCGGGAATGGCCACTTCAGTTTCGCACACGATGCCCCAGGTGTTCTTGATGGCTTCGTGGTGTGCCTTGAGTTTGGCGATGGATTCCGCCAACAGACCTGCCTTGGGACGAACCGGTTCCTCAAAGGCATTGATCAGTTGCACAGGCTGGCCCTTGGATTTGTAAGTGCCCAGCACGTAACCCGGCAACGTGTCTGCATTCATTGAGTTGCGGCGAGCTCCAGGCACCGCCATCAATGTGGCACGAATGAAGGCATCCACCACCTTCCGACGTTCATCGATGGACAGCTTTGCCAGATGTTCGGTATCTGCCAAGAGATCAAGGTTCACGGCTACGTAGCGATAATAAACCGCTGAGGAAAACTCCAGTGTTCCCATCATTCCGCTCCCCGTGCGGTCATCTTCACCAATTGTGGGATCTTCTGCTTGCCGGTCATCAACGGCAGTATAGAAATCCAAGTCGTTGTCGGCCTTATGGGTGGAGAGTGCATGGCTAAACATCGCAGCTCCTTCGACTGTGATGGAGTGATCATTGGCAACCATACGCCCGAAAAGAGCAATGTCCGCCCCGTCTTTTAGACCAACGTCTTTGCAGGCTTTTGCTACAATCTTCCCTACATCCAGTCCATCCTTGGTCTTCTTCATTTTTGACGAAGAGGATTCATCAGTTTTTTGCATTATTGAAGGTACAGCTTTCAATGCCTCAGATAGACAGCAAGCTATACTGTCAAGTTCCGCGGGAGAGAGAAACATCAGCGTTTTCACTTTCTCAACACCCTTTGCGGCAGCCTTATCATCCAACGTTGCCAAGTATGCACCCACCGCACGAGCAAGCTCAATGGCTTGATTATGTTCAATGCCTTGTTTTTCAATTCTGTCGGCTAAGGGAATAATAATGAGTTTACTACGTTCGCCAGAAAACGTAGAAGGATATAGCTCCTGAAGTGAGAGGCGAATTGGTCGTTTGAGCGACTGACTGGAGAGCCGGGCGCGATTCACACCGCCGAAAACGGCGGTTTTGGGGGATCCCACGTCGTCGCGGTTAAGGCAGGACACGGGGAACGATTGCAGAATATGTAGTTCGATGATTTGCATTTGTATATAGGTTAAGGGTTTGTAAGTTGAATGGTTAATGATTGGGATCGAAAAGGGGTGCAATGACAAGCAGACCAAAACCAAAGGCTTTGGCGGATCCGATGCCACTGGCAACGGTCATCCGGAATTGACGGGTGTCGTTGACGGTCAGTTCTCCTTGAAACTCCACGGCGGCGTGAGTGCCATGTGAAGTGCCATCCTTGTGGAAGAATTCTCGGCCACGAGGGATGATCCTGAGAGAGTCTGGATTGATTTGAAAGCCGCCCTCCCCGGCCTTGCGTTGCAACCACGCGACGAGGTCTTCACGTTGTGTTATGGGCACACGACGACCGTTCTTTTTCCGCGTACCATCCGCGTTGTCCACACGTACTTTCTTTGTGGGATTAGCCAAAAGACTGAAACGGTAGTGTGTGCGTGCAAAGTAACTATCCGGGATTATTTTTGTGCCAAAGCAGTCCATTGGACACCAATCAGGTCTTTCAGGGACAGTTTGGGAAAGGATAAGCACACGGAATGCCTCTTCCTTGCGGTCCACCCGAATCAGAAAATCACGGGCCTGGCCATCGCGTCCTCCAAATGCCTGCCAGACGCGCTGATGCCAATCGTAGGTGTCACGGATTCGCAAGAGTCGCACAGCATCCTCATAGGAAACGAGGATTTGTGCCAGATGCAGCGTGCCTGTGGCAATGTCTTGAGAAGAGGGAGCAATCTGGGTGTTCATGCGGTGGTGGTGGTATCGGGTTCTTGCGCTTGTGTTTCGCCGGTTTGCCAGAAGGCTCTGGCCCACTTTACACGGATATCGTCAGAGTACAGCCGCCAGTTCCAAAGGTCGGCCATGAGGTTTTCATAATTCACCCCCACGCCTTTACTGCTGGCAAGCCGGACCCAAGTACGGAGTTGGCCGGATAGGTCAGCTACGTCACTGCAGGCTAAAAGACGACGGAATCGACGCTCAAAGCTTTCTGAAAGCGAGCCGTCGGTCGATTGAACCATTGCAATTTTACGGCATGTTTCACCGAAATTGCGGGCACTCGATATTTCCGGATGGCTTGCAAAGAGCGCGGCGATATCCACGAATACCGATTCGCCCGGTTGACCAATGTCGCCCCCGAGACCGGCTACGACAGGCCAGGCGTCCATAACTGTCGAAGCACTGAAACCGCGTCGGAGGGCAGCAAGTTGTCCCCGATCATTAGAGATGCTTCGAAGCCGTCCGACGAAGCGAGCGGCGCATTCTTTTGGAGTGGTTTTGGTATTACTCATGTTTGTTTGCTTTGGTTTTGGCGAGTTTGGTAATGCTGTTAAGACGGCGGAGTCCCAGGGCAAAGGCTTGAATTTGGCGAGGAGTCTGGCGCGGGCAGGATTGTTCGTAGGCATCCAACGCAGCCGCGCGAACGGCCCGGCCCCAATCGGAGCTTTCGAGTTGGTCGGGGGGCGTTAATCTGCGGGCCACATCAAACAGCGACGATAGGTTTTGCTCAATGCGGGTCCAGAAATGCTGGCGTGCCCGATCGTATGCGGGTTTTGCTATTTTGAGTAATGTGGCATAGGTTTTCACCGCCTGAGTCAGGCTGGCCTCATTTTCCTCAGCATACTTGACTCCGTGTTCGTAGGCTGCCCTGCCGAAATCGGTGAAAAGCTGCGATGGAAGGTCATAATAGGCTTCAACAACATCTTCTATCTTGGCTTGGTCCGTAATAAGGGCACCAATCCAGAGTGCAACATCTTTGGAGGAATGATCATGACCCAGAGCTAGCGGACCTGAAAGCATATCCGCCCCAGCACGCCTTTTAACGGTGATAGCGGGAAGTTGCCGCCATATCGCGTAGTCAGAATTTGCGCTAAGCAGTACCAGGTTTGTTTTTGTTGCGATAACAGTAGCAGATGCTTCGCGATATCCTGCATCCTTAAATCCATCGTAAATAAGTGCGTTGCTGAGAGTCATATACGATAGCGTTTCTAGCCAGATGGATCTTGCCATTGGCACCAGACGACCAAGATAGCTTTGCGTAAGTAATTGTTGAACCTCCTGAGATGACTTCCCGGAAATCGAAATCTCCCAAATGGGCCGTCCAAAACCACGAGGATAATTATCTGCAATTATGACCTTCGTAAGGATATTAAACCGCAAGGTCCTCAGCAGTGATTGGCCGATCAGGAATGTATGAAGCATACTGCTGTCAGCGCACGGCGATCGTCCTTTGTAGCCTCGACCTAAAAGTGGTGAATAGCACTGGTAGGTGACCAGACTCAACGCCAATTCGGAAACAGTGAATTCGCGCTCATCTGAAGCTGAGTTGTCGAAAAGCGTGGAATTACTATCCCCTGAAGCCATGCTGAGATTCAGGCGTGTAACAGCTTCGTGCTCCATCACCGGTGTTGCAGAAGCAACAACGCCTGGCTTTATTTGAATGAATCTCCTTCCCTCGCCAAACAATTCGAAAGCGTCGCGCCATGTTTCCAGATAAGTGCGGACACGGGGTTGGATGAGGGGTTCGCACTGCTCCCAAGCCTCCTCGTCTGCGGGCCCATCCAAGGCAGCCTGGGTGATGCAGACCAGCAAACGCATGAGGGCAATGCGTTCATGGGGTTTTACAGCGAGGTCGCGCAACTCGTGTGCATTGGCGAACAGTTGCTGAAGACTGAATAATTCGCGTGTGCCGTCCTGGCGCACAGCAGGAATCCAGGGATCATTTGCCAAATTCATCGTCGTCATTGATTTGAGGGGTGGGTCTGGTGGGGCGTTCGGCGAACACCCCAAGATTATCGTGATAACCAGCTACGGACGGCGTTTCGCCGAAAATCAGCCGCCCATCATCCAAAACACACGCGACCTTGGCTTCGTTGGAAACATGAAGGTTGAGCCAGTGCGGACATTCGGCGTCACTGGGCACCATCCAGTGAGGTACGCGGACAAGCCAGCGATGCATAAATTGGGCAGAGGCCTTTTTCCATTCGAATTCAGAGACAGTAATTCGAGTATCATCCAAGGCAACCAAGTCCCATGTATTAGAGGCATTGTAGCATCGTTCCATTGTCTTAAGGAGAAGCACGGGCACGGTGGGAGGGCCTTTGCGCCGCGTTAGTGCTCTGTCATCCTCTGGATCAACCGTTGGTCTTCCAAAGACAAGCATTGCAGATTGCGCATTCATGGTGAGCATGCTTTTCTGCTTTTCCAACTCCTCGCGAAGTATCTGCCATGCAGCAGGTTCCTCGTCCACCGGATCAGCATAGGTGGCTTCCAGGATGGGACGAATATCGTTTGGAAGTGTGAGATCCGTTCGCCCCGCGAAGATGGAAGCTGTGCGTAAGAGAACATAAGGATCATAGACTTTGGCGGAACGTCCCAGTGCTTTCTTCAACTCGGCAGTGTCTGCTGATGGATTAAAAGATGGGATGCGAATCCAAAACTCCGGTTGAGTTGACGCCCGGGAGGCACGTTCGTGGCGCCAGAGTCGCCCCATGCGCTGGAATAACATGTCGGAAGGGGCCAGATCGGAGACAATGAAATCGAGGTCAATGTCCACGCTTTGTTCCGCGACTTGGGTGGCGACGAGAATACTGCCCGGTCCACCATTGGGCCGACTACGCCCAAGACGATCCAGCCAGTCATTCTCCAACTTTTCTCTGCGCTGGAATGGAAAACGGCTATGCAAAAGGCCAATCTGTATGCCATTTTCACACAATGCACCCCGCATGGCACGATAGCTGATTTGTGCCTCAATGACAGTATTACGGATCCAAAGGACATGTTGTCCTGCTTCTGCGCGGGCAACTATGGAGTTGATAACTTCCTCCTCCGGAATATGTTGCGCACGAATCAACACCCGCCTGGATTGCTTCCATTCTGGAAACACATGATGGGCGGCCATACCCTTTGTACCCACGGAAACAAGTGGATAGGCACAGGGAGAATCCGTTTCCTGGCAGCCTGCCGCTTCCAGCAATTCACGGCGGCGGGCGGTTGTCAGCGTGGCGCTAAGGATGATGACCGTACAACCGAGGTTGATGAGTTCTCGTACAAGAGCGCTGATGAGTGTGCCGGTGTAAACATCATATGAGTGTATCTCATCAAGGATGACAACCTTTCCCGACAATGCGAACCGGCGAACGAAGAAATGTTTTACAGTGACCATTCCTTGTAACGCTTGGTCAATGGTGCCCACTCCGTACGGGGCAATAAGAGCTAGTTTTGAAGAAGCAAACCAGGAACGCGCTTCGCGTATGTCATCGTCAGGATTGTCCTGGTCTTCCTCTTTGACCCAAGAACGCGACGGGCTTAGCCGCACATTAAAATCGTCCTCCAACCATGCATTGCCATGAGCCAGGCGGAGTTGCGCGGGATTTGCCAGTGTTCTGGAAAGGAAGCTGGAGATGCGGCGATGAATCCGGTTGCTGGTAACCTGGGTGGGTAACGCAAAATAAAGGCCATGACGATCGCCATTTGCAGTGAATTTTTGAGCTGCATGGAGGGCTGCTTCGGTTTTGCCACTGCCCATGGGCGCCTCGATGATGACAAGACTGGGAGTGGAGGGTATTTCCGAAACGACTTGTTGAACTGAATTGGCCACAAAACACGAGTCAGCATCCACCATGAAAGCTTCCTGGAAAGATGTCAGACGAAGCGATCCACCTGGCCAGCCAATGCGCGCAAGAGCGTCCACAGCCAAACGCCGGCTTTCCTGGAGCGTCGCTTTGTTTTCCGGCGAGAAGAATTCTTCATTGGAACCAATCCAGTCAGCAAGAGTTATCAAACCAGCCAACAGCCACAGGTCAGAGTGCGCTTCCCCAAATTGGTTGGATGGGGGATGATTTGGCAAAGGACCAAACATTTTTGTAAGCTCCTCGGCAAATGTATATCGAAGTCGTTCAGCCCATACGGCCTTGGATTCAAGGCCAATTAGCTTTGCGTTCCGTCCTTTGGGTCGTCCGTGATGTGCACCCACTGCAGCTGCCCACAGACCTGCAGATGAAGGTTTTAGAAGCTTTTGAAGAAAGACCTGACTGACCAACGCATGGTCAGAAACCGACAGAAGTGCTTCTCTTTGGGCACGACCATCGAGTTCACTTTTTAGCAACCATGCCATGGATTTTGCCTGGAAACCCAAAGTGATCTTGCCAACATCATGCATCGCCACCAAGGTGACGGCACCAGGCGGCAGCAAGTGCCTCACAACCGATGGCAGACCAGCAATCAAGGCCTCTGCAACAGAACCGGCATTGATGCCATGGTGAAGAACGGACAACCCAGGCACATCCTGGCTGTCGGGTCGTTTTATGGTTTTTGCCCAGCAGTCCTGCAGTGAGAATGCCGGTTCTTCCATGTCCGACGATATGCTTCCATTCATCATCTGACGTCTGTTTTAGCAAAAGGGGTAGGACAAGAACCGTCCATGCCATATATTTTCACTCTTTTTTCTATCATCAGTTCACATTCTCATTTTGTGTTGACTTCATGACATATTTAAAAGCCTTTTAAGGAACTGATGAGCCATAGAGAAAATGTTTGAACGCATTCTGGTACTGTGTCAATCCTTTTAAAAGGCGTGTCTTCGTCCTTTCTTATTTAAGCCAGCCAGTGGTTCCTTCAACCATTGTCTTCACTCTTCCGGCAATTTTATTTTTGAGTCATTTTTTGCTTCTGACTATCACAGTATGATTTGACCATGAACCCGGCTTTGCACAAAAGCCCCCCGGAGAACATCCCCCTAAGCGGACGATTGCGCGACCACATGCCTGCTCTCTTGCAATGACCATCCAAAATTACGGCCGCTCCAGTCACGCATGCTCGGACCCACGAGGAGAAACCAAGACACAAGCTGAACGATACAGAAAAAGCGATATCTGTGCTTCAGGAATTCCACGCCAAACATATTTGCATGACAGATAACGCGCATGATCACAATAGTTCGAAAACTCATTCAACGTCACCAGTTGCCTTGGATGGTGTGAAACTCTTTCAACGCTTGCTGAATACCCTCGAAACAGAGTGTGGATGCAAGCTCACTCTTGAAAGGCTGGCGGCAATGACTGGCCGTGGCAAAAGTACCGTAAATAATTGGCTCAACTACGACAAGCATTCGAATTTGATGGGTTTCATCTGCCTGTTAGAACACTTATCCCCTGAGTCGCGCCTGCGATTTGTGCAGGAAGTTTGCCGGACATACCCCACCCTTCTTCACCCTCGACTGGCACATGCCCCAACGGTGATTCGAAACCTCCTGAACATTCTCGATAAATGTTCCGGAATTACCATGATTCGTGGGAGTTCTGAAGCAATCCGCACATTCGTGCTGATAGCATTAGGCCACACATATGCGCAATTGGATCCGCGTCATGGAACAGCGGGCGGGTTGTGTCTTCATTCTCTCCAAAGGCTCGTGCCAATCGGAACCATGTTCTACATCCAGAGCCCCGCAAGCCATCTGCATCAGACCATCGAAAGGGTTTGGAGTGAGGTCAGACAATCGTCAGCCCCTTTGCTCTTATTCGATGGTGTTTGGTCCTCTGCGAATCAAGAAATGCGCCAGGAGATTCTGGCATGGGCGAAAGAACGCCATGTCATACTCGCCGACATGATCCTTCCAGATCCCAGGCAGTTGGCGCGTGAGGCAATTCATCCGGTCCATGTTCTTACAGCATCCCAGGCCACAGGGATTCAATCTCGCATCAATGTCCACTGCGAAGATGTCTAACCCGTCGCGTTGTCAGATCAAAAATGCTTTGTAACGCCCTTCACGATGGGTCAAATGATTTCCCATAAATGGGAAACATCTTTCCCTGGCATATGGAAATTCCACTATGGTTTAAACCCGCAGAAAAAGGGTGTGTCGTTATGTGCATGACATTTTATGTTGACGCTGGAGCACCTCGAAATATTGCGGCGATTTCATGCCACATCGATTTGCATATTGAAACCAGGGTCAGGCAGGTGCTTCGGCACCGGCCCAACTAAACGCCACGGCGATTTGCCATGGCCAACAATTAAATCTATGGAAAGAAAATACATTAGGATACGATCGATATTGGAGGAACTGGCAGTCAGGCCCGATGCAGTATTGGTATCCGCGGATTACACCAAGTGTAAAGTGTTTCTATCTGTCATGGGCATACTCGAAGCCACACCTAAAGTGGCAGGACCCAACCAAACCATATTGAGGTCAGATGCTCACGCAACTCACTTTGTAATTGCCATTTATTGGTCTGGCTACCCCCATCCAGACCAAAACGGTTATCAAGTTATTTGCCTTCCAAAATGCCAGACATCCAACCAGAAATTCGCTGAGTTTACTGAATATTTGATGAGCGCAGTCAGAGGACATGATCGCCTAGATCTGGAGTGGAGGCTGTAGTGCTCCCCAAAATTAGGACCAGTGGTTAAGTAAGGAAAACCATGGTCATG
>CAZIDG010000113.1:0-11568 GCA_964538065.1 uncultured Verrucomicrobiota bacterium
CATTATCTGTGCTCGCCAAGGATTCCTCTTGGTGCCAAACATAAGGCACTGCATTCAACCATGAACTACACATACGAGGAACTGGCCGGGATGATCGATCATTCGCTGTTGCATCCGACGCTGACGGACAGGGAATTGATCGCCGGGTGCAAGCTGGCGGTCCGGTACGGCGTGGCTTCGGTGTGCATCAAGCCCTACGCCGTCAAGCTCGCCTCCAAACTGCTCAAGGGCACGGGCGTGGCGGTCGGAGCGGTGGTGGGCTTCCCGCACGGGAACAGCACCACGGAGGTCAAACGGTTTGAGACCGAGGTGGCCTGCCGCGATGGCGCGAGCGAGATCGACATGGTGATCAACATCGGCAAGGCGCTTGGGGGGGATTGGCGTTATGTGGCGCGGGAGGTGCGCGCCGTGGTGCGCGAAGCCCACGCGCATGGCGCCATTGTGAAGGTCATCCTGGAAAACGATTTTCTGCCCAGCGACGCCATCAAGAAAAAGCTCTGCCGCGTTTGCGAACAGGCCGGGGCGGATTTTGTGAAAACCTCCACCGGCTACGGGTTTGTGAAGGGGCCCGATGGCCACTATTCCTACCGCGGCGCCACCGAGCATGACCTGAAACTGATGCGGGCCGCATGCTCGAAGAAGGTCCAGGTCAAGGCCGCCGGTGGCGTGCGCGATCTGGACGCCCTGATCCGCGTGCGCGAACTGGGCGCGACCCGTTGCGGCGCATCCGCCACGGCTGCAATGCTTGACGAACTAAAAAAACGACTGGCGGGCGGCCGGAATGGACAACGGAAGCAGAAGTCACGTTAATCCTGAGTGTATGGAACCGTTCCGGTTTTATCGATTTTGTCCCCGCTGCGGTGCGGCGTGTGACCCCGTCCCCGATGGGGCCCGCTTTGAATGCGCAGCCTGCCATTTCGTCCTGTACTTTAATCCAGCCATCGCTGTCGCGGCGATTGTCCGCAATGCCCAGGGTCGGATCCTGTTCATCCGGCGCGGACGCGAACCCGGCAAGGGGAAGCTGGCCTTCCCTGGCGGGTTTGTCGATATCGGTGAGACGGCGGAGCGGGCCCTGTTGCGGGAGTTCAAGGAAGAGGTGAACCTTCCCCTGAGCAGGATCCAGTTTTTGTGTTCGGTTCCCAACCGGTATTTTTATCGGGAGATTACCTATCCCACGGTGGACGTCTTCTTTACAGCGGTGGCCGATGCCCCGGGCGAGGCGGCGGCCCCGGGCGAGGTCGAGTGTGTGACCTGGCTCTTACCCGCTGAAGTGCAGGGAGATACGCTGGCATTTCCTTCCATGGCCGAGGCGTGGCGACAGTATCTTTCCTCGCAGGCTCGATCCTGATCAAGAGTCTGCGCGCTCTGGCAGGCGGAGCGTCTCATTTTAGATCAATTTGAAAACAGCGGTGTCTCGTTTCAACTCGGCTAATTTTTCCACGTTGGTACCGAGCAAGAGGTTACGAATATTGAGAGGGTCCATTCGTCCCTATTTTTGGCCTGGCAAAGTGCATTTGGAGGAGGTCGCCACCAGGGTTGAGATTGGAACAGGGATTGCTATCTCGGAGGACACACCTTTGTAATAAGATGAGGTGATGGTGGAATTTGAGTTATGTGGAAGAGCGGTAAAACCAGCAGAAACGGAGGGCTCCATGTCTGACGCGAACACGGTGGTTGATGCGTCCGTCGAAAAGGCGTCTCCGCGGCGTGCAGTCTCCCTTCCGGTATTGGAAAAGCGATGGTTGCGTTGTGCCGAGCGACGCGATTGGCAGACCTCCCTGGAAGTGGCCGACCTGATTGTCAGCCAGCACCCCGAGGAACCCCTGGGGTGGATCTGGCAATCCGTGAGCCTTCACAAGCTTAAACGCACCCAAGCCGCGCTGGAGCAACTTCTCAATGCGGCCGAGCGGTTTCCGCAAATTCCCATCATTTATTACCATCTGGCCTGCTACACCTGCCAGTTGGGCCAATTCAAGGATGCCGCCCGCTGGTGGAGCAAGGCCCTGGCCCTGGGTAACAAGGACCTGCTGACCATGATGGCCGCCAACGAAGACGATTTGCGCCCCTTGTGGCACCAGGCAGACCTTGCCGTGTAATTTCGAGGTTCAGGATTCCTCCTCCTGATGCGATGGAAAAGACCGGGTTTTTGCCCGGCCTTTTCGTTTCCGGCCGCAGGGCTCTCCGGCGGCGAACCCGTTTTTCACCGTGACAACCCGTGCCGCATCTCTTACATCTTGCCACGCATGAACAAATACCCCGTACAATCCATGCTCAAGAGTCTCCTGTTCGCAACGTTGATGGTCTGCCAGGTCCTCCAGGGCGCCGATACCATCAAGATCGGTGGCCTGTTTGACCTTACCGGCAAGGCCCAGAACGTGGGAGTGTCCACCAAGGAAGTGGCCCAGATGATGGTTGATCGGATTAACAAAAACGGCGGGCTCAATGGCAAAATGATCGAACTGGTCATCGCCGACACCCAGAGCGAACCGTCCCAAGCCGTGGTATCCCTCAAGCGTCTCCTGGGACGGGACAAGGTCGTGGCCGTCATTGGCCCCACCACGACCGGCGCCGCCATGGCCTGCCTGGCCGCCATTGAGGAAGCCCAGGTGCCCATGATCGCCTGCGTCGGCGGCGATGCCCCGGTCAACCCCGCCCGCAAATGGGTGTTCAAGACACCTCAGCGCACGAGCACGGCGGTGGAACGCCTTTATAACCATCTCAAAGCCAAAGGATTGAACGAGATCGCCGTATTGAGCGCCTCGGATAAATTTGGTCAGGAAGGCGATGGTTATCTCAAGTCCATGGCCGCCAAGGCGGGCATTAAAATCGTGGCCCAGGAATCCTTTGACCCCAACGATGCCGACATGACCGTGCAATTGGCCAAGGTGGCTACCGCCAAGCCCAAGGCCATCGTGGTTTGGACCATTGGACCTGCGGGCGGCATCATCGCCAAAAACGCCCAACAGGCCGGTGTCACCATTCCCCTGTACCAATGCCATGGCCAGCCCGATGCCCCCTATCTGAAGCTCGCAGGCGAAGCCGCCAATGGCACGCTCATGCCATCCACCAAACTCATGGCTGCAAGGCAGTTACCTGATTCTGACCGCCAGAAGGCCGTGGTGCTGGATTTCGTGGACGCATTCCAAAAACGCCAGATCGGTTCCCTCGGCACCCACAGCGGCTACGCCTGGGATGCCGTCCAGATCACCTTCAAGGCCCTCGAAAAGGCCGGTCCCAATCCCGCCGCCCTGCGCGACGCCATCGAAAAGACCACTGACTATGTGGGCGTAAGCGGCATCTATAATATGACGCCCACCGACCATTGCGGCCTCGGGGTCGATTCCCTGATCATGGTCACGGTGGATAATGGCCAGTGGAAGCTGGTCGAATAGCCCCCCTGCTCCATATCGCTCATCTACAAGGGGGTATATCGGGTTGAGGCTGGCAGATGGACATGCACGCTGATGACGTGGGCTCACGACATAGCGTTCCGCATTGTGAGTGACACGGATTCGATCCACACAATTGACATTGTTATGCTGCCCAGTAGGCTTTTCTGCCTGTGAAGCTTCCCACTCCGCGCCGTTTTCGTGCCATCCGCGTGGCATGGGCCATGGGCTGGCTGGTTTATATGATTGCGATGGTAGCGACGTGTTATGAGGGGATTATGTCGCTCATTTTTCAACCGTTCATGGCTGCCATCGTCAGCGCTGTATGCGTGGGGGTTTCCCTCTTATTCGGACAGCTATTCCGCATTCCCACACTCGACAGACTATGGCGTTCAAGTCGGTTGATAGCCATAGGCCTGGCGCTCTCATGCATATTCCTAATGGTTTGTGGATCCTCAATTGGCCTGACTCAAACATTTATTGATCAAGAGACGGGCGGGACATTCGTAGGGTTGCATTCTGGCGTGGCTTTTGGATGCTACTTGCTCCTGTTGTTCACGATCGTAAACTACCCGTTCCAAGACAGGGGGATACTTGTTAAGCCCGGAGATCATTCGGGAACATATCACAACGGAGTCGAGCCTTGAAACCACGTCGCCCACAATATATGGGCACCCGGCTATTCAGGAAGCCGTAAAGATTCGTAAGGTTGATACAACAGGCCGGGAAATCAGGTAAATGAGCATGGCATCTTAAGCAACATCCTCAAAAGGCACCCTGCGGTCAGTGTGGATTTACATCAAGTACACTTCCCCAATTTATCGCTGACTATCTTTTTCTCGGTTCTGCGTATATAAAAAGCAGCGAAGAGGGCGAGAAATATCGCAATGACAACGCTGAGAATCGTCACTCGATTCATTGTATGTAAATCTTCTTCCATCCCTTTCGGCCACCCCAGAATCCACAATAGGGCATAGTACAATATGATTGGAACGAATGTTAAAAGCGGAAACCATAGATATACACCCCATTGAAGAATTCTCTTACGCCGTTTCCAGTCAAGCAGCCAATGGTCGGGGCACCGTTGTCGCCATATCTCGGAAACACAGCGATTACACTTATCGTTTGCCTTTTCACCGAGCCCCATGGCGATACGCCTGCCCCGTATATCGCGCACATAATTCTCTCCGACGGACTCGATTTCCTCCCAGGGAATAAACCCAACCTCGCGGTCCCGACGTAACTCGTGTACCCCGTCATCGTCCACGATCAGTGTTTGTTTTATTAAACCGGTACGGCGAAACGTTTGTTTCATGTGCGATTTGCGAGTGCTTTAGGTAAAATTAGTCGTCACACCCGTATTCCTCGGGCTGGCCGGCGCGGAAGGCAACCCAGTGGACCACTGAGGCTTCGGCGTCCGCCAACTCCATCAGGAAGGCTTCGTGGGCCGTTTCCTCGTCGTTCTCGATCTGTACGGCGTAGATGGTGAGCTGCGCGGGATCGACGTCCTTTTCGGCCTGCCTGGCGATATAGTCGCGGGCACGTTGCTCGTATTCGGGCAGGGCGGGGCGCAGGCTTGTGAAAAACGACCGCTGGAGCTCGGTGGGCCCTGTTTGGGGCGCATCGATCTCGATCATGAATCCTTCCGTGAGCTTTTCAGGCAGAAAGGTCCAGATGCCTTGTTCCCACGTGATGTATCCAAAGACAGGGTCGTGCAGTGTCACGATCCGCTTTTTTTTGAACCAGTTGCTCAGGAATCCCATGGTGTCTCCGGGGTTGATGGGTTTATTGCACGGTGAGCAGCCGGGCCTGGCCCGGTTGCATCGGAACAGGCTCGCGCAGGTCCAGTTTATCACCGGTGCGGGCGTCGCGCCAGGAGTTCGGCAGGCTGAGGCGCGTGGTGACAGTGGTCGTGACCGGCTCGGTGTTGAGGTTGATGAGCACGAGCGCACGATCCCTGCGCGCCTGACGCAGACAGGCGAACACGCCGCCGGTGGCCTGGACGGCCTGGTAGTCCGCCCCGCCGTCGCGCAATGCGGGGATGGTTTTGCGCAGGGGGTACACGGTGGCGAGGTAGCCGGTGTGGGTTTCGCCCTGGCCGCCGTAAAGGGCCGGATTTTCATCCCCCTGGTACAGCATGGGCACGCCGTCGATGAAGGCGCACAGGGCCATCAACGCGCGCAGACGGTCCACGCCGTAGGCGCGCACGGGGCGCATCTTCTGGAAGGTCCATGACACGGTGTCGTGGTTGCTGATCCAGCGCATCTTGAGGGCGCCGGGAGGCAGGGTGAGGCTCTGGTCATGGAGGAACTGCTGGAGCGTGCGAGCCCATTCAACGGGCGAGGCCTTGCGGTCGTTGAGATCCATCAGGAGGAAATAAAGCTGGGCGTCATAGGTGACGTCCGCCACGCGGGAGTAAATGTTGGCGCTGGTGTATTCCTCGGGGAGCAGGACCACGGAGGGATGGCGATCGAGATACCCGGCGCGGATGGCGCGGCACATGCCCAGGCCGCCGCCGAGCGTGGAGGAGGAGGGACGCCACCCGAGGGCGCGGTTCCAGTTGGGCGAACTGCCCGCGGCGCAATCCACGCGCGCGCCCACGGCCAGGAATTGCTCCGCACCCCAGGCCGAGGCCTGCCGCATGTAGGTCTGCCAGCCGGGATGGGCGTTGTCGAACGCGTACTGGCCCCATTCATAATGCAGCGCGCCATCGCGGTCGCGGCACACGTAATCGACATGGGCTCTGGCCAGCGGGGTGATGTCCGGCGGGCCGTGCGGCACGAGGTCAAACATGAGCCGGATGCCCTCTCCGGCAGCCATTTCCGCCAGATCCCGCAATTCGTTCGTGGTCCCGTAGAGGGGGCTTACCTGGAAATGATCGAACGGGGAATAGAGATTCCACTTCCTGCCATCGCCGTGCTCCCAGATGGGAAGGAACCACAGGAGATCCACGCCCATGGCATGCAGCGTGGGCAGGTAATCCTGGAAGGCCTTGAAGCCGCCATAGCCCATGTAGCCCTTTTCGGGCATCCCGCCCGGATGCCCGCAATACATCACTTTCGAGCGCAGACCCGGCAGGGCCTGGGGCGGCGCGCGCAAGCCGATCTTTTCATACACAGGCTGCACCCCGCGCAACACCGCGTCCCGATCGCCGTGGGCCAGCCAGAAATATTGACGCCCCAGGAGCACGGATTGGCCGGGGCTGAGCCGCGCCAGGATCGGCTGGCTGTGCCGTATCTCGACCGCCGTCCCCAGGCGCTTGACCGACACAGGGGTGAACTCCTCTTCGCAATGATACCACGCGCCCAGGCCGCGTTTTCCCTGGGCATCCCACAGCACGACCAGCGGATCCTGCCCGCGCGAGCTCAGCGCCCCGCCATCGGGCAGGGTGCTCACGGCCTGATCCCCCACGGGGAGGCTGCCGGGAAACGACACGCCACAGGCATCGCCCAGAGCGAACGGCGGGGTGACGGCCACCGAGGTCTCCAGCACCTGCTCCTGGGGGGTGATGTTCTTCACCTCGCACCGGCGCGAGAACGCGGGCGCGTTGTCCTCCAGGGTGTATTCCAGCGAGTATTCCCAGCCATCCTGGCGCACGGACATGCGGAGCTGGCGGTTGCGCCGCAGCCAATCGTGCCCCGCCAGGCCCGGCACCTGCGCCTGGCCGGTGAGCAGCGCCGCCGGACACAACACCACGGGACCCGCGATGCCGCCATCGGACGCGCCATTGGTCACTTTGATCAGGATCGAGTTGGTCTGGCCCGGCTTCAACCGGCTGGCGGGAAACCGGTACCAGCGCGGCGCGATCCAGAATTGCGGCGTTTCCTGGCCGGTGTTCCCCACGAACACGCCGTTGATGTACGTGGTGTCGAAGTCGTCCACCGCGCCCAGGATCAGGACCACATCGCCCTGCGTCCACTCGGCCGGGCATGTGAAATTGTGCCGATACCAAAACTCGCCCACACGTTCATGCAGCCGCCGGTCGCCCGCATCGCCCTGGCTGGGAACAGGCGTGGGCGCCCACGCCACCGCCGCCATATCGCCGGCCAGCACGCGCGCGGATGCGGCGTCCTTGACGGGCTCGGGCGTGTATTCCCATGCGCCCGCGAGGTCGAGCGCCTGGTGGGTCGCAAGCAGATGGGCGATCCGCTCCCGGTCCAGCGTGCGCGGTGCGGCATTGGGAACCATGCAGGTGGGCCGGGGCGATCCCACCAGGTTGTCACCGTTGCTTTTATCAATCAGGCTGATCCATGCGCCCGTGCCGGCATCGAACTCCAGGCGCATGTGGCGGTTCTCAAGCGCCAGCGGGGCGGGCTCGGCGGCCGAGAGCGTCGTGGCGAGCCACGCGCAGGCCAGGACAAAACCCCAGCCGCCAGGATGAGCAGCGGGACGGGACAGCAGCGTTTTCATGCGAGGTGACATAGACGTTCCGGATACTGGCTCAAGCCGCCCCGGCTTGAAAACACAAAATTCGGGGCTTTACACCCGGCCTGCAAATCCGTAACCAAAACAGGTAAAAAGTCGCATGAAAGTCTCCGTCATATTGGGCCACCCCACGCCGGGCAGTTTCAACCACGCCATCGCACAAACCGTCGTAAACCGGCTGGGCACGTTGAAACACGAGGTCCATTTTCATGATCTGTATGCGGAGAAGTTCGATCCCCTCCTGCTCACACCTGAGATCCCCAAAGGGGCTGCCCTTCCGCCGCAGATCCAGCAGCACACGAGCGAAATCCTCCAGGCGGACGGCATCGTGGTGGTGTACCCCAACTGGTGGTCGCAGCCGCCTGCGATCCTCAAAGGCTGGCTCGACCGTGTATTGCGCGCCGGTCAGGCGTATCGCTTTGAGAATGGCAAAGCGGTGGGAATGTTGCGGGCGCGGGCGGCGCTCGTCATCACCACCGCCAACACCCCGCAGGAGGTCGAGACGCAGGCCTATGGCGATCCCCAGGAGGCCCTGTGGAAGAAGGTCGTCTTTGGCCTGTGCGGTGTGCCCTGCCAGCGGCTCGTTTTCAGCCCTGTCATCATCAGCACCCCCGAGCAGCGCCGGCAATGGCTGGCTGACACCGAGGCCAGGGTTAGCGAACTCTTCCCGGCCTGACGGCACTCACGCCCCCACAGGACCTTCCACTATTGGTATTCCTTCCAGGTGGCGGCGTCGCTTTGTCTGGCGATGAACGGCTGATCTCGTCATCTTGATGCCGGGATCCTGTCGCATGCAGTCCCGCGCACCATGAACCCCATGGCCGAGGTGTTGCCACGGGCCATGGACGGCATTCCATCTTGCAAAACCTCCTCATTTAAAGCATGTTCTCGATCAACAAATCACTTGAAGCCAACATTCAAACCCATGAATTCACGACGCGATTTTCTTAAAAAGGCCGCGCTCCTGGCGGCGGGCGGCAGCATGGCGGGTGCACTCCCCGCCGCCATCCAAAAGGCCCTGGCCATCGATCCTCCCAAAGGCAGCACATTCCTGGATGCCGAGCATGTGGTGATTTTGATGCAGGAAAACCGCTCGTTTGATCATGCGTACGGTGCCCTGCGCGGAGTGCGTGGCTTCAACGATCCCCGTATCGTGTCGTTACCCAATGGAAATCCCGTCTGGCTCCAATCCAACGCCGCCGGTGATACCTACGCCCCCTTCCATCTGGACATCGCGGAAACCAAGGCCACCTGGATGGGATCCCTCCCGCATTCGTGGACCGATCAGGTCGATGCCCGTCATGATGGCAAACACGATGGGTGGCTGGATTCCAAACCACTCGGTCCCAAGGAAGTAGCCCACATCCCGTTCACCCTGGGCCATTATGAGCGCAAAGACCTTCCGTTTTACTATGCCCTGGCGGATGCCTTTACCATCTGCGACCAGAATTTCTGTTCCTCGCTGACAGGCACCACCCCCAACCGCCTCTACCTCTGGACCGGCACCATCCGCGAACAGCCCACCACGGAATCCAAGGCCAATGTGCGCAATGAGGACGTGGATTACGGGAAAGAAGCCAAGTGGACAACCTTCCCGGAGCGCCTGGAGAAGGCGGGCATCTCGTGGCGTGTCTATCAGAACGAGCTCAGTTTTCCATCCGGTCTTGATGGGGAGGAGGATTCCTGGCTGTCCAATTTCACCGATAATCCCCTCGAATGGTTCACTCAATATTACGTGCGTTTCAGCGGGTTCCGTCACAATCAGGCTGCGCGCATCCGGGCGCTGGAGTCCGAACGCATCCGTCTGGAAGGCCAACCCAAACCGTTGAGCGACGAGGTCCAGAAACAGCTCCGGGCCATGGAGGAAGAGATAGCGCGGATCCGCAAGGAGATGGAGACCTGGAGTGAGGCCAATTTTGCAAAACTGCCGGAGTACAACCAGAATCTTCATCGCAAGTGCTTCACCACCAATGAGGGTGATCCACATTACCGTCAACTGGCGCCCCTCAGTTACAAAGACGGCGAGACACAACGACAAATGAAGATTCCCAAAGGGGATCTCTTCTACCAGTTCCGCAAGGACGTCCAATCCGGGAAACTGCCCACTGTCTCGTGGCTCGTGGCCCCCGCCAATTTCTCCGATCACGCCGGCACTCCTTGGTACGGGGCATGGTATGTGTCTGAGGCGCTGGACATTCTCACTCAGAATTCAGAAGTCTGGCGCAAGACGATCTTCATCCTTTGTTACGATGAAAATGATGGTTTCTTCGATCACGTGCCGCCGTTTGTCGCCCCTCAACCGGGCCGACCCGAAACCGGCCTGGCGTCGGCAGGCATTGACCTTGGGGCCGAGTATGTGGGTCAGGCCCAGGAAGTCCCTCATCAAGGCGCGGGGCGCACCGGTCCGATAGGCCTGGGCTATCGCGTGCCATTGGTCATTGCATCACCTTGGAGTCGTGGAGGATACGTGTGCTCCCAGGTATTTGACCACACCTCCATCATTCAATTCCTGGAGAAATTCCTGACTCAGAAAACCGGGAAACCGGTGCGCGAGACAAATATTACTTCCTGGCGCAGAACGGTTTGCGGTGATCTAACGGCTGTGTTCCGTCCCTGGAACGGCGAAAAAGTGGAACTGCCCAAACCGGTGGACTACCAACCATTCGTCCAATCCATTCACCAGGCCCAGTTCAAGCCGCTCCCAGCGACCTTCAAGAAGCTCAGTACCCATGAGATCGATCAGACCAGGCAAAACCCGCGCCAGCCATGGATGCCACAGCAGGAAAAGGGGGTGCGCCCCGCCTGTCCCCTGCCCTATGAATTAACCGTCAATGGCACCCTGAGTGCGGATCGTAAGTCATTTAATATCAAGTTTGACGCCAACAAGATCCTCTTTGGCGATCGCGCGGCGGGCGCCCCCTTCCGTGTTTATGCCCCCGTGCCAACTCGCCCCATGGGCAAGGCCGATGCGCCGTTGGAGACCTGTCGCTGCTGGGACTATGCCGTAAGCACCGGAGATAAACTGACCGGCTCATGGCCTCTAAATATCTTTGAACAAGGAACTTACCATTTACGCGTCCATGGTCCCAACGGCTTTTACCGTGAATACCGGGGCACGGCGAACGATCCCGCCGTGGATATCTCTGTGGAATTGGCGATCGCCGAACAATCCTCCCCGAACATGCTGATGATCAACGTGGTCACCCGGGAAACGGATCGTCCGGTGACGGTCCTGGTGGATGAGCTCTCCTATGGCCAATCCCATCATAAAATCTCCCTGGCACGCTCGACCAACGACCAGGCCAGCACAAGTCTCAAGCTCGATCTGGCGGACAGCCACGGCTGGTACGACCTGCGGATCCGCATCGAAGGGGCGCCCCAATTCGAACAACGATGTGCGGGACGCATCGAGAACGGCAAAGAAACCACCAGTGATCCGCTCATGGGCGGGGAGGTGAAGGCCTGAGTCCAAGTGCCGTGGTGGTCTTGGAAATCGGTCAAAAAACTCGTTTTAGAGAGTTGACTTGCGTCACCCCCCTTAGGTAGATTGCCGGAGCTTTTTGGGTTCCAGAGTAGCTCAATGGTAGAGCACGCGGCTGTTAACCGTGTGGTTGTAGGTTCGAGCCCTACCTCTGGAGCCAATTATTTTCGTGCTTGGGAGAAGCGCAACGTTCCATTCGATCATAGAATTATCGTTTATCGATGTTCGTCGTGTGGTTGTAGGTTCTCCCGACTCGTCGGGATGGAGCCAATT
>CAZIDG010000114.1:0-11326 GCA_964538065.1 uncultured Verrucomicrobiota bacterium
TAAAAAAGCTTACCCCTCACACGGCGCGCAGCCCCTGCGCGCCGTTTTTTTATGTCACAACATCTCGCTGGCGATGGAATACGGATCTCGACCGTATTCATAGACATTTTAGACGTTTCCTTCTGTAAAGGGGGGACAATGACTCATCGACGAGAATGTACAGAACACATCGGCCTATTCAATACGGAGGTGCCAACCGCCGCATACCATGCACCAACACGACGAGCAAAAATAACAAATTGCGGAAAATCCCAGCAGGCCACCAGTAGAACACCGTCGCCATGGATCGCCCGGTGTTCCACGATTCACAAACCTGTTCCGCAAGTATTTCCATGTACTTCATGGATTTTGGCCATTCACAGACCTTTTTCCTCCATTCCAACGGAATTCCCTTCTTGCCAACCGTCGCCCCTGATAGGGCTCCTAATATGGCTCCAACCGTGTCCGTGTCTCCGCCCCCGTCCAAGGCCTGGGTCATTGCGAGCCGGTAATCATGAGGATGTCGCAACCAGGCGTAGATGGATACGGGCACGACATGCAGCGAATAGCCGGTCACGCCACGACTCAGTTTCAGGCAAGAAATAAACTCTTCCAGAGACCGGCTTTCCTGAAGATTCGTCCGCATCTGTTGCATGATATCCTGCCATTCCTGTTCCTCGGACAACAGAGCCAGCGCCGCGCAAACATCCATTGCATTGTGATGGTGGTCGGTCATCACCATTGACACACATTCAGCGACCGCCAGCGCCGCGATTTCTGCCTGCCAAGTTCGATGTGTCAAACGGGTCGAAGCCCGGACAAAAGCCTTGCGCTGTCCTGGCTCGCGGCAGAAGTACGCTCCAATGATGGCACTGCGCATGGCGGCTCCGCACCCCGCTGACACAACACCTGCGTACCTGGGCGGATAGCCCATCCACAGTTTCAAACACGCCCTTGCAGTCGCCAGTCCGACTCCGGCCGGCAGGCCGATGAACCACAAACGCAGTTTCCACGCCAGGGTGCGCTCAAAAGCGGCAGGATCCCTGGGATGCTTCAACAATGCTTGTGCCACCATCACGGCATGTTCCGTATCGTCACTCACCATCCCCGCCCCAAACAAAAATCGCATTTTCCACTGGCCATGCCACCATTTCCGAATTCGAAAGGGGGATAGGTTTTCCGCCGGGAGCCCAAGGGCATCCCCCACAGCCGTGCCCAGGATCAAACCGGTGAAACGCTCCCTGGGTGTAATGTCATTTGTCTGGCCGTTCATAACCGATTCATTCTTTCCTGGATCCCGCACATTTTCTCAATACTCTTCGTGTCTTTTAACCTGTTGCACAATATGTGACCCCTAGACAACGAGAAGGCCTTGGCGGTCCGCAAGGCCAATGATCGCCTGGGTTCCAGAGTTAAAGTCCAGATAATCGGATTCCATGCCATCACTGAAGATGACACCGTTTTCCGCCATGCAGGATTCGATGATCAAAGGCTCTTTGGCCGGAATTCTTCCAAAGACCATGGAAATGCCAGTTGTGCGTGTTGGAAAGGGCTCACGCACCGTGTAGAACAGGTACCTTGCATTCCACGCAAATCCAGATTGAATGCCTGTTTGTTCTGGTTCAACGCTTTTATCCGAGGGTTGTTTGGTGGAGGAAATTGGCTCCCGAGCATCATGCCTGCCCCCCAACAACCGGTGGGCGGAATGCGATATGCCCTCGGCTCCAGCCAGCAAGCTGGCAAACCACCCCGTCGATCCCAGGCCTGTGGATACAATGACTCCGCTGGACGACTGGACTTCGCTCGCATCTCTCATTCGAAGAATATAGCGGGCCGAAGTGTGTGTCTTGGGGCCTATAAACAAATCATTCACTGCATACAATGTCTGGCCATTATTCAGTTCAGCCTGGGCCATGCTCACGCATTGTACCGCCCTCTTCTGATGCATCACTTCAATCATGACTTTGGAGAGATCCTCCGGGCAAAATGGCATCAAACGTCCATCCCACCGCCCGGGATCCGGATTCACCCCCACAACGCATTGTCCGTCAAGGTACTTGAGCACGTTGGCTACCAAACCATCCTGCCCGAGCGTGACCACGACATCATCCGGTGCGAACACAAAATTGGGCAAAAAACTGCGATCAATCCGTTGCACACGCCCCATCTGTTCCAAGGCGGCCTGGGTAACACTCAAGGCGCGTTGATAGGCCTCCTCTTCACGAAGATAGTCGGAAAAGTCGGCACCTTGGTGCTCAACATAGAACTTCGCCTGTCCAATGGTGTTAAACCGGTTGATGAGTTCGCCCAATCGCGTACGTCTTGTCACAAGGACGATTTTCTTCTCGGTGAGACGATTCATTTGCGTGTTGGTTGAGCACTCAACAACTCACGAAGCAAATCCGGTGATATATTGAGCTGCCCGATTTTCTCAGCCTTCCCGGCCAATTCCTGAAAGGCACAAGCAATCAATTGTTCCGGCTTCATGCTGGTATTGGCCAGGGCCTGCAAAACGCGCGCATCCGTCGCATTCAGCGCTTGCATGGTGACAGAAACGCCATAGGCTCGCGCATCGGCTTCCGCCCGGGCATTCGCAGCAGCCAACTCCACGAGTTGCTTGCGACGGTCCTCCTTGTTGATCGCCGCCTCGAGGGCTTCTTTTTCCACCAAGTGTTTCTTCTCCTGCACAGCACGATCGGCCTCCATTTGCGTTTCGCGTATCTGTCGTTTCTTGTTTTCGATGGCAATCTCTGTGTTCAATTCGTTCTCCTTGATAGCCCGCTCCTGCTGCACTGCCGCATTGCGTCGCGCATAAACCGCCTCATCCGATTCACGAAACAGTTTCTCGCGTGTCTCCGCTTCAAGTGCCCTGGCTGTTTCAGGGGTGGGCTTTATGGCCAGAATCGACAAACCGAGCACCTCAAGGCCCAGGGACTGGATTTCCTCGGATACGACGAGACGCTTTTTCACTGCCTCCACAATGCCGTCTGATGCCTGAATCGCTTCGCGCAACGACAATTTCTGTATCTCGGCCCTGGCAAGAACGTTCACAACATTAATAACGCGTTCCGGCAGCTTTTTAGGATCGTCTGACACGTAACTGCTCCCATTGGATGCCATGGTGAAGTTTAAAAGTCCGGAAAGACGCTTGGGATCGCCAACACGGTAGGCGATTTGCCCTTGGATGGTGACAGTTTGATAATCGCTGGTCGTCTCTTGAAAAATAAACGGCACGTCAGCGCTCCCAACTGGAATGGCCACGAGGGATGTCGTGGGCGCATAATAAAAGAACGACAGTCCGTTACCCTCCCGAACAACCTTTCCAGAACGATATTGGAGTAAATATGTCGTGGGCTGCACTTTGATGAATTTAATCCCGAACATGGTTTTCCTTATATATTTGTTATGTTGTTTTTGTTTACAGTTCCAAATGGAATCCGTGTTTCGACAGTTCTTCGTACCTTGGGAAATCGAACTGATAGAGTTGAGCTGGACGGTGCCGCCCTTGTCTTTGGATCTCAGCGAGCTTGATGAGCAGATCAAAACTCAATACCTTTTTACGAAAATTCCTTTTGTCCAGTTTCTTATCTAAAATCACCTCGTAGAGGTGCTGCAATTCTGACAACGTGAACTGTGAGGGTAGTAGTTCAAATCCAACCGGCTGGTAGCACACCTTACCCTTCAACCTGGCAAGAGCCATCGCCAGGATGTTACCATGATCAAACGCCAGGGCGGGTGTGTCGGAAACCGGAAACCACTCCGCACATGCTGCATCAGTCGATGCTCTGGCAATGTGGGCACAACGTTTCACAAGCGCATAATAGGCCACACTCACAACACGTTCGCGAGGATCTCGATCGATCGCTCCAAAGGTGTATAATTGTTCAAGGAAGACATCCCTTAGGCCTGTTTCCTCAGCCAATTCGCGTCGTGCTGCTTCATCAAGCGTTTCGTCCACATGCACAAAACCACCCGGGAGGGCCCAACCTCCTTTGTAGGGCTCCATTGAGCGTTGAATGAGCAACACTTTGAGATCGCCTTGATCAAACCCAAAAACCACGCAATCCACTGTCAAAGCCGCCCGCGGATATTGATAACTGTATCGCTTCATAAACATTAACAAGTCTATCTTTCCACCAAGCCATCATGCCGCTGTAATCGGATGCCTCCTCCAACAACTGGGCAATCAGCTTCGACGCGCAAGCTGTACGATTACAGGAGTCTTATTTAGTGTATATAATACACTATGTCAAACCCCAAAATGCACTTTTCCTCTTTTTTCTTCATTATCGACTTGGCCCCTGACCTGACCCCGGAAAAGTGGACATGGCAAAAGGAGAGTTCTGCTGAGGTACTCCCCATTTGTCCGACCAGCGGCAGCGGTTTTTAGGCCATTGTTTTAACTACTTTCTACCGATCCAATTTGAACCGAAATGGAGTGGGGACGCCGTGGTCTTAACCGTTCCCCTTTTGATTCGTTTCATAGCTTCCCTCCATTAACGCCAGGGGCGTGTGGTCATCAAGCCTTTCGTACAACTGAAGCCGACTATAAGACCAGAAATTGTCGTACAGATTCCGATATGGCTGTTCCGCCCTTCACAGGGCTCCCGGATTCGTGGGACACCATGAACCTGGGCCTCCAGCCCAGGCTATAACATCCGGGCCTTTCAGGCCCGAAGACATGCCTCGGATTTTTGGTTCTGACTGGACTGTTCGCTTCACCGAAGTCTTGAAATCATTTGCGTGTTGTTTTATGCGAAGTCGTGTTGAGGATGTATTGGTTTCCTTTTTCATCAGCAATGGTCAGCTCGTTGTTAGCAGGCCCAGTGACCATGTTGGTTATAAAAACCAGCTGAACGTCGGTCTCTTTTAAAAACGGAGGATATTTCCACGTAGAATAAATACTTTGTTTCCAAAGGAGTCTCGACGGGTTTGTAGTCCATGCTTCCACAACACCTTCGGTCTCAATCGTGTTGGGCACCCGGTATTCGACATCCGCAATAATGACTGGCTTTATGGGGGGTGGCGCTTTCCGTTTGGCAACGATGACGGTCCGTGATAGCGATATAACAATAAGCGCGCCGACACATAGTAAAATGGCCGCACCGACTGCGGTTATTGTTTTGTTTTTCATTTATCTCAATCATGACCTGACCCCAAATACTGGACTGATCAACCAGCGGTGAGTTCTTGCTTAAGATGTCGCAGAAGCCTCGCACGAACCAAGCGCTCTTTCGGACCGACAGGGGCCATGGAGGAACATTTGTAGCAATCAAGACTCAGTTCTGCGTTCGTGTTGACGGCAAGTTCCATCACATTCGTGGGTAACTCGATTTGTGGAAGCTCTGTAACATAAAAGACCCCTATTCGAATTTGAAAGCGGCAAGCAGTAAGCTGAGCCCGCACTCGCCGCAATCGCTTGATGTCAAGCTGGGATATTATCGATGCCGCATGACGCTCCAAACCCGCATTTGCAGGTGCCGTCGATGTTATGGAAAGTCGCGAACACCGATAATGAGTCTTCCCAGGGCGAGGTTTGAAGAGTGATGTTATCTTAGCCCCCATGCGAAACGATCCCAGTGCTGGATTGAGCCTTGTTTTACTTTCAATAAGAGCAAGGTCTTCTTTTGCTACTATTTCAAAAGCAATGGTGTATTTCACTTTCAAGTGTCGTCGCATAATGTGCAGCCGTAAATTTCTTGTCGTCCATCGATTCCCGCAATGTAGACCAAGTCATAATTGGGTTTGTATCTGTCGCATCTGATTGAATAGCATGTTGAAGTATTCTACATTTATCCGACCAGTGGAAGCGGTTTTTAGGCCATTGTTTTAACTGCTTCCTCCTCGCCCAATTGGAACCGAAATGGAGTGGGGACGCCGTGGTCTTAACCGTTCCCCTTTCGATTCGTTTCATAGCTTCCCTCCATAAACACCAGGGGCCTGAGGTCATCAAGCCTTTCGTACAACTGGAGCCGACTATAAGACCAGAAATTGTCGTACAGATTCCGATATGGCCGTGCCGCCCTTCACAAGGCTTGCGGGTTTTATGGGCGCCATGAACCTGGGGCTTCAGCCCAGGCTTTAACATTCGGGCCTTTCAGGCCCACAGACATATCTCGGCCTTGCTTTTGCCCTGTCGCTCCAAGGCCTGAAAGGCCGTCAGGTTATAGCCCGGGGTGGAGCGTGGTTGGAGCACGCGGAGCCCCGGGTAACCGCCAACACACGCGCCTCCCGCCCTGTAAGGGAGGGACATTGAACTCATGGAGGAACCATGGTGTTGGTCAGGGGCTTCGCCAAACGCGCAGACCGCAGCGCGCCCGGAGATCGTGTCCTAACTTTGTTCCGCCCTTCACAGGGCTCCCGGATTCGTGGGACACCATGTACCTGGGCCTTCAGCCCAGGCTTTAACATTCGGGCCTTTCAGGCCCACAGACATATCTCGGCCTTGCTTTTGCCCTGTCGCTCCAAGGCCTGAAAGGCCGTCAGGTTATAGCCCGGGGTGGAGCGTGGTTGGAACACGCGGAGCCCCGGGTAACCGCCAACCCCATGACTACGTGGAGATTGTCGTCAATGTCATTGCGGATTGTCCTAGGGAGACAAGGCCTCAATATTGCCCTGTAATCGAGATCTTGAGGAAAAGAGCCGATGGATGACCTGGATAGAGATACCAGTATTCATAAGCGTTCTCCAAATCGATGGTTCGATCCAATTTCATCCAAGCTGGGCTTTCACCGAGCATGGTTTCCTGCCAGGTGGTCAAATCGGAAGATATCGCCAGACTTGATTGCAGACCTCCAACGTCCTTCGCCTTCCGAATACGGATGGTGGAAAATCCATCCATGCCGGGAATGACCGCAGGCATAATTGGCGCCGGGTGGCCTGGATCGAATCCAAGAACAAACTCAGTAAGATTGTTAAGCCCATTATGGTCCGGATCGGCCATTGGAGCGGAGATGAGAGCAGTGGCGAGTTCGCTGGCATTAAAACGGCGCATCCGCCATTGATCAAATACTGAACCAAAATCAACGACAACCAGTTTATTGGCTCCGTAAGGACTGTTCGTGCCATAAAAAAGGCGATACCGAAACGACGTGTTGGAGACGGAGAGGACGGAACCATTGGACGCATTGAGAAAAGCCCCTGCGATTGGCTGCCTGGCCTCAATGAGGGTGATGGGAACGGAGGTTATAGTGTACGAACCAGCAGCAAATTCGGCCAGGATATTGAATCTGCCATTCAAGGTAACAGGACCGGACACGTTGACTGTGGGGAAGATGAGGTTTTCTTGTTTAACAACGGGCTTGATGTTGAATAACGCATTGGTGGTGTCCATGTATAAGGCGCCATTCACGGCGACTTGATTATTCGTTGAATCAGCTTCGATTTGAAGTTCCTGGAGCGCCAAGGCGGTATTGATAGTACCGTGTCCTTGAAGCGTGGCTGAGCCGGTCCATTCGGTGGCAGGGCAGGATATTGTTGCTGCGTCGAGGGAAAAGACGGCTTTGGAGGATCTGATTGACTCAGTGGCTTGGAGCACGCTTTGGTGGAGTTGCACTGTTGCATTTGTCGCCCCAAATTGACTAAAGACCAGTTGAGCGTTGGGTCCTGCCATGAGTTTCTGAGGCATGGCAATCACCGGGCCAGTGATTTGGAAGAGGCCGTCTTCCTGGGTGGATGCCAGGTTTATGTTGGTGGCAGAAAAACGGCACATGGCATTATTGATCAGTCCTTTGAAACTCTTGAGTTGGCGGCCGATTTTTATAGAGCCATGGTTTTCTATGGATGCTCGGTTCTTAACTATCAAGTCACTGTTTGTGGCGACAAGCATCGTGCCGTTATTCAATAACAACGAGTTTGTTTCCTGAATGGTTAGCGATCCCTTGGTCAGGACCGACGGACCATGCAACTCGAGCCTGCTGCCCCCTTTGATCTCAGCCGTCACAAAATTCAGTTCCGAGGTACCGTAGCTCCTAAGCACTCCTTTATATAAACTTCCGTTTAAATACAACCGTTCCCTGGCGTCAAGGCCATTTAAAGCAGGTACCATTAGATATCCATAAACCTCAAGTGCCTTGACGGACAAGGCGTTGGTAGTGACAATTTCAGTACAGGAGGCTTTTAAGGTGAGATTGGTGTCCACCGTACCATTTAATTTCCCCATGAAGAAAAATATGGTTCCATTTCCAACAAGCGATGAATCGGCGGTAAACTCCATTTCGCGCACCTTGATCTCGGCCTGATCTTGTGCTTCCATAATGCCCGCGTTCATTCCCTTTGCTCCCGTGACATCCAAGCATCCCGCCGTGGCACGAATCAGCCCCTCATTATTCAGGACACCCTCATAGGTGGCGGTCCCTCCTTCAGAATCATCTTTCAGTATAGTCCCCTGATTGTACAACTTTCCTGGACCCACGGTGGATCCTGAACTAAAATGAATGATCCCAGTTTGTGTATTCGTATGAATATACTGCGGCAAGCCCAGGAGCTGGGTCTTGGGGGCCAGAAACACTGTTCCTGCATTGACCAGTGTTCTGAACAAGTTCTTCACGGGACTTTGGATTTGTAATATGCCATTCGTCGGTATGAAGGTGATTCCCGTTCCGGTCATGGCGCCAGATTCCCAGGAAGCGTTAGGCAGAGTTAGTGTCCCACCACCCGTGATTTCCCCCTCAATACGGGTCGGCCAAGTGATGGTGACATCCGAAGCGACTTCATATGAGCCACCCGAAAGGACAAATTCGCCGGTTCCGCTTTGGGGAAACTCCTTCAAAACACTCGCACCGGATAGAATTAGTCGAGCTCCAGATTCAATATTGACGGCTCCCTGGACTTCATAAACCCCTTCGAACTGAATGTCGCCCTTCTGGACATCGACCAGTCCGGCGTTGCGGAACCTGCAGAAAAACTTGGCTGTTTTTCCCGGAGCGATCATGCGGATCGTTCCTTTGTTGTTCATTGTGAGCATGTATAGCGAACCAATCTTACCTCCCGTTTCCAAATCAAACACACCCGTGGGTTCGATGTTCACACTGCCATTCTGCCCCCAATCCAACTCGCCATCGAGCCACCTGGCGTGGTTATGGATATTGATAACAGATTCTCCAGCAAGAGTTTTTGGAGCACTACCTTCAAAATACGATTCACCGTAGAGGTTAAATTGGGCACGCGAGCCATCGAGGCGCCCGCCTAACCAATGAAAATCCTTCCGGATGCTAAGTGCCCTCCCCGGAGCTCCATATATAGAGAGAGCATTTCGCAACGTGAGTTGGTTAACCTCCAGAGAGCCATTCAACGCAGCTTGGACAAAATCATCTGGCCCGCCGGCATTCACAATCACGTTATACTGCGTGTCCGGATCCTCTATGGGAATGATGCCATCCTTCCAATTGGCTGGGTTGTTCCATTCTCCATAGCCGACGCCAATCCATTCCGCGGTGACCTCAGCCGCAATACCGCTGGCACATAAAAAGGGCCACAACGCAAGCAGTAAACTCAATACAGCCACACTCCTGGAGCAGCCGGTTGATTTTTTCATCAGTATGGAAATAAGCATATGATAATTATACGAGGTCAGATCGTTTTCAGGTCGGTCAAGGCGAGCTGGCGGTTGCGAATTATGTTCAATGGTCTTCTCTGCGATATTCATATTCGTGGTTGTTTTCACCATCTGTCCAAGGGCAGTGATCGTATCCTATAAGCAATAGCCGTCCCGTTTGATGGGCACCCAAAGTCTTGATCATGGCGGCATAGATAACCCTGAGGCGGGGATGAATGCACCATTTTGCATTTGATCCGTTACTGGCCCGCTCGCCAATCAAGGCTAAAAGACCCGGTGTCCAGACTGTGCAGTATCAAACAATAATGAAAACAACGCGTAACTCTTCACCATTTAAACCTGGAGCTAATATTCCAATGAAAAAGGCCATGTTCAGGCCCACGGGCTTGGTCGGAGGATCGCTAAGACTCAATGCGCGGGACCCGACAACCCTTGTTTACATCATTACCTCATGTCTCATTCTTTTCATTCGTTGTTCCCACGGTTTGCATTGTCCGCAGACATCCAAACCATGCATATGGAAATAAACATTCTAAACATTTGCAACAATTTAAATACAGCCTCCACTTGCCAAAATGGCACCTTTGTTTTCGCTACCGCAGGAAGGAAAAAAACTGGGGAAAAGGCATCGCTACTCCTAAACCTCCACCCCATGGCTCCGGCGCCTGTGCACACGCGCGCTGACAGGGGATGCGGGCACTCATCAGGGACGCTTTGTTTGGCATTGACGATGGGGATGGAACGGGGCTTGTATGGGACATGCCACCCGCTGGTTTTGTTGCGAGCGCCGGCCTGCGCTGCCCTCGTCCGCAGCGTCATCGCCAGGGGGATTGAGCGAGGATGTTAGCCAACAAACATATCGAACTATGAAACTTGGATTCGTAACCGCCATCCTGGCGGAACAAAACCTGGAGCAGGTGCTGCAATTCGCCGCCGCCCAGGGCTTCTCCTGCGTCGAAGTCATGTGCTGGCCGGTCGGCAAGGCCGAGCGCCGTTTCGCCGGCGTCACTCACATCGACGTCACCGATCTCTCCCAGACCCAGGCCGCCGACGTGCAGGCGCTGGTCAAGAAATACGGCGTCGAGATCTCGGGCCTGGGCTACTATCCCAACCCGCTGGATCCCGACCTCGAGGCTGCCAAGGTTTACGTGAATCATATCAAGAAGGTCATCCTCGCCGCCGAGAAGCTCGGTCTCACCCAGGTGAACACCTTCGTGGGCCGTGATTGGACCAAGTCCGTGGACGACAATTGGCCGCGGTTCCTCAAGACGTGGAAGCCGCTCATCGCGTTTGCCGAGGACCACGGCGTGCGCATCGGCATTGAGAACTGCCCCATGCTTTTCTCGCGCGATGAATGGCCCGGCGGCAAGAACCTGGCCACCTCGCCCGTCATCTGGCGGCGCATGTTCAACGACATCCCGTCCAAGAGCTTCGGCCTCAATTACGATCCCTCCCATTTCATCCTGCAATTCATGGATCCGCTCTCGCCCCTGGCCGAGTTCAAGGACAAGCTTTTCCACCTCCATGCCAAGGACGTGCGCATCCGCCGCGAGCGCATCAACGACGTGGGTGTGTTCGCCCTGCCCCTCGAGTGGCACCAGCCGCGCATCCCGGGCTATGGCGACATCCAATGGGACAAGTTCATGGCCGCGCTCATGAACGTGGGCTACAACGGCCCCGTCTGCATCGAGGTCGAGGACGACACATTCGGCAAGACACTCGAAGGACGCCAGAGCGCCATCAAGGTCGCCGGCAACGTCCTGCGCCCCTATTTCGCCTGACGACAACGGC
>CAZIDG010000115.1:0-11174 GCA_964538065.1 uncultured Verrucomicrobiota bacterium
CCGCTCATCCCGTGGGGCATCACCAGGTCCGTGATCAACAGACGGATCGAATCACGATTCTGTTCCCAAATACGGATGGCCTCCGGTCCGTTGGCTGCGGCGAGCATCTGGTACCCCTGCCGCTTGAGCCAGATGGTGGCAAAAAAGCGAAGCTGATCGTCATCCTCCACGACGAGGATGGTCTCATGGCCCGTATGGGCCTGATGCCTGGCTTCCGATGTCTCCTGGACAGCGTGGCCATTGGTCCCGACGGGCAGGTAGATGGCAAAATGCGTTCCCTTGCCGGGTGTGCTTTCCACTTCCAGCCAGCCTTCATGCTGCTTGACCACGCCATAGACGGTGGCCAGGCCCAGACCCGTGCCCTTGCCGAGTTCCTTGGTGGTGAAGAAGGGTTCGAAGATGTGTTTCAACGTGGCGGAATCCATCCCGCAACCCGTGTCATATACATCCAATCGTACAAATTGTCCTGTTCGTGCATCCGGGTTGGAATGAAGGATATCGGAGTTCACGGTCACTGAGCTGGTTGCTATCTTTAGCGTTCCCCCCTTGGGCATGGCATCGCGCGCGTTGACCGAGAGGTTGATCAGGATCTGCTCCATCATCGTGGAATCCGCCGTGATCATGGGCAGCGTGGGGGCACATTGGACATCGAGCATGACATGTTCACCCAAGAGCCGGCGCAGCATCTTGGTGATATTGGTGATGGCATCATTCAGATTGAGCGGCCTGACCTTCAGCACCTGCCGCCGGCTGAAGGCCAGCAACTGGGCAGTCAGGTCCGCGGCCCGCTTGGCCGAGGCGGCCACTTCCTTCACGGGCTCAGCCAGATCCTCGGGGATGCGGGAATCGGTTTGCAGCATGCCCGTGTAACCTTGAATGACGGTGAGGATGTTGTTGAAATCATGGGCCACACCGCCTGCCAACTGGCCGATGGCCTCCATTTTTTGGGCTGTGCGCAGTTGGTCTTCGAGCGATTTGCGGTGCGAAATATCACGCAGGATGCTCAGGACCATAGGCGGATGGCCTGGTTGCTCGCAAAATGAATTGGAAAGCTCAAACCAGACCCTGCGCCCATTCCAGAGCGTCAGTTCCGTCTCCTGGTGTTCCTTGATTTTGCGTTCCCGGCAATGGGCCTGGTAGGCTTCGAGCATGTGGGCGCGGGCGCGCTCGACATACACATCCACATAGGGGTGGCCTTCAATCTCCTCGCGGCGCTTTTTCACCATCTGGCAGTAGGCCTCGTTGACTTCTATCACCAGCCCGTGTTCGTCCATGGTGCGCATGCCGTCGACGCTGGTTTCCCAGATGAGCTGGTAACGGGCTTCCAGGGCGCGCTCCGACGCCGTTTTGCGCCGAATAACGTCGTTCTGCAGACTGACCCTCTTGCGTAAGTCTCGAAGACGGAAGTAGATGGCGATGGCTATCAGAAGTCCAAGACAGACTGCGGCTATCGTGCGCTCGGGTGTCCACCATGATCCCAACTGGAGCACCTCGATATCGTTGCTGTTGCGCAGTAGTAAATCGAAATTCGCCCCGCTCTCAATCGAGTTGGCGTTGAACACGCATATCCCCGTCAATTCCAGGAGGCTTCCGGGTGGAATATGATTCCACCGCGGTGGTGCATTGGTTCCAAATAGCTTGGCTTCGCAGGATGAATCGCCAAATTGAACCACCAGCCGGGTCTCGTTCACCCGGTGAAAGCAGCCCAGAAATACACCCTGGATCCTGACCAATTCAGAATGCAGGGTTCGGTCTGATAACTGGTTGGTTCCTATGACCATCGGAATGGGTGGATTACCGGGTCCCAGGCGCTTGACGCGGGCTGCGTTCAAGGTGAAACATTGGTCTTTCCATCGCGGAAAACCCACTGCATCCACCCGATCACCCACCCTGGCATTCTCCTGTTCCACGGGTTCGACGATGACACTGCCGGTTGCGTCCTTGATGACCAACCGGACGCCCGGTTGGATATACGTGACCACGCCCTGGAGCCGAATGCGGTGTTCGGAGGTGACGTGCTGGTTGAAACGAGCGGCTTTGTTGATCGCCAAAACCGTTTGTGTAAAGGGATTTACGTTGCCGGGTTGGAGAATTTCGACGTACTTCAGACCTGGGACTAAAAGATTGACCCCTTCGATCTCTCGCTTCTCATTAAAAATGGTGCCGCAGACGCCCGTGATGGTTGCCTGCGCATCAATCCACGCCGGGTCCGGCACCACGGTGGCAGGAGCCTGGATGATAACGGGAATGGGATTACCTTCGACCGCCACAGTCAGGATGATTTCATTTTCCTTGCGTTCCACTTGCTGAATGATGCCGGTGAGCTGCACCCACTGGGCGTCCTCCTGTCCCAAAGCCATCATGTTCCATTTGGGATGTCTGGGGGTGGGAAGGTTGGCACTGCCGAGGATCGTGATTTCCGCCTGGTTGATAATGGGAGCGTATTGACCGGGATTGCTATAGCCTGTGACCTCAACCAGTTGCCCGGGTTCAACCGTCGTATAAGTCTTGGGCGAGATGAAAATGCCATCGCTTTCGTCGTTTACAAACAGCCATCCATCAATTTGATGTATGAAGGTGACGACGCCGCGGATTCGTGCTGGATAGCCTTTAACCAATTCCTCTGCTGGGAGGGCCCTTACTTCGCTGACTTGGGTGAGAATCGGTAGAAAATCATCGGTTTTGGGCTTGGAATCCGGGGCTGTTTGCTTTGTGGAGGAGCTGTTCAAGTTGAGGCCAAGAGGCTTAACGATGCAGTAGCCCAGTATTGCCTTGTCACCCGCCATCATGGGGACCCCGATGGCTTCGATATAATCTCCTTTCTTGGGTGGGGTGGACTGCGTGCATTGGATCGTGATTTGGTGTCCTTGATTGTCCACCTGAAATTCCCGCTCACTCAGTTGCGAGGCCACCTGTCCCCGTACCCGCACTCTGCCCGTGGAGGCTTTTGATTGCGCAAGCTTTTCGAATGCAGCGGGATCGACCAATTTGGCTTCATCCAGCGCCGCCCCACTTTCCAAAAAATCAATGTATTCGAGGCTGGGACATGCCAGGACTCCAAAAAATCCTCCTTTGCCATCACTTCGTGTAAACGCCACGCCACGAGCCCGCATCCTGGCATCAAGCAACTTGACCGAGTGGATCTTGGTGCCTCTGGCGTTGACCAAGGTGCACTTGGCGCTATTGGTATTCGTGTTGTCCGTTATCTCGAACTCCACGGAATCGTCAAGGGGCCCCAAGGATCGAATAATGCCCGTAATTTCCAGCCATCGGCAATCCTCCTCCGTCGAGGTCAGTCGGCCCAAGTCCACACGTTTGGGTTCTGGAAGCGGAACATTCTGGCTCAGAATACGATAGCTTGGGTTGGAAAGCGTGGTGGTGACGCCTCCCTTGGCTGTCACGGCGTTGACTTCCACCAATTGCCCCATTTTGAGTCCAATATTGGACTTCTTCCCTGTAACGTAAACAGCCTCAAAATCGTCCTGGAGAAATATCCCGCGGTTGCTCGTTGTCGTGAAGGTGACCACTGCCTTGGCAATGTGCACCGGATAGCCCTTGGCCGCCTCTTCAGAGTCCAGTTTGCGCACTTGATCCAAACGAGTGAGCACTGGAAGATCATTGGTGGCGGAAAATCCGTTTTGTACGGAAATGAAATAGGAAAACCAGACGGCGAAAAGCGGGAGAAAAAGGAATTGTTTGAGCTGTAAGACTCGCATTGTCAATGAGTTGTTAAAAATCCTCGGTGTTCATTCAACTTTCACTGGCAAGCACGATTCAACATCGTGCCGGTCTTTCGGTTCACTGGAACATCCATGTCCCGATATCCAACTCATACTCAATTATCCAAGCGCACACCTATATCCTGAGAGCACGCTATTGTGAGCTTGTGTTAGGGTATATCGGCACAAGCGGTGTGGTACTTTAGGACATATTCTATGTCCGAACGATTTATCTCATTGGATCTAAGGATGATAAATACAGATATTTCTTTGCTGTTTCCCTCCGTTCCTTCGCACGCTATCGTCTTATCGTGCTGCAGATCGGGTCTGTGACCCTGAATTCCAATTTAATGCTCGCGCCACTGGCCGGTTATACCAACCTGCCATTCCGCCTTGTTGTGCGCGAACTTGGAGGTGTGGGTCTGGCCACCACCGACCTGGTCAACGCCCGTTCCTTGATCGAAAAACGTTCCAAGGCGTTCAAGTTGATCGAGTCCCGCCCAGCCGATCATCCCCTGGCCGTTCAACTGTTTGGAGCAGTGCCAGAGGAAATGCGCGATGCGGCACAACTCCTTGAATCGCAAGGAGTCACGATGGTGGACATCAATATGGGCTGTCCTGTCCGCAAGGTCTGTAACGTGGGCGGCGGTTCGGCGATGATGACCGATCTGGATAAAACCACCCGGTTGGTCCAGGGCATGGTCAACGCGGTCAGAATTCCCGTCACCGCCAAGATGCGCCTGGGCTGGGATGAGGATAACCTGACGGCGCCAACCCTTGTTAAGGCTCTGGAGGATGCCGGGGTGGCGGCCGTGACCATCCATGGACGCACGCGTGCGCAAGGCTTTGGGGGCGTGGTGAATCTGGCAGGCATTCGGGCCGTGGTCCAGGCCGCCCGCCGGATCCCGGTCATTGGCAATGGGGACATTACAACCCCTGAGGCGGCGCGCATGATGCTTTCGGAGACCGGATGTGCCGGGGTGTCGATCGGACGGGGGGCTTTTTATAATCCCTGGATTTTCCGGGATACCCAGCATCTCCTGACCACTGGAGAACACCTGCCTGAACCGGATTTCGAGGAGCGCCTGCGGGTCATGAGCCGACACCTGGACTATATGGTGGAGATTTTTGGCGAAACCCATGGCTGCCGGATGTTTCGGAAGATCGCTCCCTGGTACGCCCGGCGATTCGGGCCCGCCCGTGAGTTTACCCGACGTGTGGTGCTGCTCTCCTCGAGGGCGGAATTCGATGCCATTCTTGATCAGTACCGCATCTGGAGGCGGCCTTTTCTGGACGAACAAGGTCATCTAAAACCCAATTACCGGCCTGCGCCCCTATCCGCCTCCTTCATGCCCGGGGCTGAAGACATGCCAAATGGTGTGATTGCCGTGCCCAAGGGCCCCGTGGACCGATGGTGAGTGATGCTCCTGCCGCGGGTCTCAGGCCAGGTCAGTAGCGGAAGGTGAATTGCAGGTCGCGCGAGGTGCCGGTGCTTGTCTTCTCAAGAGCGGGCGGCCAGGACGCGAAACGGGTGTCCAATATAGCCTGTTTACAGAGATACACTTGCATCTCGTCCCCGTTGCTTTCCACCACTTTGACGTCCGATACCGTGCCGGAGTGGTCGAGTTTGAAGGCAATGATAATGGTGGCCGACTTGCCCTGAGGCTGTTTGATTTGATCGATCAGTTCGAACCATCGTTTCTGCACCAGCTTGATGGCCGCCACATCGTAACTGCCAAAGGGAGTGGTTTTGGGATCCACGGACGTTTGAACGGTCCGGCGCATAAGGCTGGCGGCGGCTTTCAAATCATTGCCCGCTGGAGTGGGGGCAGATGTCGTATTGGTTTCCACGGCCGCCATGTTGGTTGGTTTTGGCGAACCGGGACTCACTGCTTCCCACGGAGGAATGTTGGTCGAGGGCCGGACCGGAACCAGGATTGCCGTGGGGGCGGACGATGTTGGAGTAGGAGTTTTCGCATCGGTTTCAGTGGGTACAGTGGTGACCACGGATGCCTTTGACTCGTTGTTGGCCTCGGCTTTTGGCGCGGGGAGCTTTGTGGTGTCCGTTTTGGGCCAATACTTTGTGACGAGAAAAAAGGCGCCGTAGGCCAGGCCTGCCACCACAGCCAGCAGCATGACGATCCTGAAAAAGGACCTTGCGATGGAGCCAAAATCAATCCGCCATTGGGAGGGGGGCGGGGTTTGGACAGGGGAAGTCGTGGGCTGAGGCGAATCACTCAGTTCGGGTATGGACGAAAGGGGACGCCATTCGGTCTCGCCTTCATATTGTCCCAAGTCGCTGGGCGACAACCACCCGGCCGAGATCAACGACTTCACTTCTTCCGGCGATGACGGACCCACCGGTTTGCCGTTACTTTGAATAAAAATCCGTCTCACGCTTCCCATGCTTGTACCCGGTCAGGGTGGGGGCAGGCAAGAAGGAAGACGGTGGAATTTGGAATCAGAGGGCTGGTAAAGGCGGTCAGGGACGGACACGACAGGTCGTATTGCAGGCCATTGGTTTGTGAAGACAGGAGGCGGCAATATTGGAAGTGAAAATGCCTTGCTTTTGAGCGCTGCGTGTTTCTACTTGGACCATGCCATGGATGAGACTCATCATGTCGAACTGGCTCCCGGTGGTACTATGGATGCTCCTGATATACGTGGGCTCCACAGATACCCTGTCCACCCACCATACCAATCGATGGCTGGTGCCTGTCATCAAGTGGTTCAAACCCGACATTACCTATCGTGAACTGGCGACGACAACCTATGCCATTCGCAAGGCGGGACATGTAACCGAGTATGCCATTTTGGCCATGTTGCTCTGGCGCGCCATTCCCAGACAAGCAGGCGGTCATGGCACGGTCTGGCTTTGGCGGGATGCGTTGGTGGTGCTGGCCGTGTGTGCTTCCTATGCCGTGAGTGATGAATACCATCAATCGTTTTACCGCAGCCGTGAGGCGTCGGCCTGGGATGTCTTGATCGATGTTGGAGGTGTGGTGCTGAGTCTGGCCCTGATGTGGTGGTTATGCCGCAGGCGGGTCCTGCGGCAGAGGCGCTTGGAGAAGTTGAAGGTGGCGTTGGCAGGCAAGCTGACGATGCCATCGCTCATGCGAGCGCGTTAATTGGTTTACGCCGTTTTGGTTCATGCCCAGGCATTTGCCCATGGCGCCCCTGGCCCTTGGCTACGGGGCGGGAATTCTCTGCGGCTGGCAATGGTCGCCGCCGCTGGGCATGCTCCTTCTTGCGGCGGGCATCCTTCTTCCGATCCTATTCCTTTCAAGCCGGTTGCGCCTGCGGGGGCTGGTGCTTCTCCTGTTTCTGGCTGGGTGGGTCAACCTGGCACGGCATACGGCCATCCTCTCTCCGCTGGACCTTCGCCTGGCCTTCAAGGGAGAGCCTGAGATCGTGACCCTGCGCGGGCGCCTGGTGGATACCCCTTCGCAGCGGGTTTATGAGCAATCCGGCCAGGAAACCTGGCGCACGCTGGCGGTGGTCGAGGTGGAGGAGGCCTGCCGCGGGGGCGATTGGCAGCCGGTGCTGGGCGCCGTCGCGGTGAGCACACCGGACATCCTGCCCCAGGCATTCTTCGGCGGGCAGGCGGTGGAGATCCAGGGCGTGATCCAGTCGCCGCGTGGTCCCGTGGCGGAGGGATTATTCGATTATCGCCAATACCTTTACTGGCAGGGGATTTACTTCCAGGTGCGATGTGAATCGACCAACGATTGGCAATTATCCTCCGCCCATCCTCCACGGACCACGCCGCCCCTGTCGGACCGTTTTCTGGCCTGGGCTCAACGCACGCTGGCCCTGGGGATGCCGGGCGAGGATGAGTCGCTGCGCCTGATCTGGGCCATGACGCTCGGTTGGAAGACCGCCCTGACCAACGAGGTGAGCGAGCCCTTCATGAGGACGGGCACGATGCATGTCTTTGCCATCAGCGGCCTGCACATTGCCTTGATCTCGGGCATGCTCATTGCGGTTCTGCGCGTGCTTCAGGCGCCCCGGAACGCGTGCGGCTGGGTGGTGGTGCCGCTGATCTGGTTTTACACGGCGGCGACCGGCTGGCAATCCCCCGCCATCCGCTCCACGGTGATGATGACGGTCATCATCGTGGGGTGGGCGGTGCACCGGCCCGGGAACCTGTTCAATTCCCTGGCGGGCTCGGCGCTGATCCTGCTGTTGTGGGAGCCCAGGCAACTGTTCCAGGCCAGCTTCCAGCTCTCGTTCTTCGTGGTGCTCAGCCTTGCCCTGCTGGAGCCTGCCCTCAAATCATGCCGGGAGCGCCTGCATCGGAGGGACCCCTTGATACCGGAAACGGAACCCCGCGTCTGGGAACGCTGGCGGGGCAACGCCTTCCAGTGGCTGACCGCGTCGTTTGCCACCTCGCTGGCGGCCTGGCTCGGCTCGATGCCGCTGATCATATACTATTTCCATCTCATCACGCCCATCGGCCTGGTGGCGAACCTGATCGTGGTGCCGTTGAGCTCGCTCGCCCTGATGTGCAATCTTGGCAGCCTGGCCACCAGCCCATGGGCGCCCCCGGTGGCGGTCCTCTTCAACCACGCCGGCTGGTTCTTCATGATGGCCATGGACATGGCATCCCAGTGGCTCGCCCGGGTGCCAGGGGGGAATTTCCATTTTCCGGACATCGGGTTCATCGATTTTCTGTGGTACTACCTGGGGTTGTGTGGCCTGCTCTGGTGGATGGAAAAACCCTCACACCGGCGCATGATTCCCATGGCCGTGGCCGGCCTGCTCGTGGCGGGGCGTTTGACCGCGTGGGCGCTTTCCACCACCACGCCGTCCCTGACCGTCCTGCCTGTGGTGGGGGGTGACGCGGTGTTGTATCGCGCGTCCTCCGCGTCCGAAAACATGCTGGTGGACACGGGGGACGAAAATGTGGCGCGATTCCTCGTCAAACCATTCCTTCAATCTCAGGGCATCAACCGGCTCGCCCACGTGGTCATCACGCATGGCGATGTGGACCACGCGGGCGGGTATGCCACGCTTGCCGAATTCTTCAACATCCACACCCTGGCCGCCAGTGGCCAGAAGTTCCGCTCGCCGGTGTACCGCGCCCAACTCGAGGCGCGCCGGGCCTCCCGCGAACCCCTCCGGTGGGTCCAGGCAGGAGACCGCATCGGTGCATGGACCGTGCTGCATCCTCGCGCGGATGACGCGTTTACTCTCGCCGATGACAAGGCGCTGGTCCTGCGTGGGGAGATTCACGGCACGCGCGTGCTGCTGCTGTCCGATCTGGGGCGGCTCGGTCAGCGGGCGCTGGTCGAGCGCGGTGAAGACGTGAAGGCGGACATTGTGATCGCGGGCTTCCCATCCAACGGCGAACCCCTGGGCGAGGCGCTCCTGGAGCGCATTCAGCCGCGCGTAGTGATTCTGAGCGACACCGGCCATCGCATGAACCGCACCGCCCGTGAGAATCTCCAGGCCCGCCTCAGGAAAACCGGCGCTCACATCTGGACCACCTCTGAGCAGGACGCTGTGACCCTTGGGTTTGACCCGGCGGCCTGCCGAATCACCTCCATGAAAGGCCAATCCCTCCTGCTTCAGCCCCAATGAACGGAGCGAATCGCCCCCGACCGAGGAGATGACGGTCCGTCCCTGGTCCTCCGTCTCCCATGGCGCAAACCAGCCGGTTCATTTCAATCCAAGACGCATCACCAGTTCATCCCGGGCGCGCTCGGGGGGAATCCCGGCGGCGCGGGCCTGAGCTTCGAGCCGGGCCACGAATTCGCACGGCTGCTGCAGGTAGGGATGCGGATGGCGCTCGGCGAGCGTGAACCCCAGCTTCTCCCAAAAGACGCGCCCGGCGCTGCCAGTCAATTCATAGACAATGGGAAGATCCTCGAATGACCTCGCCTCCAGCCATTCCCAGCCCTGGGCCTTTGCCCACTCGATCAGCTTCAAGGCCATTCGCGTGGCCACTCCTTTGCGTTGATAGGGGTTTTCCTCCTGTTGGGGACTGCCGGTCATCAGGCAATGCACCACCAGGGTCTTGTCCTTGATTTCCGCAAGGGGCGGGAACGAGCTTTCGGCGAAATGGTCCTCCGGACCGGCATCGTAATCCTGTTGAAGGCAGAGTTGGCCGGCGCCCGGCATGTCACAGACCGCCTTGGGATAAAAACGCAGATGGCCCACAATCCGCCCGCCATCGCGTGCCAGAATCGCACAGGCCCCATACACGCGCGTGAGGGCTTCGAGCAGCAACGCATTGCGCTGCCAATATCGTTCCCAGGGCAGCTTGTCGTCCGCGGGGCGCTCATCCACCTCCGCGCAGGAGATTGGCCCCGAATGGAGACACCGCCACAGGATGCAGTCCCGGGTCATCGGCTCGATCTGGACATTATCAATCATGGTTGCCTCCCTTACTCGCGTGGGGGATCCGCTGGCGACCACCCCACCGGCCGCGCTGCCATCCACCCGCCGCATTCGTACAATAGCCCCACCGGATGGATTTGGATAGTGCGGGCCAATAATCTGCGATCCACTGGAGCGCCTGGCCAATTTTCAAGGTCAGGCATTATTTTGCGAATGTCAGGGCAAAACCAAGCGAGGGAAAGCGTGAATAGAGGCCGAGATCCCCACCAGGATGGGAGACATGCACTATCCAGCATCCTTTGAGGCATGAGAAGTTCGAGCCGAGGGGCATCCACACTGGGGTGATCATCCGGCAACTGCGGGAAGTGCATGCCCTTTTGCACCCGGCAGAGAGGCTTAATCACAGCACCGCAGGCGCAAAAAAGAGCCTTCCTAGGAGATGCAATGCAGGATGAGATACCTTCCGTAGGCAAGGCCTATCAGGGCGGCTCTGCCCTTCGCGGCATGCAGGCCTGGCCTCCAACATCGCATCGGGTCGGCCTGAATGCATGAAAGGAGATCTGATGGAAGAAAGAGGATGGATGGCCGCGCAGAATAACGAGCCATGGAGGGGCAGAACGCTGGCGCATGCAACAAACATTGGTGAGTGAACTCCAGACGATCATGCCGGAAGCGCTTACGGAGTTCGAAAAACATAAAAATATGAAACAATATCTCGTATTATGTGCCATCATTGTTAGCACCGTATTTGGGGTTCATGCTGAAAGCAGGCCAGCCCTCAATAAGGCCGAGGTGGATGATTATGTGAAGAAGATGGCAAGCGGCCTGACCAACGGAAATATATGCAGCCTTGAAATATACTATTACCCCACGCGAATATTAACGCGTGCCAGTGTGACGCCGGAGTGGCTTGAAGCCCATTATCATTATAAGCTGAAAATTCGTGACTTGATTAACAGTGGCATGGTCAGGGAAATGGAAAAACACCTAAGTTGCCTGTCGTTTGATGACTATGATGGATTATGCGATGTGCGATATGGGGTTGTATGTCGTGACACGAAGGGCAAGCGGATATATTCATTCTATTACGACCCCTTAAAGAATGTCATGATG
>CAZIDG010000116.1:0-11128 GCA_964538065.1 uncultured Verrucomicrobiota bacterium
TACATGCCCAGTTGCAGTGCCAGTATGGCCAGCGGATCATGACCCTGGGGGTGACCAGTCCCGGGGAGGCGTTTTGGCTGCCCGATCCTGTGCAGACGACCCGCTATTCCACACGCGACCTCTCCGCCGAGCAGGCTGCGAAGGTTAGGCTCGTGCGGGCAGGGTTCCAGGGGCCCGACACCCAGGGACACTGGAAGATGCTGGGGGAGAACGCGGTGCTTCGCTTTTTTGCACGGGACTTCACCGCCCTTCAGAGGGAATGGGAGGTCTCCCTTGAAGAACGGCTTGAGCGTGTGAGCCTTCAGAAAACCGAGCGCATCGAGCCCGAGTTTAACATCGTCCCCTCGGGGGAGGACTGGTTCGATCTGCAGGTCGATTTCAAGACCCAGGGTGGGGAGACCATCAGCGCCAGCGAGATCCAGCGGCTGTTGCGCGGGGGGCAGAATCATTTTCGGCTGCCGAATGGCAAGTTTGGCCTGTTGGACGTATCCGCCATGGATGAGTTGAATGAGGTGCTGCGCGACTGCGCCCCCGAACAGCATGGCAACGGGTTCCGGCTGGCCAATACCCAGGCTGCCTTTCTGAACTCCACCTTGTCGGCCCAGCCGGGGTGGAAGGTGAATGCTCCCTCGGCCTGGCAGAGGCAGTTTGCCGCCCCTGGGACCGCCGCGCCTCTTGAAACGCCGCCCCTGGGTCAACTGGACGCGATTTTACGTCCCTACCAGAAGGAGGGTGTGGCGTGGCTGCACTTTTTGCGCGGCAACGGCTTTGGCGGGATCCTGGCGGATGAGATGGGCCTGGGCAAGACGCTGCAGCTCCTGGCGCTGGTCCAGTGGCTGGCGGAACAAAAAACGGGGCCCTGCCTGATCGTGTGCCCGACGACGCTCGTGTACAACTGGGTGGCTGAAGCCGCGCGGTTCACCCCCCAGCTCAAGGTGCTGGCCATTGAGGGGGCGGACCGCGGCGCCTTGTTTGCGTCGATCCCTGAATGCGACGTGGTGGTGACAAGCTATGCCCTGATGCGGCGGGATGTGGACGAGTACAGGGTGCATGAATTCGAGCTGGTGGCGCTGGACGAGGCCCAGCACATCAAGAACCGCCAGACCCAGAACGCCACAGCCGTCAAGGCCATCCGCGCCCGGCATCGCTTTGTGCTCACCGGGACGCCCATGGAGAATTCGGTGCTCGATCTCTGGTCGATCTTTGACTTCCTGATGCCGGGCTACCTGGGGACTGCGCAGGATTTCCGGGAGCGTTACGAGATGCCGATCACGCGGGACAGGGACACCGCCGCCCAAACCCGGCTCTCACGAAGGGTGCGCCCCTTTGTGCTGCGGCGTTTGAAGAAGGAGGTGGTCAAGGACCTGCCTCCCAAGATCGAACAGATTTCGTTCTGCGAGCTGACATCGCAGCAGGCCGAGGTGTATCGCGGTCTGCTCGAAGCCAGCAAAAAGGAGGTGGTCCAGGCGGTCCAGACCGCGGGGCTGGCCCGGAACCGGATGCTCATCTTCACGACCCTGCTGCGGCTGCGCCAGGCCTGCTGCGACCTGCGCCTGCTCAACATGGACAAGATCGATCCGGAGAACGCCTCGGCCAAGCTGGATCTTTTCGGCGAGCTTCTTGAGGAAATCCTCGATGGCGGCCATCGCGTGCTGGTCTTCAGCCAGTTCGTGTCCATGCTGGGGCTCATCCGCGCTCAGCTCGAGACGGACGGCATTCCCTACTGCTACCTGGATGGCTCGACCACCGACCGGGGCGCGGTGGTGGAACGTTTTCAAAAGCAGGGGGACATCCCCATCTTCCTGATCAGCCTCAAGGCGGGCGGCACCGGGCTCAACCTGACCGGGGCGGACACGGTGATCCATTTCGATCCGTGGTGGAATCCGGCCGTGGAAAACCAGGCGACGGATCGCGCGCACCGCATTGGGCAGACCCGGGTGGTGACGAGCTACAAACTGATCACCCGTGGGACCGTGGAGGAGAAGATCCTCCACCTGCAAACCCGCAAGGCCGAGCTTATCAAGGGGGCCCTGGGGGATGAAGAGGCGCTGGCGCAGGCGCTTACGTGGGACGAGATCCAGGAATTGCTCTCCTGAGCGGAGGTTGGCACGGGGAGGGCGGGGCGGACGGTCCAACATGCCGCCCAAGGGGTTCTGAGGGAGCGGGTTCGAGCTGGCCTGGGCTCGCCTGGTGGGGCGAGAAAAAACCTGAACAGGGTATTGACCCCCGCCACAAAGTGGCTTAGGATGCGCCTCGCTGAATGGATTGGGGTCATAGCTCAGTTGGTAGAGCGTCTCGTTCGCAATGAGAAGGTCTGGGGTTCGACTCCCCATGGCTCCACCATCCTTAAGCATCTGTTTTCATGGTAGCTGACAAGAGAGCCCAATGAACGGCGTGGTGGCTCGGTTGGGCGGTTGAGTGAGCGAACCCTGCAGCAAACGGACATTTCCTTGTCTCTCTTGAGAAACCGTAACGTCAGACTCTCGCGGGAGAGGCCAATTCAGAGCTTGATTTCGAAGTCAGGACCTATGCGATGCGCATGCCAAATTCCGAGGTTTCCGCCATGTCACAGCGAAGCCGCGCGCGGGTGCGCAGGTGGAAGCGAAGCACATGGCTGAAGCCCTTCAAATCATTGAGCCAACATTGGAGGGGGAGGCCGGGCACTGCCACAGCTTCGTGAAAAGCCTTTGTCTGGCGGCAGCCGAGACGCCAGTGACGGTGTGGGCCGACTGCCGGGCCAATGTCCTTCTGCCGTCCAACGCGACGCTCAAGCGTTTTTTTCACCGCCGTTTCCGGAAAATCCAGTGTTTCTGGCTCTATCGCTCCCTGCTCAGGCACAATGGCCGCCTGTTCATCTCCACGGCAAGCCGCACCGACATGGTGCTGCTCCATTGGGCGGCCAGGGGGGTGATTCCCGCCTCGAAGGTGTTTTTGTACGTCCACTGGTTCAAGTCCTCGCCGGGCAAGCTGCGCCAGTTGCAGAAGCTCTCGAAGCAGCAGCCTGAACTGGTGATCCTGACGCCCGTCGAATCGATCCGCCGGGAATTCGCCTCCGCCGGTTTCAGGCATGTGCAATACGTGCCCTATCCCATATCCCCCTGCGCCGTGGAGGCGGGGGCAGCCCAGGCGCAGCCCTTCACGCACCTGTTGTTCGCGGGGGCGGCCAGGAAGGACAAGGGCTTTGGCGAGGTGGTCGATTTGATTGGGCATTTGCTGGAGAAGGGCGAGCAAATCCCGATGCGCCTGCAGGCCTCGCCGGGGCATTATGGCAAGCTGGATGAAGCCACCTCCCGGGACCTGGAGCGGCTGGATGCCATGGCCTACCCGGGGCTCAGCCGGTACGATGCGACGCTTCCCCAGGACCAGTACCGGCTTGTTTTCAATGGGGCCATCTGCCTGCAACTGTACTCGCGGCACGACTTTGCGGACAGGATCAGCGGGGTGACGCTGGACGCGCTGAGCGCGGGGAGCCCGATCATCACCCTGTCCGGCACCTGGATCGCCCGGACGGTCAGCCAGTTCGATGCGGGCGTGGTGGTGGAATCGCCCGATCCGGCCAGCGTGCTGGGAGCGGTCCGGCAGATTCGGGACCGCTATGGATACTATCGCGAAAAGGCGCTGGTGGCGGGGGCGGAGCTTCAGAAACGCAACAGCGCCTCCCATTTGTTTCATGAATTGATGGCATGACCAACCCCGAAAAACATCCCGGCACAGACAGGCGCCCGGTATCCGTGGTCCTCATTGCCCGGAACGAGGCACAGCGGCTCGATGACTGTTTGAAGAGTGTAGCCTGGGCGGATGAGATCGTGGTGGTGGATTCGGGCAGCACCGATGCCACCCTGGAGATTGCCAGGCGGTACACGGACAAGGTGTTTGAGGAGCCGTGGCAGGGGTTTGGTCTCCAGAAGCAGGCCGCCGTGAAGCGGGCATCGCATGACTGGATCCTGAGCGTGGATTGCGACGAGCGGGTGACGCCGGAGTTGGAATCCGAGATCCGGCACATCCTGGAGACCCCGGGCGAGGCCAGCGCCTATTCCATCCCAAGACGAACCTTTCTGGGCGGCAAGGAAATCCGGCACTGTGGCTGGTATCCCGACCGGACGATCCGCTTGTTTGATCGCCGCCGGGCGCACTTTACCGACTCCCCGGTGCACGAACGGGTTGTGACGGAGGGGAAGGTGGGGGAGTGCCGCGGGCATTTGCTGCATTACTCCTTTTCCGGTCTCGGCCCCCTGCTCAGGAAGCTCAACCGGTACAGCGATCTGGCGGCTGAGCAGATGCACCGGGAGGGGCGCGCGTGCCGCGGGTCGGACCTGGTGTTGCGGCCCCTGTTCGCCTTCGTCAAGACCTACGTCCTCAGGCGGGGATTTCTTGACGGCGTGGAGGGGTTGGAGATATCGGTTACTACAGCCTTGTTGACCTTTGCCAAATACGTCAAACTGCGGGAATTGCACACAGCGGACAACGACAGAACGACCCGGAGATGAAGCGTATTGCGCCCAAAACCATTTTGGTGGTCAACATTCGCCTGATTGGCGATGTGGTGTTGACCACGCCGTTGATTCGTCTCTTGAAGGAGGCCTATCCGGACGCGAGCATCGATGTCCTGGTCAACCGCGGCACCGGCGAGTTTCTGGAGAAGGACCCGTGGATCAGGAAGGTGCTTTACGCCGGCCGGCACAAGGGGCCCGGCCACGACAAGGCCAGACCGTACTGGCGCGCCATATTCCGGAGCTATGACCTGGCCATCAACATGAATTCCGCGGATCGGGGGAGCATTGCCGTTCTTCTGGCGGGGCGGAAGTGGAGGATGGGGTTTTACATCGGGGAGCGTTTCTGGAGTGATATGTGGAAGCGCCTGCTCTTCTCGCATCCCATCCGCTATCCCTATCCCATTCACACCGCCCGGCTCTGCGAGGTCGTCCTTCGGCGTTTGGGCCACACGCCCACCCGGCTGGAGGCCCGGATCCATTGGGACCAGGCCGATGAGGGGAAGGTGGAGGAAACGCTGCGGCTCAAGGGGCTCGAGGGGCCGTACTTTGTGGTGCATCCCTACGCCCGGTGGCGCTATAAATACTGGCGGTTCGATCATTTTGCCAGGGCCAGCGACGCGATTGCCCGGAAGTACCAGTGGCGGCCGGTGTGGACCTGCTCCCCCTCAGCCGAGGAACAGAAGGGGCTCGCGGAGGCAGCGGCCCTGTGCGAGGTGGCGCCTGTCCTGGTCCCCGGCGAGTTCACGCTCAATCAGATGACCTGTTTGCTGTCCAGGGCCTCCTTTTATCTTGGATTGGACACGGCGGTGAGCCACCTGGCGGCCTCCACGGGCATCCCGATGGTCGTTCTCTATGGCCCCACCATCACCGATTGGTGGTCGCCCTGGAACAACAAGGGTGCGCTGGAGCAGCAATGCCCGATGCCCCGGGGCAAACAACGAACGGGCAACATCATCGTGGTCCAGAAGGACATGCCCTGCATCCCCTGCGGACGCGCGGGCTGCAATGACAATGGCCTGGAACCGCCCTGCATGCAGGAGATCACCACGGACGAGGTCTTGGCGTGCGTGGATGAACTGATGGGGGCGGGGAGGGCGGAGGCATGACTGCCGCCGGGGGCCACAGGCGCTGGCTGATCGTTTCCTATTTCTCGCGCATCGATGGCATGGCCTGCGCCCAGCACATCGATGACCGGATACCCTCGCTCCAGGCCAGGGGCGTCGAGCCCTTGATGCTCACGGGCATCTGCGGGCAGCGCTGGCCGGGCATGACGCATGTCACAGCGCCCTCGGTGGCCCCGTCGGGGGTGCGGTTTGAATTGCGCCATTTAAGGAAGAAGGGGCGCATTGGCAGCGTGTGGGCCGGGTTGCTCAGCCTGCTGGTCCTGCCTTTTTATCTGCTGGAAAAGCTCCTGATGGACCTCGACAGCCAGTGGTCCTGGTTTCCCCTGGCGATCACCCGGGGGGTGCGCCTGTGCCGCCAGTACAAGCCCGAGGTCATTTACTCGACCGGTGGGCCGCCCAGCGCTCACCTGGCCGCGGCCATCATCGCGCGGCGCTGCCAGGTGCCCTGGTATGCCGAGTTCCAGGATCCCCTGGTGCATGAGGACTGGCTGCGGAGCCGCCGGGCCTACAGGGCCTACGCCTGGCTGGAACGCCTGGTGTGCGCCCGCGCGGACGGCGTGGTGTTTCTGACCGATGGCGCGAGAAAGAACGCGGATGCGCGCACGGCGCTGGGCCGCCGCGGTCATGTTGTGTATCCCGGCGCCGATCCTGGCGCGATGCCTGCGGTGGATCATGTGCGGCGGGCGCATTGCCACTTTGCCCATTTCGGCTCGCTGGGCGGCTCGCGCAACCTGTGCGCCTTCCTGGAGGGGCTGCGCCTGGCGCTCCAGGAGCATCCTGAGTTGTCGAGTGTCCTCCGGCTCGACCTCTACGGCTCGTGCGACGCCGTGTCCCGGCGTCTTATCCAGGCCTTCGGCCATCCGGACATGTTCCAGGATTTTGGCCGCGTGCTGCGCCGGGATTCGCTGGTGGCCATGAAGCAGTGCGATGTGCTGCTGTTGATCCAGAACACGGAGCTTTTTTCCACCGAGACCATCCCGTCCAAGACCTACGAGTATTTGCATGCGGGCAGGCCGGTGCTGGCCCTGGTGCACCACAACCCGGAGCTGGCCCAAATGCTCCTGGAGCAGGGGCACCGTGTTGTGGCGGCCGACGACCCCGTGGAGATCCGTGCCGCCATTCTGGAATGCCACCAGGCATGGGCTGCGCAGGGGATGAACCGTCCACCCTCCGCCTCACCCTATACCGTGGACGCCGCGGTGGACCGTCTCATGCATCTGAGCTCGCAGTCAGCCGGCCCGTGTACAAGTCAAACACCATGGGGGGCCGCCACCCCGAGCGGGGGCAAGCCGCCCATGGATCATTCCCATGCGTTGCATTTCAATGGAGCGTAATCCCGACAGCGGTGCTTTATGAATGTGTGTTTCGTCAACAGCCTTCTGCATATTCTCGGCGGCGTGGAGACCCTGCTGGCCAGAATGTCCGACTGGCTGATCCACCAGGGCCATACCGTCACCATTCTGACCAAGCGCAAGGACATCCCCGGCAACCTGTTCTCGCCGGAGGTCCGCATCGTGCCCCTGGGCGGCCATTACCGCTTGCTGTTCTATCCCGCCACGTGTTCCTACGTCGTTTCAAAGTACCAGCTTCCGGCATTTGATGTGATCAAGTCGGTGACGTTGACCACGTCGTTCGTCGCCTCCGTGCTCGCCAATCAGATGCCAGGCCCGGTCAAGGTCATTGCGGGCATGTACGGCCCTCATGAGTATTCGCGCCATAATCGAAAGAAACCCTATGCCATCCGGGAGTTGGTTTACCTGGAAAACATGCTGAATAACATATCCCCGAGCTCGCGCGTCGCCTGTTTCGGGGATCTCATCAAGGAGATGCAGGACAGCTTCGGCAGCCAGCAGAGCGCCCTTTACTGGCCGCTGCCCATCCGCGACATTCCGGACAGCCTCCCGGAGCGGCGTCCGCTGCGGGGCAGGATCGTCTCCATAGGCAGGCTTGCGCCGATGAAGGAGTACAACCTGTACATGATCGACGTCGTGGAGGCGCTACTCAAGCGGGGCCATGATGTGTGCTATCACATCTACGGCGATGGCCCCCTGGAGGGGCAGATGAAGGAACTGATCGCCTCCCGGCAGCTGGGGAGCCGGGTCATCCTGCACGGAAGGCTGGACTACGACCGGATCGCGGAGGTCCTGAAGGATGCCTGCGCGTTTGTGGGCATGGGCACCGCCGTCATCGAGGCCGCGCAGCTTGGCGTGCCGAACCTGGTCGCCGTCCCCTACGATACGACGGGCGTGACCTACGGGCCCATCTACGATTTCCCCACCGAGTGCATCGACCAGCAGACGACCTTGATGCAGGTGCCTCGGAAGGTGGTCTTGGATGAGCTGACGGCCCTGCTGGAGTTATCCCCCGAGGCCTATCAGGCCGAGTGCAGGCGCGTGTTTGACCATGCCCGGTTTTGGTCCCTGGAAACGCGCATGAAGGAGTTCATGCGGATCGTGGAGGCCGCGCCGTATTTTCAAAAGCGCCGGTTTTATTACTACCGCAAGCTGTTTCCGTTTTTCCCCAGAACGCGCGAGGGGGCCGCGCTGTCGTAGCGCCGCGGCAATGGCCCGCCCGTTGCCCGGGTGGGCCCGGGCGAACGCAGGGGCATCCTTTGTGAAAGGGCCTACGCGGGCTGGTATTTCATCTCCCTGACCTCGATCTCGCCCGACTTGACGTCCAGGAAGGGCTTGCCGTTTTTGACGCCGGCCAGGCCGTAGCCGGTGGCGGTGGAGAGGAAGCAGGCAAAGTCGCCCGCGATGTTGGGCTTGAGGTAAAGGACCTTTTCCACAGCGTCGTATCTTGCCCCCGACATCCCCTGCAGGAGGGCGTAGGAGGACATGGCGCGCGCGTACCAATGGCCGCATTCGTACTCGTTGAAGGGATTGCGCACGCGGCCATCATAGCGGTCACGGCAGGCGCGGACGATGTCCAATCCCTCGGCCACCCGCCCCATGAGCATGAGGTGCGCCGCGACCTGGTATTCGATCCCGGTCCAGACTTCATTCGAGTACACGAAGGGCAGGGAGAGCTCGCCCCCCTTGGGCCACGTGCAGATCAGGAGCCCCCCCTCGGTGCCGCAGGCATAGGAAGGGCGTTGCGGGTTGGCATGGCCCGAGAGGTCGTGCTTGAGGTTGTAGCGATGCACGGCCGCCAGGTGGCTGGTGATCTTGCCGGCATCGAGCACCTGGCCGACGCCGCAGACCATGGCCATCCAGGACCCCAGGACGCCGTCCGAGAGGCAGCCCGTCCCGTACTGGTACTTGGGGCCCTCCTTTTCAAGGAGGACACGGGCCTCGGGCGTATAGTCGGTGGCGAAGGATTTGGCCTCGATGGGATTGGGGGCGCGGAGGTTCTTCCACTCGATCTTTTGGATGAAATACTCGCCGTCGAACAAATCGGTCTCGGTCCTGGCGGTGCCCGCCTTGTAGAGCTGTTCGTAGCGCGAGACGTCCGCGCCCACGGCGGCGCCCATCCTGCCCGCCGCCAGCAGCGCGCCCAGGTAGAAGCTGGTGCACATCCCATCCGGGCCCCAGAACTCGATGTCGTAGGTGTTGTGATGGGGTTCCTCCACCACGCCCTTGCCGCCGGGATCCCAGGTCTCGATGCAGTAATCCAGGCTGGCCTTGACCTTGGGCCAGAGCTGGCGGAGCCACTCGGTGTCGCCGCTGATCCGCCATTCGCGGTACACCTTCATGATGCCGCCCAGCTGGCCGTCCGCCGCGGCATGGAAATCGTGGACCACCGGCCGGATGGGAATGGAGGTGCGGAAGGCCTGGTGGCCTTGCTCATTTTGCGACACCTTGAACTCGGTCTCACGCAGGGTCCTCTCGAGGCTGGGGAACAGATGGGGGATGGCCTGCGCGTAGTTCCAGACGTGGGTGCACGAGCCATGGCAGCAGCCGCTGTTGTCGCCGCAGCCTTCCCAGGACCACAACCGGCCATCGGCCTGCCGCAGCACCGTGGGGGACTTGAGGATCGTCAGGTTGGCCGCCACGGCCTCGAGGACCTCCGCGGGCAGGGTGGAGGCATAAAAACAGTCGCTGAACCTCTGGGAGTTGGCGCGCAGCCTGGCGTAATGCTCGCTCCAGTATTGGACCACGTTCTGGATGCTGGAGAACTTGCTCGTGTACCATGGGCGGTAATGGCCCGCGCCCGTGTCCCCCAGGTCCTTGGGATCGTTCCCGATGCGGATGTTGGTCTGGCTCACATGCCAGCAGAGGCGCAGTTGAATGGTGTGGCTGGCTCCGGGCTCAAGGGTGAAGGGGACAAACAGGGACGCGCCCGGCGCAGGCTCGCCCTCCTGGATGGGCGGCCGGTCATAGCAGGCGGCCGCGGCAATGTCCTTCCACGCCATGGTGAGCGGATCCCACCACCCGCCCCGGAACCAGGCATGGTTGACCTTCACCGCCGGATCCGGAACGGTGGCCGCGAAGGCCCCTTCCTCCCAGGACTGGTCCTTGGGGGCGCTGCTGGCCAGGATGAAGCCGCCCTGCACGGGGCGGATCGCCTGGGGATTGTTGCCCACAGCCATGAAATTCCGGGCATTGAAGGAGAAGACCGCCTCCATCCGTTTTTTGGACTCGTTGGTGATGCGGTATTCGAGCCCCGCCACCGGCAGGGACGCGTTGTCGGGATCGCCTGGCTCAAAGGGGCTCCACCCCGTGATCTCCACGGCCAGGGGCACATGCGCATCGCTCAGGCTGACCGTTGAAAAGGGGAAGCGGGTCTTGAAACGCGCCCGTGTGAAGCGGGGGAGGCCAAAGGTCGCGCCCGCCGCGCCATTGCCCGTGCCCGGGGCCCCGAACAGCTTCCAGCCCGGGACCGGCCCCTCGAGCACGCGGGCCAGGGCGGGCTGGCCCTTGACGCTGATGGCGGCAAAGGTCACGGGCTCGTGGAAAATCTCGGGCCGGTTGCGCAGCGACACGTGCGACAACGCCCCGGTGCCCTCCAGGCAGATCATGCCCGCGCCCATCCCTCCCATGGGAAACGCGATGCGATTCAACCGCTCCTGCGCATACTCGATGTTGTACCTGCCCCGTCCCGCCGACTGCAGGGAACGCAGGCTCTTGCGCGGGGTCGATGCCTGGGCCGCCAGGCCCGACCCTGCTCCCAACGCACCGACCGTGGCAGCCGAGAGTTGGATGAATTTGCGGCGTGGCATGTTGCCGGAGTCATTGGGCTTCGAGTGCATAAAAGCAGAGTTGTGTGTGTGTTGACCGATGGTTTACGGAAGGCGATGATACTCAACAAATAAAGAATTTCAAGCAAACAACTCCCGGCGCTGCGCGGGCCTTTAGCCGGGGGCCCACGCGGCCCTGGCCAAGCTTGTCCCAGGAGCGTGACAAATCAGCTTGCCTCCGACCTTAATCCTGCCATAGTACGTGCCATGGCTGGCGCACGGCACGTCCGTGCGGTGCTTGGATCAACCGGGCAAGGCGCGACCACGAGCGCATGCGGCGGGATACAAAGCAAAAACAGCGTTTCCAGGAATCGCTGTAAGTCATTGGTAAT
>CAZIDG010000117.1:0-10982 GCA_964538065.1 uncultured Verrucomicrobiota bacterium
CTTGTACTCCTCTTGCAGCTCGGGCGAGGCGCTTACTACTTCGGCCACGCGGGCGGCCATCCGGTGTTCAAACTCGGGCCAGCGCAGGGTGTTCATGAGTTTTCGCGCAGTTGCTCGAACAGTTCTTCCAGCGGGCCGTGGGCGCTGCGGGTTTGCGCGCGCAGCTCCTCCATGGAGCCCCAGGCGTGCAGCCGCCCCTTGTGAAGCACGCACACATGATCGGAGAATTTCTCCGCGAGCTCGGTGAGTTGGGTGGTGTAAAGGATCGTCCCGCCCCGGCTCACCGCCTCCAGGGCGTGGCGTTTGAACTGGCTGAGGCCCAGGGGGTCCATGCCCGAGGCAAACGGCTCGTCGAAGAGCATCACCTCGGGTTGCGCCGCCAGCAGCGCCACCAGGGCGCCTTTGTAACGCTGGCCGCGCGAAAGGCTGTTGAAGGGCGCGCGCGCCAGCGGCAGGAGATCGAAGTCGCGCAGGAGGCCGAGCATGCGCTCCTCCACGCCCGGGTCCGTTTTTTCGTAGAGGCGCAGCACCATGCCCGCGTGGCGCAGGATGCTCCATTCCTCATAGACACAGGGAAAGTCGGGCATGAACCCCAGACGGCGGCGCAGGTCGAGCCGGTCGCGCGTGAGCCGCTGGCCATCGCAGAGGATCTGCCCCTTGTCCAGCGCGGCAATCGTCGCCAGGGCGCGCAGGAGCGTGGTCTTGCCCGCGCCATTGGGGCCGAGAACCGCGACGATCCTGCCCGGCGGGATTTCGAGGCTGACATCATCGAGCGCCACGACCTTTTTGAAACACTTCGTGGCGCCCTGGATTTCAATTTTCATTCCTGGGGAAACACCAGCAGGTTTTCCACGGAAATGCCAGCATGAACTTGCATGCCCGGGCGGCGCGCCTCGAGCGGGTTTTGCTCGAAGGCCTTGAAGGGCCAGCCGTTGGTGGCCTTGAGCGCGTATTGCTCGATCTCGCCCAGGTAGTTCACCTGCTCAAGGGTCGCGGGCAGGGTGTTCGCCCCGGACGGTCCCAGCCGCACGCTTTCGGGACGGAAGCCCACGCACACCGCCTGGCCTGTCTTGAGGCTCGGGGCGGGTTGCGCCTGCCAGGGGCCCCAGGGGGTGCGCAGGGACACACCGTCGGCGGTGACGGCGTCCACGGTGGCCTCGAACCAGTTGGTTTCGCCCATGAAATCGGCCACGAACCGCGTGGCGGGCTGGCGATAGACCTCGCGCGGCGCGCCGACCTGCTCGATGCGGCCCTGGCGCATGACGGCCAGGCGGTCGGCCAGGGAGAGGGATTCCTTCTGGTCGTGCGTGACGTAAAGCGTGGTGATGCGGGTGCGGTCGTGGATGCGCCGGATCTCCTCGCGCATTTCCAGGCGCAGTTTGGCGTCGAGGTTCGAGAGCGGCTCGTCCAGGAGCAGGACGTCGGGCTGGATGACGAGGGCGCGGGCCAGGGCCACGCGCTGCTGCTGTCCGCCGGAGAGCTGGTTGGGCAGGCGCTCGGCGTAGGGCTCCATCTGCACGATGCCCAGGGCCTCGGCCACGCGGCGTTTTTTCTCCGCGGCGTCCACGTGGCGGACCTCGAGGCCGTAGGCCACGTTTTGGGCGACGGTCATGTGCGGCCACAGGGCGTAATTCTGGAAGACCATCCCGGTGTTGCGCTGGTGCGGGGGCACGCCGTTCATGAGCCGCGCGCCAAAGGTCACGCGCCCCTGGTCGGGCTGGTAAAACCCGGCCACGATCCGCAGGAGGGTCGTCTTGCCGCAGCCGGAGGGGCCGAGCAGGAAGAACAGCTCGTGCTCCTCAATGGCCAGCGAGACCTCCCGCAGGGCGGGGGTCTGCCCGAATGATTTGCCCACCTGTTCAATGACGACTCGCATGATCCATGATGGCGCCGCGCGGCCTCGCGCCGCAACGGCTGGTTTACATCAACTCCAACACACGGTCGAGCTCGGCGTCCGTGTTGTAATAATGGGGCGAGAACCGGAGCAGCTTGCGCCCTTTGCGATCGCTGCGCAGGGAGGCGATGCACCGGGCGTCGGCCAGCTTCTGGTGCAGGGCCGCCATGTCCGCGCCCGGCTTGTGGCAGGCGACGATGCCGCTGGCGCTCTCCGCCGGGGCGTTGGCGTGGAGCACTTCGTAGCCTTTGGCCTGGAGAGCGGGGACGAGCCTGGCGCGCTTGCGCAGGAGCTCGGCCGCAATGTTGTCCACCCCCAGCTCGAGCGCCAGTTCCAGCGCGGCATGCAGGCCCACCAGGCCCAGGAGGTTGGTCGAGCCCGCCTCGTAGCGGCGCGCGTCCTCCAGGAGCTGGATTTTTTCCTGCGTGATGAAATCGGGGCATTTGACGTTGTTCCAGCCGTAGATGGGCGGGCGCACATAGTCCTGCACCTCGCGCCGCACATAGAGAATGCCCGCCCCGCACGGGCCGAGCAGCCACTTGTGGGCGTCGGCCGCCATGAAATCGACGTGCTCCGCCAGGAGGGGAAAGGCCCCCAGCGTCTGAATCCCATCGACCGAGAACAAGATGCCGCGCTCGTGCAGCGCCTTGCCAATGGCCGGGATGTCAATCCGGTAGCCCGTCGCAAAATGGCAGGAGGCCAGCGCCACCAGGCGCGTCTGCTCGTCCACCTGGCCCAGGACGTCGATGTACCGGATGCGGCCCAGCTCGCGCACGTTCAGAAAGCGCACCTGCACGCCGTGCGCCGCCAGGGCCATCCACGGATAGACGTTCGAGGGGTAATCATCCAGATAGACCACGATGTTGCTGTGTTTGCGAAACGTCAGGCCGGCGGCGATGTAGCTCAGCGCCAGCGAGGTCGGCCCCACGAAGGCGATCTCCTCCGGCGTGGCGCCGATCAACCGGGCCGCCAGGGCGCGGGTGGCGTTCATCTGGAACGCGGGCACAAGCGTCTCCTGGTCGCCGAGCGTGCTCTGGGTGGCGTAATGGCTGATCGCCTCCGCCACGCGCCGCGGCAGGGGGGACACCCCCGCATGAGCAAGGAACACCTTTTCCTTCGCCACGGGGAACTCGTGCTGCCGCCGGGCTTCGTCCTGTAATATGTCGCTTACGGTCATCCTCCATTCCTACCCCAATCCGTGCGGACAGGACAGGAGAAAACGCCACCCCATGGATGATGGAAGAGTTGTATCAGAACCGCGTTCAGGGTACCTTGGGAGCATGAGTGGCATCCTGAAATGGGCCCTGGCATTGTCCTGGCTTGCGCACGGCCTGGCCTGCGTGGGGGGCGCACCCGCTGTTGTGCAGCTTGGGGACGCCCGCGCGTGGGAACGGGTGGAGTTCCGCGTGAGCGAAGTTCCGTCATGCACCAACAACTTCGATCCCGACCTGATCCGGCTCGATGCCACCTTTGCCACGCCCTCGGGCCGCACGCTGGTGGTGCCCGGCTTCTGGTTCCAGGAATACGAGCGCTCGCTGGTGAACGGTTCCGAGAAGCTCACCGCCGTGGGATTGCCCGAGTGGCGCCTCCGATTCCGCCCCACCGAGCCCGGCACCAACACCCTCAGCCTCGTCATCCAGACCAACGGCGTGGCGGCGGCCAGCCCGGTGGTCCTGCACTTTAACGTCGCCCCCAACCCTGATCCTGCCCGCACCGGCTTTGTGCGCATTGGCGGGGGTGGACGTTACTTTACGACAGGAGATGGCCAGCCGCTGCCGTTGATCGGCGAGTGCGTGTGCTGGGACCAGGGACGCGGCACGCGCGATTACGAAGACTGGTTCAATGCCATGAGCCAGGCGGGCGAAAACTACGCGCGGCTGTGGATGGCGCCGTGGGCCTTTGGAATCGAATACGACAAGGCGTCCGCGCGCCATTACCGGCTGGATCGCGCCTGGCAGCTCGACGATGTGCTGCGCCGGGCCGAGCAGACGGGCATCTACCTCATGCTCTGCATCGACTACCACGGCATGTTCGAGATCGAGCCCGATTACTGGGGTGGGAACAATTACTGGCCGGTCCACCCCTACAACGTCACCCAGGGCGGGCCGTGCGTGAAGCCGAACGACTTCTTCACGAACAGCACCGCGCGCCAGTGGTATCGCAACCGGCTGCGCTACCTCATCGCGCGTTATGGCGACAACACGCACCTGCTCGCCTGGGAGTTCTTCAACGAGATCGATAATGTCTATGCGCATCTCACCCCTGCGGATGTGGCCGCCTGGCATGCGGCCATGGCGGATTGGCTGCGCGCCCAGGACCCCTATGGCCACCTGATCACCACCAGCCTGACCGGCGGCAGCGTGCGCGCGGAACTCTGGAACCTCCCCCAACTCGATTTCACCCAATACCATTCCTATGGCGATGCCTCGCCCGCCACGCGGCTTGCGGAGGTTGCGGCCAGCCTGTTCACGCAGTTCAAGAAGCCGGTCATGATCGGCGAGTTCGGCACGGACTGGCGCGGCTGGAACCGCGAGGGCGATCCCTTCCTGCGCGGGTTTCGCCAGGGCCTCTGGGGCGGGGCCCTCGGCGGCTCGGTCGGGTCGTCGATGGCCTGGTACTGGGAAAAGATCCACGACGGCAATCTCTATCCGCTGTATCGCGCCATGGGCACGATCCTGACCAACACCGCCTGGGGCGGCAACGTCCGGCAGCCGATCGGGTTCCAGACCGGCCCGCCGCCCCCGACCACCGTCGGCGAGCTCACGCCAGGCGGGACACCCTTTGACGCCACGCTTATTCCCGGCGCCACCTGGGGCACCAAGCCGGTGGGGCAGATCGCCATTCCCATCCCCGAGGCCGCCGGCCTGGCCGCCACGTCGTTCAACAGTTATGTGCATGGAACAACCCATGCCGACCTGCGAGTGCCGTTCAAAATGAGTGCCTGGTTTGGTGAACAGGCCCGGCTCGTCATGCACCTCAACTCCGTGTCCGACGGCGCCGTGCTCAGCGTGCGCGTGGATGGCACGGAGGTTTTGCACCGCAGCCTGCCCAACAAGGACGGCACGTATTCCGTGAACAACGAATACAACGAGGACATTCCCGTGACCCTCGCCGCGGGCCGGCACCTGATCGAAATCCGCAACACGGGCGGCGACTGGTTTTACCTCGACTGGGTGCGCCTGGAGCGCGTGCTGCCCGCCGCGTTCGCGCAGGATTGGTCGCCCACGCCCGCGGCGATCGGCCTGTGGGGATCGCGCACCGCGCTCCTGTACGTGGTCGCGCCCTGGGCCTCGTTCCCGTCGCAGGCCACCAACGCCGCCCTGCCCCTGCGCGAGGGGCTCAGCGTGACCCTGACCAACTGGCCCCAGGGCACCTTTATCGCGCGGTGGCATGATCCCGCCACCGGCAGCCCCCTGACCAACACGGTGGCCGCCACCACGCCGGGCGGTCTCCTGCAATTGCCCCTGCCCGCCTTCCGCGAAGACCTGGCCGGCGTGGTCGTCACCCAGCCCGAGCTCAGCGCGTCCCTTTCGTTGGAAGCCGGTTGGGCCAGCCTCCAACTGATGACCGAACCGCGGGCGCGTTGCATGATCGAACAGGCCGCGAACGTGACCGATTGGCACGATTTCCAGGCCGTCACCAACACCAGCGGCACGCTGACACTGCCCCTGCCGGTCAACGCCCCCGCCCAATACTATCGCGCCCGCCGGATGGATTGAATGGGGGCGAGGGCTCCCCCGGCACCTGCTCGCCGGGGACGGATGGCGCCCCTCCTTGTTTTCCCTTGCCCGGCACGGGTGCCGGGCGCACATTCTGGAGGCTTGATGAAACAGGCAGGATTATCGGAGCGGGGGCGGCTGTGCCAGGCGCCTCCGATTGCATGGTTGATGCACAAGGCGCTGGAGCGCCCGCAAATCATCTCGCTGGCGGCGGGTTTCACGGATAATGAAACCCTGCCCGCGCGCGAGGTTGTGTCGCTGGCACGCGAGGTGATGCACACACCGGGCGAGGCCCAACTGGCCCTCCAATACGGTTACACGGCCGGCCATCCCGGCCTGCGCCAGCTCACGCTTGAACGCCTCCTCGAGGCCGATGCCGCCGCCCTGAAGCAGAATCCCAGCCCGCTGGCAGGCAGCCCGGCCCCCCATGCCTCGGCCGACCGGATGCTCATCACCAACGGCTCGCAGCAACTGCTCTACCTGATGTCCGAGGCGCTCTGCGACAAGGGCGACATCGTGCTCGTGGAGGACCCCACGTATTTTGTGTTCCTGGGCATCCTGCAAAGCCACGGCCTGCGTTCCCGCACGGTGCGGATGACGCCCACGGGGATCGACCTGGAGCATCTGGAGCGCGTGCTGGAGGATCTGCGCCAGAAGGGCGAGCTGCCGCGCCTCAAGTATTTGTACCTCGTCACCTATTTCCAGAACCCGACCGGGCTCACCACGTCGTACGAGACCAAGGCGGGCGCGTTGCGGCTGCTCCGGAAATACGAGCGCTGGGCGGGGCATGCGATCTACCTGCTCGAGGACGCCGCGTACCGTGAATTGAGGATCGTGGGGGACGATGTGCCCTCGGCGCTCTCGTTGAAGGGGCTCAACGAACGGGTCATCTACACGGGCACGTACAGCAAGCCGTTCGCCACGGGCGTGAAGGTGGGCTACGGCGTGCTGCCCGAACCCCTGTTCACGGTGACCAACCGCATCAAGGGGAACCATGATTTCGGCACGTCGAGCCTGCTGCAGCATCTGTTGTGGCATGCCCTGACCTCCGGCCGGTACGAGCGGCATGTGGCCGTGCTGCGCCGCCGGTACGCGGTGAAGGCCGCCGCCATGCTGGGGGCCATCCGCGAGCATTTCCCCCCAAGGATGACGTGGACCGAGCCGCGCGGGGGCCTGTATGTCTGGGCCAGCGCGCCCCGGCCGTTCACGACCGGCGCGAAGTCGGCGCTTTTCCAGGAGGCCTTGAAAAAGGATGTCCTTTTTGTGCCGGGCGAGTTTTGTTACGCGGACGATCCCACGCGGCGCAAGCCCGCCGGGGGCATGCGCCTGAGCTTTGGCAACGCCTCCGAGGAGCAGATCCGGGAGGGCATCCGGCGCCTGGGCGCCGTGCTGCACCGGTTCCTGGACCGGAAGTAGGCCGCCAGTCTGTCCACCGCACATCGCACGCCAATTTCCTTGCATTGGCATGCCCGGCGCATAACCATCCCGGCATGATCCGGCCTTTAACAGCGGAAGGGACCTGGCGCGTGCTTGCCGCCAGCGTGCGCGGGGCAAGCCATGAACGCACCCGCCAGCCCTGCCAGGATGCCCTGGTGTGGCGCGTCTGCAAGCCCGGCTGCCTCTGCGCCGCCGTGGCCGATGGCGCAGGCTCAGCCCCGCTCGCCGAGGTCGGCTCCTCCATCGCCGCGCGCGCCGCATGCGATTCCCTGGAAACCTTCCTGGCCCATGCCCCTGCGCCGCCGGACGAACCCGCCCTGCGCAAGGCGCTTGAGGGGGCCATGGCCGCCGCCCGCAAGGCCCTGGAGGACGAGGCGAAAAAAAGGGAGTGCCCCCTGCGCGACCTGGCCACCACGCTCTGCCTCCTCGTGGCGGGGCCGCGCCTGGCAGGGGCCGCGCAGATCGGCGATGGCGCCGTGCTCGCAGGCGAACGCACACCCGACCTGGCCACCCTCACCCGGCCTGCCTCGGGCGAATACCTCAATGAAACCGTGTTTCTCACGGCCGACGATGCCCTGGCCCAGGTGCAATACACCGTGCGCCCCGGCGCCTTCCGCCAGGCCGCCCTGTTTTCAGACGGGCTCCAGATGCTGGCGTTGAAACTGCCCGATGGCGCTCCCCATGCGCCGTTTTTCACCCCGCTGTTCCAGTACCTGGCCGCCGCGGAGGACCTGGCCCATGCCGGGGGCCAGCTCCAGGCCTTCCTCCAATCCCCGCGCATCACCCAGCGCACGGATGACGATCTGACGCTGCTCCTGGCCGAGTTCAAACCCGCGGGAAAACCAGCCTGACCACCGCCTGTGCGCGTCCAACGCTACACCACCAAGCAGATCATCACCCTCACCGATGCCGACAAGCTCGGCGCGGGGGGCGAGGCGGTCATCTACATCGTGCCGGACCACCCGGAGCTCGTGGCCAAGATCTGGCACAAGCCCACCCCGGAGCGCGCCCGCAAGCTCCTGGTGATGCTCTCCAACCCGCCCAGCGACCCCATGGCGGCCCAGGGCCACGCATCGATCGCCTGGCCGTGCGACCTCCTGCTCTCGGGCGGCCCGAAGCAGCACATCGTGGGCTTCATCATGCCCCGGGTGCAGCACATGCAGCCCATCATCGATTTCTTCAACCCGCGCACCCGCCTCCAAAAATGCCCGCTGTTCAACTATTTCTACCTCATCCGCACCGCGCGCAACCTCGCCACCGCCGTCCGCGCCGTGCATGAGCGCGGGTATGTCATCGGCGACCTCAATGAATCAAACGTGCTCGTCTCGGACACCGCGCTGGTGACGCTTGTGGACACGGACTCCTTCCAGGTCTGGGATGCGCAAAACGGCGTGATGTACCGCTGCCGCGTCGGCAAGCCCGAGTTCACCCCGCCGGAATTGCAGGGGAAAACCTTCTCCCAGTTCGACCGCGAGCCGCGCCACGACCTCTTCGGCCTGGGGGTGCTGATCTTCCAGCTCCTCATGGAGGGCGCCCACCCCTTTGCCGGCGTCTATCAAAAACAGGGCGATCCCCCCACGCTCGACCAGCGCATCGCCGCCGGGCATTTCCCGCACGGGCAGGACCCGCGGATCCCCTACTCGGCCGCGCCCAGCGCGCTGCCGTTCGACACCCTGCCGGAGGTGCTCAAGCACCTGTTCAACCGCTGCTTCCGCGACGGCCACCTGAGCCCCGCCCAGCGCCCGGACACGCTGAGCTGGCAGTTTGGCCTCGAAGACGCCGAGAAGGCGCTCGTCCTGTGCTGGGATAACGACCAGCACGTCTACCCCGTCCACCTCACCCAGTGCCCCTGGTGCCAGCGCAAGAAACTCCTGGGCGGGCGGGATCCCTTTCCGAGCCCGCGCGACGTGAAGGAAGGCAAACACCTGGCTCCGCCCCCGGCCGTCCGCACCCAGCCGGCGACGAGCCGTGGCCCCAGGCGCATCACAATCCCCCCCGCAGGCGGTTCGCTCCCGCCCATACCCCGGCCCATACCGGCGTCGCCGTCGTCCACCCGGGCGTCCCGGCGCGGCTCCTCACGGAACAATCCCATCTACCAGGCGTTTGGCACCGTGAACCGCAACGACATTGCGTGGGCGGCCATCATCCTGAGCGTCATCGTGTGGCTCATGATGCTGCTTCCGGCGCACTATCTGGTCTTGAAATTCCTGGTGACGCTCCTGAGCGTGCTGGCCGGCATTGGCGGTGAGATCCATGCCCACTCCTGGTGGTGCGATGGCCGGGGCCGATGGCTCGCCCGATCCGCCCTTGCCCTGAGCGCCCTCGCGATGTTCATCCTCCTGCGCGGGTAGGAAACCGTACTCCCTTGCGGGCCCCTGAGCCACAGGACGGCTATGCCATCCACCAATGGGTTTCATGGGGTGCGCCAGACACAAAAAAAAGGCGGCCCGGCAAGGGCCGCCTTGATGAAAATAATGTCCGATCAGGCCTGGGGAGCCGGGGCCGGAGCGGCGGGAGCCTCTTCGGTCTTGGCATGGAGCTGGAGCAGATCGAGCACCTTGGCGGAGACGATCTGTTCGGCAATCTCGCCCAGCGCGTTCCTGTCCTGAAGCTGCTTGATGAACTTCTCGGGACGAATGTCGTACTGGCGGGCCAGGGCAACGATGCGCTGCATCATTTCCTGCTGCGAGGCGGTGATCTTTTCCTTCTCGGCAATGCGCTGGAGCAGGAAGGCCAGCTTCACGCGCTCCTTGGCGCCGGCGCTGGCGTTGTTGAAGATCTCGTCCTTCTTCTCGTCGATGATCTCCTTGGCCACGCCGCGGTCCGTGTTCTGCCGGACGATGTCATAGACCATGTTGCGCGTCTCAGCCATCACGGCCGATTCAGGCAGCTCGAAGGTCACCTTGTCCAGCAACGCACGCACGAGCTGGTTGCGGATGTTCATGGTCTGGTTGTGTTTAAGCTCGCGTTCGAGGTCGGCATTCACGCCCTCGCGCAGCTTGTCCACGTTCTCGGCGCCGTAGGCCTTGGCCAGGGTGTCGTCGAGCGGAGGCAGGATGCGCTCCTTCAGACCCGTGACTTCGACTTCGAACACCGCAGGCTTGCCGGTCAGGGCCTTGTCCGGGAAATCGGCCGGGAAGGACAGGTTGACGGTCTTTTTGTCGCCCTTCTTGACGCCAACCAACTGCTGCGGGAAGCCCGGCAGGAAGACGTCTTCCTTGAGCAGGAGCCAGAAATTGGTGCGTTCGGCCATGCTCTTGGCGGCCGGGGAGACCTCGACCAAGGGCTTGCCTTCGCAGGTGCAGGTGTAATTGAGCACGAGGAAATCGCCCATCTGGCTGGCGCGGTCGAGATCGTTATACGTGGCGCGCTGTTCGCGCAACACGTTGAGGGCCTTGTCGATATCCTCGGAGGTGACCACCCGGTTCTCAGCCTTCACCGACAATCCCTTGTACTCGGGCAGTTCAAAATCGGGGGCGATTTCGATGGTGGCGGTAAACTGGAGCGCCTGGCCGCGGCCAAACTGGACCTCCTCGATGTCGGGATAGCCCACCGGATTGAATTTCTGCTCCTTGATCGCATCGCGATAGGCGGTGCTGATGAGCTGTTTCTTGGCCTCTTCTGCAATATCCTTGGCGAACTGCTTGGCCACCCGGTCACGAGGAACCTTGCCCGGGCGGAAGCCGGGCAGTTGCACGTGCCGCTGGAATTCCGTCGTGGCGGTCTCAAAAGCCTGGTCCACAGTCTGCGCGTCCACTTCCACGCGCACAAGCTTCTTGCATGGACCCAGATGTTCAACGCTTACGTTCACAATATTCCTTTTCTATATTATCGCGGGGGGCATCTCCTGCGCCTACCCCGGCATCACTCTGCCAGTTGCGAGTCGATTAGGCTAGGGGAGCAACTCCACAGCGTCAAGCCCGGTTTCCAGC
>CAZIDG010000118.1:0-10973 GCA_964538065.1 uncultured Verrucomicrobiota bacterium
TCCGCACGAACACATAATCTGACGGTGTTTGTGAAGTCTGTCTTGTTGGTTGTCTCGATGAAGCCTCTCAAAACAGTAGTGACTGGATCGAAGGATTCGATGTGGAATGTTGTCCCTAGAAATCCTTGGACCACCCCATCGACGATAATAGGCGTATGGTTTGTGGTTAAGGACAAAGACTGGGGCGGCCACTTGATACGGCTCTCCGCCGATTCACCTACTTGTGCACCTGCGAATACAAGGGTGACAATCAGGAAATACAGCCTTTTTAATGACATATAAACTTTATCATTTTGAGGTACTCCCCATTTGTCCGACCAGCGGAAGCGTTTTTTAAATTAATGTTTTGACTGCCTTTTCCCGGTCCTTTTTGAATCGATATGGGACGGGGACGCCTCTGCCCGGGAAAGGGTGGCTGTATTTGTAGCAGAAATCCAGGTAAAATCGCAGCCGTTTCCGGTAATCCGGACTCCCGGAGGCAGAAACGCTATCCCCTTCCATCCGCCGATCAAACTCGAGGGCGATTTCACTGGGAACCTGAAACATCATGTCGCTCGTCGGATAACACCCAATTGGGAGTGACATCCGCCTCCTCTGTCCGCAAGCCAAAAAACGGCGAATATATCTGTTCAAAACCCTCTATGACGCATAGAATGGGTTGAAATGTATGCGATATGGGGTGGGCATCAGATCGAAGTCTGCAGGATATCACCCTTTGGGGTGATGGTATTCAGATTCGCATAATTACTTGTTAGACCCAACGCCATGGGTATCAATCGTTCATTGCTTACCGGTGCATGCTTCGGGATGCTGCTGTTGCAGGGTTGCTTCCTGCCGTCCAGGACTATCCATTCTGCCGTCTATCGCGGTCACCTCATGGATGCCGAGACGAAGCAGCCGATTTCCAAAGCGCGAGTTGAGATTCGTGGTGCTTATCATATGACTGCAACCTCGAAGTCTGATTCGAGTGGTGCGTTTTCTGTCGGCCCGTTGGACTGCTGGCGGTGGTGTTTCTATGTGCCTTGTGCGGAAGGCAGAATACCGATGGACTGCAGGCACGTAATGCCTGACGAGATTATGTTTTCGTTGGAGGTATCGCGTTCTGGCTATGAACCCGCGAGAGTCTTCGTGCCGATGTATGGCACAAATTGGAGTCGGGAGCTCTTTATTGGTAATATTATGATTCATCCAGATCGACGAAAATGAATATGTGGTTCAACAAACCGGCTGCACCGAACGCGGGGATCGCGTCTCGGTTGACAATCGGATGCCATTGCCCCGGCGTCTGTGATCCGGAGCGTTCGGATTAGAGCATGAACACCAAGCGACGAAAGCTGTGGATTTTTGCTGTGTTGTTGTTTGGCATTGCGGTCGCGGCATTTTTGCCGCTCGTTGAGCATCTTCCCCATCCGAAGACCGTCACAGTTCAGGTGGAAGGAGAATTGCATATTCCATTAAAACTGAAGGTAGTGTGGTATGACCTCGGTCTGAACACGAATTTCTTCTCACAAACGGTGGAGTTTGATGCCCTGGGCCGGGCCGAAGTTCCAGACCTTGGAGTGCGAGCTCCGTTGTGGCGTATTGGACTCAAGCGAGTGCTGTCACCCTTCGGTGTCTGGACTGAATGCATGCACTGTTATGGTCCCTGGGTCGATTGTTCGTTGAGGCTCAAGGAGGGCTTTCGACCGCCCGATAATATGCGCCTTGCTCAGAACCAGGTGGAGGAAGGCCAGAGACTGCTCATCAAGGTTTCGCTCATCCCCGACGAGACCAAATTTGAGACTCGTGACTTTCAGCCTCAAAATTCCAGCAACCTTCTTGCAGAAGCGAGAGAGTTGATTGCCAAAGGTAGCGCCCCGAACATCCTTCGATCCAGTTTTGGTCCGGAGCTCTCCGTCATAAATCCGGTCCGGGTCGAGTGCCGAGACTCGGCGTTGATACTTTGGATGGGCGGCAAGATGGGCTATGCGATTGTGCCCGGATCGAGTAGTTGCCCGGCGCTGAATATGACTTGGGCGTCCGGAACCGAATACCCGCACATTTTCAAATTGGAGAAAATGGAAGGTCATATCGGACAAAGCGGCCCAACGAGCGGGAGCCTTCCAGTTGCTCATTAGACAGAGTTCGGGAGCCGTCAAACAAATGGTCAACCAAGCGGGAGCGGACTGAGCGGTTCTTGGTTGGGCGATTGAGAACGACGTCACGACGGCCTGCGCCCGAAGTCGAGAAGGTACTCCAACAAACAATTTCGGGGTTGCAGCAAACGGCCCCCCAGCCGTATCGTCAGACCAAGGTCGGCTGGTCTTAGCCACTGACCTTTGAGATGACCTTATGAGCGCCTTCACCACCAAGCAAAAGCAAATGTGTGCCAGGCTGGTTGTTGCCATAGTTATTCTCTGCGTAGTGGCGAGCGGCATCATGATTCCCTTAGACATCCATCCGATGTTCGGCATTATTTCTTTGCTGGTCGGGATGCTGTCGGCACTTGTGGTGTTGCTCACGGTGAGTCGGGTTTGCAGAAGAGCACTCAGCTCGGTGCTAATGGGCGCTGCTGTAGGTCCCCTGGTTGGGGCGCTGGTTTCAGCCCTTTCCATCTCAATCAGACCGCAAATCACATTATAAGCCCTGTTGTATCTGATGGATCTGTGTGTTATCATGCGCCCGCATGACACCCTCATATAAACTGGCTTTGGGATGGCTGGTCTTTGCGGGCCTTTTGGTCCGCGCCTTTGGCGCCAACGTCGGCATGGAGGAATTATACCGACTGGACCGCCTGCCTGCGTTCAAGAACTCCATCAAGGTGGGTTCCTTTTCCAGCTATGACCGCACGGGCGGCAATGACGATGGCTTTTCGGGCACGTATTCCTTCATCCGCAAGGATGCCGAGGGGCTTGTGCTGGCCGATCTCAAGGGGCCGGGGGTGATCTACCGGGTTTGGACGCCCACGCCGTCGGACGACACGCTGGAGTTTTTCTTCGATGGCGAGACGCAGCCCCGGGTGTCGGTGAAATTCCGCGAGTTGTTCCTGGGTCATCACCCGGGGTTCCCGCGCCCGCTGGTGGGATTTGGCGCTGGCGGTTATTATTGTTACGTGCCGATGCCCTTCGCCAAGTCGTGTCTCGTGCGCATGCGCGCGCCGAAGGTGCAGTTTTACCAGATCAATTACGCCCTCTACGAACCCGGCACCGCCATCGCCACATTCGAGCCTTCTGCGCAAGGATCCCCGGACCTGGCCAGGGCGTGCGAGGCGTGGAGCGCCACCGGCAGGGATGTCAGCCGTTTCACGGCCCCGCCGGGCGCCAGGATTGAGACGCATCGGGCCGCCCTGTCATTGAAACCCAACAGCGCGACGCGCGTGTTCAAAGCCACTAAAGGCGGACGCCTTGTGGGGCTCCGGTTTTCACCCGCCAGCGCCCTGGCTGGCAAGGCGCGCGATCTGGTGTTGCGCATTGCTTTTGATGGCGAGGAACCGGCCGTGGTCTGCCCGCTGGGCGACTTTTTGGGCTATGCGTGGGGCAAGCCCGCCACCCAGTCGCTTCTGGTCGGCACCACGGGGGACACGAGTTATTGCTACTTCCCCATGCCCTTCAAAAAGAGCGCCGTGGTCGAGATCGTGTCCGAACGGTCCGAGGCCGTGGAATTGCAGGCGGAGGTGCTGTCCGCCAACGTCCCGCGCGCGGCGGATGAAGGCGGTTTTTACGCCCTGTGGCGCCGTGAGAATCCGACGAAGATCGGCGCTCCCTACACCTTCCTGGACACCGAGGGCCGGGGGCACCTGGTGGGAGTGGCCCTGCAATCCCAGGGCCTCGAATCGGGTAAAACATTGTTTTTCGAGGGCGACGATCAGACAACCATCGACGGCGATCTCGCCATCCAGGGAACCGGTTCGGAGGATTTCTTTAACGGCGGGTGGTACGATGTGCCGGATCGCTGGGAAAAGCGGATCTCCTTCCCCTTGAGCGGTTGCCTGGAATATTCCAAGCACCTGGGCCGCACAGGGGCTTATCGGCTCTTTGTGGGAGATGCCTATGCCTATCGCAAGCACTTGCTGCAGACCATCGAGCATTCGGGCGAGAAGAACAACATCCCTACCGATTATTGCAGCGTGGCGTATTTCTATTCCGAGCGGCGCCCTTCGGCGGCCCTGACGCTCCCGCCCTTGAAGGATCGAGCGGTGGTCGATCCGCAGGAGATTATCTTCCCGGCCTGGTGGCAACTGCCGCTTCATGCCTGGTCGTTTGACCGCGCCAGTCTGACGCGCAAGATGGAGAAAGTCGGTTCGGAGGAGGTGCGCTACCTCTCGTTGGCCGCGACTGGCGACGACTGGTTTGGGGCGCACTTTCTTTCGCCTGTGTGTGACCTTCCGGCCTCGGGCACTTATGCGGTTTATATCGAAACCCTTAAAGGTCCGGCACAGGCTAAAGTGCAGCTTTTCCAAAATGAGAACCCTGTGGCCGACCCTGTGGACCTGTACGCGGAATCTCCCACGCGCAGCGGCCGTCTCCTGATGGGAAAACTCAACCTGGCGGAAGGTAAAAACAGTCTCATGCTTAAATTGGTGGGCAAGAATGAGAAATCCACCGGCCTGGGCCTGGACCTGGTTCAGATCATTTGCGTGCGCGAACCCTGATAACCAGGGGAGGATTAAACGTTTTCGCTGGGGCCAGCGCCTTGCATGAAGGCCGGGCCGTGTGTGTTACGGCTTGCCTGGATGCTGCATTTGTCGTATGTAAGGACCAGTGGCTGTTGATGAAACAAGCTGGCACGTCCTGCGTATCAGCTAAAAAGACAAAACCATATGCCTGAACCAATCCGACTTGAGGAAGCCGTTGAGTTCGCCGAGAACCCGGAACCCCGTTGTCCCTGTGTGCTGCTGCTGGATACCTCGGGTTCCATGAAAGGCGAACCCATCGAGGCGCTCAACAAGGGCCTGGAAACCTTCAAGGAGCACCTCCTTAAAGATTCCCTGGCGTCCCGCCGGGTCGAGCTGGCCGTCGTCACCTTCGACAACGAGATCAGAGTGGCCCAGGATTTTGTAACCGTGGATCGGTTTGAAGTGCCCGTGCTGACCGCCCAGGGCCAAACCTACATGGGGGGGGCCATCCAAAAGGCCTTGGATATGGTACAAGCCCGCAAAACTCAGTATCGCGCCAATGGCGTCGCCTATTATCGGCCATGGGTTTTCATGATTACGGATGGCGAACCGCAGGGTGAACCCGATCAGGTGGTGCAACAGGCCACCCAGCGCCTTAAAGCCGACGAAGCCGCCAAACGCGTTGCCTTTTTTGCAGTGGGCGTCGAGGGTGCCAATATGACTCGATTGTCCGAGATCGTTGTCCGCACGCCCGTTAAACTCCTGGGGCTCAACTTCGTGGAAATGTTTGTCTGGCTTTCCAAGAGCATGGAAGCGGTGGCCCAATCGAGAACGGACGAGCAGGTGGCGCTGCCTCCCACAGGCTGGGCTTCGGTCTAAACAATCGCCAGTCCGATACATCCCATGAACACAAATCAGGCACAACCCACTATTGTGCTGGGAGTTACAGGATCCATTGCGGCCTACAAGGCGGTGGATATTACCAGCCAGCTTACCAAACATCACTGCCTGGTTCGCGTGGTCATGACGCCTGACGCGCTGCAGTTCATCACCCCGCTGCCTTTCAAAACCCTCTCGCGTAATCCCGTGGTGACGGGGCTTTACGACGAAATCGAAGGGTGGAAGCCCACGCATATCCCCCTTGCGGATCAGGCTGACCTTCTTCTGGTGGCTCCTGCCACGGCCAATACCATCGCCAAAATGGCCAACGGATTGGCTGATAACGCCTTGACCTGCATTGCGTTAGCCTTGAATCCAGCCGCCAAGGTCCTGATCGCCCCTGCCATGAACGGCAAAATGTGGCTCCATCCGGCCACCCAGAACAACGTCAATATCCTCAAATCCCGTGGTGTTGAGTTCATAGGACCCGAGGAGGGCTTGCTGGCATGTGGCTATGAAGGTGTTGGGCGCCTATGGGCGGTGGAGAAGATCGTCCATCGGGCATTGGAAATGCTACATCATACCTCTGGAACGATGATTTGATACGAAGCGGCCTTTCGGATGGTCAGGGTTGATGTAGGTTTGGACCCTCCATGTTTCGTGTAATATGTTCAATGAAAGCCTGTTAAGTGCTTTCATGGTTGACCGAGGGATGATGCTTGCACGTAAGTGCCCCTATCAGGAGGCGTCAATCCGCCTCTGCCGCAATAGTTTTTGAGCGCGAAGAATGACGGTTGATAAGCGGTCATTCGGGTTGCCTTGTTATCGTTTGAACATTTGCTGTAATCAAATAGCTTATCACGAGGATTGCTGTGGCGGATACAGTCGCTGACACAACCAATTTACAACAAGAGACCGCCAGTAATGGGCGGGGGTTCATGGGCATGCTCAGTTGGCGCATGATCCAACGCATACCCAGCCTGGTGGCCACCGTGCCGCCGGATCCCGAACATGAGGCCTATCGCATTCGCACCATGGAACGCGATATCAGCCTTCCCGTAAAGATGGTGGTTATTGGGGTGCTTTTTTACTACCTATTCCTCTCTCGTTGGGGGGATACGGTGGCCACTTTTCAAGACAGTGCGCAGGAAGTGGTTTTTGAGGTCATCCAGCGTTTCTTTCCCTTCTATGCTTTGATCAATCTGGCCTCGGGAATCATGTTGTTGGGCATGAACCAGTTGCCACTTACGTTCATTCGATGGGTGGTGTTCACAACCGCCTTGATCGACAGCCTCCTGCTGGGGGGCATGACCCTTTTGACCGGTGGGTTTGACAGCATCCTCTTTTGGATTTACCTCGGCTTGATCATTCGCAACGCCTTCAGTTTCCCTGAGGCGCCTGTTCAGATCACCCTGAACCTGCTCGTGACTGGGGCCTATATCATGGCGGGGTTGCTGGATGTGGCCATTTGCGAATTTGACCGTCCGCCCGGGGCCGAAGCAGAGGTGGTCACCGAGTCCTTTGTGCTTCGCCTGGTCTTGTTGATCCTGATGACCTTGTGCTGCTATGCGGTGCAAGTGCTTATGAGCAAGCAAACGAAGGCGGAGGAAGAGGCGCGTGAATATGCCTTGCGCCAGCAACAATTGCGCGCTGCAGGTCAATTGGCCGCTGAAATTGCCCATCAATTAAAAAATCCCCTCGGCATCATCAATAATGCAGCCTTCAACCTGCAGCGTAACGTCAAGGATGGAAAAACGTCCATCACGCAGCAGATCAGCATCATTCGTGAGGAGGTTGAACGATCGGACCGCATCATCACTGATTTGATGGGGTATGCCCGCCTGGTGGATGGCAAGTTGGAGAAACTCAATCCCACCGAGGAGATGGACCGTGCCCTTGAGCAAGTCTTTCCCGTTGCGGTGAATTTCCCGGTGACCATTCACCGTGACTACGGTCATGCATTGCCGCAGTTGTTGATGCAGCGCAACCATTTAAGCGAGATCCTGGTCAATCTCCTCCAAAATGCGCGTGAGGCGGTCAGCGCACAGGGCAACATATTTGTGAGCGCCAAATATGGTGACAATTATACGGTAATCTATACTATCGCCGACGATGGTCCCGGGATATCGCCTGAAGTGCGTGAAAAGGTGTTTGAGCCTTACTACACGACCAAAAGCAAAGGCACAGGCCTGGGGTTGTCCATTGTGAAGCATAACACGGAATTGTACGACGGCAGCGTTAAAGTAGAAGCAATATCTGGAAAAGGCGCTAAATTTATCGTTACATTGCCTGCAAAATCTCTGATGAAGCTTAGGACATGAAAGCCAACTTGCCGCCGCTGCTAATCATCGACGACGAAAAGAACATGCGCCTCTCTCTTGAGGCCATCATGTCCGATGAGGGTTATGTTGTCCGCGCACTTGAATCTGCCGAAGAGGGGTTGCGATTATTGGAGCAGGACGAGTTTTTCATGGTCATTACGGATGCCCGTTTGGGGGGCATGAGTGGCTATGAGTTTCTTGATCGTGTGCGTCAGCGCTGGCCACAATTGCCTGTCTTGATGATCACAGCCTATGCAACGCCCAAGCTGGCGGTGGAGGCCATCAAGGCTGGAGCTGTCGATTATCTATCCAAACCTTTTGAGCCGGAAGAACTTTTACATGCCGTTTCCCGCTGTGCCGAGCGTTACCGGTTGATTTCAGAGAATGCCGCTCTCAAGCAGCGCAGCAGTGAAGTCTATCAGTTGGAACAGATCATCGGGGTATCGCCCAAGATGATCGAGTTGAAGCAATTGGTGGAGACGGTCGCCCCCACGGATGCCACGGTTTTGATTCTTGGGGAAAGTGGAACGGGCAAGGAATTGATTGCCGGGGCGCTGCATTCGCTAAGTAATCGTCGGGCCAATAATTATGTCCGGATCAACTGTGCGGCGATTCCGGAAACCCTGCTTGAAAGCGAGCTCTTTGGCCATGAAAAGGGATCCTTTACCGGGGCGCTCAAGCAAAAGCATGGCCGGGTCGAGGAGGCGGATGGTGGCACCATTTTTCTGGATGAAATTGGGGACATGAGCCGTCCCCTTCAGGCCAAATTGCTTCGATTCCTGGAGGACGGGACCTTCACACGCGTGGGGGGTAATGACGAGTTGCGGGTCAACGTGCGGCTTATTGCCGCCACCAACCGGGATATCATTGAGGCGATTCAGAACAACCATTTCAGGGAGGATTTGTTCCATCGTCTTAATGTGGTGCAGTTTCGGCCGCCGCCCTTGCGGGAGCGCAGCGATGACATCGTGCTTTTGGCGGAGCATTTCCTCAAACAGTTCAGTGTGTCCATGAACAAGGTGGCGCGTGGTTTTTCACCGGCAGCCATCGCCAAACTCAAATCCCATCATTGGCCCGGGAATGTGCGGGAACTGCGCAACGTGATCGAACGCGCGGTCATTCTCGAGCACTCTGTGGAGGTCAGGGCGGAGAGTCTTCCCGATTTTCAACTTGAGGCCAAGTTGCGCAAGGAGGAGACGGTGGACATCCCGCTCAGTCAGTCACTCGATGACAGTTTGAGCAATTTCGAGCGGGAGGTGATCATGGCATCCCTGGAGCATAATCACTACAGTTTGACTAAGACGGCAGATCAGTTAAAAATAAGCCGACATGCCTTGAGATATCGCATGCAACGATTGAATATCACCGGCGGTCAGTCCTTTGATGAGGAATCGACCGGGGCCGGAATGAAAGAAACATGAATTTTTGTTGGAGCATCCTTGGAGCGGTGACCGATTTTACCAGTGCCCGGCCGGGGGCGGGGTCTCTCGACAGGGCCGGCGGTTTCATTTTTAAGGACATACTGATTATTTTGGGGGCGGTTGTTGGCGTATCTCTGATACTCCTGTTGCTGGTCCGTTACCTGTACAGCCCCTCCAGGCATCATCATCACGAGCATCACCACCACCATCATTCTTCTTCAGACCGGAGTGAGCGTTCCTCTTCCTCTTCTGAGGAACGGAGGGGCGAGTCTTCAGAAGACCGTTCAGAAGCTGAGGATGACGAGGAGGGTTCACACGGCCACATGCACCGGGTGAAGCGTCGTCGGCGCAAACGTGACCATCGTCCACGCAATCCCACCCTTGCGGAGACAGGCGGTCTCCCTCCTCTCAGGCCCGGAGATGGCGATCATTCGCCCTCCCATTAATCCTGATGGAGGAGGCTTGACGCTGGCGTACTTTTGTTCCAAAAGTATCTCCAATCCTTTGTATAAAAAGAACATACCATGAAACTTAATCTCGCAATCTGCGTGGCATCCCTTGTGGCATCCCACGCAATGGCACAAACACCAGATCCCTTCATGGGGGATTGGTCGGGGTCGCTCAAATTGAATGGGGCGGATACACAAAATGTGGCCGTCTATATGATACCCCTTTCGGGCGGCAATTATGAGATGAAGGTGGTCTCGGAGTTTAACAAGCGCGTGCCCACCCTTTTTCATCTCAAGGGACAGCTTCAGGATGGCAAGTTCATGATGGTGGACAACATCCCCTTCGATACCGGCCATGTGGTCCGCTCGGTCGATGATGGCGTGGTGGTCAATGCCACCCTTTGGGCTGGCGCGGTCAAGGATGGTGCCCTGACGGGCAAGATTTCCGGGACCAAGCATGGGGAATTTACCCTCAAGCAATCCCAGCGCCTGTCGCCCACGCTGGGCAAGGCGGCTCCTGCGGGTGCTGTGGTGATCCTGGATGGCAAGAACCTGGATGCCTGGCAACCCCGCGACCCCAATGCGGGCTCCGTGAAATGGAAGCTTGTGGACGGTGGCGCCATGGAGGTCAATGGTGGGGACATCATGACCAAGGAGCAGTTTGGCGATCACAAGCTCCATCTCGAATTCCGCACGCCTTACATGCCCACATCCTTTGGACAGGGCCGTGGAAACAGCGGTGTTTATCTCCAGGGGCGGTATGAAGTCCAGGTGCTCGATAGTTACGGTCTCGAAGGCGAGGACAACGAATGCGGCGGCATTTATCAGGTCAGCAAACCCGCAGCCAACATGGCCGCGCCCCCGCTTCAATGGCAGAGCTACGACATGACCTTCCGCGCTCCCCGTTTCGATGCGAATGGTCAAAAGACGGCCAATGCCCGCGTCACGATCGTCCACAATGGTGTGACCATTCACAATGACCTGGAACTGCCTCGCACAACAGGTGGGGCAATTGATGCCAAGGAGAGTGCCACAGGGCCGCTCCTGCTCCAGGATCATGGCAACCCGGTTCAGTACCGCAATATCTGGATCGAGAAGATCCATTAGGTTCCTTTTAAATCTGTTTGCAGACAAGGCCCGCCCGCAATGGCGGGCCTTGCCATTTTCACCCCTGATCAGGGAGGGCCGCAAAACAGCGCAAAACGCGCAAAAAAGAAAAACCGTTCAGGATTTCAAAACCTCATGTATTTGGAAGGAATACTCACCGAATCACGCCCATGTGATCCGATTTCTCCCTGGCTCATGCGAA
>CAZIDG010000119.1:0-10718 GCA_964538065.1 uncultured Verrucomicrobiota bacterium
CCGTCCGGTTCAAAAAATCATGATCCCGGTACACGAGCACAATGCCGCTCAGCGCGTACACCAGGGTGATGCCAATCAGGAAAAAGCCAAGATCGCGATGCCAGCCCCGGATCTTGTGTGCCAAAGTTCGTTGTTCTGTTGTTTCCATATGATATGCAGAATGTTCCATTATTTATCACACTACGAGCTCAGGCTGATGTATTTGCCTGCACGTACTCACCCGTCAGCGGGGTTCACTGTTTTATGACAGCAGAGGTGGATTCGAGGTTACATCGCAATGTGGCGGGAGGCTCGACAACCCGGTTGTGAGGACAAAGGCTGTTGTGGGCCTGAGGCTTGCACGATGGCGTATCGTTGCCCATGGAACCTCGATCCGAGTCAAAGCTTTGGACAACGGTGACGGTCATGTTTCCTTTTTGGCTGCGCACACGGAAAAATTCCACCTTTCTGATGTAAGGTCCTTTATTGGTCTGCGTCATTACGACAGTCAGCCCTTCTCTAGAAAGGGGCGCACCCCCATTTTTCGCATGCGGGAAAAGAAGGTGGCGGGGTGGACTCCGAGCAATTCTGCCGCACCACCCTGGCCTTTGATCCTACCATTGGCTTTTTTGAGCACCGCAAGCAGGTTGTCGCGTTCCCGTTGATGCATTTCTGTTTCAGAATAATATTCCGGAGCCGTCGTGTTTTCGGTGGGGCGGACGACGATCCGGCTCATGGGTGCTGAATTGGCGATTGGGAGGTCAAAATGAAGTGGACCTCCCTGTGCGAGAATCACGGCTCGTTCGATGACATTACGCAACTCGCGGACGTTGCCCGGCCAATGGTATGCTTCGAGTTTTGAGCATTCTGCCTTTGTCAGACGCGGGCGGGAACATTTGAGTTCCTTGACGGACAGGTCGATGAAATGTTGGGCCAGGGGGGCTATGTCGTCTTTACGTTGGCGAAGGGGAATGACCTGGATCGGAAACACATGCAATCGATAATAGAGATCCTCCCGAAACCGACCATCTTCAACGGCCTTCATAAGATCCCTGTTCGTGGCGCCGATGATGCGTACATTGGCATTGCGGGTGCGATCATCCCCCAGTCGTTCGTATTTCCTCTCCTGGAGGACTCGTAAGAGCTTACCCTGCATTTCCAGGGGAATCTCACCCACTTCATCCAGAAACAAGGTTCCGCCTTCGGCTGTTTCAAATCGCCCCGCCCGGTCATTGATCGCCCCTGTAAAAGCCCCTCGTACATGGCCGAAAAATTCGCTTTCAAACAATTCCCTGGGGACGGATGCACAATTCACGCGAACCAGAGGTCCATCCTTGCGGTTGCTTCGACGATGGATTTCATGGGCCACCAGCTCCTTGCCGGTTCCGGTTTCCCCCAGAATCAGAACCGAGGCCTCTGTGGGGGCTACCAAATCAATCTGACTATTGATCTGCTTGAGGGCGGCACTCTGCCCGATGAGATCGCCAAAGGCTTTGGCCTCCACGACTTCCTCTTGCAGATAGGTGTTCTGTAGTTCGAGCTGGGCTTTGAGATGGCGGATTTCCTCAAATGCACGTGCATTGGCAATGGCCCCGCCAAGGTGGTCTGCAAAGGCCTGTCCCCAGGGGAGCGCCTCGTTGGGCGGATTCCCATGGATGAAGGCCACATTTACTCCCAGCACAGTTCCCTTGTAGCAAATCGGAGTCACGTTCAGGATTTGAATCCCAGGCATTGCTGGCATGCCGATTACAGCCATGACCTCCGAGATTTGGTGCGGATGACGAACAACCTCCTGGCGGCCTATTGTTGCCACCTGGCCTATCACGCTGATCCCAAGCGGCAATCGCTTTTTACGAATCTCTTCGGGAGAGAGGTTGGTCAAAAAACCTTCCCCGCCGGCGGCCAGATGCAGACACCGTGTTTGGTCTGCACACCGGGATTTGTGTGGGCAATTGGGACATTGGTCCCCGCTGTCCATGAGCCAAACCAGCACACCCGAGACAACGGAGTGGTCGATCCCAGTGCGCGTCAGTTTCATTAGGATCTGTTCAAGGGACTGTTCGTGCGCGATCGCCAGCAACAATTGCAGGGTCCGATTCGGATCAAACCGTGAGTTACATGTGACTTCCATCTCCAGCGAGATTATCAAAAAAGGATGAAAAACGCAACCATCAACGGATGAAAAGTAACCCGGGATGTATTATCATCCCATTAAAACAATTTATTAATATATGTTATATGTTGTAGTGGAGTGTGTTACGTATATTTGTTGGCACTGGCACGGGTGTTGCTAAGAGGGGTTGTGTTCGGATTGATATGAAATCGAAACTTATAGAGCGCACTTGGATCTCGCCATTTGTCACCTTGACGTTCTGTGTCATCGGGGTGACGGGGCTGTTACTCTTTTTCCATGTGAAAAATGGTTCCATCGTGATGTTGCACGAGTGGTTGGGATGGGGATTTGTCATTGCAGGAGTGTTGCACCTGTTGGTGAATTGGCGGCAGTTGGTCTCCTATCTCCCCCGCAGGAGTGCCATGGTTGCGCTGGCAGTGTGCGCCATTCTGGTGGCGGCCTTGATTGTAGCAGGGGGACTTCGGTCGGGCGGAGGGCCTCCCGCATCAGTCATGACCCTATTGGATGTGGATCATAACGGTGTTATCGATGGCGCGGAAATAACCAATGCCAGTGCAGCGCTCTTAAAACTGGACAGAAACAGGGATAATCAACTGAGTGTTGATGAACTGCGTCTGCAGCAGACGGATGCAAGAAATTCTGGAGAAACACGTTGACTCCCACGACCAATCACATGCACCCGATTCGGAATCATTTCACACATCCAATGTGCCAGGGGTAAAATCATGAATCCTGAAATTGCATCACTCCTGGAAATTGGCGAAGCAGATTTCAGCGGAAAAGTCCTGAAGGCAAAAGAGCCTGTTTGGGCGTTGTTTTGGGCTCCATGGAGTCAGCCGTGCCTGATTTTGCTTTCGCTCATCAAGGACATTGTCAACTCAGGCGAATGCAAGGTCAGAGTGGTGTCCATCAACGCCGATGAGAACCTGCTCTTATCCGAGACTTATCAAATCCAATCCATTCCAACTTTAATTTGTTTTTACGAGGGGTCAGAACATAATAGAATGATAGGGACAGCAAGCAGAGAGGCAATTTTATCCAGGTTTAATACATTTTTGGATTCTTCACTGAAGTCGTCTTCCACTTCAGATCCGGCCTGATTTTGCCGGGCGAATACATCTCCTGTTTTCCGGCTGACAAGATATTTTAATTGTTTTCCAGGCAACCTGATTTCTCCGGTTGCACCAAGAACGAATGTTCTATGTGCACAGCCTGGAAAACCGTCCTCAACAACATAGTACACATCAACTGATCAAATGATACGCACCAATCCATATACGAGTTCACAATTCCCGACAAAAGCCATCCTGGGACTCTTTTCCATTTCTGTTCTTCTGACGGGCTGCAACCATCCTTCTGACACCATGGGGCCGCCTCCCGTTCCCGAGGTTTCAACGGTGACGATTCAGCCTCAACCCGTGATGATTACCACAGAGTTGCCGGGACGTACGACGCCGTTCCGAATTGCGGAAATCCGTCCCCAGGTCAACGGTTTGATCCAAAAACGATTCTTCACGGAAGGTTCGGATGTTCAGGCCAATCAGGACTTGTATCAAATCGATCCCGCACCATTCCAGGCTGCACTGGATAATGCCACTGCCGCGTTGGGACGTGCCGAGGCCAACCTGCCTGCGGTGCGCTCCAGGGCGCAGAGGTACAAGGATGCCCTCGCCGAAAAAGCGGTGAGCCAGCAGGATTTCGATGATGCCGCTGCTGCCCTGAATCAGGCTCAAGCCGATGTTAATTTTTATCGCGCAATGGTCGAGACGGCTCGCATTAATTTGCAGTACACCCATGTGACTTCGCCGATTTCGGGGCGCATCGGCACATCCACCCTGACAGAGGGAGCCATTGTGACCGCATATCAGCCTGTACCGTTGGCGACCATTCAACAATTGGATCCCATTTATGTGGATGTGGCTCAATCCACCAGTGATGTCATTCGATTATTGCACCGACTGGAGGAGAGGAAAATCCAGTGTAATGGGACGAATTTCAACCAGGTCGAACTCGTTCTGGAGGATGGCTCCAAATATCCCTGGACCGGGACACTGCAATTTAGGGATGTCTCGGTTGATTTAACGACCTCGTCCGTCGTGCTGCGGATGATTTTCCCGAACCCCAAAGGCATTCTACTACCCGGAATGTACGTTCGTGCGGTGGTAAAGGAGGGAGTGAATGAGCGTGCCGTCCTGATTTCACAGCGAGCTGTCTCTCGTGATCAGAAGGGAAGCCCGACCACCCTGATTCTTGGCGGGGACGGCAAAGTGGAACAGCGTTCTCTCAAGTTGGAGAGAACTATTGGCGATCAATGGCTCGTTGTGTCGGGGCTCGCCGGTGGTGAAAAGGTCATCGTGGAGGGAGCCCAGCAGGTGCGGCCTGGCTCGGAAGCCAAAGAAGTGCCCTTTACCGGTGGGGGCAAGCCACAGGCTAAAGTGGACAATTCCACGGACAATACGACTGCTCGAATCAATTAAGGAACACCATGCTTTCACGATTTTTTCTGGATCGGCCTGTCTTTGCCTGGGTCATCGCTGTGATTTTGATGATCGGAGGCGCCCTGGCCATCTTCACCCTTCCGGTATCGCAGTATCCTCCCATTGCGCCTCCTTCGATTGCGATCACCGCCTTTTATCCAGGCGCCTCTGCCGAAACGGTCGAAAACAGTGTCACTCAGATCATCGAGCAAAAGATGACAGGTCTCGAGTCGATGCTCTATCTGAGTGCCTCCAGCAGTTCATCGGGTAATTCGCGGATTGAACTGACATTTGCTGCGGGGACGGATCCTGATGCGGCCTGGTCCCAGGTGCAGAACAAGCTGCAATTGGCCATGGCCAATCTTCCTCAGGTTGTGCAAAAGCAGGGAGTCAAGGTCAGCAAATCGACCCACAACTATCTCATGGCCCTGGCCCTCGTTTCGGAGGACGACAGGGTGGATGCAAATGACTTGCGCGATTATGCCAAATCCAGCCTTGAGAAAGTGGTTTCCCGCGTGCCAGGCGTAGGTGAAGTCGAGGAGTTCGGTGGCGAGTATTCGATGCGCATATGGCTCAATCCCGACAAGTTGACAAAGTATCAGTTGACGGTGGGTGATGTGATGGCCGCCCTGCAATCCTATAACGTCGAGGTGTCCGCCGGGCAGTTTGGCGGGGCACCGGCGGAAAAAGGGCAAAGCTTGAATGCTGCCATTGTGGTGCAGAACATGCTTAAAACCCCGGACGAATTTGCCTCCATCCCGATTCGCACCAAACCCGATGGCTCGGTCGTGTGTGTCAGTGACATTGGACGGGTCGAGTTGGGCACAGAATTCTATGATGTGGATGCCAAGTTCAACGGGAGACCCGCCGCGGTAATGACAATCCGCAAGGCTGCCGGAGCCAACGCTCTGGATACGGTGGATGCCATTCGTGCCAAGGTGAACGAAATGTCCCGTTATTTCCCATCGGGAATGAAGGTGGTGTATCCATACGATACCACGCCTTTCGTCCGTGTTGCCATTGGTGAAGTGGTGAAGACCCTCATCGAGGCCATCGCGCTGGTGTTTTTGGTGATGTATCTTTTCATGGGAAACATGCGCGCCACACTTATCCCTACGATTGCGGTGCCGGTGGTGATCCTGGGAACATTTGCTGTGCTGGCCATCTTTGGTTATTCCATCAACATGTTGACCATGTTTGCGATGGTCCTGGCGATCGGCTTGCTGGTCGATAATGCCATCGTGGTGGTCGAAAATGTCGAACGCATTATGACCGAGGAGGGGCTTTCACCGCGCGAAGCCACGCGCAAGTCCATGGACCAGATCAGCAGTGCCCTCATTGGCATTGGATTGGTGCTCTCCGCGGTGTTTGGCCCCATGGCATTCTTCAGTGGTTCCACCGGTGTCATTTATCGACAGTTATCCGTGACCATGGTTGCCTCCATGTTGCTATCGGTTGTGGTCGCGCTGGTCTTGTCTCCCGTGCTCTGCGCCACGCTCCTCAAGCCTGTGCCCCAGGGGCATGAGCCGGCCGAGTCGAGTGTGTGGTTTTTGCGGCCATTCTTCCGGTGGTTCGATGCGGTGTTTTATAGCGTGCGGGATCGTTATGTTCAAATCGTTGGTCATTGCCTTGCCAAAAAGCTCCGATATCTGGCCGTCTTTGTGATGATCGTTGGGGCGATGGTCTGGCTTTTTAACCGGATGCCTACGGCCTATCTGCCCGAAGAGGATCAGGGAACGGTGTTTGTGCAGGCAACACTGCCCGCAAATGCCACGCTGGAACAAACCAAGGAAGTGATGAGTACGATCAGTGACTACTTCCTGAATCAGGAAAAGGGGGCGGTCAAATCGTGCATGGCGGTTTCCGGCTTCAATTTTTCGGGCCAGGGACAAAACGCCGGCATGGCATTTGTCGATCTGCAGGACTGGAGTCTGCGCAAGGATTCGCATCTCAAGGTGGATGCGGTGGTCCAAAGAGCCATGAAGGAGTTTTCCACAATGCGAAAGGCACGGATTTTCATTTTCGCACCGCCTGCGGTGGGCGAGCTTGGTCTGGCCCGGGGCTTTGACTTCCAATTGGTGGATCGGGGTGGTTTGGGACATCAACAATTGATGGCTGCACGTAACCAGCTCCTGGCGATGGCGGCGAAGGATCCACGGTTGACCAAGGTGCGCCCGAATGGCCTGGAGGATGTGCCTGAATATCGGGTGGATGTGAATTGGAAAAAGGCGGGCATGCTGGCTACACCGATTAATGCCATCCATGACACCATTTCAGCGGCCTTCGGCAGTGCTTATGTGAATGACTTCATTCATGGTGGCCGTGTCAAACGCGTGTATGTTCAGGCCGACTCGCCCTTTCGAATGCTTCCAACCGATTTGGAGAAACTTTACGTCCGTAATGGCGAGTCAAAGATGGTGCCTTTTTCCGCCTTTGCATCCGGACACTGGACGACTGGATCGCCCAAGTTGGAACGTTTCAACGCGTTTCCGTCGCTGAACATCCTTGGAGAAGCCGCTCCCGGAAGAAGCTCGGGCGAAGCCATGCAGGCGATGGAGGAGATCGCCAGCAAGTTGCCGGCAGGAATCGGTTGCGAATGGAATGCACTTTCCTACCAGGAACGACAGGCCGGTTCACAGGCCGGGCCGCTCTATGCATTCTCGATTCTGGTTATCTTTCTGTGCCTGGCGGCTCTTTATGAAAGCTGGCCCATTCCGGTATCCATCCTGCTGTGTCTTCCACTGGGTATCATCGGCGGTGTGCTTGCCTCAACAATGCGGGGCATGCCCAACGATATTTACTTCCAGATTGGCTTGTTGACCACACTGGGCCTGACGACGAAAAACGCGATCCTGATCGTGCAGTTTGCCAAAGCCCGTGTCGAGGATGGCATGGGGCTGATGGAGGCGACGCTCGAGGCTTCAAAACTCAGGTTGCGTCCCATCATCATGACCTCCCTGGCCTTTGGCTTCGGTGTGTTGCCCCTGTATTTTGCAGATGGGGCCGGCTCTGGCGCTCAAAGGGCCATTGGCACCGCCGCGCTGGGTGGTGTGATCACCTCCACGCTTCTGGTGGTTGTGTTTACACCGCTTTTCTACGTCATCATTCAAAAAACATTTGGCAAACGTTATCAACATGCTCCGTCGACTGCCGCCGTCGCAGCTCTGCAGGGTCAATAACACATGAATAAGCATCTCATTCTTTTACTCGTGGCGACAGCAGCCGTACCGATGGGTTGTAAAATGTCTCCCAAATATGCCCGGCCTGTCCCGCCAATTCCTACAACCTGGCCGACAGGTGAGGCGTACCAGCAGGCTGCTCCTCAAACGAATGCGCCGATGGCACTCGACTTGAGTTGGCAGCAGTGCATCAAGGACGACAAATTGCGGCACCTGATCGAACTGGCATTGTCGAATAATCGGGATTTGCGCCTGGCACTCCTGAATGTTCAATTCGCCCGGGCGGAATATGGCATTCAGAGGGCTGAATTGTTTCCTTCCATCAATGGAACTGCAGGAGGCAGCCGGGCACGGGTCCCGCATGACCTCTCGAGTAGTGGTAAAGCCCAAATTCAAAGCCAGTATAGTGTGGGTCTGGGGGCTGCTTCCTGGGAGTTGGACTTCTTTGGACGCATTCGCAGTCTCAAGGAGAGTGCCTTGCACCAATATCTGGCTACGGAACAGGCTCAACGCAACGTACAGATTCTGCTGGTGTCCTCTGTGGCGGACGCCTATCTGGCCCTGGCTGCCGATCTGGAGAATCTTCGACTCGCTGGTACGACGCTTGAGGCTCAACAGCGCACGTATGACTTGATTGCCCGTCGCCACCATTTGGGGCTGATTTCAGACCTCGATCTGTGCCGGGCACGGACCCAGGTCGAATCCGCCCGTGGGGAGCAGGCGCGCTTCACACGGTGTGTGGCACAGGACAGAAACGCCTTGGAGCTTCTCCTGGGCACAACCGCACCGGTTCAATGGCTGCCAGCCGACTTGGACAATGTGGTTCCCCTCCAGGAGGTGGCGGCTGGTTTGCCCTCCGCGGTGTTGCTCAAACGCCCGGACGTGCTTCAGGCAGAAAATCAGCTCAAGGCGGCAAATGCCAACATAGGTGCGGCTCGCGCTGCCTTTTTTCCGCGTGTTTCCCTTACGGGGGCAATCGGGACCGCAAGCAGCGATTTGAGTGGACTATTCAAATCTGGCTCTGGCACGTGGAGTTATGCGCCACAGGTTGTCATGCCCATCTTTGATGCCCGCACGTGGTCTGCCCACAAGGCAGCGCAGGTACAACGTCAAATGGCCATCACTCAATATGAGCGGACCATTCAGTCAGCGTTCCGGGAGGTGGCGGATGCCCTGGCTGCCCGTGGAACGTTGGAGCAACAGCTCGCTGCTCAGGAAGCGCTCGTGAAGGCTGTCTCGGAGACTTATCAGTTGTCCAGTTCCCGTTACGACAAGGGGATAGATAGTTACCTGAGTGTCCTGGATGCACAGCGTTCTCTGTATGCAGCCCAGCAAGGCCTTGTCTCACTGCGTTTGGCCAGGATGTCAAGCAATGTCAGGCTTTATGCAGTGTTGGGAGGTGGATGGCAATCAGAGACTGCTGCCACTGTTGTAACCGTGGCCACAACGAATTCCAGTCGCAAATAATACTGAGAATTCATCGTATATGACCCCACCCGGCACAGTTCCTTTGAATTCAAGCCACAGGCAGATGGCCTTGATGATCGGAGGGCTGGCTGCGGTGGGGCCATTGTTTGTCGACGAGTCTCGGCCAAGCGGCGTCGGGATTGATCGGGCTGGCGGGGGGCTTAGAGTAGGATGACAATGATGCAAATCATTAATGATTTGCATCAGGTGCGACATCCTTAGCCTGAACAAAAAAAGCGGCATGTTTTCATGCCGCTCTTCGATACTATCCAAAACAAAGTCTTTCTTATGACTGCTTGCGATGCATGAGACCCATGCCCGCAAGGCTCAAACCGATAAGCATGGCGGTGCTGCCACCATCCGGGACCGTGGGTTGCGGTTGCGGGGTCATGCTGCCGGTTTGAGTGATGGTGGCGGTGATGTTTGCGCCGAAACACTTGCCGTCATTAAGTCCAAGCCACCCCTCGTTGAAAACGGCATCGTTCAGATCGATGGTGAACGTGCGATCAAGCGCGGAAATTGTAACAGGGTCATTCCATGTGACTTTACCGTACTGGTAGGAACCGAAAAACAATACCGGCGTTTTTATGCCAGTCGTTGATCCAGGCACAGAGGCATCGAGATCAGGCATGGCAAAATCCAACGTGGCAGTAATTGATTTTGCCACGGTGTCATCACCACCTACGTCGTCCTCGGTTGTCCAAATCCTAAAGAATTTGAAGGATGTTGAAGCACCGTCATCGAGGATAAAGGTGCGTCCACTGAGACCGCTATCGAGTTGAGTGCTAATTATAAGCCCGTCACCCGTGTTGGCGGTGACGCTGGATCCACTCCCGATTTGATAAGTCCTGGAAAGGGCCTGTGCCGATGGCGTAAGAGCCAAAGCACACAGGGCGGTCAACCCCAGGGCTGTTTTTATCGTTTTTTTCATACTTGGTTTGTTGGTTGTCTGTTCACGACCCTTGGAAAGTCAGCAAACCTTGGGCCAAGAGAATGGCTTTAGCTGTAATGTGCTAATAACAAACAAGATACATTGATGATTGGGTGGTCCATCTTCCCCATACGGCTCTAAATGTGTAAGGATATATTACAGATCAGCTAGAGAAGAAAGGCTCTATTCTCTGTAGCGCCTTAAGATGCAATGCATTGTGAAGCGTGGGGAGGTGTTATGGTTTCCGACAGGGCCGTTACAGAATCAGTCAGGGGTTAAAAACTTAATTAAACATAACAGCCACAATATGTTGTGGTACTATTATGGAGTGGTCGTTTAACACCCGCAGAACCCGGAAGTCGCGCTTCCATGCCTGAATCAAGGATGAATTCCGAATAGAGTCGAATAGACCTAAAGCGGTTATGGTCCCAATGCAGCGTGCGATGGGCTAAAGCATTACTACACGCGTTCGCGATTGGAGCGAACCCGGTTGCGCGTCTGCTGCACCTCGGACATGTACATGTTGGTCAGCCGCGATGAGCTTACACCGG
>CAZIDG010000120.1:0-10439 GCA_964538065.1 uncultured Verrucomicrobiota bacterium
TAGTTTGGTGTCTGTTGTTATGCCTGTGCTGGCCCTTGGCGATATTGGCGATTGTCCTTTATCCCATAGTATGGCTTTTGCTCCTGCCCTTTCGAATTCTGGGCATCGTTGTGGGCGGCTTTTTGTCATTTTTACATGCTTTATTCTTTTTGCCCGGCCGGTTATTGAGCGGGCGCTGAAGCGGATGTTCCAAAATCGGAGCTTACGCCCTTTGGCAGTACGTCCTCAGCATGGGGGGGAAAGAGGGCTTTCCATTTGGAAGAAAGTCCCTTGTTCTCCCTGAGTGAATTGTTAGAGTTGCGGGCGTATGAATCGGTTTTGCACATGGCTTTTGTATTTTGCGCTGGCTGCCGGAGTGTTGGCGGCGGAGAAGAGCTTTGATTTTACGGGTACGCCAGCGGGCCAAACCCCCAAGGGATGGAGGAGTATCGTTACGGGCATGGGTAAGCCGGGAGACTGGCAGATCCTGTTCGACGAAGTGCCCTCCATGATGCGCACGCTTACCAGCGAGGCGAGCAGTTCATCGCGGGTGCCGGTCCTGGCCCAGGTGTCCAAGGATCCCACAGATGAGCATTTTCCGATATTGGTGTATGATCAGGAGACGTTTGGTGATTTTACCTTAACGGTTAGGGTGAAGAATGTGTCGGGGCAAAAAGAGCAAATGGCAGGTGTCGCGTTTCGCATTCAGGATGAGAAGAATTACTATGTAGTCCGTGCCAGCTCGCTTGGAAATACCTTCCGGTTTTATAAATACGTCAATGGCGAGCGTGGTCAGCCGATTGGCAATGAAATCGCCATTCCCTCCGGGACCTGGCATGAGATCACGGTGGAGTGTAAAGGCAACCTCATCCGATGTCTGCTCAACGGGAAGGAGGTCATGCCTCCGCTGACCGATTATACATTCAATGCTGGCAAGATTGGCTTTTGGACAAAATCGGACTCTGTGAGCTATTTCTCTGATGCCCGGATCACATACACTCCCCGGGAGTCGCTGGCCAAGGTGTTGATCAAGGAGATGATGGATCGCTATCCGCGATTGGAAGGGTTGAAAATGTATGCAACGGTCACCAATTCCAGCATGCCAGTGGTGGTGGCGAGTGATAAAGCTGCTGAACTTGGCCAATCCGGCACCAAGGTGGAGAAGGGCGTCATTGAAAAAAACCAGATCTATTATGGCAAGACGCGCACAACTGTCCTCGTGACCTTTCCATTGCATGATCGCAACGGTGATGTGGTTGCCGCACTCCGGGTGGTCATGAAGCCATTTGCAGGCCAGACGGAAAAGAATGCCATCGCCCGGGCCATGCCCATAGTGGAGAAAATGGAGTATCGCATTCGTTCCAAGCAGGAACTGCTCGAATAGGCTTTTCTGTGCCCCGGATTCATCTTGACGCTGATTTATGATCGCCCGTGTCAGGCTCGAAATTGCTTTGGATCGGGAGTTTGATTATGCGGTGCCCGAGGAAATGGCCGGGCAGGTCGAGGTTGGCAGCCGGGTAAAAGTGCCGTTTGGACAGCGCGAATTGATGGGCTGTGTGGTGGATTTGCCCGCGAGTTCCCCGCATCCCCAGTTGCGGCCCCTGATCAAGGTGGTCGGACGACAGGCCTTGGTGACCCCCCGAATTCTGGAACTGGCACGTTGGATTGCGCATTACTATTGCTGCACCCTGGAGGTCGCGCTCAAAAGCGTGCTCCCTGAATCGGTTCGCAAGGAGCAGGAAGGGTGGCGGGAATTGTTGCACGTCAAGGCGTTGGCTGTCACCGGGCCGTTGCCCAAGCTCACCAAACGCCAGGAGGAAATCTGGCAGGTGGCCCAGGAATGGGGCGAGTTGCCGCTTCAAGAGCTGCTGAACATAACCGAATCCACCGCTGACACCGTAAGGCGGTTGGAGGACAAGGGCCTGGTTACCATTGGGCCGAAGGTGTCGGAACGCGATCCCTATGCCCATGAGCACATTCTCCCCACGCAGCCCCTCACTCTTAATCCCGAGCAGCAGATTGCCCTCGATAGCATAAAAACAGCCATGGCCAACTCAGGTGGTGCTGATGTTGGTGACAAAAATTCATCCACCTTCCTCCTTCATGGCGTGACCGGGAGTGGCAAGACCGAGGTGTATTTGCAGGCCATAGCTCACGCTCTTGAGACCAATCGGGGGGCGATTGTGCTGGTGCCGGAGATCTCGCTCACCCCCCAAACGGTGGAGCGCTTTAAGGCTCGATTCTGTGCTGGGCGGCTTCAGACACTTGTGGCGGTGTTGCACAGTCACCTGTCGGCTGGTGAACGACATGACGAGTGGCATAAAATACGTCAGGGCCGTGCCCGGATTGTAATTGGAGCGCGATCGGCCATTTTTGCGCCGGTTGACCCGCTGGGGTTGATCATTGTTGATGAGGAACACGAGCACTCCTACAAGCAGGATGAGGCTCCAAGATACCATGCGCGGGATGTGGCCGTTGTTCGGGGGAAAATGGAAGGTGCTGTTGTGGTGCTGGGATCGGCCACGCCGAGCATGGAGAGCTATTTCAATGCTCGTGCGGGCAAATATCAATTACTACAAATGCCCACCCGGGTGGACAACCAGAAGATGCCCGTGGTGCGCGTGGTGGACATGCGTTCGGAGACCCGAAAACAAAAAGGGCCTCCCGTTTTCTCCAATCCATTGAAGGAGGCGATTACTCAGCGTTTGGAAAAGAAGGAGCAGACGATGCTGTTCCTCAACCGACGAGGTTATTCCACATCATTGCAGTGTCCTGAATGCGGTTACGTGGCCGGTTGTCCCAATTGCAGTGTCACCCTGACGTACCATCGCCGTGCCGCACGCCTCCGTTGTCATATTTGCGGCTATGAATCGGAGGCGCCCAAGGTGTGTCCGAACGAGGCGTGCCGCAATCCCGCCATCCGTTACTCCGGCCTCGGCACCGAAAAGGTGGAGGATATCCTGGCAACCCTTTTTCCCCGTGCGCGAGTGTGCAGGATGGATTCAGACACCCTCAAGCGCAAGGAGGATTACCGGCGCATTCTGAGTGATTTTCGAGTGGGCAAGATCGATATCCTCCTGGGCACCCAGATGATCGCCAAGGGGCTTCATTTTCCAAATGTCACACTGGTAGGCATCATTTATGCCGATTTGAGCTTGCACATCCCTGATTTTCGATCCGGTGAACGAACGTTCCAGCTGCTTACTCAAGTGGCCGGGAGGGCAGGGCGGGGAGACGTGGAAGGGGAGGTGTTTGTCCAATCGTTCACACCGTTTCATCCAGCAATTCAATATGCCCGGCGTCATGATTTTGTTGGGTTTTACGACCAGGAAATCGAGTTCCGTGCCCAGCTTAAATATCCCCCCTATAGCCGCATTGCCTTGATTACCATGAAAGGTCGCAACGAGGACAAGGTGCGCGTTGTGGCTGAACACATTAAGAGCGAGGTGGAAAAAGCAGCCCGATCCATGGGGGATCTGGTGATTTCCGGCCCCGCCCCTGCGCCGCTGGTCCGTGCTGAATCGTTTTATCGATACCAAATCATGCTGCGTGCAAAGCAAATGACACGTTTGGGCAGGATTCTCGCGGGACTACAGAACAGTCTTCAATTGACCGACGATTTGAGTCTCACCCTGGACATTGATCCTGTGAATCTCATGTAGATATCCGATGGTTCACCTGTCTGCCTGGGGCGAGGATGGCTCCTGCATCGCGCACCGTTTTGCGGAGGATCGGGCAGAGTCGGCAAGATCAGCCTGGCCCGCGTTTCGCCATTTTGCCTCCGCATCGTTCCAATATTTTTGAGCAGCGCGGAAATGGCCTGTGCGCTCGAGTTTTTCAGCCAGAGCGGACAGGGCTTGAGCCCATTGGCTGAGAGCGGCAGATGAATTCTGGCTCAACATTTGCTGACCTTGCACCACAAGTGCCAGAGCTTGGGCCTGACCGAAGGCATTATGCAATGTGGCCTGGTTTTCTGCTGAACGAGAGGCGGTCTTGATGGCAACATCCAGATTGGTGCCTGCAGCAATCCATGTTCTTGCCAATCCTTCCAGACTTCGAGCAATACCTGGCAGGTCAGCCATGGTTTCATAATGTGCCAGGGCGTTGGACCAGCAGGTGAGGGCTTGACCGTTTTGTGCCTGTCCCAAATGCAACAAGGCCTCGTTCACATACACTGCGGCAAGGCCTTCGGTGGATTTAAGACAGGCGAAATCCGTGTGGGCGTGCCCCAACAGAGTGGATGCCTCAGTCCAATGCTGATGGTCCATGTGGTAAAGGGCGGCCTCGTTTAAGAAAAGCGCCCTGATCTCCTCAGATGGACACTGGTTGGTTTGTGACATCAAGAGGGTAATGCCATGAGGAATGTCATTGTCCGGTTGTGCAGGTGTCTGGATCAACGTTTGTTCGGCCCTTTGGACCTGCAACATGGCGATTTGATTCAGCCACCAGGATGCATTTGACTTCATTTCGGCATTCAAGGACGCAGCCATCAACAAGTTGCTGTTTGCCTCTTTAAAGAGCATTAATTCCTTTTGCGCCAATGCCAGATGATGCAGTGCGACTGCCTGTCCCGAGAGATCATTCAAGGCGGCATACTGCTGGGCTGTCCGTGTCCATTGGCTGACGGCGCCCGGCCAATTGCCGGCCTGGCTGAGCTTGGCAGACGTGTCCGCTAAGAAGGCAGCCTGGCTCCGGGCGGCAGGTGCAGGCGGGGGAGGGGTGGAGGAGCACCCCAGCCATATCAGGGGAAGTAGAAAGGACAGCGCGATTAACGGCTTGTTCCAACGCGAAACGATCCAGTTCATGGTGCACCTCCCACACCTGGCTTTATGGTCGTTTTGGGCCCCGTGTTGGTGGGTGAATTAAAGGAGGATTTCAGCAGCCAGTTGCGTTTCAGTCCCTGCACAAAATCATCCGCATTGACGACCAGGCTCGACACCTCACTCAGCAAAAGATGGTTGGCCTGCACCTGGTTGTTGAGGTTGCTTGTGATGTCCGCCAGGTTGGCCAGGCTCATGTTCAGGTTCGAACTCAAGCTGCTCATATTGGTGTTGGCGTTGATCACGGTGGTATGGACCGATGCCAGGGTGGACTCAAGCTGGGTGTTGATATTGGTTGGAATAAGCCACTCGCCCAGGGAGCCCTTGGGATTGCTAAGTTGTCCTGAAATGGCTGCCATGTTCGTAATAAGGGGATGAACAGAGGCCACAGTCGCATCCATGCGCTGCATCAACCGCGTGGTATTGGTCAGTGTTTCAGCCACTTGATTGGTCAGGCTCATGAAACCTGGAAGAGCGGCTTCGACATGCTTCACCACTTTGTCGAGCTGTTCGCTCAGAGCGGGCGATTCCTCTGCTTTGAGCCAGAAACCATCCACTCGCTTCCATTTATTTTCCTTGGGGACGAATTTTTCAAACCGACGGTTCAATTTGGTGTAGTTGGTTCCTGAATCATCCAGCATGCCTGTAATGACTGAATCGCCTTTGATGGCGGCCTGAGGATCGTCATCGACAATGTACGTGGCCAACCCGTCGGTGCCTTTGGTGACCTCCAGGAAACGGTTTCCCAAAAAATCGCCCGACGTGAGTTTGACGACTGAATTGGACCACAGATATCCAAAATAGGGCGCACGCACATTGAATTCCACATAGACATTGAACAAGGGATCGCTGGGAGGCATGGCCTCGATTTTGGTGATTTCGCCCACACCAAACCCCATGAGCATGACGGGATCGCCCGCTTTGAGTCCGGCTGCAGACCGGACAAAGGTGAAATAGGGGGCCTTGGTCAGAAACCACCCCTTGCGTTGTGCCGTATGGTAGATGTAATAGACGAATCCTGTGACCAATAGAATGGTGGCCACGAGGATAAAAATGCCCACCAGGCGTTCCACCCGGCTCAGCCGGGTGCGCAATTGTGGGGTCAAATCTTGCAAAGCCATAATGACTTGGAGGTGGACTTTACCCGTTCAGAACATTTCCGGCGAGCAAATCCGCCCATAAAGGCTCCTTGCTGCTGCCGATCGCCTCTCTTCCCCCCATCGGCAGCCACTGAGCCTGGTGCAGCATGGCAAATTGGGTGCCAAAACGCAACCAGGGTTGCAGATTGTCTGCCACCACGACAAGCGTGGCCGGACGGTGACCAAACCAAGGGTGTCCACAGGTGAGTTGAGCCAGAAAATCAAGCCACCAGCGGATCTGCAGGGGATCAAGGCCGTTTAGCGGATTGTCGAATAACAACACATCCGGGCGCATCATCAAGGCCCGGGCCAGACTTACGCGCTGACGCCAGCCCCGATTGAGCTCATTCGTGGTGTGAAGCGCCATCGAATCGATGCCAGTCATTTTCATGATGGTTTCCACATCGGGTAACACCATGTCCAGGCTGGCGTTTTTATGGTATCGAATGGGCAAGGCTATGTTTTCCAGAACAGACATGGATCCGAATAACCGGCCTCCATCCCCAAACACCAGGCCGATCCTCAACCGTTCGGGTAGAAGCGCATCCCCCTCCTGCTCCGCGGTGTTGCGGCCAAAGAGACGTACTTGACCAGAAACCGGCCGCACCAGTCCCGCAGCGGCTGCCAGAAGATCGCTCTTGCCCGAATTCGGAAGGCCCCCCACCACCCACACGTCTCCGGTCTGGACCTTCCAGTTCACGCCGCGCAGCATGATGTGGGTGATATCCTGGACCGACGCCAATGTTGCATCCTGCATTTCAATGAGCGGGTCCACTGGCAGCGTTGATGGGGGTGTGCTGTTCATTACACCAGCAGGTAGATGATGAAGATGGCATCAGCCAGGACGCAGCAAACAAGGCTCTGCACCACGGCGCGGGCTGTGGCCTGGCTGACCTCGGACTGATGCAGGGGCTTCGCCAGCCCTTCGTAGCAGGTAACGGCTGCTATGATGGTGCCAAAGAAGGTGGTCTTGAGGAAGAGCACGACGAAGTCTTCCCAGCGCAGGGCCATGGCCAATTGATTGATATACGCACCTGGCTTTAGAGGGACGTCCTGCAAAAATGCGAACATGTATCCGAAAAAAAGGGTCAGAAGGATCAAATACACAGTCAGGGCAAAAATGGACAAGGCAAGCCCAATGACACGAGGCATGACAAGGTAATGGATGGGATCAATGCCAAGGGCTTCAAGAGCTTCCACAGCCCCCATGGAACGTGCATGCCCCAAGTCAATGACAATGGTTGTGCCGATGCGCACCAACACCAACAGCGCGGCCACCAAGGGACCCAATTCGCGTACAACGGCGATTACCATGACTGTGCCTGCGTAGTTTTGGACACCCAGTCGATTGAGCATGTATACGGTCTGCCCGATGACCACGAAACCCAGCGCGAGCGACATGAACCCTATGATGGGAAGCAAACCCACTCCGGCCTCGTAAATCTGGCGAAGGACCAAGGGATGAATGACTCGCGCGGACTTATTCCACTTGGTAATGGTCACTCCCAACGTAATCAAGGAGAAGGAACCCAGCCCTTTGATCAATCCAGCAAGATAGAAGAGCCAACGGCCGATGTAATTCAAGTACGACCGGGGCAATGGCGCCACCATGCGAGGCAGGGCCGAAACGTTAATCGTTTTTTTCCACGCTTCCACTATATGTGGCCAATAATCATATCGTGGGCATCAGGAATGGTCAAACCTCCCAATAGCCCACTTTTGCAGTGCCTGCACAACCTTTTCAGTCGGAAGTCCCACCACATTGTCAAAGGAACCCTCAATGTCTGCGATGATCATGTCTCCAAATTCCTGGATGGCATACGCCCCAGCCTTGTCGAGGGGATTGATTCGGGATAGATAGTCATCGATTTCAGGCCCCGTAAGGGGCTTGAAGGCGACCCGGGTGATGTCCGCGAAGAGGACCTCCCTGTGGGGGCGCCACTGCATCAAGCAGACCCCGGTGATGACTTCGTGGATGCGTCCCTGAAGTTCGAAAAGCATCTGGCGGGCGTGATCTGGATGCTTCGGTTTTCCATACACGGTTCGTCCCAGACAGACCACTGTATCTGCGCCTATGACCAGGGCGTGAGGATTTGCCCTGGCCACTGCCAGGGCTTTGCGTCGTGCAATGAGTTGCGCCGACTCCATGGGGGAGAGATGCTCGGGTTGATCTTCCGGGGCCTGACTGACAACCACAGTGAAATCCGGAACGATTCGCCGCAGTAATTCAAGCCGACGCGGCGAGGCAGAAGCCAGAATAAGGGGGAGGCTGATGTTCATTATCATGAGGGCGGCAAAGTGATGATCCCTGCCGCCCATCCATCAAAGGAGGAAAGACATGTATGCGATTCCTTACCAACCCCTTTCGCTGCGAGGGATGTAATGCTGGAGGGGAGCTCCCGTATAGATTTGCCGTGGACGATAAATGCGGCCTCCAGACTGGTCCATGATCTCTTTGAAGTTGGCAATCCAGCCAGGCATGCGTCCAATGGCAAAGACCACCGTAAACATTTCGAGAGGGATGCCCAGGGCGCGCATGATGATACCGCTATAGAAATCAACGTTCGGATATAGTTTCCGTTCCACAAAGTATGGATCGTTGAGGGCGGCTTCTTCAAGACGCTTGGCGATGTCCAGCAGCGGGTCATCGATCTTGAGGGTTTTGAGCAACGCATCGCATTGTTGCTTGATGATTTTGGCCCGTGGATCGTAATTCTTGTAAACCCGGTGTCCGAATCCCATCAAACGCTTGCCAAGTTTCTTGTCCTTGACGTCGTTCATGAACCGGGTGCCATCATCGCCAGTAGCCTTGATTTCCTCGAGCATTTCAATGACTGCCTGGTTGGCGCCACCGTGCAATGGTCCCCACAAGGCGCAGACACCCGCAGCGGCACACGCAAACAGATTCGCACGGCTCGATGCAATGAAACGCACCGTTGCAGTGGAACAGTTTTGCTCGTGGTCAGCGTGCAGGATGAAGATCAAGTCCAGCGCCTGGATCACGTCCGGATGCAGCGGGAAATCCTCGTAAGGATCCGAAAACATCATGTGCAGAAAATTGGCCGTGTACCGGTAGGACGGCTTGGGATAAATAATCGGCAGGCCCCTGGATTTGCGATATGAAAAGGCTGCAATCGTGCGCACCTGGGAGATGAGCCGGGCGGCCACACTGTCAAAGGTCACCGGGTCGTACGGCTTCATCAGTTCGGGGTAGAAACAACTGCTGGCATTGATCATGGACGAAAGAATCGCCATCGGGTGGGCGTTCGAAGGAAAACCCTCGAAGTGGAACTTCATGTCCTCGTGCAGGTTTTCGCTCTTGGTGAGCATGGTCGAAAACCGCTTGAGCTCTGGTTCGGTCGGCAGGTGCCCGTAAATGATCAAGTAGGCTGTCTCTACAAAGGTCGACTGTTCGGCAAGTTCTTCGATCGGAATGCCGCGATAGCGCAGAATGCCTTTCTCGCCATCGATGAAGGTGATTTTGCTTTGGCAGGAACCCGTGTTCCCGTATCCATCATCAAACGTGATATGCCCTGTGTTTTGTCGAAGGGCGGAGATGTCGATGGCACGCTCACCCTCGGATCCCACCACGATGGGGTAGCTGTAGGTCTTGCCGTCGATCTCCAAGTTCGCTGTCTTGTTCATGGCTCCGTTAAGTAAATAAACCTTATGTCAACAATTATACTTTAAGTTGACATATTTGCGAGCGGAAAAATCGCCCGAAGGGTTTTGAGAGCTCGCTTTCTGCCGGATCCTAGCGTCCCAGCAACGCTGATGCGACCGCCCGCGCCATCATCGCTGCGCCATCCGCATTGGGGTGGACCTTGTCGGGAAAGAGGTCCGGGCGATTGCTCAAGGCATCGTATAGGTCGATGATGGGAACGTTCTTCTCCTGGCCGACCTTTCGTATGGCTGGGATGACACCGGCGATCAAATCGTCGTCGTTGATGCCCCATCGGGTCTCGTACACCGGCACGGGGAGGCAGAGCAGGACCTTGGGGTGGGAGGGGAGGGCGTTGAAATGGCTGACCATGGCGCGCAGGTCCGCTTCGAATTCCTGGCGATAGCGCCAGTTCTGCGGCTTGGTATCGTTGGTGCCCAGCTTTATGACGACAACATCAGGCTTGTACTCGGTGGCCTCTGTGAATTGAGGGGTCTTCCAGTAGGGCAGATCCCCCTTTTTCAAAAGCGTCGCCCCACTTACACCAAAATTGCGAGTTTCCCATTGAGACCCGAGCAGGCGCCCCAGGACTGCCGGATAGGAGGTGTTGTCGCGGTCATCCAGCCCGGCCCCAAAGGTGATGCTGTCCCCAACGCAGGCCACACGGACTGTGCCGGGATGTTGAGATAAATCGACGACGGGACCTTGGGGAGTTTTGCAGGCCGTCAGGGCGACCCATACAACTGCCAGAAGGAGAACATGCTGCCAATTTGGTTTCATAGGCTTAATGAATGTCCGTTTGAATGGTTAGTTTAAGCGCCGGACGGTTTCAGTGTAAAT
>CAZIDG010000121.1:0-10401 GCA_964538065.1 uncultured Verrucomicrobiota bacterium
TCCGGGTGGAGGCTTTGCTTCACCGGGCAGGTCAGGGCGGCGGATTCGAGCAGGGCGCGCTGTTGTGTGTTCAGGGCCAGGCCCTTGGGCAGGGTGACGATGGCGGTGAGCTTCTGGATGCGGCGCACGGGCGCGGAGGCCATGTCCTTGACGACATGGATGCGCGCGCCGGACAGCTTGATTTGGTGGCGTTCGGCCACCTTGCCCATGATGGTGAGCATGCAGCCGCCCAGGGCCGCACCGACCAGGTCGGTGGGCGAAAAGGCCGAGCCCTTGCCGCCGTTGTCCACGGGGGCATCGGTCACGACCCGGTTGCCCGAGGGGCCGTGTGTGGCTTCGCAGTGCAAATCACCCTGATAAACGACATCAATTTCAACACCCATGGCTCTTTGTTACCACAGGGGCGGGCGGGTCGTCCAGCCCCTTGTCCAGGCGCAGTCCCCCCTTGTTTCATCACGCATAAAGTCTTATAATAACAGTGGATGGAACGAGGACCGGGGATGGGGCGGCGCCCCTGAAGCTGCCGCGTGATGGAAACGATGGCCGCGCGAACCAAATATGGAGGATCCTATGATGATGGACGGATTGAGCCTGGAGAAATGCAAGAGCTTCATCGACTGCCAGCTTGCGGAGCTGCGCACACCCGTGCCCACGGAGGATCCGTGGGAGCGCCCCGTGGTGACGATCTCCCGTCAGACCGGCTCGGGGGGGCGCAGCATCGCCCGACTGCTTTCGGACATCCTGAACCAGCGCGACACGGAGTCACCGTGCTCCTGGACCGTGTTTGACAAGAACCTGGTGGAGGAGGTGCTCAAGGAGCACAAGATGCCGCAGGAATTATCCAAGTTCATGGGCGAGGAGAAGGGGTCTGAGATTGACGCGGCGGTGCGGGAGCTTCTGGGGTTGCATCCCTCCCTGTGGACCATGGTTCATTACACCACCGACACCATCCTGCGTCTGGCGCGCGTGGGCAAGGTCATCCTCGTGGGCCGGGGCGGATCGGTCATCACCCGCTCGTTCCAGAACGCGTTCCATGTGAGGGTGATCGGCTCCCTGGACAAGAGGATCGCGCACGCCGCCGAGTATTACAAGATGGACCTCCATGCGGCGAAGGACTTTGTGCATGAGGGGGACCGCCAGCGCGCCCTCTATCTCAAGAAATACTTCCAGGAAGACATCAATAACCCGCTCCTGTACAGCCTGATCGTGAACACGGATGACGTCTCCTACGAGGAGGCGGCGCGGATGATTGGCGAGACCATCCTGCGCCGCAAGTTCAAGACGAAGTAGGCGCGCGGCAGGGGTTTCAAGGGTTGTTGGGGGTCAGGCCGTAGCGGCGCTTCATCTCCTCGCTCATGCCGGGACGGTTCGTGGGGGCCGTGGGCTGAGGGGTTTCCTCCACCGCAGGCGTTTCCACAGATTGTTCGAGCTTGTGGTCGATGACCGCCTGGGGGTTGATTTCCTTGAGCACCTTGATCGCTCTTTGACGCAGTTTGACCTCGGCTGGGGTGGACGCCTCGGCCTGGGCGATCCTGAGGAGGGCGGGTGACGCGGCGGCCGCCGCGGTCCCGTAATGTCCCACGGCCAACACCACCGCCTCGCGAACCTCCGGCCCCATGGTCTGGAAGGTGCCGGGTTCGAGGAAGCCGACCAGTTTGGGAATGACGATTTCCGGCGAATCCTGGGCACTGCTCAAGACCTGCAGGGCGGGCCTCAAGCATTTGGATGGAGTGGTATCGAGCTCCTTGAACAGGGCCTCCCGGGCCGGGGCCAAAAGTGTGGGATCCTGCTTAATCTCGGGCCACTGGACGGCCAGGCGCCACAAGGCCTGCCACCTTACATTGTCAACGGGGGTGCGGATGGCCTTCATCAGGACCGGCATGGTCGTTGACCTGTCCTCGCGCAAATTGAGCGTGCAGAGGACGGTCTGCGCCTGTAGTTGAAGCTGTTCATCATGCTTCAGGTTCGGATCGTCCAGGTTGCGATCCAGCACAGCGATGAGGCGCACGTCATCGTGCCACATATAGGCGCGGAGGTCGTAGCCGGTCAGGCCGGTGCTGCTGCTGATCGAATCGACTCTTTGGCAGGCGACGTACAGGTAGGGGATGCCACACAGCGCCCAAAGCGTGAGGCTGGCGAGCCCCACCTGGAGCCAGGGCCGCAGGGCGGATTCAAGCCGCCGGTAATTCAAGTAGCTCAGGAACAGGAGAAAGCCATAGCCCATCACGGCCAGGACGTCGAGGGCGGCGAACTTGGCCTTCCCGGGGGCCAGAAAGGGAAGCACCGTGCCGAAAAACGACTCTGCGTTCCACATCAGACCGGCCAGGGCCGCCATGGCCCCGGCCAGGCCGATTGTTCCCAGACAGAGGAGAATGGCGCGCAAACTGGTTGACGCCACGCTACTCGAAAACAGACACACGGTGGCCAGCAACAGGCTCATCGCCCCCAGCATCCCGTACTCGATTCCTGAGCTCTCCCGCAAGGGCCAGGGCGGGAGGGTGCGGTTTTCCAGCAGGTCGGACACCACGACGATGCCCGTGGGGAGCAGGAAGCCCAGCGCCACCACCACCGCATAGACCGCCAGGCACTTGACCAGCCATTGCTTGCGGTGCGATGGGGGCAGGGTGAGATGCCAGCCGAGCAGGCCCAACTGGCGTTCCTCCGCCACGGCCATGCACCCCGCCGTGACCGGAACCATGATCCCGCACAGGATGGCGATTCCGCTGATGATGAACGACGGCACCGTGGAATGGAGATTCTCCGGGGACAAGGATTGATAGACGGGCCGGTAGATCATGATCAGCCCGCTGGAGATGACGGCGATCAAGGCGATCAGGCCGCTCACCTCATGCACATGAAGTTCCTTCCAGACCAGCGCCATGAAGGCGTTCGAGCGGGTGGGCGCCGCCGGTGCGGCGGAGCGCCATTTGAACCAGCCCGTCAAGGTAATGGCCCGGCCAAGGCTGATCGTGGTCTCCAACCGGTTGAAGCCCGACCGGGCATCGCCATGGGCCAGTAGCGCCATGGCGTATAAAGGCACTGCAAACACGCAAAACGCCAGAGACCATGCCTCTTCGGACGACTCCCATCCCGCCGGCAGGATGAGGCTCATCACGGAGATCCATGCAAACGGCGAGCATAAGGTGAAGACAAAGGCCGCAATGGTGTTTCCCAGTCGGAGGGTCATCCACGGCCCCACCCCCAGCGCCCACGCCAGGGGCAGGAGGCACCACAACACGCCCGAAACGCTTAAGAACGGTTGCTGGAATTCCACGGGCGAAGCCACAAACCCTGGCACGGCCAACCCCAGGACCGTGACCAGCGCCAGCGCCAGCACCCGCGTCTTGTCGCGCCAGAGCCTGCGGCGTGAAACAGGCTGGACCAGCATGAGGTCCATCGTCTGGTGGTTCCACTCCGAGCCGAAACTGGCGCAGCCCAGCAGAACGCAGCCCGCCAGGAAGCCCGCCACACACCACCACGGCTGGTCGCTGCCCCACGGCCTGTCGTTGCCCTTCATCAGCAGCAGCGGCAGCAGCGGCAGCGCGGCCGCCACCAGCCAGAACGGCCTGAGTGAGCGCATTTCCTTTACCAATTGTGCATTCATACAAGGTGTCTATTTGAGGGTGGCCACAAAAATCTCCTCCAGCGCGAGGGCCTCGGACGTCACGGACTCCGCGCCCAACCGGCGCAGCTTGTCCATGATGGGTTTTCCGTTCTCCCGCACCACCAGCTCCAACTCCCGCGCCTCGCGCTTCATGCGCAGCACCTCCGGGAGGTCCAGCATGGGCGGCTCGGCCGCAAACCGCAGCCGTATCCGCTTGAACTGGTCGCGCGCCGCGTCCGCATCCAGCGTGAGCATCTCCTTGCCCTGATCGATGATGGTGAACCGGTCGATCAATCCCTCGAACTCGCTGATCAGATGCGTGCTGACAAAAATGGTCCGGTTCCCCGGGTCGGATTCCTGGTAGGCGCCGATGACCGTCTCGATGAACTCGCGCCGCACGATGGGGTCCAGGCCCGAGGTCGGCTCGTCCAGAAGCAGCAGTTCAGGCTCGGGACACACCGCGGCGATGAGGGCCAGTTGCACCCGCTGACCCCGCGAGAGCGTGTTCGCCTTCTGGGACTCCGGCAGACGGAACCGGCTCACCAGGTCCCGCTCTATGTCGCGGTTCCAATGCTCGCGGAAGGACGCCAGGTAATCCAGCGTCTCACGCACCGTCATCCAGGGGTAAAACGCCACGTTGTCCGGCACATAGGCCAGGCGGCGCTTGATGGCCACCTCGTCCCGGGCCGGGTCCAGGCCGAACACGCGCACGGAGCCCGAGGTGGGTTGGAGGAGGTTGAGCAGGCACTTCATGGTCGTGGTCTTGCCGGCGCCGTTACGTCCGAAAAAGCCATAGCACACGCCGGGTTCCACGGTGAGGGAGAGGCCATTGACCGCCTCCGTGGCCCCATACCTGCGGACGAGCTTGCTGATATCGATCACAGGAGATTGTTTGTTCATAAAAAACGAAGTCTCAAAGGGTTTAATAGTTTTAAGAGTGTGCGGCATTGCGAGCCACCTCGGCGTGGAAGGTCTCCAGACGCTCCCCGACCAGTTTCAGAAAATCCTTGTCGTCCACCTGAAGATGATGGGCCTGCACAATCGCGGCATCAATCTCCTGCGCCAGCATCTGCCGGCGTGCCTCCAGGGTAAAAGGTTGGTGGTTGTCTTTTAAAAAACACCCCTTGCCTGCAAGGGTCTCGATCACTCCCTGGTTTTCCAGCTCGGCATAGGCCTTGGCCACCGTATTACGGTTCAGGCGCAATTGCTCAGCGAGCGTGCGGATGGGGGGGAGGGCCTCGCCGTTGCGCAGAGCGCCGGAGGCGGCAGCGGCCTTGATTTGATCGACCACCTGCAGGTAGGCGGGTTTGCCGGAATTGAAATGCAGTTGAATGATCATTGTCTTACTGTCCTACGACACTATGACAGTAGAGACGCCCAGTGTCAAGCCCCTCAATTAAATTTTTTTTATGTACTGCTGCCGTGGGCGTGTGAAGCGATCCGGCACATGAAGAATGAGGCGTGGCAGAGCCCGGACTCCGCCACACGCCGTAGTCTGCGTCCCCGGCGTGACTCGCTGGGGACACGACCACGCTACACATTCGCAACGAGCGAATGGCGCCATCAACGCCCAACAGGCATGAAGGAAATGACCGCCCTCTCTATTCCAGTTTCCAGCCGGAGCGGTATTCGCGCTTGAGGAAGCGTTCGGCTTCCGGCGCGTTGGGGATGCGCATGCCCTTGGGATCCCACTCGATCTTTTTGCCCGCACGGTAGGCGACATTGCCCAGGTGGTTCGCCTCGGTCAGCGGGCCGGCATAGCCGAAGTTGCACGTGGTCGGCGAGCCGGTTTTGCACGCGAGCAGCCATTCCTTGTGGTGGCCGATGGAAGCAGGGATCGTCTGCGGCGGGCGCTTAAAGTCGGCGAAGTCCTTCTCCGGCAGCAGGACGTGCTTTCCATAATCCGCGAGGAGCATGCCTTTTTTGCCCACAAACAGGCAGCCGCTGTCCCACTGGGGAATCTGTTTTTCCTGCCAGAGCCGGGGCTTCATGACGCCCTGGTACCACGTCAGGGTGACGGGCGGCAGCGGGCCGCGCGCGCCGTATTCGTAGCGGGCGCTCATCGAGGCCGGGGCAATCTCGGGGTGCGGCGGCGGGCCGCTGGCGACCACGGTTTTCGGGGCATCGAGCTTCAACGCCCAGAACGGCAGGTCATTCCAGTGACTGCCGAGGTCGGACATGGTGCCGTTGCCGAAATCCCACCAGCGATACCACTTGGGTCCCGGGAAATAGACGTCATGATAGGGGCGGAACGGCGCGGGGCCAAGCCACAGGTCCCAGTCCAGGTAATCGGGCACCGGCATGGTGTCGGTGGGCCTGTTCTGGATAAAGACAATGTCGTGATTCGCCTCGGCCTCCTCCTTGGATTGCCAGCCCCAGGCGCGCCCCACCCAGACATGCGCCTCGGTGACGTCGCCGATGGCGCCGGATTGCACCAGTTCCACCACGCGGCGGTAATTATCCGTGGCGTGGATCTGGGTGCCCATCTGCGTGGCCACCCCGGCTTCGAGCGCGGCGCGCGTGATGATCCGCGCCTCGTTCACATCGCGCGTCAGGGGCTTCTCGCAATAGACATGCTTGCGCATCTTCAAGGCGGGCAGGGTGGCAAAAGCGTGCAGATGCTCGGGGGTGCTCACCACCACGGCGTCGATGTCCCCGGCTTCATCATAGAGCTTGCGGAAATCCTTGTACGTGCGGGCGCGGGGATACAATTGGGCGGCGCGGCGCAGCTCGTTGGCGTTGACGTCGCAGATCGCCACGATGTTTTCGGAGCTGACCTCCTGGGCATTGCCTCCGCCCCGCCCGCCCACGGCGATGATGGCGAGGTTTAATTTATCATTGGGCGACCGGGTGCTGGCCAGGGCTGGAAACCCCAGGGTTGCCACACCCGCCACGGCGCTGGCTTTGAGGAAACGTCGGCGCGAAAGACCGGCCTGTTGAAATGGAAAATGCTTGGACATGAGCCCAAGGATATTCCTGGTCAAAATCGGTGGCCAGACAAATCTGCTGACCGCCCTGCGCCCCACGGGACACCCTCACCCGCCTCCCCTCTGCAACAGTTCCCGCTATTCCGTCTCGTGCGGGCGGGCGGCCTTGCCGGTCATCGGGACAAAGCGCACCGCGAGGACGGCGCGTTTGATGATCTCCCTGCCCCGTTTTTCGAGCAGGTAGAGGTCCTGGTTGCCGAACTCGCCCACGGGGATGATCATGCGGCCCCGATCCTTGAGCTGGTCGATGAGCGGCTGCGGGACCTTCTCCGGGGCGCAGGTGACCAGGATGGCGTCGAACGGGGCATGCTCGGGCCAGCCGGCATAACCGTCGCCGGCCTTGACGTGAACATTCGTGTATTGGAGCCGCGCGAGGGTTTCCTGGGCGCGCCTGGCCAGCGGCTCGATGATTTCAATCGTATAGACCTCCGACACCAGCCGCGAGAGCACCGCCGCCTGGTATCCGGAGCCGGTGCCGATCTCGAGCACCTTGTCCCCGGGCATCGGGTCCACCTGCTCGGTCATGAAGGCCACGATGTAGGGCTGGGAGATGGTCTGGTCATAGCCGATGGGCAGGGGATGGTCGTGGTAGGCTTCGCCCCTGTCGCCCTTGAGCACGAATTCATGCCGGGGGACTTCGCGCATCACCGAGAGCACACGGCGGTTGGTGATGCCGCGGTCGGGGGCGGCGAGTTGCTCATCCACCATCCTCTGGCGCGCGGCGGCGGGGTCGCCGCCGGTGTCGGCTTCCAGGTCCCGTCCCAGGAACCCGATGAGCGAGGTCATCAGGATGGCCGCCATACAATGCCACAAGCTCAGTTTCACAGCGCCTCCTGCCCGGCGGTCCGGGTCATGCAAAGGTCCACCGCGGGCTGGCGGTCGCGCGCCAGCCTTCAACAATATAAGACCGCCCTCCCCCCGGGGCAAGGCGGGGTCAATGGCGGTGACGGCGTCCGGCAGGAGCGCAGAAGTACCCGCCGCTCAGGCGCACGCCACGGGCCTTGCCCATGACGGGTTCCCTGCCCGGCTTGCCGTCCTCAAACAGGGCGGTGTACTGGTAATTGAAATGGGGGAGCTTCTTGCGCTCGATCTTCCGATCGATAAACCGTTCAATGGACGTGACATGCGTCCGATCCTCGGCAACCATCAGCGTGAACGCGTCGCCCGTGGCCTGGGCACGGCCGGTGCGGCCGATCCGGTGCACATAGTCCTCGGGGTGCTGCGGCACGTCGTAATTGATCACGTGGCTCACGTCCGCAATGTCCAGTCCGCGCGCGGCGATGTCCGTGGCCACCAGGATGTCGAACCGGCCGTCGCGGAAGCCGCGCAGGGCCTGCTCGCGCTCGCGTTGGGTGCGGTTGGAATGGAGCACAGCCACGGCATGGTTATGCTGCTTGAGCGTGCGCGCCACGCGGTCGGCCCGGTGCTTGGTGCGACAGAACACAATCGCGGCATCGAAATTGGTGTGCTTGAGCAACGCCAGCAAGAGCTCGGACTTCTGCCCATCTGCCACGGGATAAACGGCATGCGAAACGGTCTCCGCCGGGGAACGCCGGGCGCCGATCTCGACGATCTGGGGATTGCGCATGGCCCAGCGGATGAGCGTCTCGATCTGCGGGGGAACGGTGGCCGAAAAGAGCGAGGTATGACGCTGGCGCGGGCAGCGCTCCACCACCCGGCGCACATCGGGCAGGAACCCCATGTCGAGCATGCGGTCGGCCTCGTCGAGCACCAGGTACTGGACCTTGTCCAGCCGGAGCGTTCCACGCTGCATGTGGTCGAGAAGACGTCCCGGCGTGGCGACCACGATGTCCACCCCGTTTTTCAAAGCGTCGTTCTGCTTGCCATACCCCACGCCGCCGTACAGCACGGCAATCATCAAGCCCGTGAAACGGGCCAGGTCGCGAAAGGCGGTCTCCACCTGCGCGGCCAACTCACGGGTGGGCTCGAGGATCAAAACGCGCGGTCCGGGACCGTGAGGCCCGATGCGAGAGAGAATGGGCAGGGCAAATGCTGCCGTCTTGCCGGTACCGGTCTGGGCGCTGCCAATGACATCCTGCCCGGCCATGATTAAAGGTATGGCGCGCAATTGAATGGGGGTTGGATTGACATACCCCATAGCCTTAACTCCTTGCACCACACTGGGCGAAAGCCCGAATTTAGTAAACATACTTAACTTACACTACCACATCCCCTTCCCTTTTAATAGCAAATGATGCCCTGGGGTACCCCAAATGGGGGGCGCCTCCGATTGGATTTCACTAAATCCCGGAGGGGGGGATAATAAAAATGGAGCCAGCAGTCAGGATTGAACTGACGACCGTCCGATTACAAATCGGGTGCTCTACCGCTGAGCTATGCTGGCTCACTGCTCCTATTACTATCCCAGAACCCCCACCTTCGGCAAGTCCTTTGACACAAAAGCGGGTGAAAAGAAAATCACCCCTCCGGCGCCGTGGATTCAGGACCATGCACGGACGGGTGGCTGCGTGAGGCAACGCCGGGATCAACTGTTAAGGACCACCGCGGCAGGACGTTCCCGCTCGTTAAAGGGCGGGATCAACGACCGCGTGTAGGCTCCCTGGCCGAGCGATACCAGCACGTCCCCAAGCCTGAGAGCGGGCAGGCGGACCTTGATGCCGATGGAATCCACGGCGGTATTGGCGGACCCAAAGATGTCGCAGGTCATGGCGCGGGGCGCCTCCAGGAGAGCGCCGTTCCTCAGGACTGTAAACGGGGCCAGCGAGGGACGACACGGGACGGGCGTGCTCGTGTCGAGCACGACCACGCGATGATCGTTGCCCAGGGGATGGGCTTTTAACTCCACCACACGCGCCGCCCAGTATCCGCAAGGCCCCACGACCCAGCGGCCAGGTTCGCCGTAAAGCGCTCCATGGAAACCGGCAGCGCCCAAACGCTCCCGAAGCGTCCCCAGCGCATGCCGAAGATCGTCCACCGATGCCGGGATGCCATGGCGCATCGGCCAGCTCCCGCCGATGTTTACATACTGGCAGGTTTGGAGAACCCCGGTGCCAACCGCAGACAGATTTTCAAACAGGCGCGTGGCGAATTCATCCGGCGATAGGTTGGTGTGCTGATCATGCAAGTGCAGCCCTTCCAAGCGCACGCCGGCCTCCGCCAGGCGGCGTGCCGCGTCTGCGATGTCCGGCGCGGGAATGCCGAATTTCGAGCCATAGAGCACCTTGGGATTTTGGGCGGTGATGCGCAGACCGCAGACGGTTCCCCCGCATGCCCCCCAGCGCAGGGCCTGCTCAAGTGAATCCGCATCCAGATGCGCCCCCGCCTCGCGCAGCCTGCGCAGCAATGCAGCCTCGGCACAGGCGGAAGTGAACTTCCAGCGCCCGCCGGGGCATCCGGCCGCGGAGGCGATTTCCACATCGCCCTCCGAGCACAGGTCCAGGCCGCATCCCGTGGCAAGCGCCGCGCGGACCACCCCAGGCTCCGGGCAGGCCTTGATGGGATAAAAATAATGGTCCAGCAATGAAGACGCCTGCGCCACCCGCTGTTGGATGGCCGCGCCGTCATAAACAAAGCACGGCAGTTGAGACCGCGCCAACGCCTGGATGACGTCGCCCGGGATCACGCGACCTCCTCCCGGTGGATGGCCCCCGGTTGCCACAACGCGCCAAGGGATCCTCCGCCCGGGCCGCATGGCAGGTTCAATCTCCGGTCTCGATGCAGGGAAAACATGGCTGTTCTCGCGCCCTGCTACTTCGGCTCGGTCCAGCGGGTCCCGGCGATGTGCGTGGGGCCGCCGTTGGCCTCACGGAAATAGTAGCTCGTGAAAAT
>CAZIDG010000122.1:0-10362 GCA_964538065.1 uncultured Verrucomicrobiota bacterium
CACCCAGGCTGAATTATGGCCTTAATGTCACTCTATTATGCGAGACTCAATAAGATAGATTACTTCCTGCAGGCCTAAGGTATTCACTTCCCCCCGTAAGTTTTTATCGAATGATTTTTTCGCAACTTAATATCTCCTTAATCGGTCACCAGGTACGTTGGTCGGCAAAGGATTGATGGTTGCATATGAAATCTACGACTGTGTTTTGGTGGGCCTTCGCGCTGGCAGTAACGCCATTCGCAACGAATGTTATGCATGCGGAGAAGGCTTATATGTGCATGTCCCGCGACGGAACCAACACCCTTCTTCAGGTACAGGGCGATAAGGACGATGAATGGCGATTCCAAGTTTCGAGCAATCTTACCACCTGGTCCAGTCAGACTGGGCTGGGGACTTTGTTTTCGGGAGACGAGACGCCACCAATACTGTCCATCAAACAGCCTTCAGCATCAGAATGCTATTATCGCGCCGTCAGAACCACCGGTCTCTATGATACCAACGTTTTCCGTACGATTAGTCTGACCTTTACCCAGAGCAACTGGCAGACACTGCTGGCCAATGCCCGCACGACAGGCATCGGCATACTGGGCACTTTGGTCATGGATAATGGAATCACAAACTACGGCGTTGGAGCACGTTACAAAGGGAACACGTCTTACACAGGCATGGGTGGTAGCGCAGCTCCCACGAAGAAGTCTCTCAATATCGAAATCGATTTTACTAACGATACAGCCAATTTGATGGGGTTTAACACCATCAACTTGAACAATGCCTATACTGACGAGACCATCATGCGCGAATCGTTGTATTTCAACACGATGCGGCAGTATACCGTCTGTCCTCACGGCGCCTTGGTAAAACTCAACATCAACGGCACATATTGGGGCGTCTATTCCTTTGCCCAACAGCCCAATAACGACCTTATTAAAGAATACTTTGCCAGTACGGATGGCGATCGCTGGCGCGCCCCCAACATGGGCACAGGTACTGGAGGTGGTGGCCCTGGTGGCCCTGGGGGGGGTGGAATGGGAGGGGGTGGCTCTGCATTCAGCTATCTCGGCGCCACCATCGCCAGTTACACAAACAGTTATGAATTGAAATCAGATTACAACACCAATGCCTGGCAGCGATTGGTCAACGCCACCTACGTGCTCAATAACATCCCCACGAATCAACTGCGGGATGCGGTTGAGAATGTTCTCGCTGTTGATCGGTGGCTCTGGTTCCTGGCCATCGAAAACATCTTCACTGATGAAGACAGCTATTACTACAAAGGGGCTGATTATTGCTTCTATTATGAACCGGAAAGCGGGCGCTTCCATCCTGTGGAATACGACGGTAATGAATCCTTTATCTCCAGTGATTATTCACTCAGCCCAGTACAGGGAGCCACGGATTCCAGTCGGCCGCTTCTTTTGAAATTGCTGGGAAATGCAGAATTACGGCAGCGGTATCTGGCCCATATGCGAACGGTGCTGGAGGAATCCTACCGTCCTGACATCATGACTCCCGCCATCAACCATTACGCCGCGTTGAGCGCCACCGATATTGCCACCGATTCGAAAAAAGGTTACACCATGGCCGCCTACACCAATGATCTGGTCGCCCTTCGAACTTTTGTCACCAATCGATACAAGTTCCTGACCAATCATGCGGAGTTACGTCCCTTGGCCCCCATCATTACCTCAGTATCAACCCCTGATCTCTCACCGACATGCCTGGAAGTCCCCACGATCACAGCACAAGTGCAAGCGAATGGAAGTAACGGCATCAGTTCGGTCTGGCTGTACCATCGTGCAAAGTCCTATGGCCGTTTCACCGCCGTCCAGATGTTTGATGATGGAGCACACGGGGATGGAAATGCCGGGGATGGCATTTACGGAGCCTCAACCACGAATTATCCAGCGGGCAGCAAAGTCCATTATTATGTCGAGGCACGCTCGGCAAACACCGCCAAAGCTGCCTCGTTCTCCCCTGCCCGGGCGGAGCAGGAAACCTACAAATATAAAGTGGCCATTGCCCTGGCAGAGCAGACGTCGGTCGTCATCAATGAGATCATGGCCTCCAACACCTCAACATGCATGGATCCTCAGGGGGAGTATGATGATTGGATTGAGTTGCATAACGTTACAAATGAAACCGTCGATCTCACGGGTAAATATCTCAGCGACGAACCGAACAATCCCCGTAAGTGGTCCTTCCCGGATGGCACCACGATTCCAGCCCAAGGTTACTTGGTGGTATGGGCCGACGAAGATACCACCGACACCCCTGGACTTCACGCAAGTTTCAAATTATCCGCATCGGGCGAGCAACTGTTCCTGATCGACACCGATGCCAACAACAATCTGGCCTTGGATGCAGTGACTTTTGGAGAACAACATACCGATGTTTCCTACGGCCGTCTGGCAAGTAGTACCAACACATTCGGCCTGATGACACCAACACCTGGTCAACCAAATCAATAATCCAGGCTAGAAAGACTTTGGAGTCCTGGCGTGACCCGGGACGTGGACATTAGAGATCAAGGAACGTTGTCTGCGCAAATACACTCCCTTGTATGCGGACAATGATTCCTTCAAGTGAGGATACACTTGCACGCCCCCGGGTCTCTCCAGGACTCCATAATAAAAACCTGCTGGCTGAAATATGCCAGCAGGTTTTCCTTTGCAGGTGAATTGAAATTTCGATGGAGCGTTTTTGAATGCCTACGCTACAACTGAAATATTCCCACTCTCATACCCATCCTGCGTCGCACCGCTCTTTTGATAGGTCCCTTTGCTTTCCTCAGTTGGGGGCGGAGGTGGAAAATTGAGGGTGCCATTTTCCATCATTTCCTTGAGGGTTTTTTCCAGTTCGGATTGCGAAATGGCACCATCCTCATCGGCATCCGCTGTTTTGAAAAGCTCTTGCACACCGGATTGAGCGTCCTCATCCTTTAGAAGGGATGACAACTCGGTTTGGGTAATCTTGCCATCACCATCCGAATCAGCTTTTTTGAAAATCTCCGAGGCCAGATTGGATGCGGTCGGTGGTTCACCAGGAGGTCCATTTTTCTGCATGGCCTCAAATGCTTTCTGATCCTCTGCATCACTAATGACACCGTCCTGGTCAGTGTCCACCTTGCTGAAGATTTCGTCGACCGAAGGCCCTTTGCCGTCATTGGGTCTGCTTGCCTCCATCTCCTCCTTGGTAATCTTCCCATCGCCATTCTGATCGATTTTTTTGAACCGATTTTGGCGCATTTCATCCATGCTCTGCGTATTATAGCCGCTTCCGCTAATGCTTGATATCATAATGAACTCGATTCTTATGGAATGCCAGGCGTCATCAGGACAACGCATGGCACCCACGGGCCGTTGAAAGCCCGCTTCACTCCCAATGCTATCTATCGGCTCCTCCTGGCAAAAGTTGAGTCAAAATGAGCAAAAAATGTCCTGCATCGCGGCAACCAGGTGCACAGAACACCCATCATCCTTAAAACCAACGCCGCTCATGGATTTCGTCGTTTCTCAACCTCCATCCTGCCTGGATCCCCCATCTTTTCCCTGTCCAAGGGCCTGTTTTGCAGGTGCCCACTCGTCCTATTCAGGGGATGCATTTGCATTCGTTGGCTACTCGGATATCTTTATGTCAGAAAGGTATTTTACCTATGAAAACGGTTCAGAAGAAACACCAGGAACAGCCCGAACCTGTTACCCCAGGCGTCACCAAGGGCATGGTAAGGCAACATGCCTTTGAAATGTATAGGGATAAACTCCCTGATCATGAATTAACCTTGGAGGATTGGGTTCTGGCAGAAAAGGATCTCGTACAATCCTTGCAGACCACTGAGTAAACCAACTTTTCTACGCATCGCACAAAGATACGTAAAAAGTGGCTGAAAAGATGCCTGTCCGGCTAGCAGCAGACCTTGCCAGGTCTGGCATTGAATATCAACCGACCAACCAGTGCGTCCTGACAGGCGTGAATGACAAAAAACCCGGCTTGGGAGCCGGGTTTTCTTGTTATATGCGAGACCCAATACTACGGCGCGGAGGAATGGCATGTCGTGCAGTCATTATCCTGTCCTTCCGAGGAGGCATCGGGATGCACGAATTTGAGGCCCTCTGAGCTGAATTTCTTCAGGTCATCACCACTGCCTTGAGCAATGATCGAATGGCAATCATTACAGCCACTAGCTTCGATCTTGCGCTTGCCATCTGCAGCCTTGTGCTTGCCGTCATGGCAACGGAAGCAACCAGCCCACAACTTGTGACCGATATTATCAGGATACGAGCGCCAATCCGCCTTCATTTCCGGGAAGATGCTGTTACGGTAAATCTGCTGAGTCTCAGCAATCACCTTTTCGACACTCTTTTCCTTAGGATACGCCTTCTTGAGAGTGTCAGCAATGTATTGCATGGCTTCACCCTCGGTTTTGTTGGTATAGCTCAAAATGGCCACGAGATTGGATTTGATCAAAGGAATGGATGCGTCGATCTTTCCAAGGCTCATCGCCAGATCCACCGAGTCTCCTGCAGAGCGCAGGTGATGGGCCGGGCGGTTATGGCAATCCAGACAGTCCATGGTGCGAACATGGAACTTGGAGGGATCATCCTTGAAATCTGAAGAACGGAATTCGGTGACCTTGCCTTGAGCATCCGTCAAACGCACCCAGGGAATGACCTGTTTCTTTTCATCCGTGGCGATGTATTCCACCTTGCTTGAAAGGTTCATGTGCCAGTGAATACCCCCTACCGGGCCATGCGTGGGATCGCCCCCCCCCACATTAATCAGCATGCGCACCGTATTCACAGTATTGGTCTCATCCGAGAGATAATGCGTGTAAGTCTTGTCTTTGCTGCCAATGAACTTCTTGGGCCAATGGCACTCACCGCATGTTTCCTCAGCAGGACGCATGTTATGCGGTGGCTTGATCGGCCGGTCATAGGAATTGCCCAGCGTTTGCACGAGCTGGTTCACCCCGTTCAATTTTGCCTTCACGAAGGAAACCGCCCCGGGACCGACATGGCACTCGGTGCATCCCACCCGAGCGTGGGGGGAATTGAGATACGTCACATATTCGGGCTTCATGGGCTCATGACAGGTCTGCCCACAGAAGGCCAGTGACTCTGCAAAATGATAGGTATGATAACTGCCAATGGCCGAAAACAAAAGAAACACCACCGCACACACCAGGAAGATGGCGAAATTGCGCCGGTCTTCGGGCCGGGCGAAATCAATCGAAATGGATGGGATTGCCCCAACCTTGCCCCCCCTGGCCTGGCGCTTCTGGAAATACCAGCCCACTGCTATGAGAAACAGGCCGAATACCAGAAACGAAGGAGCCACGATAAAAGTCAAAATCCCCAAATAGGGACTCGAATCCTTCGAAAACATGTCGATGGCAAACAGGAGGAGAAAACTAAAAAAGCTCCCCATGGCAACCACCAATCCCGCAAGACTGATCCAATTGCGGAACGTGGAGTACTGCGGCGTGTTGCTGTTATCACTCATAAATTACTGCGCCCCAACGATATATACCTCGCAAGGCGTCTCGTGTTGTTTAGCACCGGTCTTTGTGTTTACGTTGGTAACTTAGGCGGTTTTCCCCCATGGGACTCCACCAAACTTGCTTACCTGCAATCATATATTGATCTACTGACAATGATGCAACTGCGAAATTCATTAGGCCCCTTTATTTTGGAGATCATGTCCCCAACCGTCGGATTTGGCGCTTTCGGTTACCCTGCTCTACCACATGTCGTGAGGTTGGAGTGGTGGTTTGCGGCAACCATGGCCTCAAAAACACCGGTACATCACTTCGACCACCACGCTGGTAATCCTGAAGCATGACTGGCGCCAGTGCTTCTGGCATCACCTGGCATCGCATGGTCAGGTATTCAAACAGCAAATCTCCCAGTCGTGCCAGTGCAATGCCATATCCCCTGCCCAAGCGCTGATGCAGCCATTCGCTGAAGGACATGAAGGCCACAAATGGGGAGGCCTGGCCACGCCATAGGAGAGGATAGGTATCCAGAAAATTACCGCTGTTGGCCACCAAATCCCACCCCCGCGCGAAACGACGGATGCGTTTGAGCGTTTCATAGTTCAACAAACGGTTCTTGAGGATTTCATAGGGAGGATTGGGATTATACACCATGCCCCATTCCGCATCATGCCTTGCAATGGGGGCTCCACGCAACCGTTTGAGCACGCCGACTTGTATCTCCTGGGGGGCCAGCGCCACCAAACGGTCAAAACCATGCGCAAAACTTTCCAGATCTTCTCCCGGTAACCCCGCAATCAGATCAGCGTGTATGTGCACATTCGTCTCACGCCGTAAAAAGTTCAGGTTGGTCTCCAATTGCTCGTAGCTCTGTCTTCGTTGAATGCGCGTGGCAACCTCGGGATTGAACGTTTGAACGCCCGCTTCAAATTGAAGGGATCCTGGGGGAAATTGCTGTATGAGAACACGCAATTCATCCGGCAAACGATCAGGCGCAATTTCAAAATGCAAAAACAAGTCTGGCTGCATCGATTTCAGGAAAAACTCCATGACTGCTGCACATGTTTTGGGGGTGGCGTTGAATGTCCGATCCACAAATTTAAAATGACGCGCACCCCGTTCCAACAGGTCTGCAAAGGCCGCGAGCACGCGTTCGAGAGGGAATAACCTTAAGGGGCCACCAACCGATGAAAGGCAGAACTCGCATGCAAACGGGCATCCACGAGAGGTTTCCACATAGAGCAATCGATTCTGGAGGTCCTCGTGACTGTATTCCTGGTAAGGCAACAGCACATTGGCCAATTGTGGCGGAGGAGCATGGATTACCTTGTCGGCGGGCGGTTGTCCCGCAAGGATCTGCCCACAAAGGGCTGCAAAGGCCAGATCCCCCTCGCCGCAGATGACATAATCGGCCAATCGTGCGGTGGGATGAGTTTCTGGATCGAAACTGACTTCGGGACCGCCGAGGATGATGATGCTCTCCGGGGCTGTTTGTTTGAGAAGAGCGACGATTTCACCAACGAGTGTCGCGTTCCACACGTACACTCCCAGGCCAATGATGGCTGGCTGAAGGGCCAGGAGTTCATCCACGACCTCCATTGGCTTCTGGCTGATTTCGAACTCCACCATGCGCGTTATTTCGCGCAGCGCCCCCATATTGGCATGGATGTAACGCAGACCAAGGGCGGCATGGATAAATTTGGCGTTCAGCGTGGTTATGACAATCCCACTCATTTCCACGCATAATCCCCCAACCTGTCTCAAGGGTCAAACGTTCCCTCAACAGGCGTGTCGAGCAAGGTATTTACGAGCACGTCCCAGGGCCTGTATGGGGAAATAATGACGATACATGTTGTAATTAATCATAAATCCACGAGCCAGTTCCCTTCCCTGCGCCAGTCTCTTCATGTTCTTTTTATATTTGATGCGCTCCCCAATCCCATAGCCCGGGAATCCGCATCCCACATAGTGGGGTTGATCCCAAGTGCCGTGATTCTGATTCTTCAGCAGCCATTGGACTCCTCGGATGATGACAGGATCAAAATCGGGATCTTCGATGGCCAGCAAGCCGATCAATGCCCAAGCTGTTTGGGAGGGCGTGTCAGGGCCTGCAGCACGAAGCGAATCGTCCATGTACGAGGCACAGGACTCCCCCCATCCCCCATCTGCACTTTGCTTGGACGCCAGCCACTCGGCTGATTTCCGGATTCGGGGATCACGCATATTGAACCCGACCGCGCGCAACCCCGGCAATACGAGGGCCGTTCCATAGAGATGGTTGACTCCCCAGCGGCCGAACCAACTGCCGTCGGATTCCTGCTCACTTAACACATAGCCCACCGCGCGTTCCACCGCCGGATCTGCCATCGTGTAGCCCAATCCGCCCAAGGCCTCCAGCTTGTGTCCCGTGAGATCCGCGCTGGGCGGATCAAGCACTTCCCCAAAATCGCAAAAGGGTATGAGCGTCAGTATCCAATTGTTGTTGTCCTTGTCGAATGCACCCCATCCACCATTGGACGATTGCATGGCCCGCACCCAGGTTTCGGCCCGGCGGATGGCGTCATTGATGCGATGTCGATACTCCTCTGACACAATCGGGCGCATCTGTGCCAACACGACCATAGCCACGGCCGTATCGTCCAGATCGGGATAAAAGGTATTGGCCCGTTCGAAAGCCCAACCGCCGCATTCCACCCCCCTGACATTCACGGCCCAATCTCCCTTGGCCAATATTTGTTTATCAAGGATCCACTCCAGCGCCGGAATCATTGGCGGATAGATCTCGGGTGTTTGACCGCAATCAAGCAATCCCTGGAGCGTTAGGAGTGTGTCCCAGATGGGGGATTCGCTGGCTTGAATATAGGTTGCGCCATTCCGTTGATAGGACCAGTGATGATTCCAGGCATCAAGTCCGCGATGGACTACCGCATGGTTGTTCGGATACCCCTCTATATGGAGAGCCATCAAACTATAAATCGAGGGAGGTTGTATGCCCCCCCAGGCACCATCCTCATCCTGATGCCGGATGATCCATTCCAGACACAGTCTGATGGAAGATTCGCGACCGGGTTTCCAGGGACAACTCATGTAAACACGGAGCAACCTCTCGTTAACACGGAAAAAGGTCGGCCAAAAACCACTAAGACGCTTCGGAATCGAATAATCGAATCGCTCACGCCCATGAGGAAACAATTCGTGCAATCGGGCGCCGGGAGGAAGTGGATGCACAGGCCGGCGTGCTGAAACAACGGACAACGGAACAATGGTCGCCCTCGCCCAACTGGCAAACCAATAAATGTTGAATGGCATCCAGTATGGCAGACATATTAACTCTGGAGGCACAACGGGTGTGTACTCCCAGGGCCATTCACCAATCAACGCCAGCCAGATGCGGGTAAAGTTGCGGGTCTTGTTTAGCCCCCCATGGGACAAAATCCATTGGCGTGCCTTTTTGATGGGCTCATCATCCGGTTTGAAGCCAGAACATCGCAATGCGGCATAGCACTCCACAGTTGTGTTGATATCCCCCATTGGGGCCTGGTGATAGACTTCCCATGAACCATCTGGTCGTTGTTCGTTAAGAATCGCCTGAACAACACCTTTAAGCTTCGGATCATTCTTTATCCCCATGAAATGCATGCCGAGAATCCACTGAGCCTCCATGCAACAGTTGGATTCCAACATGCCCACCCAAAAACCTTCCTCCTCCTGCTCCTCCACCAACCACTTCAATGCTTGATCAATCGCAGAGTCAATACCCTTGATGTAGCCGGGCACAGCACCCCGTTGCGCAGTCTGTTCTGAGGCAAGATAAACCGAGGAATCGAACGGCGATGTCATATCTTAAGAAAAATGGATATTCTGAGAAATGGAGGAAACAATCATGGGCGAAGAAACTTCCTAATTCCCCCTCCGAGAATGGCCATCATCGAAGCAAGATCAGCATCTGGGTCCACAGCCATGCGTGCCAAGGCTCCATCCACCAAGGCAGATAACCATATGACACCAGCCTCGGCCTCCCCTGGGGATCCGCCCATCCCACGGGCATCAATAGCCCGCTGGAGCAGTTTCTTCAGAATCACTCGCATTTCATGATCGCACTTGAGATACGTTTTTCGAACGCTTTCGCTGCGAGACGCTTCAGCAATAACCTCAATCCAAAGGCGGCTCTCGGGCCCATGGCAGAACTCCCCAACAATATGTTCAATGATTTCCACAATGCCCTCGACTGGATCCGGGTGGGATTGGAGACGTTCATAGATGGGAGCCACTCGCATGCGAGTATCGTCCACGATCGCCTGGATAATGGCCTCCTTATTGGGAAAATACCGGTATAGATTGCCTGCGCTCATCCCTGCAGCTTGGGACAACTCAGCCATGCCAGTGGCATGGAAACCATGTGCAATAAAGCACTGGCGTGCCACATCCATAATGGCCTGTCTTTTATCGACTTTAAGCTTTTTATCCATATCCGATTCCACATTCTCCATTCCCCTCACATGAGTGAACGTTCATTCATTCTTCCATCCTTCACAAGATGCTGTCAAGCAATCCCATCCATGCGGTGCGCATTACCTCCTCATTTGCTGGTTTCTTGTTATGAATTGCCCCCTCCGACACCGATCAGTTTTCCCCACAATCGATCATCCCTCCAACCGTCCTCCCTGGTAATACCCCCCTCCCGAGGCATGGAACCTTAAAAATCGCGCCGTGCCGCCACGTAAAAGCACTTGCATGGCGCCGTGAATTCATTATCCTCTGCTCGACGTTGGGCGGGGTAGCCAAGTGGTAAGGCAGGGCTCTGCAAAAGCCTTATGCGTCGGTTCAATTCCGACCCTCGCCTCCAATCCTAATTTGTTTATAACAAATAG
>CAZIDG010000123.1:0-10033 GCA_964538065.1 uncultured Verrucomicrobiota bacterium
TGGGCACCGGATCGGTCTCCAAGCCCCCATTCACATAATGCACCGCAGCCTGTAGTGACGCAGAAGACAACGCCAGGAAAAGGACACCCCACCGGGCAGTATTCTGTATCCACAGTTCGACGGAACGGACAAGATCGGACAGGACGGACGGATGATTCGGGCAAGAACGCAATTCTGTTTTCATCATTGTGGTTATGCATATCAAGTCCATGGACGCCTGGCAATGACTTTGAATGCCTCGTCGCATCTTCAGAATTGCGCGCCGCGTCCGCAACTGTCAGGATCGCTCCATGGTTCCCAAGCCTGCCATGCCAACACAATCGCAGCCGACGCCCGCTGCGGGAACGGCTCGCGCCGTTTCCATCGATGCCCTGCGCGCGCTGGTCATGTTCGCCATGATTTACGTCAACGACATTGCGGGCGCGCCCGCGTCGATCGTTCCCTGGTGGATGCGACATTTCAAGGCGGATGGTAATGGGATGACCTTCGTCGATCTGGTGTTCCCGGGCTTTCTCTTCATTGTGGGCATGTCGATTCCGTTTGCGCTGGGATCGCGGCTGGACAAAGGGGAGCCGGTCTGGAAGCTGCTCGGGCATGTCGCCACCCGCACCGTGTCGCTGCTCGCGCTGGGCATCCTCATGGTCAATGGAGAACCCAATGCGGCCGTGATGGGATGGTCGGGATCGCTCTGGGCGATGTTGATGTATGCGGGGGCGATTCTGGCTTTTTGCGATCTCGTTCCCACGTCCAGGGGCCAGGGTGTTCCAGCGTGGAGACGCTACTGCACGCTCGGCCTGCGTGCGATGGGGTTCTTGCTCCTGGTCTGGCTGGCCTTTGCGTACCGGGGAGCCGGGGACGAACGGATCATCACACTCTCGCCGCTCTACATTCGCACGCAATGGTACGGAATCCTGGGTCTGATTGGCTGGGCCTACCTGGTGGGCTCGGTCGTGTTCCTGTGCTTCCGCCGGAACCGCACGGCCCTGCTGGGATCCATGGCGCTTTTATTATGCCTGTTTTCAGCCGACCGCGGCGGCCTGTTCAACAACTTCTGGCTTTCGCATTACGTGGGCATTGGGTCGATGCTTGGGGCGCATCCGGCCATCACGGTGGGAGGCATCCTCCTGGGCACCATCTTGAAGACGCCCGATACAGCCAGTGTGGCCGCGCGGGCGCGTTTCACGGGATGGATGATCGCGGGCTGTGCAGCGGCGGCCTGCCTGTTGCATCCCCTCTATGGCATCAATAAAAACCAGGCGACGCCCTCCTGGTGCCTCTGGGCCTGTGCCATCACCGCCGCCCTTTGGTTGATCTTTTACCTGATCATGGACGCCTCCGCTTCGGGACGCAGCCTGCGTTCACTGGCGCTATTCGGCCAGAATGTCCTCCTGGCCTACCTCTTTCATAACATGCTTTATCCCACCCTGGACGTTTTGCACCTGAGCGGTTTCTATGGTCGCATTTCGGAAATCAACCTCGCCTGTGCCATGGGCCGATCCATCCTCATCGGCGTGGTGATCCTGACCGTGGCCACCGGTTTGAACCGGCTCGGATTCCGATTGCGCCTGTGAACAAACGCGTCCCTTGAACCACGCTCTCCTGCATGTCCATGGTGATCGAAACCGCAAAACCCAGCGATGCCGAAGCCATCCTTCGCCTGCAACGGCTCGCCTTTCAAGCCGAGGCCGGGCTTTACCAGGATTGGAACATTCCTCCGCTCACGGAATCATTGGAGGCATTGCTGGCGAGCTTGGGCTCCTGGCAGATCCTCAAGGCCATCGTACCCGGCTCGCTGGTGTTGGTGGGTTCGGTTCGGGCAAAGCTCGATGGCGGTACATGCTCGATTGGACGGCTGATGGTGCATCCGGAATGGCAGCACCAGGGCATCGGACGTGCGCTCATGAGCGAAGTGGAGCACCGCTTCCCACAAGCGCGCTGTTTTGAAGTGTTCACCGGGCACAAAAGCGCGCGCAACCTGACGATGTACCAGCGCCTGGGTTATGTCCCTTGCCGCGAACAGCGGGTGTCCGACCGCCTCACCCTGATCTTCCTGCGTAAACCAGCGCCATGAACCCGGCGCCATCCTGAGGGCTATTGATCGGTGATTTTGATCTGGCCCTGGCAGCCCAGGCCATGCGTGGCGTTGGTGCTGGCACAAAAGAGGTCCGGCCAGGGAGTGCGCGCCTGCAATTCAAAGCGATCCAATGGATTGCGTGGCAGGTCAAAACCAAAGGTGCGCATCAGGCATAGCGGATCGCCCTCCTGGGCGGGGTCGTGATCCAGGATGCCCACGCCATGGCCCAGCTCATGTGTGACCACGGTGGCCGTTTGTTTCAAGGAGCGCGTCCAGTAGTCCACCGGATGTTCCGCGATGTATTGATCGGCCTCGGCGGCCATGGCTTGCGCCATGGCGGCACGTTCAGCCGGAGGCAGTTGGGCATAATTTGTGAATCGTGGAAGCCCCTGGGTGTGATACACCACCGTGTTCCGCAGGTAATCGGTCATCTGATTCAGATAGAGCACGCACAGCAGGGTGCTGGACGGCGATCCCGACCCGCTCAGCGAGGGATCGGCAAAGGCCAGACCCAGCGTATTGCGCGTGGGACTCCCGCCCGGCTGGAACCCGGCCTGGGCCATGATTTCCTGCCATGTGCTGCTGCCGCCTGGTTCCTCCTCAAGCGCCGCCCGAACATCAAGCGCGTGTTGATTCACCAGGTGCGCCAGGCCCGACGTGTTGAAATTGATGACCCGTCGCCCCTGTCCCGCCTGGCCCGCTCCCGACCAATCCGCATCATCCACCCAGCATACCCGGCACTGGGCGGCATGGGTGATGTTGATCGACTTGCAACGCGGATCGGTCATCGCCAGCGCCGCCACCCCATCGGGATCGTGGATGAACAGGTGCCGTGCCATGGGATCGAGCCGCTCATGAGCCCCGAACAGGACGAACCCCCGGTATTTCTCGTAGAGCGAGAGGCCATCCCCCGCGTACCGCTGGTGCGGCGGCAGGGGGGGCGAGGCCCACTCCGGCGGCAGATTGGATTCGAGAATTCCCATCCCCTTTTCCCAGCCATCGGCAATGTGGTTCCCGTTGTCATCGAGCGGGATGGATAGAAATGTCGCATTCGTGTCTGAACCGATGCGCACGGGGATTTCCTGGTGATTTTCGCTGACCACTGTGGCCTCCAATTGGCCAAAGGCGCCCCAGTCATACGCCGCCACCTGGATCTGGGCGGAATAGACGGGCTCCCGGGTCGTGGCCATCAAGCCGTCCTCGCTGATCTCGAACGCGGCATTGGTGGCAAACCGCAGGTCCGGCGCCAGCGAGGCCTGGGCCGCCGATGGGGCATTCAGGCAGGCCCCCGGCTCCATGGATACATTGCGCAACCTGAACGTGATGAATGCCTTGTCGGGCGGAGTCAACCCCGGATCGCTTGCCACCCGCAGCGCCACCGTGACGGCCAGGTTGGTCCCCGGCATCGTGTCCACAGGACTGGCCGCCGGCAGCCACGTGGCGTATTGGGAACCGGGCGTCAACACAGCCTCAAGGGGATAATCGGTGTACGAGATGGTGTAGGAGACCGAAATCGTCCCGGACGACGGCAGGTACTCCTGAGGCGTGCTGGCCTGGATCGTTCCCGTGGCCGTGTATTGGTTCTCCGTGGACGAAAACTGCACCGTGCGCCCGGCCGTGTTTGCACGCAACGCGTTGTCCGCCAACCGGATCAAGTTCAGCGCCATGGGGGTTTCAAACGACGGCGTCAGCACAAGCGTCTGCGCATCCAGCACATCCTCAAGGCCGATCACGGCCGTTCCCGACTGGCGGTCAAAGGTGATCTTCAGGAAATCATCCGCCGACTGTTTGGCGACGGCATAGGTCCAATCCAGGTTATCCACCGTATGGATAAACCCCGCCCCCCCGCCGCTCACGGTGGCTTCCTCACTGATCTTTTGGAGGCCGACGGTGATATCGTTCGTGCCTAACTGCCAGCGCCACTGGGCTTTACCATCAAGGACGATCTCCAGGTGATCGTCCATCCTGCCCACCAGATCGGGCGGCGGCGTGAATTGGGCGCGATAGACCGCATGCACCTCCAAGGACAAAAGCCCCGGCACGCCGGCTTGAGTGCACAAAGATCCGGTGTGGATCCCCAGCATCCAAATCAGCATCATCCATGGCACCAGCCTCGGTTGTACGTTGGCAGGCATGCCGGTTTATTCGCTACCCCCTCACAACCCCACGTGGCAGCATTGATGTTGGACGGAAAACCATTGCTATAGACTCAGCAATAATAGTGCCGCAATCCTTCTCCACCCACAACCCGAAGGAAAACGGGTTGTGTTTTTGAGGAAGGCATTTCCATCAGCCCTCCCCAGTCAGCAAACCATGGCAGGAAGTCTGCAGCCGATCTTCTAATGGTGGGACAGGCGCTCGATCCGGCGCACGGCCAGGCGGGCGGCGATCCGCGTCTCGGGATTCACGTCATTGCATGCCTCGCGCAGGGCGGGCAGGGTGGCGGGATCGTTCAGTATCAACAACATCCGCGTGGCGTAATGACGGACATCCTCGTCCCGATCATGCAGGAGGACGCTGGCGGCTGCGGGGCCTTTGCCCTGGCGGGCGGCCTGGGCCATGGTGCGCAGGAAGGGGGTTCGGTGCTGGCTCATGCGCGCCAGGCCGGGTTGGGCGGCGGGATGATTCAGACAGACGAGGGAGATGCCTGCCGTGAACTGCATCCAGGGTTCCTCGGCATCCAGGCTGGTTTCTAGGATGGGCACGCCATTGGTATCCTGGAACAGGGCCAGGGCTCCGGCGGTGCCCAGACGCACAAAATCATCGCCATGGGACAGGTTGCTCCGGAGGTCGGGGATGCATCCGGTGTCACCCAGTTCGTAGAGGGCAAAGGCAGACACAAAGCTGACATCCCTCGCCTTGTCTTTCAGGCAGCGGCGCAGGGCGGGAATGGCATTGGTATCGGCCAGGTTTCCGAGGGACCAGGCAACTTCGTCACGATTATAAAATTTTTCCTTGGGAGCGAGCATGGTGACAAGGAATGGAACGGCCCTGGGTTCACCCAGCATGGCCAGGCTGCGCGCGGCACTGGAGCGCATGTTGATGTTCTTCTCCGTTTCCATGGCCTTGAGCAACTCGGGCACGGCGGCCTGGCAACCCATCTGGCCCAGTGCCAGGTACAATTCATCCCGCGTGTTTTCGTTGGCACTGCCCATGACACTCATCAACGCCTGGCCGGCGCCCGGGTCTCCGAGCTTGCCAAGGGCGCTCACCGCCGCCTGCATGGTGCTGGTATCCCGCTTCAAGGCGTTGACCAGCACAGGGATGGCTTGCGTGTCGCCCAGGCTGCCCAATGCCCTGGCGCAGGCGACCCTCAATTGCGGATCAGCCGTTTTTTCCAGGCACGTCATGAGCACCGGCACAGCCTCCCGGAAACCGGCGGCGCCCAGAAATTCGGCCGCACTCTGGCGGACGCGTGAGGACAGGTTGTTGGTCAATACTGCTAGAATTTCCGAGGGCAGGCTGGTCAGGGGCAGCTTGGCCAGGGTATCCAGGGCACTGGACTGGGTGTCTTCCTCGGAGTCTTCCGAGACCAATCGGAGCAGTGGGGCAATGGCACGCGGGTCTTTCAATTCGCCCAGGGATCGGATGATTGAGGAACGGATGTTCGAGCTGGCATCGGTTTGCAGAGTCTCCAGGAGGACGGGAACCACGGAGGGATCCTTCATGGCTCCAAGTGATTGGGCGGCTGCGGACCGTATGTTTTCCACGGGATCCTTTTTCAGCATCCCGGACACAAAGGCGATCATGTTCGTATTACCGACCCAGCCCAGGGCCTCCACGATCGATACTCGCGCATTGCTGTCCGACTCCCGCTCCAGGGCCGTCGTCAGGACCGCGTTGAGGGCAGGATTATGAAAACGCCCCAGGCTGCTCGCCGCGTTCTGCCGCACTTCGCTGGCGGTGTCATTGGTCAGCACCTGCCCGAGCAGGGGAATGGTGTTGGTCATGCGCAACATCCCCAGGGCCGAAGCGCAAACGCGGCGCACTTCGGGGCTCTTGTCTTTTACCAGGGCATTGGTGAGCGGGCCCATGGTCCCCGGCAGGCTGAACTGTTCCAGGGTGTTGGCCGCCACTTCACGCACGGTCGCGCTGCGGTCGTGTTCGAGCGCCTGAACCAGCGCGGGCACCGCGTTCGTGCCCAGGGCCTCCAGCTTGTTGACGATTTCCCAGGTATTCACGTCACTCCGGCTCAGCCACTGGGCCAGGCGGGGGAACGGCATTGGCCAGGAATAGAAAAATGAGGCGGCCTTCTGGCGCCAGGCGGATTGGTTGCCCAGTCGCGCCTGATTCAACAGTCGTTGGACTTCGGCGTCCTCGCTGTTGGTGTTGAGGAACAAGAGAAGTGCGCCAGTGACCACGACCAGGACGCCAATGCCTGCCACAAACCATCGGCGGCGGGTCGGGGTTGTCCGGGCGGGCAACGGTTCAGGTGAAGAGTGGGGTGACATGGGTGCTTCCATGTCGGCCGATATACCATATATGCAAACCGACACAAGCGGAATCGTGGTGTTTTTTCAGGCATTTTCGAATTGCCACGGTTTGCCATTCAGTGTTTATGGAGGCCACTGATGTCCCGCAAGGGGCGGGAAGTCATTCGAGGAAGAAACAAGCACGGATGAGCTGTTGCCATGAAAAACAAAATGATCACTCTCGCGGGTCTTTGCGCCTGCCTGCTCGGAGCAGGCTGCACCACCCCCACTTATCTGCCCCCCGGGGCCAAAGTCGTGGGTGGCGGTCTCAAAATCGACTATAAAGCGCCCATTGATGGCACAGCCATCCTGGTCGATGTGGCCAATCGCAAGACCGTGGCCACCGAGAGTCTTTCCGAAGGCAGTGATTTTGACTTCAATGCCTTTTCGGCCACAGACGAATCGGTCCTCGAGGCCCTCTATGGAGGCGCGAAGCCGGCGAACGCCAGGTTCGTGCTGTACTTCGTGCCCACAAAAGAAAAGGAATGATCGGGATCTCTCCCGGGACGCAGCCGCGCGACATCCCAGAATGCCAGGTTTCCGCCAGGTGGCCGGCAGGGGACAGCCCATGCCGACGGTGACACGTCAGTTTCGCGGGACCATGATCCCATCAGACGCCTCGCCCAGGCCCAGGTGGTTACCAGGTGTCGTGGTGGACGGATTCCTCCTTGTAGCGGGTGCGGGGAGGCTTGGTCTCGCCAGGCTGGCCGATGGCGATGGCGGATACAGGCAGGACATGGCCCGGGAGCTTGAGGAGGGCGCTAAGTTTCGCGATCCGGTCTTCCCGGGGGTGTACGCCCAGCCACACGGCGCCGAGTCCTGCCGCATGGACGGCCAAAAGCAGGTTTTCAATGGCGGCCGCGCAATCCTGCAGGAGATAGCTGAGTTTGTGATCGTGCGCCACCTCGGTGTCGCCGCAGACGACGATGCCCACCGCGGCATCGGCGAGCATCTTGCCGTACGGGAGGGCGTCGGCGAGCTGGCGCAGGGTGGCGCGGTCGCGCACCACCACGAAGTGCCAGGGGTCCTTGGCGCAGGCGGAGGGGGCGGCCATGGCGGCCTCAAGGAGCGTGCGCACCGTGGCGTCGTCCACCGCACCGGGTTTGAAGACCCGGATGCTGCGACGTCCGAAGATGAAATCGAGCTTAGTGTGCAAGTCTGTCTGCATGGGGGTATTTTTGCCCGGCGCCGGGGTTGGGCAAGTGTAAAAGTGGGGCATGTTGGGGAATCTTTTGGCACAAGGAGGGGCAATGAGGGGCAAGAGTGGAGCCCGTGTGGGGTGCTGGCCCCCGCCGGAGGCATTCCTGGGATTTGGGTGGAAGAGGGAGGCGAAAATGGCTGGATGGAGGGGGATTGGGAGGCCTTCAGAGAGGGCTGCAAAGCGCTTTTTAGGCTTGCTCTTTTATCCGGAATTGCGATAACGGCGCATCATGACTAACTCACAAAGCACTAATCAACTGCCGTCATATATTGCGAACGCGGCGCCGAATCCCAAGGCGAATCGCGCCCCGTGGTTCAAGAACACCGCGCCGACGTACGCGGGCATCATGCTGTGGTTCGTATTCTGGCTGGGCGCCACGGACTTCAAGACCGCCGGGTCGGTCTTCGCCCATGGCATCGGCCTGCCGCTGGTGGGTCTGGCCCTGGCGGCGCTGATCTGCCATGCGTTCTATTATGTGGTGCTGGGCATGGCGGGCATGAAGACGGGTCTGCCCCTCTATATTGTGGGCACCTCGACCTTCGGCGCGCGCGGCGGGTTCATCCTGCCCGGCCTGTTGATGGGTTTGCTGCAGTTCGGCTGGCTGGCGGTGAACACCTATTACTCGAGCCAGGCACTGATGGTGATTTTTGGTGACGCCTCGGGCGCGGGAGTCACGACGATCAAGTATGCGATCATGATCGGTTGGGGCGCCCTGGCGGCCCTCCTGGGCCTGTTCGGCATCAAGTATGTGGCCAAGGTGTCCACCTACCTGCCGTTCATTCCGGTGATCACCCTGGTGGTCCTGTTCCTGGCCACGTTCACAGGCCTGAAGAATTTCAATGCCACCGAAGTGGTGAAGCTCAATGAAGGCCTGGATGCCACCGCGGTGGGTTCGGCCATGTCCCCCTCGCTGATCATTTTTGCGATCGTCACCTACGCGGTCGGGTTCTTCGCGACGGCGGGTGCGGCGGGCGTGGATTTCGGTTCGGGCGCGCGCGACAAGCGGGATGTGCACATGGGCGGTTTTGTGGGCATTTTCTGCGCAATCTTCTTCGCAGCCGGCCTGGCGATGCTCATCGTGGCGGGCGCCTATGGCAACCCTGAGATCATGGCCAAGGTGAAGGCCAGCGGCAAGTTCGCCAACAACGCGTTTGCCATGATTCCGTTCATCCTGGGCGATGGCCCCGGCAAGATCGTCATGTTCCTCCTGGCGGTGGCGGCCTTCCCCTCGGCCTGCTTCAGCTCGCTGATCGCGGCCAACAGCATCAAGACCACGCTGCCTTCGGTGCCTCCGTTCATCTCGGTGGGCATTGGCGCGGCGATCGCCATCATCCTGGCGCTCACGGGCGCCGCGGCCAACCTGGGCTCGGTGTTCGGGTTGATCGGCGCCTCCTTCGGTCCCATCTGCGGCGCCATGGCGGTGGATTACGTCCTGGCGGGCAACCGCTGGTCGGGCCCTCGTGAAGGCTACAATGCCGCGGGCTGGCTGGCTTGGGGCATCGGTTTCGCCATCGGCATCCTGCCCAACTTCGGCTGCAACCTGCCCATCGCCCCGGTGTTCGCGATGATCACCGGCGCCGTGGTGTATTTCCTGGCGGCCAAGGCCGGTTTGATGTCGCCCATCGTTCCGACGACGGGTGCGCTGGCCGAAGCGACCAAGGACTAGTCTTTATTAAGTTCCTTCAGGCACCCGTTTCCCGCGAGGGGGACGGGTGCTTTTTTTTGAGCGGCAATGGGATATGAAGGGGGCTGGTGCATGGCGGTGGACGGATCGAGGGGTAGGTTATTTTACATTACCGTTAAACTAGGCTTGCAGAAGCGATGCCCAAGAGAGATACTTTGGATATATCATCCACCTGCGCCGTTGACTATGACTCGCAAAAACGAGAGCGATTTTGCGTGCCAGGCCCCTGCTGGCACCCCACTCCCGCAATCAGAGGCCAGTCCGTCCTCTGAGCCCAAGGCACCCACGGTCATCACGGATGAGAGTCTGGATATCCAGGCCTATCAGCATCTGCTCGAGTGTTCGCACACAGCCATCGTTTTTCTGATCGGCCAGAAACCCATCCACTGCAATTCGGTGGCCCTGGAGCTCTTTGCGATGACGCGGGAGGAGATGCTGGCCTCGAGTGTTGAGGAATCCTCCCCAGCGTTCCAGCCCAATGGCCAGCCTTCAAAAGAGCTGGCGGCGCATTTGTTCGAGCACGCCATGGCCGGGCGGCCGCAGATGTTCGAGTGGCGTTTCCGGCGCAAGGATGGTTCGGAGTTTGATGCGGAGGTCACGCT